>JAYQBG010000025.1:0-24815 GCA_038137215.1 Alphaproteobacteria bacterium
TCTGAAGCTCCTCAGGCTCTTGCCCAATCCGGTCTATCGGCGTGGCCTGCGCTACGGTGTTAGCGCGGCCATCGAACACCGGCATGTGGTTGGCGGCATGGAGCTCGCCAGCGTGGTCGATATCGGCGCAAATGTGGGTCAGTTCTCGCTGCTCGTCCGCGCGCTGCACCCCGCCGCCCGGATCGTGGCGTTCGAACCCTTGCCCGAAGCGGCGGCCCGCTACCGGCAGGTTTTCGATGGGGACGGACGGGTGACCCTGCACGAAGCAGCTGTCTCGCCCGAAGCCGGAACCGCCGCCATGCATGTCAGTGCGGCGGCGGACAGCTCGTCACTGTTGCCGATTGCCGAGCGCCAGTCCGAACTGTTTCCGGGCACCGAGGAGGTTGGGACGACCGACGTTGCGGTGGGCCCACTCGATCAGTTTGTGAACGTGTCCGAGGTTCAGGCGCCCGCGATGCTGAAGATCGACGTGCAGGGTTTTGAGCTGGAGGTGCTCCGGGGCTCGGTGACGCTGCTTCCGACCTTTGACCATGTTTATGTCGAAGCCTCCTTCGAGGCGCTCTACGAAGACCAGGCGCTGTTCGCCGATGTCGAGGCGTTTCTGGTGTCGCAGGGATTCGAGGGGTCGGGCGCTACAATGTCGCACAGACCGAAGAAGGCACGCCGATCCAGGCGGACTTCCTGTTTCGCCGTCGGGCCTGATCGGATGACGGTGCGCGGCCGGACTGCTATCTAGGGATGTCATGAGCAAGTCACCACGATTGATCGAATGGCTGCCCCGTCTCGCGGAAGCGCGTGTGTTGTGCGCTGGCGACGTGATGCTGGACCGTTTCGTCTATGGCGATGTGGAGCGGATTTCGCCGGAGGCTCCGATTCCGGTCCTGCGGATATCGCGCGAAGCGGTGACGGTGGGTGGTGCCGGAAATGTGGCCCGTAACCTGTCATCGCTCGGTGCGGGTGTCCGGCTGCTCGGTGTGGTCGGAGAGGACGCCGCCGGTGCACAGCTGCGCGAGGTTCTGGCCGGGGACAGTTCGATCGAATTGTCGCTGACCGCCGAAACCGCGCGCCCCACCACCGTGAAGACGCGGTTTATCGCTGGGGTCCAGCAGCTTCTGCGCACCGATGACGAGGACTCCGGTGCGATGCCTGAGGCCCTGCTGTACGGTCTTTCGAGCACGCTGGGGGCTGCTGTTTCCGGTGATGGGTGGGGGGTTCTTGTACTTTCGGACTATGGCAAGGGCGTGCTGAGCGACAAGGTTCTCGAAGCGGCCATTGCGGCAGCCAGATCGGCGGGCCTTCCCGTCATTGTGGACCCCAAGGGCAACGATTATACGCGTTATCGTGGCGCCTCCGTCCTTACCCCCAATCGGCGCGAGCTGGCCGAGGCCACGCGCATGCCGGTCGATACCGATACCGAGGTCGAGGCTGCGGCGCGGGCGCTGCTTTCGGATTGCGGGATCGAGGCCGTGATCGCGACCCGTGGCGCCCAGGGGATGACCGTGGTGACCGGGGAGGCCTGTGTACACCTGCCGGCGCTGGCACAGGAGGTCTTCGATGTGTCCGGCGCCGGTGACACCGTTGTTGCGGTGCTTGCGGCGGGCCTCGCGGCAGGCCAGCCCCAGGCCGATGCCGCCCAGCTCGCCAATGTCGCGGCGGGAATCGTTGTCGGCAAGGTCGGCACGGCGGTGGTGCGCCCGGACGAGCTCGGTGACGCGCTGGGCGGCGGCTCACTGCTTGGCGCCAGGTTCCTCGGGCGGGAGGATCTGGTGGACCGGGTGGCCCAGTGGCGCGCACGGGGCCTTTCGGTCGGCTTCACCAATGGCTGCTTCGATCTGGTGCATCCGGGACATATCTCGCTGATCGAACAGGCCAGCGCAGCGTGCGACCGGCTGATCGTGGCGTTGAACGATGATGCCTCGGTGGCGCGCCTGAAAGGCGAGGGACGCCCGGTCCAGCCCGAACAGGCCCGGGGCCGGGTGATCGCGTCCCTGTCGGGGGTGGATGCGGTGACCGTGTTCGGCGAAGACACCCCCCGGGAGCTGATCGAGTTGATCCGCCCCGATGTTCTGGTGAAGGGCGCCGACTACACCGCCGATCAGGTGGTCGGTGGCGATTTCGTGACCGGATATGGCGGGCGCGTGGTTCTGGCCAATCTGGTGGATGGATTTTCGACCACCGATACGATTTCCCGGATGTCGGGCTAGGGGGTCAGACCCGCGGGTCGACCAGGCGTTGATGCTTGTCCGCTGCCGCGCGGGCAAAACGCAGGGTCAGTGCCTTTCTGCGGCTGGCATGCAGGCCGGTCACCGGGGCCGGGCGAAGTTCCTCGGCCCCCCAGGAATCGGCGATCATCAGGCCTGTTGTTTCCGGAATGAGGTCATGGGGAAACTCGGGCGGGACAGCAAAAAACAGCCTGTCGCAATAGTCTTCGTAATCCGGCCATTTCGTGTCGCCGCGCAGATCCGCGACACTGACTTTGACTTCGACGATCACGAACTCCCCGGATTCGGACAATCCGACCACATCGGCACGGCGGTGATTGGCGAGGGTGAATTCGGTCAGAACGGCATAACCGAGGTCAAACAGGTGGCGGCAAACCCCGCGCGTGGTCGCAGCGGTAATATCGCAGGCAGTGCCCTTTTCCGCCCTGTCGCTGTCCTCGATTTCAGTCATTCGCGTAACATGTTGTTAAGAAAGAAAAATCTATAACAACTCTTGTTGAAACCGTACCCTCCTCCCATATATTAGCGGAATTCCGTTCGGGGAGGAGCGTTGAAATTTCGTGGTGTTGTGCCACGTAAGTATCAGGTAAGACATAGAAATCCAGACGACTGAAACGAACCGCACTCCCGCGATGAGTCGCCGTAAGGCGCTGGCCCGGCTGTGCTTTGCTGCCGGTGTCGCCTATGCCGCACCCACGATTGTGCGCCTAGACCGCAGCGCGAATGCCAAGGTCCTGCCGACACCCTGTCCCCCGCTCGGCGGCGGCGGCAAAGGCGGCAAGTGTAAGTAGCTTTCCGCGGTTGCTTTCGCATCAGCCCCTTCGATGATTTGAACACGTGAACCGGTTGCGGTCGCGGGCCTGTCGTGCACGCGGGCGCTTTTGTGCATACTTCGTTCATGAGTTCCGACACTTTTTTCAGGCCGAGAAACTTCTCCGCGACGGTGATGCAAACGCCGCGGCCCGAATGTTTCGCGATATCGTGGAAGCCTCTCCGAAACACGTGGCCGCCTGGCGGAAATACGCCGAAGCGCTCGCGCAACTGGACGACCTGTCGGGTGCCGATGTGGCGGCCCGGACGGCGAACACCGTGGAAGCCGATCACGTCGCTGATGTCGGGGCATCCCTGCTGTTTCATGGTGACAGCGCCCGTGCCCGGTCTTTTTTTGAGCGTACGCTGGCCCTCGACCCGGAGTGCCTCAGCGCGCATTGGCTGATGGGCGAGTACCTCGCGACCCACGACGAACGTGATGCCGCCCTGCAGCACTATCGGAAATGCCTTGAATTGCGCCCGATCGTCAGGGCCCGGCCTTCATGATTGCCGCACTGGGAGACGACGCATCGCCGGACCGGGCGCCGGACGACTATGTGGAAGGCTTCTTTGACTGGTACGCCGATCACTTCGAGACCCATCTGGTCGATGATCTGAAATATGACGGCCCGCAGCATGTGGCCGCCGCACTCAAGGCGGCCCGCCCGGAAAGTGTTGGCACTCTGATCGATCTGGGGTGCGGGACCGGTCTTGCCGGGGCGGCGGTTCGGAAGATGGCCGACCGGATGATTGGTGTGGATCTGTCCCCCGCCATGCTCGAGAAAGCCGAGGCCAAGGGGATCTATGAAACCCTGCTCAATCTCGACCTGGTGGCGGCGCTCGAGACCCTGCCGGACCATAGCGCGGACGCCGCGCTTGCGGCCGATGTGCTGGTCTATGTCGGGGCGATCGAACCGGTGCTGCATGCCCTGCACCGGGTTCTGAAACCGGACGCGGTGTTCATTGCGTCCTTCGAGGAGGGGCGCGAGATAGAATCCTGGGAGCTGTTCTTAGCCGTTCGCTACCGCCACTCGCAGGGCTATGTGCGCCGTGCGGCCGCGGCCTGCGGATTCGACGTGAAGGCCATGTCCACGGTGTCTCTGCGCGAAGAATACAGCGTGCCGGTGCCCAGCCTCGTCGTGACGTTTCACAAACGCCCATAGCGCTCATAGCGCCCATAACAAAACGCCCGGCGTCGGGCCAGGCGTTCGCTGTTCAGATCTTGTTCCGGACCGTTCAGGCAGCCTGGGGAACGTTCTCGGTCTGTGCCATCAGCTCGAGGAAGGCGTCCAGGCGCGCCTGGCTGGCGGAGTCGCTGGTGGCTGTGATCAGGTTGCCGTCGATCACCAGGTTCTGATCGGCGACGAGTTCGGCACCGGCGCGGGTGACTTCTTCGTCAACTTCAGCCGCACCGGCGATCTTGCGCGCGGCCGCAACGCCGGCCGGGACGAGGAGACGCAGGGCATCGCCCACGACCAGAACCGGCTGCTCGGCGTCCATGAAGGCCGCGATCAGGCGCTTGGTGTGGACATTCTCGATCAGCGTGTCGGCGCTGTTCTTGCCGTCGGGCAGGATCAGGCCGGCGTAGTCGGCGGCCAGTGCGTTGGCAATGTCCTCATCAGCCATGAAATAGTGACCCCAGGCGCCATCGTGCCAGCCCTGAACCAGGCCGCCATCCGGTGAAATCACCTTGGCCTGACGGCCGCGGGCGAGAAGGGTTTTCTGGGTATCGGTAAATGTGGTTTCGGCAAAACCGGCTGCGGCGAGTATTGCTATCGGTAGTTTCTTTTCAGCCATTTTAAGCACTCCATAGTTGTGGCACAGACTTGGATGCAGAAGCAGCCAAACCGCGCGATTATGGCGATCGCGAGCAAATTTTTGCTACACGTTTATGCGCGTGCAATCCGTTTCGGTTTGCCCGTTCGGGAACGGTTACGCATCCGAGCGCGATCCGATTCCGGAATGTCAATGATGCCGGGAATGTAGGAATCAGGCGGCCACAAGTCAATCGGCGCCGCTGCTTATGTGCGGTTTCGCCGCATGGCGGCCCGGGATCCCGGCGTTTGGCGGCCCTAGCTGGCTGCCGAACTCCGGGCTGTCGGGATGTTGCTGGCGACGTTTCGGGCGGCTACGGGCGTGACAACCCCTTCTTCGCGAGTAATCATGCCGGCGATCTCACCGCCCGATTCCACCTCGATTCGTCCGTATTTGATCGTGCCGGTGACGTGTCCGGTGCTCCGGATCTGAAGCACCCCGGTGACCGTCAATTCGCCTTCGAAGCGGCCATGGACTTCCGCATCGGTGACGGTGGCGGTACCGCTGAAGGTCCCGCCTTCGGCAACTTCGAGGACTTCACTGGTCAGTGTGGCTTCGACCGAACCTTCAACCACAAGTGTGTCGCAGTCGGATACCTCGCCCTTGAGCTTGATGCCCGGGCCAACCGTCATGCGCGCGCCTGTGCTGCGTGAACTGCGCGTCGGCTCGGTGCTGCGCCGAAGCGGAATGCTCGGCGTGACGGCGGGTGCGGCCTCTCCCAAAGTCTGCGCCGTGGTCTCGGCCGTCTTGTCGTCTTGGCTCATATCCGTTGTCTCGTCCGGGGCTGGTGCGGCGTCGGTGTTTTGGCCGGATTTGCCCGTCTGTCGTCGTTTCAAGATCACTGTATCTCAACTTTCCGTTCTGGCGTCATGCCAATTTGCAGTTTGTTGACGACCGGGGGGGCCGCCCTATTCCAAACATTGCAGGACAATCGCGCGATCATGTGATGAGCGTGTGGCGATACTGCGGAATTGGGCGCACACTCGCTCCGGATCAAGTCCGACCGGACACAAAAACAACCCCGGCTCTGGAGCAGAGCCGGGGTGTCTGGATATTTATGGGCGTCGGAAAGGTCAGGTGCTGCGGTTTACGGACCGATCTGCACGACCCGCACATGCCAAGGGCCGCTGGCCTCGACAAGAATCTTGAAGGTACCCGGCCCCTCGAACGGCATTTTGCCGGTCATCGAGGCCTGCGGCATCTTCTTCGCGGGACTGGGGTTCGCTGGAAATCAGTTCCAGGTCATTTCCGTCCGCGAGTTTGGCCAGGAACTGGCCGCCACTGGCGCTCCAGCGAATTTCAAATGGCCCGTTTCCGGCCTCGAACTCCGTCCCAACCTGGGAGTCGGCGGAGCGATCTTCGTAAAGCAACGTCACAACCTGCGCGAATGCATTGGTTGAAGCGAATGAGGCAACGGCCACAACAATGGCGGCCATCAGGATCAGGGCGTGAATTTTACGGTAAACAAGGTTCATTTGTTTCACTCGTCAGGTTGTTGGCGCTCGTCGAGTCTCATTTTGAAACAATCCCCATCGGTGAGTAGCATGCTACCATATGTGGACATGTGAATTAAGGTTAACGCGTCAAAATGAGACTCTTTCTGAGGTTTAGCCCAATCTGTGCAATGCATGTGCCTAAAGTGGCGCGCCCGACAGGATTCGAACCTGTGACCTTCGGCTTCGGAGGCCGACACTCTATCCAGCTGAGCTACGGGCGCCCACGGCGCGGACAATTGCGCCAATACTGTCCGCCGTCAAGCGTGCGTTGCCGAAACGGTGTAACGACGCCATATAAGTGTGACAATTTGATGGGTGCCCAGGCGCACCAGAACAGGAGTTCTTGATGTCGGATCAATCCGGGAAGATCGAAAAGTCGGATGAAGAGTGGCGGGCGCAGCTGACGCCCGAGCAGTATCAGATCACGCGTCAGGCCGGGACTGAACCCGCGTTCAGCGGCAAATATAACGACAGCAAGGAACCCGGTATGTTCCATTGCGTGTGTTGCGATGCGCCGCTGTTCACGTCAGACGAAAAGTTCGATTCCGGGACCGGCTGGCCCAGTTTCTGGACGCCGGTGTCCGAGGACGCGGTCGAGACTCATATCGACCGGGCCTATGGGATGGTGCGCAATGAAGTTGTCTGCGCGCGCTGCGACGCGCATCTCGGCCATGTGTTTCCCGACGGTCCGCCACCGACGGGTCTGCGCTATTGCATGAACTCGGCCTCGCTCGACCTGAAGCCGAAATCCGGCGCGGAGTAGTTTCGACGATTAGTCCCGCGGCAGCCGCGCTGCGGGATCATCCTGATCGGCTCCGGAGGGCAGGGGCGCATCAGGGTCCCGCGTCCACTCGAGAATGTCACGCCAGACGGTCTGCCCCTGCAGGTCCCGCAGCAACATGTGATAGCCGTCTTCATAAACGGCGATCCTGCGCTGGTGTGTGGGCGCGTCCGGGAGAGCTTCGATCATGCGCCGGGATGCTTCCGGCGGGACGATGTCGTCATGGGCGCCGAACAGAAGCAGCATCGGGGCATCAATCCTTCTGGCGGCTGCGAGGGCGTCGTCCATCAGATTGACAATGCCCCACATGGCATCGATGCGGGTGTTCTTGATTACCAGCGGGTCGCGCCCCAGGGCCCGCAGCATCTCGACATTGTCGGACGGGTTCCGCTTGATGCCCTGCCCCGACAGGGACAGCCAGGGCATCGTATGGGCAAAAACCCAGAGGGTGGCGGTCTGATAGGCCGGTATCGTCACCCGTCCCCAGACGGCGGGGGCGACGAGGATGAGACCGTCAACATCCAGGGGCGATGTGTCTTGCGCGGTCATCAGCACCGCACCGCCCATGCTTTCGCCCAGGCCATAGACCGGCAGGCCGGGATAGGTCTGGCCAATGGCCTCGATGGCCCCGCGGGCGTCATCGGCAAGAACCTCGTGGCCCGCCCAGATACCGGTCTGGTCCGAGGCGCCAAAGCCACGCTGATCATAGGCAAGGGTGGCGATGCCGTGTTTGGCCATCCAGGACCCGAATTCGTCGAAGGCCTGGCTGTAGTCATTGAATCCGTGCAGCGCCAGCACCACGCCCCGCGGTGTCGTGTCGGGCAACCAGGCGCGCACCGGCAGTGCGGTGCCGTCGCGGGTGATGTAGTGGGTCTCGGTCAGTTTTGGTGGCATCGGGTTCTGAACATCGGGGCCGGGGGTCTGAAGGCGCGGTGTGCATGCCACCAGGACGGCGGCTGCAAGCAAGACGAAAAGTCGCGCCGCGATCATTTGTCGTCCGTGGCCTCGCGCGTCAGCTCCAGGAAAACGTCTTCCAGGTCCGGTTCTTCGGTGGACAGATCGGCAATCGACAAATTCGCCCGGGACATCGCCGAAAGAATTTCACGCACCTCGGTTTCGCGGGTCCGGTAGCGGAAGGTCAGCGTGTCGGGCCGGGTCAGATCAACATTGAAGCCGTCCAGTTCCCCGGGCAGGGCCGCCAGCGTCTGATCCAGTGTGATCCGCAATTCCTTGTTGTCGAGACGCTCGACGAGCGCGCGGGTCTCGTCACAGGCAATGACCTGGCCGCGATTGATGATCGCGATGCGGTCACACAATTCTTCGGCCTCTTCGAGATAGTGCGTGGTGAGGACCACGGTGGTGCCGTTCGCGTGGAGTTCCTTGACGAATTCCCAGAGCGAGCGGCGCAGCTCGATATCCACACCGGCGGTCGGCTCGTCGAGTACCAGGACCGGCGGGTTGTGCACCAGCGCCTTGGCCACGAGGAGCCGGCGCCGCATGCCGCCCGACAGGGAACGCGAATAGGCCTGCGCCTTGTCCGCCAGCCCGACCCGTTCGAGGATTTCCATGGTCCGGCGTTCGGCGGGCGGGACTCCATAGAAGCCGGCCTGTACCTCGAGCATTTCGTGCGGGGTGAAAAAGGCGTCGAGGTTTAGCTCCTGGGGCACCACGCCGATGGCGGCGCGCGCATGGCGGGGTTCCCGGTCGATGTCGAGGCCCCAGACCGACGCCGTGCCGCTGCTTTTGACCACCAGCCCGGCCAGGATGTTGATGAAGGTGGATTTGCCCGCGCCGTTGGGGCCGAGCAATCCGAAGATCCCGCCGCGCGGTACATCCAGATCGACCGACCGGAGCGCGTGGACCTCGTTTCCCCCATCGGCTTTGTAGGTCTTCTCGAGCCCGTGTGCGGAAATCGCATGTTCGGGCAGGTCGGATACGGTGGCAAAGGTCTGGGACATATGTCTGGCGGGGTCCGGAAGATATTGTCGCGCGAATGCGCTTCGCCTATGTATGGCGTCTATGCCGATGGCACAACCGTCCTCGGTGTTTCCAGCCGACTGCAGGAGTTGATCCGACATGCAACCGCCCGAGACAATCGAAGTCAGCAGCCGTGAACTCGCCTGCGATGGCGGTGGCGGCGCCCTGGGTCATCCGCGCGTGTTTCTGAACATGGGTGCCAAGACCGAGATCAACTGCCCCTATTGCGGGCGGTACTTCGTTCTGGCGGCCGACGCGCCCGCCGCTGCCGATCATTGACGGTTTTGCCGGGGGCGCTGCCCGCGCCGCTTACGACGGCCCGGATGCAGCTGGTGCCGGTGGGGCGGGAGCTTGCGCGCGCGCTTCTCGGTGACCGGAAAAGCGCAGCACAGCTTGCCGGTGGCCTGATCCACCGCGATTTTCCCGATTCCGATCTGGCGGCAAAGCTTCCCGCCTTCGCCCAGCGGCTCGACGATGCTGCCAATCCCGCGCTCGGCCATACCGCACCGCGCGATCCGGCCGGCTGGGGCCTGTGGCTTTTCCGCTACGATCGCGAACGCATGGTGGTCGGAGCGGCGTCCTTCACCGGCCCGCCCAATGCGGCGGGTGAAGTGGAACTGGGTTATCAGATCGTCCCGGCCCATCGCCGCCGCGGGCTGACCGTCGAAGGTTGTCGGGCGCTGATCGACTGGGCCTTCCACGACACAGCGACCAGCGCCATCATCGCCGATTGCGGCATCGACAACAATGCTTCGATCCGCACGCTCGAGAAGCTGGGATTTGTTCACGACCGGACGAGCCGCGAGCGACTATACTGGCACCGCCCGCGCCCGGTTTAGGCGCCGGGTCTGCAACAGCGCCCCGCCACGCAGAGAGGGAACCGATGGCCGAGTACACACTCTATGCGCATCCGCGCTCAGGAAATTCCTATCGCGTGGCGCTGATGCTGTCCCTGACGGACACGCCCTTCGACTTCGAACTGGTTGATCTGATGGAGGGCGGCAACCTTGCCCCGGATTTCCAGGCGATCAATCCGCTGGGCAAGGTGCCTGTGCTGCGCCATGGGGAGCTGATCCTGCGCCAGAGCCATGACAGCCTGCGATATCTGACGGAACAGACCGGCCAGTTCGGCCCCGAGGGATGGGCGGAGGAGGCCAGGATCGGCGACTGGATCGGCTTCGCCATCGACTTCTTCGGTTACGGCGTGGCCCGCATGCGGTTCGAGATGAACTTCGGGTCCGGGCGCGGTCCGGTCTATGATTTCTTCAGCAAGGTCGGCGACCGTGGCCTGGGCGTGATCGAGGCGCATCTGGCCGAACATGATTGGTTGGCCTGCGCCCGCCCGACCATTGCCGATATCGCGTGTTTTCCCGTTTCGACCTTTATCGGGGATGCCGGTTACGATCCGGCCGATTTCCCGCATCTGGCGGCCTGGCAGGACCGGTTCCGGGCTTTGCCCAGCTATCGGACCCAGCTTGAACTGATGCCCCACGACAACTGGCCGCCGAAATGAGTGATTCGAAAATGCGATTGATCGGCCAGAGCCAGTCGATCAACACCCACAAGGTCGCCCTGATGCTGACGATGACGGACACGCCGTTCGCGTTTGAGGTGATCGACCTGCTTGAGGGTGACCATAAATCGCCGGATTACGAAGGGCAGAACCCCTTCGGGAGAGTCCCCACCCTGTTTGATGGTGAGATCACCCTCTACCAGACCACCACCATGCTGCGTTACCTCGCGCGCAAGACCGGCCGGTTCGGCTGGGAGGGGGAGTTCGAGGGCTATGCGGTCGAGAACTGGTTCGGATTTTCCAGCGACTATTTCTCGGCAGGCCTGGCCCGGCTGCGCTTCATCAACCGGTTTCTCGGCGGAGAGCCGGTGGCGATCAAGGACCACTATCGCCCGAACATGCTGCGCGGCCTCGATCTGCTCGACCGTCATTTGCGTGAGCATGACTGGCTCGCTCTCGACCGGCCGACCATCGCCGAGTTTGTGGTGCACCCCATGGTCTATGTCTGGCCCGATGCAGAGGTCGATATCGCCGACTGGCCGGCCATCGGCCCCTGGCTGGAACGCTTTCAGGCGCTGCCCGGATGGCGGGAGCCCGAGGCCATGTTGCTGGAGATGATGGCCGGGGATTCCTGATCATCGCGTAGGTAATTCGTTAACGCACCTGTGTCAGGTTCCCGGCATGGGTATGATTCACAAACACCGGGGCGACCCGGCAGGCGGCGATCCGTTCCTGGAGGATTTCTTCCGGGACATGTCGCCCACGCTTGCCCGCAGCTTCACCGATGAGCAGCTGCGCGCGATCAAGATGAACTTTGCCGCACGTGAACGTGGCTCCGATACCGTCGATCTGCGTTTCTCGGTGCCGCTTCTGCGCCGCTATGTGGTGCTGCTGATCGGGCGTGAGCGCCGGACCGCACGCCGCCGGCGTCAGGATCGCAAGTTCCATCCGATGGCAACCCTGGGGAACGCGTTTGCGATCTGCGTACTGCTGCTGGTGTTGTCCGTGCCCATGTTCATTGTGGGCTACGGCTTCAAATCCTATTTCGGGATCGACCTGATGCAGATCGGCGGGGTGCACACGGCAGTCGAGGATGCGCGCCAGAGCCTCGTCACGATGATCAAGGGGATGTAAGCGGCCGCAAAATCCGGCCGCCTCAGACCAGTCCCGGCGCAACAAACTTCAGCACGATACTGGCAACGCCCAACAGCGTGATGGCTGCACCCAGCACGCCGCCCATGATCGAGACACCGCCTGCGGTCTGAAGAAAGGCGCTGCGCTCCGCCCCGGTGAGTTCCAGTGCGTCGGCTTTGGCGATCTTTGTTTTCATATGCGGATAATAGAAGCGGTAGCTGTACATGGCGACGGTCACCGCGATGGCGGCCCCCATGAAAGTCGCGTCCGCGTCGGGGAACATCACAACAAAACCGACGGCAATCGCCAGAAAGGCGGTCGCCCAGAGGTAGAGCTTCCGATAGAGAAGCCAGGCATAGGGCAGGAAGAACGCGACCCAGTTCCAGCCGCGCAGGTTGCGGTCGATCTGACGTTGCAGGCGAAAGCGGTCCCGGCTTCCGACCGTATCGAGCTGGTCTTCCATGGCCGGATCGATGGTCAGAAACCGCTCGAGAATCTTCGGCGCATTGGGGCCCACAAAGTCGTGGATGTCCTGCACGCGCTGGGTCGGTGCCCGGTTGTCGGGTGCAGCGCTCCTAGCCTCGTCCGTCATGTCGGTTCTCTCTGTTTGCCGTCTCGCAAAAATTCTGTCCTGTGGACAGGCGTGCTGTTTGGCGTATGAATTTTGCGGTAAACCTAGAGCATGGCTGCTTCGAAAAAAACCAATGGCAAAAGCGGTGACGATGTCCCCGCACGCCTCTATCTGATCGACGGCTCCGGTTTCATATTCCGGGCCTTTCATTCCAGCCCGCTGGATGCGTTTCGTCGGTCCGACGGTGTCTATACCAACGCCGTCAATGGCTACTGCTCGATGTTGATGAAGATGATCGACCGGGCCCGCGACGACGGCGCCTATGACTATATGGCCGTGATCTTCGACGCCGCCCGCAAGAATTACCGCAACGATATCTACCCCGAATACAAGGCCAACCGGGACGAGCCGCCCGAAGAGTTGCGCCCGCAATTCGGATTGATCCGCGAGGCGACCGTGGCCTTCGGCCTGCCCTCGATTGAGCTGGAAGGCTATGAGGCCGACGATCTGATCGCCACCTATGCCCGCGAAGCCGAAGCCAAGGGGATCGAGACCATCGTGGTCTCCTCGGACAAGGACCTGATGCAGCTGGTGCGCGAGCATGTCCATATGTTCGACCCCATGAAAGATCAGGTGATCGGCCCGGACGAGGTGATGGCCAAGTTCGGGGTCACGCCCGACAAGGTGGTCGATGTGCAGTCACTCGCCGGGGATTCCACCGACAACGTGCCTGGTGTGCCGGGGATCGGTGTGAAGACCGCGGCCTTGTTGCTCGACGAGTACGGCGATCTCGACACGCTGCTCGAGCGGGCCGGGGAGATCAAACAGAACAAGCGGCGCGAGAACCTGATCGAGTTTGCCGATCTGGCGCGGGTCAGCCGCGAACTGGTGCGCCTGAAGGACGACGTGGAGACCGATCACAAGGTCGAGGATTTTGCCCTGAAGGACCCGGATCCGGCGACGGTGATGGACTTCCTCAAGGCGATGGAATTCCGCACCCTGACCGCGCGGGTGGAAAGCCGTTTCGTGGCCGAAGGGCTGATGACCGAAAGCGAGACCGCCGCAGGTGCGCCGGCCGAAGCGCCCGTCGATGCCAGCTACGAACTGGTGCAGGACGAAGAGTCTCTTGCGACATGGATCGACGCGGCGCGCGATGCCGGCTTCGTCGCCTTCGACACCGAGACCACCTCGCTCAACGCCATGCGTGCCCAGCTGGCCGGGTTCTCGCTCTCCGTGGTGCCGGGTCAGGCCTGCTATGTGCCGGTTGGCCATGTGGAGACGGTCTCGGATGAGCTCGATCTCGGCGGTGACGACAAGGGCGGTAGCGGCGCCCTGAAGCAGGTGGATATGGTTGCCGCGCTGACCGTGCTGAAGGACCTTCTGGAAGACCCGTCGGTGCTCAAGGTTGCCCACAATGCGAAATACGACCTGCTGGTGCTGCGCCGGGCTATGGGGAAGCACCTGCCCGACGAAGCGCCGCTCGCCCCGGTCGCCATCGATGATTCGATGCTGATGTCCTATGTGCTTGATGCCGGGCGCAACAAGCACGGGCTGGACGATCTGTCGTTCCGCCACCTCGAGCATGAAAACATCAAGTTCGAAACCGTGGCCGGGAAGGGCAAGAAACAGATTTCCTTTGCGGAAGTGAGCCTGGAGGCCGCCCTCGACTACGCCGCAGAAGACGCGGACATGACCGGGCGGCTGCATGCCCTGTTCAAACGCCGCCTTGTCGGTGAGCGCATGGCAACGGTCTATGAGACCATCGAGCGGCCGCTCATCGAGGTGATCGTCGGGATGGAGCGCGCGGGCATCCGGGCCGATGCTGAAACCCTGAAAGACCTGTCGAAAGATTTCGCCAAACGCATGGCGGAGCTGGAGA
The DNA here is from genome assembly GCA_038137215.1 of Alphaproteobacteria bacterium. Lineage (GTDB taxonomy): Bacteria > Pseudomonadota > Alphaproteobacteria > UBA6615 > UBA6615 > JABJAG01. The sequence continues at coordinate 14,199 of JAYQBG010000025.1, forward strand.
TCAAGGCCCACGAACTGGCCGGCGAAGAGTTCAATGTCGGCTCGCCCAAGCAGCTCGGGGAGATCCTCTTCGACAAGCTGGGCCTAGAGGGCGGCAAGAAGGGTAAGACCGGCGCCTATACCACTTCGGCCGATGTGCTCGAGGGTCTGGCTGCCGAAGGCCACGAACTGCCCCAGACGGTGCTCGCCTGGCGGCAGGTTCAGAAGCTCAAATCCACCTATGCCGATGCGCTGGTGGAGCAGATCAACCCGGACACCGGACGCGTACATACGGCGTACGGCATGGCCATCGCTCAGACCGGGCGATTGTCCTCGAATGATCCGAACCTGCAGAACATCCCTGTACGTACAGAAGAAGGCCGGAAAATCCGCGCCGCCTTCATGGCAGATACGGGCAACAAGCTGGTCAGTCTCGACTATTCCCAGATCGAGTTGCGGGTGGTCGCCCATGTGGCGGGCGAGAACGCCCTGATCGAGGCCTTTCAGGACGGGCAGGACATTCACGCCATGACCGCCAGCCAGGTCTTCGGTGTGCCCATCGAGGGCATGAACCCGATGCTGCGGCGGAACGCCAAGGCGATCAATTTCGGCATCATCTACGGGATTTCCGCCTTCGGACTGGCCAACAATCTCGGCATCGCCCGGGACGAGGCGCGAGACTATATCGCCGCCTATTTCGACCGCTACCCGGCGATCAAGCGCTATATGGACGACACCCGCGAGGAGGCCAAGGAGGCCGGCCATGTGGATACGATCTTCGGGCGGCGCATCCATCTGAGCGGCATCAAGGACAAGAACCAGGCGGTGCGCGGTTTTGCTGAGCGTCAGGCGATCAACGCGCCGATCCAGGGCGCGGCCGCCGACATCATCAAACGCGCGATGATCCGGGTGCCCGGCGCGCTTGAGAAGCACGGTTTCACATCAAGGATGCTCCTGCAGGTCCACGATGAACTTCTGTTCGAAGCGCCGGAGGGTGAGGTCGATGACCTGATCGCGGCGATGCGCGACGTCATGGAAAACGCCGCCGCCCCCGCGGTGAACATGTCCGTGCCGCTGGTGGCGGACGCCGGCGTCGGCGACACCTGGAACGAGGCGCATTAGGGCGCTTTCACACCTCTCCAACGTCAACGGCCGCACCGGAAACCGATGCGACTGTTTTACTGTCCCGTCGTGAGGGACGACGAGAGGTCAGCGTTGTGCGAGGACGGTGATGCTTTTGCCCAGGCGCAGGAAGCGGGTCTAGCCGGCGGCATCGTCAACGCCTTCATTGTCGGTTACCGCATAGATCTGCCCATCGGACGCGATGGTCAGGCCTTCGAGCTTGTCGAGGGTCCAGCCGCCGGTGCCTGCCAGGTTTGGCAGCAGATCGCGCGCCAGGCGCTTGCTAACCACCGGAGCGGTCTCCCCAGCCGGTGCTGGGGTCACGCCGTCGAGCGAGAAGGTGTAGAGCCGCTTGATGGCGGCGTTCGGCCCGCCCTGGTTGTCGCGCTCGATGACCATAAACTCGTCATCGGTAACGGCCACGATCTCGCTGAGACCAACCCAGCCACCGGCCGAGGATTCCGGCGCATCGAGCGGATAGTGGACAAAACCCCAGCTGCCGTTGGCCGGCGTGTAGACCCCGATACGGACCGTGCCCTCGGGGTCGTCGTTCTACTCCCGCTAGATGGCAACATAGACCCGCTCGTCAGCTCCGCTGCCGGTGGTGGTGACGCCTTCATGGCCGTGGCGCTTGGCTTCACGCGCGACCGCGTCGGTCAGGCTGCCTTGGGGGTCGGTGTCGATCAGGGCAACAGGCCCGGCGCCGGCGTGCTCGGAGGCAACGGCGATGTGGCCCGCGAGAGTGGTTTTCCCGGAGCCGCCTTTCTGGGATGTGAGCGCGAGGATGTGCATGTTGTCTCCGGACCAGTGTTGTGAAACTCATTTCTGATCGGGAACAGCGTACTTTCGTTGGGGTCCTTTATTCAAATACAGACACCTAAAAAGCGCCTAGTCATTTATAATAAAAGTGAATCCTAAGTATTCGGTTTGTCGGCAAAAAATGTGTGAACTTTGTCGGTGTTTTCGCGGAATACGGACAGCAGACGGGTCGATTTTATGATGCCCGAGGGTGTATCCTCTCGCAAAACTTTGGGGAGAGAATGATGGCAGACAACACAACCAAAACCGACGGCGCCTACAAGGCCGGTGACGGCGACTATGTTTTCGACGTTGCGGCGTTGAAGGGCCTGCCGGCCGGCCCGGGTTATGCGGAGACCTTCGGCCCGGTCGTTGAGGGCGAACTAACTCAGGTCGGGGTGATGAACCTGCCGGCGGGACAGACCTCCGCGCCGCACACCCATCCCAACGAGCAGTGGATTTACATCCTGCAGGGCAAACTGCATGCCACCGTCGATGGTCAGGAATCCGATGTGGGGCCCGGCCAGCTGATCTATATTCCGGCCAATACGGTCCACACCGTGACCGTCTCGCCCGATGAAGACTGCCACTTCTTCACCTGCAAGGACTTGCGCAGCGGGATCGCCGGAACGCCGGTCGAAGGCTAGGCCGCGGAAATGGACAAGGTCTCAACGGTTGGCATCATCGGTGCCGGGACCATTGGTTCGTCCTGGGCCGTGTATTTCCTGGCCCAGGGTCTCAAGGTCCGCTGCTGGGATCCGATGGTCGGTTATGCCGACAATGTCAGTGCCTTTGTCGCGCGCGCCTGGCCCCTCATGGAAGAACTTGGCCTGGGCGAAGGTGCGGCGCTCGACAATCTGCGCTGCTTTGACCGGATCGGCGAAGCGCTGGACGGTGTGGGCTTTGTTCAGGAGAGCGGCCCGGAAGACCCGGAGATCAAGGCGCGCCTGATGGCGGAGATTGACCGGGACACCGCCCCGGATGTGGTGATCTCGTCCAGCTCGACCGCGCTGCCGGTCTCGGAGTTCCAGCACAAGGCTGCCAATCCCGGCCGGATCGTCTTGGGCCACCCCTTCAACCCACCGCATCTGATGCCGGTGGTCGAGGTCGGGGGCGGCAAGCTGACCGAGTCCTGGGCTGTCGATAATGCGATGGCATTCTACGAGGCCGCCGGCAAGACACCGATCCGCCTGCGTGCGGAGATTCCCGGCCATCTGGTGAACCGTCTGCAGGGCGCGCTCTATCGCGAGGCGGTGCATCTGGTTGCCGAGGGCTATGCCACGGTTGAGGATATCGATAAGGCCATCACCGGCGGACCCGGGCTGCGCTGGGCCTTCATGGGCCCGCATATGACCTTTCATCTGGGCGGCGGGGATGGCGGGATTGCGCGCTATCTCGAAATTCTCGGGCCGAGCCAGGAACGCCGCTGGGAGGCTCTTGGCGATCCCAAGCTGACAGATGATGTGAAACAGAAGATCATCGACGGTGTGGATGCCGAAGCGCGCGGCCGCTCCATCGGTGAACTGGCCGAACAGCGGGACAAAACCCTGCTGAAACTGCTCAAGGTCCAGAAAGAGTCCGGCATCTAGCATCCGCTCTCCGGTGTCGGGTCTTCAGGGGGAACACATCATGGCCGAAGCCGGTCCAGCCAAAAGCATTCTGTTTTCACCGCTCACCCTGCGGGGCGCGACCTTCCGGAACCGTGTCGTGATCTCGCCGATGTGCACCTATTCGGCAGAAGACGGCATCGCCAGTGACTGGCACCTGGCCCATCTCGGCCAGTTCGCCATGGGCGGGGCAGCCGCCGTTTTCACCGAAGCGGCAGCTGTGGAACCGCGCGGACGCATCACCCATGGTGATCTGGGAATCTGGTCGGCCGATCACGCCGCCGCGCTGAAGCCGGTCACGTCTTTCATCTCATGCCACGGGGCCCTCCCGGCGATCCAGATCGCCCATGCCGGGCGAAAGGCGAGTATGCAGCGTCCCTGGCAGGGCAACGGCCCGATGGATGTCGCTGACGAAGCCCGTGGCGAGATGCCTTGGGAGATCGTGGCCCCCAGCGCCGAAGCGGTGCGCGATGGCTGGCTGGTGCCCAGCGAATTGTCCGTGTCTGAGATTCACGCAATCCAGGATCGCTTCGCGACGGCAGCCGGGCACGCGCACGACGCGGGGTTCGAGGTTCTCGAGATTCACTCCGCCCATGGATATCTGTCTCACTCGTTTCTCTCGCCCACCTCGAATCTGCGCAACGATGCCTATGGCGGCGATCGCGCCGGGCGCATGCGGTTCGCGCTCGAAACGGCCGAAAAGGTCCGTTCCGTCTGGCCCGACGAGAAGCCTCTGTTTGTCCGGATTTCCTCGGTGGACAGCGACGGCGTAACCGAGGGCTGGCAGCTCGTGGACTCCGTGGCGCTGGCCAGCGAACTGAAGGCCCGCGGCGTCGATGTGATCGACTGTTCGTCCAGCGGCATTTCCGGGACGGCGACGGCGGCGCAGGGCAAGCAGCCACTCGGTTTCCGCACAGCCTATTCGTCGCGGATCGGCGAAGACGCCGATGTGACCACAATGGTGGTCGGCCTGGTGCTCCATGCCGAGCAGGCCGAGAAGATCGTCGCCGACGGCCTGGCCGACCTGGTGGCCATCGGACGCGAGGCCCTGTTCGATCCCTATTGGGCCAACCATGCAGCCCACAAGCTCGGTGTCGATCCGGCCTTTGAAGGCTGGCCGGAACAATATGGCTGGTGGCTGGAACGCCGCGCGCCCCTGTTGCGCGATATCGGCGAAGCCTGATCCCGGACCGGCGGATTGATGGCCACGACCCGATACAAAAACCAGTCCGCCGAGCGGTCCTTTGCGATCCTCGAATGTGTCGGGTCGGCTGAAAACCCGATCCCGCTGGCCGCGGTGGCGCGCGCCACCGGCCTCAACCGGACCACAACCTATCGCTTGCTTGCGGTGCTCACCCGTCTGGGCTGGATCCACAAGGACGAGGCCGACGGAACCTATACCCTCGGTTACAAGGTGTTCGCGCTGGGCCGCCGCAAGAGCCAGCTCGAGACCATCACCCATCACGCCCAGCCCTTCATCCGGCGGCTTGCCTGGGATGTATGCGAGACGGTGCATCTGGCCGCGCTGGAAGGCCCGCAGGTGCTTTATTGCGACAAAGTCGAGCCGCCCGAGGGTCACCCGGTCTCCACGGCGGTCGGTATGCGGCTCGACGCCCACGCCACAGGGGTCGGCAAGGCGGTGCTCGCCTGGCTCGAGCCGGATGAGGTGCGGCAGCTCTTTGCCCAGCACCAGCCCTATGTGCCCAGTGCCCGGACGATTTCGAGCGTCGATGGCCTGCTTCGCGAACTCACGCACATCCGCAAACAGGGTTATGCGACCGATGAGGGTGAGATGATCCCCGGCCTGAACTGTGTGGCCGCGCCGATCATGAATTCGATCGGTCGCGCCGTACTGGCCGTCTCCGTGTCGGGTCCGGCCTCGCGTTTTGATGCCGACCGCATGAGTAAACTCGCCGCACGGCTCACGGCCACGGCGAATGAGATTTCCGAGTACATCATCGCCCGCGGCGCGACTCTCGACGCCGACTGACGCAACAATCTTTGCCTATCAGGAGTTTCTTCATGGCACCGCCTATCAAGTTCTATTTCGATTTTGTCTCGGCCTATTCCTATGTGGCGATGAACCGCATCGACCAGATCGCGGCGCGCTGGGGGCGGGAAGTCGAATGGCATTGCGTGCCGCTGCCCGAGATTCTGGCTCATCACGGCGCGACCTCGCCGCGCGATCAGCCGGCCAAGTTCGCCCATAACATGAATGACTTCCCGCGTCTGTGCGCCATGCACCAGTTGCCGGTGACCTTCCCGCCCGAGGTGCCGCCCTACGGAGCGAGCCTGCACCGGCTGGTGTTCTGGCGGCTGAACCGGGCGAACCCGGAACTGGCAAAGGCGTTTGCGAAGGCCGTCGATCACAGGTACTTCGGCACCGGGAAGGAAGTCCGCACGGCCAGCCAGCTTGCCAGTGCCTGCAAGGCGCGCGGTGTTGCGGTCACCATGAAGGAGATCAGGGCTGCTGAGAAAGATGCCCGCGTACAAAAGGACCTCAAGGCAGCCTACAGGCGTGCCGTGAAGGACGGCATGTTCGGCGCGCCCTTCATGGTGTGTGACGGCGAGACCTTCTGGGGTGCGGACCGGCTCGACCATCTGGAATTCCGGCTGGAGACGGCACGCAAGATCCCGCGCGGCTTCGAGGAGTTTTCATTCTCAAGTCCCTATACCAGCCGCAACGGCCCGCTCTATGTGAAATGCGGGGCGAAGAAGGCGACCTTCGGCTTTCTCGCCGATCACCGGCATCTCAATCCGCGCGATGTGGTCCATGGCGGCTGGATGACCAGCTTTGTCGATGTGGCGATGGCCCAGTCCGCGCTCTACGAGATCGGCTATGTGGCCCTGACGCCGACCATCCATCTCGACACGGATTTCCTTGCGCCGATCTTTCCGGGCCAGTGGGTGACCTGCGATGCCAAACTGATCCGCACCACCCGCACCATGAATTTCGTCGAATCCACCTGCTACGCCGATGGTGAGGCCGTGCTGCGGGCGTCGGCCATCTACCGCAAACCGCGCGAAATGAAGAAGCGCGTGGGCACGAACCTGTCGCCCACGGATTGGGAGTAGGGGCGCTTCTGTCATTGCGGGGAGCTTTTGGCGACGATGCAATCCAGTTGAGCGCATACCCGCCCCTGGATTGCCGCGGCCCTGCGGGCCTCGCAATGACAGCGTGTTGAGGGCTACGCCCCGACGTTGAACCCGACGCTGCCCAGATCCTCGACGCTCAGCTTGACCGAGATGCCCGGCTCCAGTGCCACGGCGGCCGCGGCCGCGCCGGCCAGCACGATATAGCCGGGCTTGAGTTCGTCGCCGGTCTCGGCTGCAAAGCGCGCGGCTTCGGCCAGCGAACGGCCCGGATGGCCGAGAATGGCCGCGGACGAGCCGATTTCGACCGGCCGTCCGTTGAACTCCAGCACCATGCCCAGATTGGCCATGTCGATTTCGGGCGGCGCCCAGGGGCCGAGCACGTAGCCGGAAGCCGAAGTGTTGTCGGCGACCACATCCTCCAGCGAGAATTTGAAGTTGGCGTAGCGGCTGTCGATGATCTCGATCGCCGGGGCGACCGCTTCCACATGGGTCATGGCTTCGGCGGGGCTGAGCCGGCCCGACATGGGGGATTTCAGCAGATAGGCCACTTCGGCCTCGACCCGGGGATGGCAGTATTCCGCATGCGAGATGGCGTCGCCGTCCTGTACCAGCATGCCGGATGTCAGCCGGCCATAGACCGGATCGAAGACCCCCATCTGGGCGGCCTTGGCACGGGAGGTCAGGCCCATCTTCACACCGGACCGGGTGTCGCCGCGCTTGAGACGGAGCTTGATGGCGGCATCCTGCACCCGATAGGCGTCTTCGATGGTCAGCGCGCTGCCTTTCCTGGCGGAAAGCTGCGGCACCGGTTTGGCCTTGCGCTGGGCATCGTCGAGCAGCCTGGCGATCTTGTTGATCTCGGCGGCGGGGCGTTGTTTCGGTTTGCTCGCCATGGCTCAGGCCTCCTCACGCTGTTTGACGATGTCGAGGGCCACATCGACGATCATGTCTTCCTGGCCACCGACCATGCGCCGCTTGCCGAGTTCGACAAGGATATCGCGCACATCGACGCCGTAGGTCTCCGAAGCCTTTTCCGAATGGCGCAGGAAGGACGAGTACACTCCGGCATAACCCAGTGTCAGGGTTTCGCGGTCCACCTGGACCGGACGATCCTGCAGCGGGCGGACGAGTTCTTCGGCCGCGTCCATCAGCTTGAACAGGTCGCAGCCGTGCTCCCATTCATAGAGATCGGCCGTCGCGATGAAGACCTCCAGCGGGGCATTGCCCGCGCCCGCACCCATACCGGCAAGCGAGGCGTCGATCCGCTTGCAGCCATGCTGCACGGCAACGATGGAGTTGGCGACCCCGAGGGACAGGTTGTGATGGGCGTGCATACCGAACTCGGTTTCGGGCTGCAACACATCGGCATAGGCCTTGAAGCGGTCGGCCACGCCATCCATGGTCAGGCGGCCGCCGGAATCGGTGACATAAACACAGTGCGCGCCGTAGCTCTCCATCAACCTGGCTTGCTCGGCGAGTTCTTTGGCCGGCGTCATATGCGCCATCATCAGGAACCCGGCCACATCCATGCCAAGCTCCCGTGCGGTCTCGATGTGTTGTTTGGACACATCGGCCTCGGTGCAATGGGTCGCCACGCGAACCGAGGTGACCCCCAGCGCATGGGCGTGTTTCAGGTCCTCCACCGTGCCGATACCCGGCAGCAGGAGCGTCGCCAGTTTCGTGTGTGTCAGCTCGTCGGCCAGGCCTTCCAGCCACTCCCAGTCGGTATGGGTGCCGAACCCGTAGTTGAAGGACGACCCGGCGAGACCGTCGCCATGGGAGACCTCGATCGAGTCCACTTTGGCTTCATCGAGCGCCCGGGCGATGGCGCGCACATGATCGACGCCATACTGGTGGCGGATGGCATGCATACCGTCGCGCAGGGTGACGTCCTGGATGTAGAGCTTTCCGTCGATGGGTTGGCGCATTTTAACTGTTCCGGTCCGTTCGTATTTCAATCTGCCTCATGCTGAGCTTATCGAAGTATGAGGCTGGCGCCCTCGCCCTTCGACAGGCTCAGGTTGAGGGCTCGGGTTAGGCCGCGGTCGCGAGGCCACGCCGTTCGGCGAGCCGTTCGGCGGTTTTCAGGGCAGCCGAGGTCATGATGTCGAGATTGCCGGCATAGGCGGGCAGGTAGTGGGCCGCGCCCTCGACCTCCAGAAAGACGGAAGTCTTCACGCCGGTGAATTCGCCCAGTCCCGGAATGTTCAGCGGGCCGTTGTTGCCGAAGCGTTCGAACTGCACCTGCTGCTTCAGCCGGTAGCCGGGCACATAGGACTGCACCTGGGCGACCATCTCCTCGACGGATTTCGCAATGGCGTCGGTGTCGGCCTCTTCGGAGAGGGTGTAGACCGTGTCGCGCATGATCAGGGGCGGTTCGGCCGGGTTCAGCACGATGATCGCCTTGCCCTTTGTGGCGCCGCCGACAACCTCGATCCCCTTGGATGTGGTCTCGGTGAACTCGTCGATATTGGCGCGGGTGCCCGGGCCGGCGGATTTCGAGGAGATCGAGGCGACGATCTCCGCATAGTGAACCTTGGCCACCTTGCTGACCGCCGCCACCATCGGGATGGTCGCCTGGCCGCCGCAGGTCACCATATTGACGTTGGTGGCATCGAGATGCTCGTCCATGTTCACCACCGGCACGCAATAGGGCCCGATGGCTGCCGGGGTCAGGTCGATCATCTGCTTGCCGTGCTGCTGCAGGATTGCGTCATTGTGTTTGTGGGCACCGGCAGAGGTCGCGTCGAAGGCGATGGCGATGTTGCCAAAGTTCGGCAGGTTGACCAGCCCGGCGATGCCATCCGCCGTGGTGGCGATACCGTGTTTGGCAGCGCGGGCGAGGCCGTCCGAATCCGGATCGATGCCGACCATGGCGCCGACTTCCAGCGTGTCGGACAGGCGCATGATCTTGTACATCAGGTCGGTGCCGATATTGCCCGAGCCGATGATCGCGACAGGAACCTTGCTCATTTCTCTTCTCCAAAGACGGCGCGGGCAGAACCGAGGCCGTTGATACGGACTTCGTACACTTCACCGGGGGTGACCGGCACCATCGGGCCGAGCGCGCCGGACATGACAATGTCGCCAGCACTCAGAGGGCGGCCGCGGGCCACCATTTCCCGGGCGAGCCAGACCATGGCGTTGAGGGGATTGCCGAGACAGGCAGCACCGGCGCCGACCGAAACCGGCTCGCCGCGGTGTTCGACGACCATGCCGCAAAGGCGGGAATCGAAGTCTTCGAGCGCATGGGGCTCGTTGCCCAGAATGAAGGCACCGGCCGAGGCGTTGTCGGCGACCGTGTCGAGGATGCTGATGTCCCAGTCCCGGACCCGGCTGTCGACAATCTCGATCGAGGCGGTCGCATAGGCAATGGCATTGGTCACATCTGCGATGGTCGGGTGTTCCATCTCCAGATCGTCGCCCATCACGAAGGAGACCTCGCCCTCGATCTTGGGGGCGATCAGCGCGCCGACGGGAATTTCCTCGCCATCCGAGTAGGCCATGTCGGCGAACAACATGCCGAAATCGGGCTGGTCTACACCCAACTGGGTCTGCACCACCTTCGAGGTCAGACCGATCTTGCGCCCGATCAGACGGCGGCCCTTGTTCAGCCAGTATTTCGTGTTGGTCTCCTGAATGGCATAGGCGGCATCCACATCGCCATCGCTCAGGCTTGTGCGGATGGGTGCGCAGGCCTTGCCGGTCTCACCCGCCTTGCGCAGCGAAACGGCGAGGTCATTGATGGTCTTTTTGGTCGGCGGCTTTTTCGTCGGCGTTTTGGCCACAGCGGCGCCCTCCTGCAACGTCTCAAGTTCGCATGGTTTTAGGTGCGCTGCGGAAGACTGTCCACGCGAAGCAAGGCAGCAGTTTCAGATGTTGAAACAGTCCTGCTGACTGTGTCTGTGACGTATTTTCCGCATCGACGGGCAGGGTCAGGCGTCCTGCAGGTCGCGCCAGATAGTCTCGAAGGTATCGTGGGTGTCACCAAACGCTTCGATCACCAGCGGGTCGAA
>JAYQBG010000025.1:24915-37776 GCA_038137215.1 Alphaproteobacteria bacterium
TAGTCTCGAAGGTATCGTGGGTGTCACCAAACGCTTCGATCACCAGCGGGTCGAATCGATACGGTCATCCCCGTGCAGAATGATGTTCCGGGCCTGATTGTGGTCGAGGGCCGCCTTGTAGGGCCGTGCGGAGCGCAGGGCATCATAGATATCGGCGATCTGTACGATCCGTGCGGCCAGCGGAATTTCATCTTCGCGCTTGCCATTGGGATAGCCGCTGCCGTCCCACTTTTCGTGGTGGTTCAGTGCGATCTCGGCGGCCATGGCCAGCCGCGGCGACTGGCTGAGAATGCGGTGGCCGTAGATGGTGTGGTTGTCCATCTCGCGGCGTTCATCGGGATCGAGCGTACCGGATTTGCGCAACACCGACGGCGCCACGCCCATCTTGCCCACATCATGAAGCTGGGCCGAGTAACGCAACTGGTGGCAGTACTTTTCGTCCTGCCCCAGGGTCTTGCCGAGGAAGTGGCTGTACTCGTTTACCCGGAAGACATGGTTGCCGGTGCCCTCGTCGTAGATTTCCGCCGCGCGGGCTAGCATGGAGATCGCGAGGCGGAAAGCGTCATCGCCGCGCACTCCCTCAATATCTTCGATGAAGGCGAGCTTTTCGACCTGGCGCCGGAGCCGGCTGTTCCGTTCGCCGGGATCCAGCCGGATTTGCCCGATCCGGTCCAGAAGATCGGCGCGTTCGACCGCGGCCCCGGCGAGTCGGCAGAATTGGGAGAACAGCTCCTGCGAGGACTCCGCGAAAGAGCGATTCGAACTGCGGTCGGTCATCAGTGTGACCACGCCGACAATGTCGTTGGCGTGGTTCGTCAGCGCAAAGCCGGCCACGGCAGCCGGTTCGGTTGTTCCGGGCAGATCGATGGCGCGGTCCATCACCGATGCGGCATCGGCCGTTGTGGCGTCGTCGAATTTGAGGGTCGATCCGGTCTGGGCCACGATCGCCGAGATCGAAGCGCCATCCAGTACCGCGGACTCGACAGCGTCCGGCGTGTCCGGGAATGTCGCCGCACGCACCAGAGTATCGGCGTCTTTCTCGTGACGGAAGAGATAAAGCACCCCGCCATCGGCCTGCATCAGCTCGCAAGCCTGCCGCAACGCCTTCCCGGCCAGCACGGACGCGGATTGTCCGGGATGGTGATCGAGCATTTCGGCAAAGGAGAGCCGCTTGGTCATTTCGTTTGTTCTTCTTGGGGCTGAACCGGCGCCATGATGGCACAGATTAGCTGGAAATGATGAACACCGGGTTAGGCGGCCCGCCCGGGCCGATCAGATGCTCTCCAGCCCGGCGCGCCGGGTGATGTCGTTGAACTGAATCTCGTTGTGCTTGCCCGCCAGATCGGCCGGGGCTTCGCGGGCCAGCCAGGCGAGCATCTTGGCAGGCCGCTCGGGCGGTTGTGCCTGATCGACCGTGAGCGCCTGGGCGGTGAACTCGGTGGTGGCGTAGATCTCGGCCACCATGTCGGTGTCGCTGAAGCCGGGCGAGAGCGCGAAGATATTCACGCCGGTCTCGACCAGCTCGTAGTGGATACACTGGGTCATCGACAAGAGCGCGGCCTTGGAGGCGCAATAGGCGCCGTAGTAGCGGTCCGGCATGAAGGCGCGGGCGCTGGTGATGTTGATGATGGTGCCCGCATCGTGTTCGAGCATCGAGGGCATCACCGCCGAGATCAGGTTATAGGGCCCCAGAACATTGCCCAGCAGCACACTCTGAAACGCCTCGGGCGAAACTTCGGCCACCGATCCCATGACGTTCATGCCGGCGTTGTTGATCAGCACATCGATGCGTCCGTGTTCGGCGATCACACCGTCAACAAAGGCCTTGGCCGCGGCGGTGTCTGCGACATCGAATCCGTGGCTTTCGGCGGTGGCGCCCAGCGCCTCGACGGCGGCCCGTGTGTCGGCGCAGGATTCGGGCTTGCGCGCGCACAGGATCAGATGGGCACCATCCGCCGCCAGTTCCCGCGCGGCGGCGGCCCCGATACCGCGGCTCGCCCCGGTCAGCACCACAATCTTGTCTTTCAAACTGGCCATCACGCCCTCCGTCTTGATGTGTCGGGGCGGATATTGCCGCGCGGGTGACCAAAAGAAAACGCCCGGGACAATGCCCGGGCGTTTGAAACAGTTCTGTGCGGCGCGACTACTCGCGTTGGCCGAAGAGGTGCAGCAGCATCATGAACAGGTTGATGAAGTTCAGATACAGGCTGAGGGCCCCCATGATGGCCTTCTTGCCGGCAACCTCGGAGCCGTCGAGCTCGTTGTACATTTCCTTGATGCGCTGGGTGTCGTAGGCGGTCAGGCCGACAAACACCAGAACACCGATCACCGAAATGGCGAACTGCATCATCGTTGAGCCGATGAAGATATTCACAACACTTGCGATGATGATGCCGATCAGGCCCATGAACAGGAAGGACCCAAGACCGGAGAGATCGCGCTTTGTTGTGTAACCGTAGAGGCTCATTGCCGCGAATGTGGCCGCGGTGATGAAGAAGACCCGCGCAATGCTCGTGCCGGTGAAGGTCAGGAAGATGTGGGACATCGACAGTCCCATCACGCCCGCAAACACCCAGAAGACCAGTTGCGCCGTCGAGGCTTTCATCCGCTGGATACCGAAGCTCAGCACCATGACGAAGGCCAAGGGCGAGAGCATCGCGATCCAGGCCAGCATGGTCGGCTGGACCTGTCCGAGGGCGTTCTGCGCGTAGAACAGCTGCAGCAGCGCCGGGGTGCTCGAGACCAGATAGGCCACGATGCCGGTCAGTGCGAGGCCGGTGGTCATGTAGTTGTAAACGCGCAGCATGTAGGACCGGAGGCCCTCATCGATCTGTGCATCTGTTGTCGCGCGGCCGTGAATGACCGAGTCGCGATTGTATTCGTTCGCCATGGTGTTTCGTCCCTTTCGGGGCTCCCCTGCTAAAACGTCAAACCTGAACCGTAAATATGGGATGGCTCAGGGACTGAATCAACTGCCGCCGCACCAGAATCTTACCTGTGTGGCGGGTTAAGCGTCTGAAATCGGACGATTTTGCGCTTTTGCGGCCCGAATCCGGGTTTGCAGGGCCAGAAACATCACGCCGAGGGCCGTGATCACGGCCAGCCCGCCCAGAGCCGTACGCCCCCAATCGGGGACGAGCGGCACCAGAATTCCCAGCAACAGCAGCCGCAGGGCCAGCCGGGCCCAGATATGCAGTTCGGGCAACTCGCCGCGCAGGCCGCGGGGCGCGATGGCCACAGCAGAGAAACCGAAGATCCCGGCGGCGATGATCCAGACATCGATCAGCCCGAGCTGCATGGGCAGCAGGGCCAGTACAAGCGCGAAAAACGCGCCGGTCATGGCACTCAGGCGCTCGCTGTAGCCGCTCACCGAACCGGTGATCCGCGCCAGCCAGTTGTCGGTAGCTTCCAGCAGCGCCGCGCCCAGCCCCATCGCGGCGAGCGCCCAGAGCAGGGGGTCGGGTTGCGTTGCGGTGGGCAGGACGGCAAGCCCGCCCATCAGGCTGACAATCGAGACCCGGATGATGGTGAACCGCGTACCCGTGGTGAGCTGATCGCGCGCGGCCGATTCAGCGGACGGACCTGATTCCGATGCCGGGACGGCGGGCGGACTGGGGACCAGTGCCGAAAGGACAAACAGCACCACCATGATGACCATGGCGGCCGTGGGCGGGGCGGTCCCCAGATGGAAGGCGACGGCAAAAATGAAGGAGACCGCCCCGGTCACGAAGGCCGTCAGCGGGATATGGCCCAGATTCATCGTATAGACCCGCGGCGCATGCAACGGCGGGCGCGGCTCGACCGGGATCGGTTTGTCGCGGTTTTCGCTCATCTCATCGGGTCCCCAGAATTCGCGCGACCATACCCCATTGCACGCCGCGCTGCAGGGTCTTCTGCCCCTGTCACACGCGGACTTGATCCGGGCATAGCGAGGTTGGCAGAAGGACCCCCGCTACTCATTGCGCAGCCAGGGGGCCGCCTTCTGACCCATGGCCCGCCAGGTGCCGATCAGGCCAGCCCCGATGGTGATGAGCGTGGCGATGACGGTGGTGACGACAACGGCAATGGGTTCGAAGCTCCAGTCGATCCGCAGCAGCCAGTGGACCACCGCCCAGCCGGTGACGCTGCCGACGATGGCGGCGATGACAGCCGTGACAAGGCCCAGCAGGCCGTATTCGAGCATATAGGCCGCGACGATGTCGCGCCGGGTGGCGCCGAGCACTTTCAGGACGACGCTGTCATAAATGCGGCGGCGATGCCCGGCGGCGATCGCGCCGGCGAGTACCAGCGTGCCCGCCACCAGGGTGATCAGGGCGGTCAGGCTGACCGCGGCGCCAACATTGCCGATCAGGGCCGCAACATTTTCCAGGGCGGCCCGGACCCGGATCGAGGTGACATTGGCGAAGCGGTCGGTGACCGCGCGCTCGAGCGTGTCCTCGGCCGCCTCGTCGGCATGGACGACGGCGATGTGCATGCGCGGTGCGGCTTCCAGTTGGCCGGGGGAGAAGATCATCACGAAGTTGATCGCCAGACGCTGCCAGTTGATCTCCCGCGTGTTGGCAATGGTCGCGGTGAATTCGCGGCCGAGCACGTTAACGGTGATGGTATCGCCGATGTCCAGGCCGAGCCCGTTCGCGATCCCGTCATCGAGGCTGACCAGCATCTCGCCGTCGTAATCGGCGGGCCACCACGCGCCGGAGATGATCTCGTTATGGGCCGGTGCCTCGCGTGCCCAGGTGATTCCCCGGTCCCCGCGCAGCACCCAGCGGGCGTCCTGCGCGACGGTGGCTTCTGCGGCGCGCACGCCGTCGATGGCAGTGATCCGGCCGCGCAGCATGGGCACCTGCTCGCTGCGGTCCACACCGGAGACATCGGCGACCAGCGAAGTGAAGGGGTCGATCTGATCGGGCTGGATATCGACGAAGAAAAACGCCGGCGCGTCCGCAGGCAGCTCGTCGGCGATCTGCCGCGACAGATTGCCTTCGATGGTGGCCACGGTGACCAGCATCGAAAGTCCGAGCCCGAGGGACAGCACCACCGAGGCGGTGGGCGCGCCGGGGCGGTGCAGTCCCGCCAGCGCCAGGCGGATTGCCGGGCGGCGGATGTTCTTCACCCGCGCAGCCCCGGCCGTGATGCCCAGCGCGGCGAGCCGGAAGGCGATCATCGCGCCGATGGAGCCGATCACGAACCAGCTGGCAAAACGGGCATCCGATGCGGTCGCGATGGCGAGCGCGGCCAGCGCACCGCCAAGAAGGCCGGTGGCAAGAATATAGGCCGGGCGCGGCCAGCCGCGTGTCGGCGAGACGACCGAGCGAAACAGGCTGCCCGCCGGAATGTCGCCCGCGCGCGCCACGTACCAGACCGAGAAGGAAAGCGCCGTTAGCAGGCCGAACAGGGCGGCAACGATCAGCGGTTCGACGAACACGCCCGTGGTGATCCGGATCGGAACCACCTGCGCCAGCAGGTCGGCGGCCACAAGGGGCAGTGCGGCACCCAGGGCCAGCCCGCCGGCGATTCCCAGACTGGCCAGCGCCAGCACCTGCAGCAGATAGACCCGGAAGACCAGAGCGCGTGGTGCGCCAATGCATTTGAGCATGGCGATGGTGCTGGTCTTGCTGTCGAGCCAGGCGCGGACGGCGTTGGCCACGCCGACCCCGCCGACCAGCAATGCCGTCAGTCCGATGAAGGACAGGAACAGGGTCACCCGCCCGATCAGCCGGGTCAGTCGGGGCGAGGATTCATCGAGGGTCCGTATCCGCCAGCCGGCATCCGGGAAGGCGGTGTTGATCTCCGCGATGAACTCCGGCGGCGCCATCGCGTCGGGCAGACGGAGCCGGTAGTTGTAGTGAATCAAACTGCCCGGTTGTTCCAGCGCCGTGTCGGGGAGCGCGGCATCGGCGATCAGGACCCGCGGGCCAAGCGAGAACAGCCCGCCCCCGCCCACGCGGTCCGGTTCGTAGGTGATGGTCGCGCGGATTTCGAATTCCGTCTCGCCGATCTGCAGAACATCACCGAGCTGAACCTCCAGCCGGGTCAGCAGTTCCGGCGCGACGGCGGTGCCCCGCACACCATCGCGCTGACCAAACAGCGCGGCATGGGGCAGGGCGGGGGCCGTCTCGAGCGTGCCGTAAAGCGGATAGGTGTCCTCGACGGTCTTGAGTTCGACCAGGGTGCGGCCCGCCCCTTCGTTCCGGGCCCGGGCCATGGCGCGCATCTCGGCGCTGGCGGCAACGGTTGCGGCGGCGTCCATGGTCTGGCGTTCGTCAGGCGTGGCCGGACGGTGGACGATATCGATCAGCAGATCGCCGCCGAGAATTTCCCGGGCATCGGCTCCGATGCTCTCTTCCAGCATGGCGCGGGTCGAGCCGACCGCCGCGATGGCCGCCACCCCGAGCGCGAGGCAGGCGATGAAAATCCGGAAGCTGCGCGCCGATCCGCGTAGTTCACGCCGGGCCAGACGGCCGGCCAGCGACCATGAAATCGCGGGATCGCTCACGTGGTGTCACCGGCATCCACGATGCGTCCGTCACGCAGATGCACCGTCCGGTCGCAGCGCGCGGCAATCGCCGGGTCATGGGTGATCAGCATCAGGGTCGTGCCGTGCTGATCGGATAGATTGAAAAGTGTCTCGATAATGGTCTCGCCGGTTTCTCCGTCGAGATTTCCGGTCGGCTCGTCGGCGAGCAGCAGGTCCGGACCCGGCGCAAAGGCGCGGGCGAGCGCCACGCGCTGCTGTTCGCCGCCCGAGAGCTGCGAGGGGTAATGGTCGAGACGATGGCCCAGACCCGCGGTTTCGAGGCTTGTGCGCGCCTTCCCGAAGGCGTCGGGATCGCCGGCAAATTCCAGTGGGACCGCCACATTTTCCAGCGCGTTCATGGTCGGAATCAGATGGAAGGCCTGGAACACGATCCCCACATGCTTGCGCCGGAAGCGGGCGAGCGCGTCTTCGTCCATGGCGGCAAGGTCCTCACCGGCCACCAGAACACGGCCCCCGGTCGGGCGTTCGAGACCCGCAATCACCATCATCATGGTGGACTTGCCCGAGCCCGAGGGACCGACGACACCGAGGGTTTCACCGCGGGTTACCGTCAGGTCGATTCCGCGCAGGATATTGACGTCGCCGCTTGCGCTCGCCAAATGAAGCTCTGCCCCTTCGAGCGTAATCATCGATTGCGCATGCGCGGTATCGTCCCGGGCCTGCTGTATCCCCGCGCCTGACAGGTTGTTCATGATGGCTCGTTTTCGCCGGATAAGATTACATACCGCTTGTACATATGGCCGTCCGGCGCGGATCATCAATGGTGCAGTTTTGGCGCTCGTTCTCGTGCTGGCAGTGCTCCTGGTCATTTCGCCGCTGGCGGCTGCCTCTGCCAAGGCGGATGAGGCCCCGGTCATCGTGGCCTTCGGGGACAGTCTTTCGGCCGGTTACGGGCTTGAGGATGACGACTCCTTTCCGGTTCAGCTCGAACGTGCGCTGCAGGCCGAAGGGCTGAACGCGAAGGTCATCAACTCCGGCGTGTCGGGCGACACCACGGCCGGTGGCCGGGCGCGTCTGGCCTGGTCACTGCCCCCCGATGCCGATCTTGTGATCCTCGAACTGGGGGCCAATGACGGTCTGCGCGGCATCGATCCGGCCGAGACCCGCGCCAATCTTGACGCCATGCTGCGCGAACTTACGTCACGCGACACCGAGGTCCTGTTCACCGGCATGATGGCGCCACCCAATCTGGGCCGCGAATACGGCGCGGCGTTCAACAGTCTCTTCCCGGACCTCGCAGGAATCCATGATGTGGTGTTCTATCCTTTCTTCCTCGATGGCGTGGCCGCCGAGAAAGACCTCAACCAGCCGGACGGAATTCATCCCAATGCCGACGGGGTGGCGCGTATTGTGGACAGGATCAAGCCCTACGTCCTGAAGGCGTTGGCGGAGTCCGGCGCAAAACAGGTGGAGTAGGAAAAACGGATTCTTGAACAACCTCATGCTGAGCCTGCCGAAGCATGAGGTGGCATCCTCGCCCTTCGTCCCTCGACAAGCTCGGGATGAGGAGGCTCAGGGTGAGGACGATCAGAGAACCGGAATTAGAGCCCCGACGTTATCGGGCATGACAAGGACGCAGAGATGACCGCATTCCCCTTTGCCCATGCCGGTGTCACTAACGATGGCCCGATCACATCTTGGATGGGCTGGCGCGATCTGCTGGAGCGCTGCCTCGACCAGCTCGGAACCTCGGCGCGCGGCATCGGGCTGCTCTATGTCACGGACCCTCTGGCCGAGGATATCAGCGAGATTCTGGAAACCCTGCGCACGCGAACCGGGCTCGACACATGGCGCGGGGCGGTCGCGCCCGCCATCTGTGCGACCGGCGCGGAGTATTTCGACACGCCGGCCATGGCATTGCTGATCCTGGATGTGCCCGAGAGCGCCGCTGCGGTGTTTCCGGGGGAGCCCGGCGCGAATGATCTGCAGGTCGCAAACCATGCGCTGCTCGCCATTGTCCATGCGGACCCGCGCGCGCCCACTGTGCTGGAGGCGATGCCGGAACTGGCGCAATCCACCGGCGCCTATCTGGTGGGCGGCCTGACGTCTGGCAACGCTGCCACGCCCCTGATCGGTGCGCCCGACGCGCCGTCCGGACTGGCCGGTGTTCTGCTGACCGACGCGGTGCCGGTGGCGACCGGGCTCACCCAGGGTTGCTCGCCCATCGGGCAGACCCACACCATCACCGGGATGGAAGATCGCGTCGTCACAGAGCTCGACGGGCGCAACGCGCTTGAGGTTCTGAAGGAAGATGTGGGCGAACTGCTCGCCCGGGATTTGCGCCGTCTTGCCGGCTATGTGCATGCGGCCATTCCCGTCTCCGGATCGGACACAGCGGATTATCTGGTTCGCAATCTGGTGGGCTTCAATGTGGAGCAGGGCTGGATCGGCGTTGCGGAAGACCTCAACCCCGGGGACCGGCTGATGTTTGTCCGCCGGGATGCCGCGAGCGCGGTCGAGGATATGCAGCGCATGCTCGACGATGTGAAACGCCGCGCCGGGGGCAATCTCCGCGGCGCGGTCTATCACAGTTGCGTCGCGCGCGGGCCGCATCAGTTCGGGCCGGGGGCGCGTGAGCTGTCGATGGTCGCAGAGACCTTCGGCGACATTCCCGTGGTGGGGTTCTTCGGCAACGGCGAAATCTCCCATGACCGGCTCTACGCCTATACTGGTGTCCTGACCGTGTTCCCGGAACCGACGGACGGGACCGCGGCATGATCCGGCTCTTCGTCGCGCTCTCGCTGCCCGAACAGCTGCGCCTGCGCCTTTCGGGTCTGCGGGGGCAGATCCCGGGTGCACGCTGGGTGCCGCCGGAGAACATGCATGTGACGCTGCGGTTTGTGGGCGAGGTGGACGAACACGTCGCCGAGGATGTGCACACCGAACTCGAGCGGGCGGCGGGCGACCCGCTCACGATTGCCCTGCGCGGTGTCGGGCATTTCGAATCCCGGGGCCAGGTGCGGGCCCTCTGGGCGGGGGTCGAACGCAGCGAGGATCTGGTACGGTTCCAGGGGCGGATCGAAAACGCCTGTCAGCGCGCCGGGCTGGCGCCCGAATCCCGGCGGTTCCATCCCCATGTCACCTTGGCCCGCTGCCGGGACACAAGCCTCGCCCGGGTGGCGGACTTCATCGAGGAGCATGCGGGCTTTGCCGCGCCGGCATTCGAGGCCGATGCCTTCACCTTGTTCTCCTCGACGCTGGGGAAGTCCGGCGCGATCTATCTGCCCGAGGTGACCTATCCCCTCGGGACCTATGTTTCGGCGGACCAGCATTGATCCGAAGGGGCCGCGCTCGCTAGGCTAGCCGGAAGGTTTCGAATCCGCGGCCTGGTCGTCATTGCGAGCGAAGCGAAGCAAACCAGCCGCTGTGCGGGTTGAGGGATTGCTCTGGATTGCCGCGGCGCCGGTGTCGCCGCGCAATGACAGCTGTAACTCCGGACCGTGTTCTCCTGTTTAAAGGCATCTCCACATGAGTGTTCTCGACCAGATTTCGCCCTCCGACCCCATCGTCATCCTGACCGGCGCGGGGATATCCAAGGAGTCCGGGCTGGCCACCTTCCGCGATCCGGACGGGATCTGGGCCAAACACAGGATCGAGGATGTGGCGACGCCCGACGCATTTGCCCGGACGCCGGACAAGGTGCTCGGCTTCTACAATGTCCGGCGCGCCCAGATGAGCGATGCCGATATCGATCCGAACGCCGCCCATCATGCGCTCGGTGAACTGGAGACCTTCTGGCCGGGCGGGGTGCTGCTGGTCACCCAGAACATCGATGACCTGCATGAACGCGGCGGCTCGAAGAACCTGATCCACATGCATGGCGAGCTTTCGAAAACCCGCTGCAACGATTGTGGTGTGCTTATTGACGGTCTCGGCGATCTGACCACCGACATGACCTGTGAGAACTGTCAGGCGACGGGCACCCTGCGGCCCCATGTGGTCTGGTTCGGGGAAATGCCCCTGCAGATGGAGACGATCCAGGCCGCGCTGGCCGATTGCGGATTGTTCATGTCCATCGGCACCTCGGGCAATGTCTATCCGGCGGCCGGGTTCGTCCAGGAAGCCCGCGCCCATGGGGCTGCGACCATCGAACTCAATCTCGAGAAATCCCTCGGTGCGAATGCCTTCCACGAAGCGCGCTATGGCCCGGCGACGGAAGTCGTGACCGGGTTCGTCGCCGAGCTGAAGGATCGTGCGGCCCAGTGATGCGCGGTGAAGTGAGAAGCTCATGACCGCGCCGGACATGAACGCTGTTCTGGCCGAGGCGCGGGCCTGTACGGTCTGTGCCGAACATCTGCCCCTGGGGCCGCTGCCACTGGTTCGTGCCGGCGCATCCGCGCGCATTCTCGTCATCAGCCAGGCCCCGGGCACAAAGGCCCATGAGAGCGATCTGTCTTTCAACGATCCGTCCGGTGACCGGCTGCGCGGCTGGCTGGGAGTGGATCGCGAGACCTTCTATGATCCGGACCGGATGGCCATCGTGCCCATGGGTTTTTGCTATCCCGGCCGTTTGCCCCGCGGCGGGGACGCACCGCCGCGTCCGGAATGCGCGCCGCTCTGGCACGGGCGCATACTGGACGCGCTGACCGATGTGCGGCTGACCCTCTATGTGGGCAGCTACGCGATCCGCCACTATCTGCCCGGCTACAAGACCATGACAGCCGCAGTGGCTGACTGGCGCACCCACGCCCCCGATATCCTGCCCATGCCCCATCCCAGCTGGCGGACAAATGCCTGGGTGCGCAAGAACCCGTGGTTCACCGAAGAGCTGTTGCCCGTGGTGCGCGACCATGTCCGCCGCGCGCTTGCGGATTAGCCTAAATAGAGCCGTCATACCCGGATCAGTTTCACGGCTGTCCAGTCCCTTTTACGAAGGGTCAAAAGCAGCCGCTGTTTCTCCCTCTCCTCCCCATCGGGGGAGGAGAGGGTCGGGGTGAGGTGGGGTTCGCCTAATTCTTTCGGAGATTTGACGTGTCCGCACGCACCCACCTCACCCGGCTCGCTGGCGCTCGCCACCCTCTCCCCCCTCAAGGGCGTAGAGGGTTGGTTGTCGGGTCCTCCGTCCAGCCAATCCCGTCCGTACGGCACCGCACCGACTCAGGGACCATCGGGGGACAGTGGAAAACAAAACCGGACGGCCGCAGATCAAGTCCGCGCATGACAGTTAAGGAAAGGCGTTAACCCGCGTTGGCCTCGATGCGGTCCATGTCGTCGTCGGAGAAACCGAAATGGTGGCCGATCTCGTGGATCAGCACGTGGCGGACCAGCCCGAACAGGCTCTCGCCGGATTCGCACCAGTAGTCGAGCATCGGGCGGCGATAGAGATAAATCCGGTCGATATCGGTCGGCGTGTCGCCGACGGATTTCTGGTCGAGGCTGACGCCCACGTAAAGTCCGAGAATGTCGAACGGGCTTTCCAGGTCCATTTCCTCCATGACCTCGTCATCGGGGAAATCCGTCACCTGAATCACCACGTTTTCCACATGAGCCGAAAGCCCCTTGGGAATCGTGGCAAACGCTTCTCCGGCGATCGCTTCGATATCGGTCAGGGTGGGCGCGGATTCATACATTGCGGTAGCAGCCATGGAGCGATCATATAGTGTCTCTTGATCGCGAGGCCAAGCGGCATCACCTATTGGCTGTGAACCGCAACCACCTGCCGGGAGGTCCCCATGGCTGAAAAACTCGATGTCTCCGACCGCGATGCGGCGATTCTGAACCTCAACGGCTGGGAGCTGGTCGAAGGCCGCGAAGCCATTGCCAAGACCTTCGAATTCGCCGACTTCAATCAAGCCTTCGGCTTTATGAGCCGCGCGGCCCTGAAGGCTGAGGCGATGGACCATCACCCCGAATGGTTCAATGTCTGGAACAAGGTCGATGTGGTGCTCTCCACCCATGACGCGGGCGGCCTGACCGGACTCGACATGGAACTCGCCGCCTTTATGGACGGACTGGCGGGTTAGGCGTTTCTCGTCATTGCGAGGAGCACCGCGACGAAGCAATCCAGAATGAAAGCTCGTCGTCTCTGGATTGCCGCGCCCTTCGGGCTCGTAATGACGGTGTTTTTATTGAGGTGCTAGCGCGCGGCCATGCGCAGGGCGCCGTCGAGGCGTAGAACCGCGCCATTGATCAGCACGTTTTCGCACATATGCATGACCAGCCGTGCGTATTCGTCGGGATGTCCCAGCCGCTTGGGAAACTCCGGCTGCTGGGCCAGGCTTTCGCGCGCCTCCTCGGGCAGGCCCGCCATCATCGGGGTGTCGATCAGGCCCGGGGCGATGGTGTTGACCCGGATGCCCTGGGAGGCAAATTCCCGCGCGGCG
>JAYQBG010000026.1:0-36362 GCA_038137215.1 Alphaproteobacteria bacterium
CTTTTACTTTTGATGTTCAGAGAATGTTCAGAGAAAAATCGATCATTGCCTGACACCCCTTTACACGGCGCGAAATTCTGAACCATTAAACGTTAAGTAGGTTCAACGACTTACCTGCTAAGTCATTGAAATCATTGTGTCGCCCAGCGCACTGGGGGTGTGGGGGTCGCAGGTTCGAATCCTGCCGTCCCGACCAAATTTCTCAAAACGCATCTGGTTTGAAGCAGTCCGGGGCTAACGGTCGCGGTCGAGGTCTTTCAGGATTGCGCGCTTCGCGAAATCTGAAATGCGGTGGTCGGCGTGGCTCTCGTCGATCAGCACGTCGAAGCGTCCGCCATGTCCGGCCTGCGCAACGGTGCGCTGCACCTCGGCTTTGTAGAGTTGGCTCCGGATACCGTTGAAGCAACAGCGATCATAGCGGTTGAAGATCTGCAGCTGTGCACGGCCCGCGCCGGACGCGCCGAGGACAAACAGCTCAAGATGGTTTGCTGTATCCATGAGCGGGCCATAGGCGGGCGGGCCATCGGGAAACACTTCCTGTCCACGTCGCATATAGTTGGGATAAACGCCGGCGATCGGATAGCTGCGCTCGATCTCCGGAATCACGGCCGCGGCCAGTACGGCCAGGAAGCCGCCCATGGAGAAGCCGACAATGTCGATGGATCGGTAGCTGTGGCGCGCCTGGACATAGGTGAGGGCACCCACGAGCGGGTCCAGGTGGTATTTGAGAGGCCGTTCGAAGTGTGACATCTCATGGAAGATGTTCGATTTGCCCGACTGCCGCACGTGTTCGCGGATCCCGTCTTGATCGGAATCCACGAATGCCAGGGTTCCCCCATGCCCGAGTGCGTTGAATGCAAGCACGTCATAGCCGGCATTGAGCAAATCGTTGAGAAACCCCGAGACGCGGTCGATCGGATCGCCGAACCCATGATGATAGATCACCAGGCGGTTGTTGCCTTCGGCCGATCTGGCGAAATAGGGCCAGGATGAAAGGCCCAGCCCCAGTTCGAAATAGAGTTTCGACACAAGGGTACCTTCCGGCAGGCGGCCAAGAACGTTGTCGGATACCGATGGTTGGACTTTGTCAGGTTCGGGACCGTCCGGATATCCGGCGGGTCCCCAGACGACATCGATCAATTTTTGCCGTGTCAGCTCGCGATCCCGGATCGTGTCGGGCCGGATGAGTGATGCGACGTCTGTTTCCCGCAGTTTCGGATCGATCTCCTCGTAGAGATAGGGATCGGGCGCTTTCAGACGTTTGTAGATGACCCGTGTCGGGTCGTAGTGGTGGATGGCAATCTCGATCAGACCGGCGAGCAAGGCCAGCACGAGAAGGGACCAGCCCGCGCGCTTCAAAAGGACCCTGTGTGGCCTTTGCCGCTCCGAAGCCATGTCCGGGCTAGGTGGTTTGCGCGGCATCCCGGATGGCGCGCCAGATGCGGTCCGGTGTGGCAGGCATATCCAGCGAAGTCACACCCACTTCGGTGAGCGCATTCATGATTGCATTCATCACGGCGGGCATGGCGCCGACCGTTCCCGCTTCGCCCGCGCCCTTTACTCCGAGCGGGTTTCGCTGGGTCGGAACCTCGTTGCTTGCAATTTCTATTTTGCCGAAATTGTCCGCCCGGGGCATCGCGTAATCCATGAACGAGCCAGAGAGAAGCTGGCCGGAATCCGGATCGTAGGCGACCTGTTCCATCAGGATCTGGCCCACACCCTGGGCGATTCCGCCGTGGATCTGACCTTTCACGATGGTCGGGTTGATCATGACCCCCACATCGTCAACCACATTGTAGTTGATCAGTTCGACCGTTCCGGTGTCCGGGTCGATCTCCACTTCGCAGACATGGCTGCCATTGGGATAGGTGTCCTGATCGGGTGCGAATGTGGCCGTCTCGTAAAGACCCGGTTCCATGCCCTTGGGCAGTTTGGCGGGCAGGAACGACGCTTTCGCAACGTCTTTCAGGGAAATCTCGCTATCGGTCCCGGCGACCCGGAACACGCCTTCGGAGAACTCGATATCCGCTTCACTCGCTTCGAGCTGATGGGCGGCGATCTTGCGAGCCTTAGCCTCGATTTTCCCCGACGCGTTATGCAGGGCCGAACCTCCGATCACGGTGGAGCGGGAGCCCATGGTGCCGATCCCGAAGGCCACCCGGTCGGTGTCTCCGTCGATCACGCGGATATCTGCCGGGTCGAGACCCAGCCGTTCGCCGACGATCTGCTTGTACACGGTCTCGTGACCCTGACCCTGGCTCTTGGTGCCCATCAGCACCGTAGCCGTGCCGTCGGTCGAGAACCGCACTTCGGCGAAATCCGGTGATGGCGAAGCCGCCCGTTCGATGGGGTTGGCGATGCCAATCCCGCGCAACTTGCCACGCGCGCGGGCTTCGCTCCTGCGCGCTTCGAACCCGGCATAGTCAGCCATTTCCAGAACCCGGGCCTGATTCTCGGGGAACGCACCGCAATCGTAGGTCAGGCCGAGCGCCGTGGTGATCGGCATCGCCTCCGGGGTGATCATGTTCTTCGCGCGAAGCTCCGCCGGGTCCATGCCCAGCTCCCGCGCGGCTTCATCAAGCATCCGCTCGATCACATAGGTTGCTTCCGGGCGGCCGGCACCACGATAGGGAGCGGTGGGGCTTGTGTTCGAATGCACACATGTCACGGCGACATGAGCCGCAGGCACGTTGTAAACGCCGATCAGGGTGCCGACGTTGGAGAATACGGACAGCAAGTTACGAATGGCCGAGAGATAAGCGCCGATATTGGCAATCGTCCTGACCCGCAGGCCCACGATCTTGCCGTCCGCATCGAAGGCGAGTTCTGCATCGGTCACATTGTCCCGGCCGTGTTCGTCGCCCTGGATCGCCTCGCTGCGCTCCGAGGACCATTTGACGGGGCGTCCGACTTTACGAGCCGCCCAAAGGCTCAGGCGGTGCTCTGCATACTGCCAGCCCTTTGTGCCGAAACCGCCGCCGACATCGCGTGAGACCACGCGAACATTCTGCTCGGGGATACGGAAAATCTTCTCGGCGAGCAACTGGCGCACCCGATGGGGGTACTGCACATCGGCATAAAGCGTGTAGCGATCTTCGCGTGGATCGTAGTCGCCGATGGCACCGCGCGGTTCCATATAGTTGGCAAAGACCCGGCTGATCACGAAACGGCGCTTGATCACATGGGCGGCGCCGGTAAGTGCGGATGCGGCGGCATCGGCATCGCCGGACTGGAACAGCCCGGCGATATTGTCCGGATAGTCGTCCCAGACGCGCGGCGCATCGGACTCGACCGTTTGCGCCGTATCAGTGATGGACGGCAACATATCGAAATCCACGTCGATCAGTTCGGCAGCATCGCGTGCCTGATTGAGGGTCTCGGCGATCACCATCGCAACCGGGTCCCCCACATAGCGCACCCGGTCGGTGCCGAGAGGGGGTTGGGGGCGGTACTTCATGGGTTCGCCGTCCGGTCGCTTCCACTTGGCGGGCATGCCCGGGACGCCCAGATTGTCGACGGCCACATCCGCACCGGTAAAGACCGCGAGTACGCCGGGGGCCGCCTTTGCTTCGGTTGTGTCGATGGACCGGATTTCGGCATGCGCATAGGGCGAGCGCAGGATATGCACATAAGCCTGGTTGGGCAGGTTCACGTCATTGACGTAATACCCCCGGCCGGTGAGCAGTCGCGGGTCTTCTTCACGTCGGACACTCTGTCCGATTCCAAACTTGCCCATGGTGGTAATTCCTCTGATACGGGTTTTGAGTCGATCAGCCTTCGGCGTTTAGCGCCAGACGGCCCTTGTCGGTCAGTTTGCAGACCAGCCAGTCCGGCTTGATCGGGTTCTCGAACCAGGGTTCGGCGAACCCATGCCGGATACAGCTCTTGATGGTGCGTTCACTGATTTTCTGGCCATCACGGTCAAACAACGGCAGTTTCCCGCCAGGCTGTGTCAGCCCCCGCGCGAGCCAGTCCCGTTGTGCGCCGCTGAGGGCGCCACGCGGTTTGGTTTTGCGATCGCCGCGGGGACGATGGGGCTGCAACGCCACAACATTGCTCTCCTGCGCGAGTTTCGGACGAATCGCCATCATGCCCCCTGAACATTTCAGCCGCGCGGATTTCAATTTCCGAAATCCGCAACGCGGCGGATCGTAGTGTAGAATAGTAATAAGTCCAAGAGTTCCCAGGAGAAGTTCCGAAGGGAAGGGTATGGCGTGAGCGCGGAAAACGGCATCGAGACAGCCAGTTTGGTCTATGTGACCTGCGGATCGCTTGATCAGGCACGTCAGATCGGACGCGCCGTCGTTGAGGCACGTCTAGCCGCCTGTGCGAACATTCTCGATGGTATGAAGTCGATTTACCGCTGGGAAGGCTGCGTGGAGGAGGGGGCCGAGGTTGTGCTGCTTCTGAAGACGCGTGCATCGCTTGTGGACGCCCTGACCGAACGCGTGACGGCGCTCCACAGCTTCGATCTGCCCTGTGTTGTTGAAATCCCTTTAAAGGGCGGCAATGCTGAATACTTCGCCTGGATTGCCGGCGAAGCGTCGGCAGAGGTGAGATGAGACCGTGCGCCTTCCGAGCCCCACACCCGAAACCAATGCCCTGGTTTTTGCAGCCGCGGCCCATGGCGCGATGCATCTGTTCGCGGCGTACTATTTCACCATTGTTCTCGCCCTTGAGGGCGTCTGGGACATGTCCTACCCGGACCTCATCGCGCTCTGGACGCCCGCGGCGCTGCTGATTGGACTGGCGGCTTTGCCCATGGGCTGGATCGCTGACCGTTGGACCCGTGGTGGCATGATTGCCGTCAGTTTCATCGGGATGGGCGGGGCCAGCATCGTTGCGGGAATTACCGATGGCCAGAAATCCATCGTTCTGGCGCTGTCTGCCGTCGGCATCTTCGCCGCGATCTATCACCCGGTTGGCATTCCCTGGGTGATGCGCCTCGCGCGGCACAATCCGGGAAAGGAGCTCGCCATAAATGGCCTCTCCGGCGGAATGGGGGTGGGAGTCGCGGCCCTGACGGCGGGGACCATGATCAATTACGTGAATTGGCGTGCCGCGTTTGTCGGGCCGGGACTGGTGAGACTGTTTGTCGGCGCTGTCATGGTTTTCATGCTGATGCGCGGGCAGATTGCCGAACCTGGCAATGCGCCGCCTGACAAGGACGCGGCCGGACAGCGCGGTGGCATGTTCCGTGGTGCGCTGCTGATCCTCGGGACCGGGTTCGTCGGTGGGCTGGTCTATCAGTCCACCCAGGCCGTCGCTCCCAAAATGTTCGAGGCGCGGCTGGATGATCTGCTCGGCGGTTCGACCTTCGGCGTCGGGGCGGTGGTCTTCGCGATCTATATTCTGGCCGGTCTCGGCCAGCTTGTCGGCGGCTGGGCGGCCGACCGGTTCACCTGGAAGCGCGCCTATCTGCTCGCCTGGTGCATCCATATGCCGGTGCTGTGGTTCGCGGCGACGGCGGGCGGACCGTTCCTGATTTTCGCTGTCTTCATGCTCACGGTCGCCGGGACCGGTGCAATCCCCGCTGAAGCGCTGTTGTTTGCCCGCTACACACCCGAGCGCCATCACGGCCTGATCTTCGGCTTCCGCTACGTGCTCGCGCTGGGGTCGGCGCCGCTGGCGATCCAGTTCATAGCCTTTATGCTGGAGCGCACCGGCGATTTTGCCTGGATCTACTGGATGCTCGGCATTGCTGGATGCGCCACGCTTGTCGGGATCATGCTGCTCCCGCCTGTCGAACGCCGCGCCGCACCTCCCGTGGACGCCGCACCAGCCCCGGCGGAGTAGGTCAACCGTCATGCCCGCACTCGTTGCGGGCATCCACGTCCATCGATTCTCCGGCTGCCGATTCAGAATGCAAAGACTTGGATGGCCGGAACAAGTCCGGCCATGACGGACCCGGTGAGCTTATTTTCTCCATTCGTCATGCCTGCGAAGGCAGGCATCCATTAACGCCTGTGTTTCACAGGATAGCGGCTTGAGTTCATGGGCCCCTGCCTTCGCAGGGGCGACAAATTTGCGCAAGATTCGCCCGTGCGCCGTTGATTTGTTATAAACTTCGACATCCCAGGACATTCATCGAAACGAAGGAAAAACCATGAGCGACAAGGTTTGGAAGATTTATCTCTCGGGCGAAATTCATTCCGACTGGCGTGAGCAGATCCAGAACGGCTGCGCGGAAGCGGGCCTGCCTGTCGAGTTCGCCGCGCCGATCACCGAGCATGACGATTCCGACGATTGCGGCGTGGCGGTCTTCGGGGCCGAGGACGACAAGTTCTGGCACGATCACAAGGGCGCGCTGCTGAATTCGGTGCGCACCGGCACCCTGATCGAGCAGGCCGATGTGGTCGTCGTCCGCTTTGGTGAAAAGTACAAGCAGTGGAACGCGGCCTTCGACGCCGGTTACGCCTCCGCGCTGGGCAAGGCGATCATCACGCTGCACCCGGAAGCCCACGACCATGCGCTCAAGGAAGTGGACGCCGCCGCCAAGGGCGTGGCCCGTGAGCCGTATCAGGTCGTCCAGGCGCTCGCCTATGCCATCAAGGGCGCGATGCCCCAGCAGTGGTATCAGGCCGAAGCCGCCGAATAGTCTGCGGCAATTTAGAATGTAAAGAGCCGCGCTGCCGAAAGGCCGCGCGGCTTTTTCGTGACTACTCCGCTGCCTTCGCCGCAGCGTAGTCCAGCGCCTGGCCCAGATCGGCGAGGATGTCGTCGATGGTTTCCAGGCCCACGGAAATCCGGATCACGTCCGGGCCCGCGCCCGAGGCGATCTGCTGCTCTTCGGTGAGCTGGCGGTGGGTGGTTGAGGCCGGGTGGATGATGAGAGAACGCGTGTCGCCCAGATTGGCTAGATGCGAGAGCAGTTCGACGCTCTCGACGAACTTCACACCCGCTTCGTAGCCGCCCTTCACGCCGAAGGTGAAGACCGAGCCCGGGCCCTTGGGCAGGTATTTCTTCGCCAGATCGTTGTAAGGGCTGGATTTCAGCCCAGCATAGGAGACCCAGGCGACCGCCGGGTGCGCTTCGAGGTATTCTGCGACGGCCTGAGCGTTTTGCAGGTGCCGGTCCATGCGGACGGGCAGGCTCTCGATCCCGGTCAGGATGTTGAAGGCGTTCTGGGGCGCCAGCGCCGGGCCGAGATCGCGGAGCGCGACCGCCTTGGCCTTGGTGGAGAATCCGAAATCCCCGAAGGTCTCGTAGAAGGTCAAGCCGTGATAGGCCGGGTCCGGCTCGGTCATGGAGGGGAACTTGTCGTTCTGCGCCCAGTTGAACTGACCGCTCTCCACCACGACCCCGCCCATGGAGGTGCCGTGGCCGCCGAGGAACTTGGTCATCGAATGGATCGAGATATCCGCACCCCATTCGAAGGGCCGGCAGAGATAGGGCGTCGCCATAGTGTTGTCGACGATCAGCGGAATGCCCGCTTCCCTGGCGATGGCGGCAATCGGCTCCAGATCGACAATGATCCCGCCGGGATTGGCGAGTACCTCCAGGAAGATCGCCTTGGTCCTGTTGTCGATGGCGGCGCGGAAGTTTTCCGGGTCGGCGGGATCGACGAAATTGCAATGCCAGTCGAACTTCTTGAAGGTGTGGGTGAACTGGGTGATCGACCCGCCATAAAGGTTGCGCGAGGCGACGAAGTTGTCGCCCGGGTTCATCAGCACGAACATCGCCAGCATCTGCGCCGCGTGGCCGCTCGAACACGCAACCGCGCCGCGGCCGTTTTCCAGCGCGGCGACTTTTTCCTCCAGCGCCGAAACGGTCGGATTGGTCAGGCGGGTGTAGATGTAGCCGAAGGTCTGCAGGTTGAAGAGCGAGGCCGCGTGGTCCGCGTCGTCAAAGACATAGGCCGTCGTCTGATAGATCGGCACATTGCGCGCGCCGGTTTTTTCGTCGGGCGAGGCGCCGGCATGAATGGCAAGGGTCTCAAAGCCCGGCGGGCGGTGGTCGTTGTCGTTGGTCATGTTCTTCTTTCCCGTCTGGCTCATCCTTCGTCAGGCTCAGAATGAGGTGTTAGGTCGTCCTCACCCTGAGCTTGACGAAGGGCGAGGGCGTTGCGCGATATTGTTCACGCCCGGATCTGGCGGGAGCGGCGTGAGGTGATCACCTTGGTGTTGATCCCGCTCCAGCCGAGCTCGCCGGACAGGCGGGCGAACTCGATCTTAGGGCAGCGGTCCATGATGACCGTGAGCCCGGCCTCTTCGGCCTTTTTGGCGGCTTCGTCGTGGCGCACGGTCAGCTGCATCCAGATGACCTTCGCGCCGATCTCGATCGCCTCATCGACAATCGGCGGCACCCGGTCGGACCGCTGAAAGATATCGACCATATCGACGGGCACCGTGATGTCTTTGAGGCTGGCCACGACCTCTTCGCCGAGCAGCGTCTTGCCGGCGGACCCCGGGTTGACCGGGATCACCCGGTAGCCCTTGTCCTGCATGTACTTCATGGCGAAGTAGCTGGGGCGGTTCCAGTTGGTGCTGGCGCCGACCATGGCGACCGTGTCCACATCGCGCAGGATGCGCCGGATCTGCCAGTCGGGATAGTAAAGCTCGCTCATATGCTTGGTCCTAGGCCGCGGCTTTCAGGCGCGGCAGTTCGATGGCGGGGCAGCGGTCCATGACCACGGTGGCCCCAGCGGCTTCCGCCTTGGCGGCGTATTCCTCGTTGATGACCTTCAGCTGCATCCAGATATAGGGCACACCCAGGGCGATGGCCTCATCCACCACCGGAGGCACCTTCCAGGGCAAGCGGAAGATATCGACCATATCCACCTTTTCGGGCAGGTCGGAGACGCTGGCATAGACCTTTTCGCAATGGATTTCCTGACCCACGGCGTCCGGGTTCACGGGATAGACCTTGTAGCCTTCGTTCTGGAGGAACCGCATCACGCGCCAGCTGGCCCGGGTCTCGCCGCGCGGGCTGGCGCCCACAAGCGCGATGGTCTTCACCTCGTCGAAGAGCTTCGTCAGCAGTTCGTCGGAATAGGAAAATTCGCTCATCCTTCGGGAATCCTTGATCAGTCGTCCGCGTCGCGGGGGCCCTGGTCCCAGGTCGGTGTGCGTTTTTCCATAAAGGCATCGATCCCTTCGGCGGCATCGCGATCCATCATGTTGCGGGCCATCTCCGCCCCGGCAAAGGCATAGGCGTCCGAGATGCCCATCTCGAGCTGCCGGTAGAACGCGGTCTTGCCCAGCGCGAGGGCATGGGCGCTCTTGTTGGCGAGCTTGCGCGCCAGCGCATCCACCTCGGCGTCGAGGTTCGCATCCGGGACGGCCTTGTTGATCAGGCCGATTTCGGCGGCGCGTGCGGCGCTGATGAAGTCGCCGGTGAGCAGCAGGTCCATGGCGTGCTTGCG
Organism: Alphaproteobacteria bacterium; assembly: GCA_038137215.1. Taxonomy (GTDB): domain Bacteria; phylum Pseudomonadota; class Alphaproteobacteria; order UBA6615; family UBA6615; genus JABJAG01. The sequence goes on from JAYQBG010000026.1 coordinate 9,365, forward strand.
GGACAGGGCGCGGCCCACGGCAACGCCCGGTGTGGAGCAGAACAGGCCGACATTGATGCCCGAGGTGGCAAATTGTGAAGATTCGCTGGCGATGGCCATATCGCAGGTCGCGACAAGCTGGCAGCCGGCGGCGGTGGCGAGGCCTTCGACCCTGGCGATCACCGGCTGGGGCAGCCGGAGGACCGAGAGCATCATCCTGGTGCAGGTTTCGAAAAGAGCGTTCTGATATTCCAGCGTATAGTTCGCGCGCATCTGCTTGAGATTGTGCCCGGCGCAGAAGGCGCGTGCGTCGCCGGTCAGCACAACAACCCGGACCGAACGATCCGCAGCGATGGCGTCCAGTTCGCTTTGGAGGGCTGCCAGCATGCCTTCCGAGAGGGCATTCATCTCGCCATACCGGTTCAGCCGCAGCGTCGTGACTCCGTCATCGTCGTTACGGAGTACGAAGGGCTCGTCCTGGGTATCGCTAGGTTTTTCAAGGGTTTCGGTATCACTCATGGCGGGGTCCGTTTGTATGCGCGGGCAAAACGTGGAACGTCGTGACGTTGATAGCAATGGTGGCCGGAGAGGTCCAATCAACGATATGCGGTACTATAATACCGCTACAGTAAACCTATGTGATTTAACAAAGATTTCGGTTTGACATTGGATTTGGGCTGCCATACAAACCTTTCCGCCGCTGCCCGGATGTTTGGTGTCCGGGTGGCGGTGTCTTGTTCGGACAACGGTGTCCGGCAAGCATTGATATCAGGAGAAGGTGGCCCAGGCCATGAAGACATATTCCGCAAAACCCAGCGAGGTTGAAGCCAAGTGGTGGATCATCGACGCTGAAGGTGTGGTCCTCGGACGTATGGCATCGGTGATTGCCATGCGCCTGCGCGGCAAGCACAAGCCCATGTACACCCCGAACATCGATTGCGGCGACCATGTCATCGTGATCAATGCCGACAAGGTTCATCTGACCGGCAAGAAGCGTTCGGACAAGCTGTACCACTGGCACACCGGCTATCCCGGCGGCATTCGCAGCCGTACGGCTGAGAATTACCTGGACGGCGAGAAGCCCGACACGGTGGTTCGCAAGGCGGTCGAACGCATGCTGCCGAAGACCAAGATGGGTCGTGAGCAGTATCGTAAGCTGAAGGTCTATGCCGGATCCGAGCATCCGCATGAGGCCCAGTCGCCCGAGGTCATCGACCTTGCGGCCATGAACGACAAGAACAAGAGGGGTGCTGCGGCATGACCGACGAAACGCAAGCCACCGAGACGCCCGTAGAGGGCGGTACCATTGCTGCCGCTGCGGCGGCGCTCGCCGAAGCTGCCGGTGCCCCGGCTGTTGAAGTTCAGGCCGAGCCCAAGATCGACGAGCACGGCCGCACCTATGCGACCGGCAAGCGTAAGGACGCGGTGGCCCGTGTCTGGATCAAGCCGGGCAACGGTCAGCTGACCGTCAACGGTCGTTCGGGTGAGGTTTATTTCGCACGTCCGGTTCTGCGTATGGTTCTGTCCCAGCCGTTCCAGGTCACCGACCGCCTCGGCCAGTACGACATCGTCTGCACCGTTGCCGGCGGCGGATTGTCCGGTCAGGCCGGTGCGGTGCGCCACGGCATTTCCAAGGCGCTCGCTCTGCGGGAGCCGGATCTGCGCGGCATCCTCAAGAAGGTTGGCATGCTGACCCGTGACTCGCGCGTGGTTGAGCGTAAGAAGTATGGTCGCGCCAAGGCCCGACGCAGCTTCCAGTTCTCGAAGCGCTAGTCCTTCTCGATCCTTTTTATCGAGTTTGGAAAGAGCGCGTCAGGGACGCGCTCTTTTCGTATCTGCAGACAGACATTAAATCGGTGATGTTATGACAACGAAGGTCTTCATCGACGGTGAGGCGGGCACCACCGGCCTCCAGATTCAGGAACGGCTTGCACCGCGGGCCGACATTTCGCTGATCCAGCTTGACGAGGATGCCCGCAAGGATATCGCCGCGCGTCGCGATGCGCTGAACGCGGCCGATGTGGCCATTCTTTGCCTGCCGGACGATGCTGCGCGGGAATCCGTCTCCCTGATCGACAGCGACACCGCCGTGATCGATGCCTCGACGGCGCACCGTGCCGTGGATGGTTGGGCCTATGGGTTCCATGAATACGAGCCGGCCCACCGGGAGACGATGCGGGCCTCGAAACGCATCAGCAATCCCGGATGTTATGCCATCACATCGGTGGCGATGCTGCACCCGTTGGTCGCCAAGGGCCTGCTGCCGGGGGACTATCCCGTCACGATCAATGCGGTTTCCGGCTATTCCGGGGGCGGCAAGTCACTGATTGCGGCCTTTGAGGACCCGACGGCCGAGAACGCCACCGACAGTGTCGTGTACAGCTATGCACTGACCCTGCAGCACAAGCACTTGCCCGAGATTCAACGCTGGTCCGGGCTGGCGCGGCCACCGGTCTTCGTGCCGAGCGTGGGTCGCTATCGGCAGGGCATGCTGGTGCAGGTCCCGCTGGCGCTCTGGAACCTGCCCGGCGCACCCAAGGCTGCGGATCTGCATGCCGCGCTGACCGAACACTATGACGGAGAGTGCTTCGTGACGGTGGCGCCTTTTGAGACGACCGAGAATGTCGGCCAGCTCGATCCCGAATCCCTGAACGGGACCAATGAGTTGCGCCTCTATGTGTTGCACAACGAAGAAAACGGTCAGGCTGTACTTGCGGGCCTGATCGACAATCTGGGAAAAGGGGCCTCCGGACAGGCCGTCCAGACCCTGAATTTGCTGACCGGTGCCGATGAAGGCGAAGGCCTTTAGGCGCACCGGAGAAGGAAGACCATCATGTCGAACGCCATCAAACCTTATCTTGGGATCACCCCGACCATCGCGGATGATGTTTTCATTGCGGATACGGCATCGGTGATCGGGGATGTGCATATCGGGGCGGGATCAAGCGTCTGGTACAACTGCGTACTTCGTGGCGATGGCGGAAGTCACATCCGCGTCGGTGAACGGACCAACATCCAGGACGGCACCATCGTCCATGTGAACGGCCCGCGCGAAGACGGCACCGAACACATGCCGACCTATATCGGCAGTGACATCACCATTGGTCACAACGCCCTGATCCATGCCTGCACCCTGGAAGACGGGTGTTTCATCGGGATGAGTTCGACGGTGCTTGATGGGGCTGTGGTCGAGACCGGTGCGATGGTGGCCGCCGGAGCGGTGGTCTCACCGGGCAAGGTGGTCAAGAGCGGTGAACTCTGGGCCGGTATCCCGGCCAAGCCGTTGCGCGAGTTGCGCGAGGCCGAGCTCGCCTTCTGGCCGGAATCGGTGAAGATCTATTGCGGGCTCGCCCAGGACCACATCAAGTCGGGGAACGACGCCAAGTCGTGAGCGGAACCGACCACGACGCGCGATCGCTCTTTGGACTGCGAAAGCGCGCGCCGAAGCGTCCGCTGACAGTAACCATCATTCTGGTGTTTGTTATCGGCCTGCTTTTGACGAGTGGGCCGCGTGACCTGGATCGGGATGCGGCGATCCGGCAGACGCGCGCGTTTAGTGAATCTAGCCTGCCACCACAATGCGGACCAATATCCGAAATTCGTAACGGCCGCGTTCAGGCGGTCACCACCGAATCCGGAAACATTGAGCGGTTTGAGGTGCAGCAACGCGTCACTCTGGCAAACGAATATATTCTTGATGCGACGGTCCAGGTGTGGCCGGGCATCCGCATTGGTCCGCGTGTTCCGCTGGGGACTGGCGGTTACTTCGCGTTGTTCGAATTCGATGACGGTGTGGAGTTTACCGGCGCCAAGCCGATGTGCTGAGGAGAGCGCTAGCGCGCGCGGCGACCGTCGTCTGCGGCTTCCGTGGGAACCAGCGACTTGACCAGCATGTCCATGCGCAGGATGCCGACCTTTCGTTCACCGTCCTTGACCAGATAGGTTTTCCGAGTATCGCCCTCGGCCATCGCAATGACGCTTTCAAGGTTGTCTTCCTGATCGATTTCACCGGCGATATTCAGGCCCTCGGTCACCGTCGTCTTGTCCATGACCGTGCGCACGCGCAGAACGCGGGCACGATTGATGTCGCTGACGAAATCAACGATGTAGGGATCGGTCGGCTTTAGAAGAATCGTCTGGGGTTCGTCCTGCTGCACGATCGCGCCATCCTTGAGGATGACCAGGTGATCGGCGATCTTCAGGGCCTCGTCCAGATCGTGGGTGATGAACAGGATCGTCTTCTGAAGTTCCTGCTGCAGTTCCAGAAGCAGGTCCTGCATGTCTGTCCGGATCAGCGGGTCGAGTGCCGAATAAGCCTCGTCCATGAGCATGATATCGGCATTGGAGGTAAGGGCCCGTGCGATGCCGACACGCTGTTGCATGCCGCCCGAGAGTTGGTACGGGTAGCTTTCGCCGTAGCCCTGAAGGCCGACCCGGTCGAGCCATTTCTCGGCTTCGGGAATGTAATCGCTGCGCGATATGCCGCGCACTTCCAGCGCCAGCGCTGCATTCTCCGCGACGGTCTTGTGCGGGAGAAGTGCGAACTTTTGGAACACCATCGACATCTGCTCGCGGCGGATGCGTCGCAGCTCTTCCGCCGAACAACTCAGAATGTCATGACCTTCAACCAGGATTTCTCCCGCCGTCGGGTCGATCAGCCGATTGACGTGCCGGATCAAAGTGGACTTGCCCGACCCTGACAGGCCCATAATCACCGTGATCTCCCCGGCTTTCACATCGACATTGATGTCCTGCAGTCCGAGCACGTGGTTGTGCTGTTCCAGCAGTTCGGGTTTGCCGAGGCCGTCTTCCCGCACGGCTTTCAGGGCACGTTGCGGATCAGGTCCGAACACCTTGTAAAGGTTGTGGATCGTGATCTTGGTTTCCGGTTCCATGTCCGGGGTGCTCATCGGTCCTGCCCCGCATTGATTCGGGTGAGGGCCAGTTTGGTTGTCCGGTCGAGGATGACTGCCAGGATCACGATACCCAGCCCGGAGACGAGGCCGACGCCAAGTTCAAGGTTGCGGATGCCGCGCAGCACCAGCACGCCCAACCCCGGGGCCGAGACCAGCGAGGCAATTACAACCATCGACAGGCTCATCATGATGGTCTGGTTCACCCCGGCCATGATGTTGGGCAGGGCCAACGGAATCTGGACCTTCAGGAGTTTCTGGCGGTCGGTCATGCCGAAGGCGTCGGCGGCCTCGATCACGTCCTTGTCGACAAGGCGGATACCGAGATCGGTCAGCCGGACCACGGGCACGATGGCGTAGAGAATGATCGCGATGCCGTAGAGCTTGGGTTCGGTGACCGAGAACAGGAAGATCAGAGGGATCAGATACACGAATGCCGGTAGGGTCTGCAGCATGTCGAGAACCGGAATCATCATGCGTTGTAGCCGGTCGCTGCGCGACATGGCGATCCCGATGGGCACGCCGAACAGAACACAGAGAAAGGCGCAAACAAATATGACGGCGAGGGTCTGTGCGGTGAAACTGTAGTAGTCGATGAAGGCAAGGGTGAACAGGCACACGCCGACAAAGACGACGAGCCGCCCCGAGCGGCTGACCAGCATCACGACAGCCAACAGGACAGGGATCATGATCCACCAGGGTGTTGTCTCGAAGAGCCAGAGCGCGCCTTCAAGGAACCAGCTGAGCGGCTGTGTCAGTGGATCGAGGACGAGGCTCAGGCCGTCCTTTATGTCGAGAAAGCCGTTTTCGATACCCTTGGTCAGGACGCGGGACTGGGGAAACGCCGAGCAGGCGTCGTGCAACTGGTCCATGGACGGAAAGGGCAGCTCCCAGATCGACGGCGCCGGCACATCGGTCCCGGCGTTCTGGGCGAGAAGGTCGGCCATGGAAACCGGTCCGCTGGCCTTTTCGGTTCCGCTCTCGCACCAGGCTTCGAGGCCGAGGGCGGAGAAGACCGGGTCATAGGTCGCCATCGCACATTTCCGTCAGATTGTTCAAGGGGACGGGGTGACCGGGCCCGATTGGGCCCGGTCACCTGATTTGGAATGCGTGGCTATTTGAGTAATCCGGCGAGCTTGGACTTCGCGTCGTCGTTCAGCCAGTCCGCCCAGACATCCTTGTAGGTTGTCAGGAAGTGCACGGTGGTTTCCTCGATAGAGGCGTTGTTGTCTTCCTTCCAGGCGAGCACGGCACCCATCTGCTGGTTGGTGAAGCTCAGCTTGGACAGCATCTCCACGATTTCCGGCTCGCGCTCTGCGAAGTCGGTTGTCACGCCGGTCACAACCCGGGCCGAGGGGTAGGACGACTTGCCCACCTTGTTGCACTCGGTGTTGCGGTTGCACTGATGGACTTCGTCAACATAGGGACCGAGATCGACCGGAACCATCTCGTATTTGCCGAGCAGGGCAGTGGGGGCCCAGTAGTAGCCGAACCAGGGCTCTTCGTCGGCATAGGCGGCGGCAATGGAGCCGGCCAGCGTGTCGCCGGAGCCGTGGTTAAAGACCTCGATGCCATTGCCTTCCAGGTCGAAGGCCTGCTTCAGGCTGTCATTGACGATCCGGCAACCCCAGCCTTCCGGGCAGTTGTGGAAGCGTCCGCCGACCAGTTCGGGATTGGCCAGCACACCTTCGATGGTTTTCAGCTCGGGGTGCTTGTCGGCAAGATATTTCGGGATCAGCCAGTGTTCCGCGCCGCCGTCCGACAGCACGTTGGCGATGGTTTTCACTTTCCCTTCTTCCTCGAGCTTCTGATAGACCGGGGCGGAGTTGATCCACATCTCGGTTGCGATGTCGGGCTCGCCGTTCTCGGCCAGCGATGTCGCGGCGGGGACGGTGTCGGAGGGAACGGCAGTGACCTTGCAGCCATAGCCCTGCTCCATGATGAACTTCGCGACATTGGTCACGACCGAGGCCGAGGCCCAGTTCATCTCCGTGATCGACACTTCGCCGCAATCGGCATGGGCATCCGTTGCGCTGACGCCGGCTGTGACCGCGAGGGCCGCGGCAAAGGCCGAGGATTTCAGAAACCTGGGAACCAGTCCGTTCATGGCTCGCTCACTCCTTCTTACATGTATGTATCAAACCGACTTAACAGGGGGCGACATAAGCGCCACCCCCGCCATTGACCGGAATTAATCGTTGAGAAACACGATCTTAAGGTGTGGGGCAGGAATTCTCAAGGTTTGCGGGCAGAAAACCGCGGTTTGGCGGGCCTCAACAAGGAATATCTGCGCGCAACCCCATCCGGGCTGCGCGGGAGTGTCCCGGAAACTTGTGGCTGTATACGCAACACAACGACGCGCTGGCGCTAACCTAGTCGTTGTCGTCGGTCTTCGCGCCGATCCGCAGGCTGGCATAGCTGCCGGGTGCGGACTCAAGCACTTTCAGCTTGCCGTTACCCGGGGTGCGGGCCTCGACCTGGCCGCCCGCATTCTGCTTCAGCCATTTTCGCCATTCCGGCCACCAGGAGCCGGGATATTCCTTGGCGGTCTCGAACCACTCATCGGCAGTCGCCGGGTTCTTGGTGTTGGTCCAGTAGCCGTATTTCTCGACGCTGGGCGGATTGACAACGCCGGCGATGTGACCCGATCCGGCGAGGCAGAACTTCACATTGCCCTTGTAGATATGGGTCGCCGCGTAGGTCGATTTCCACGGGGCGATGTGGTCTTCTTTTGTGGATAGCATGAACACCGGCAGATCGACCTTGGTCAGATCGATCGGCACGCCGGCCAGTTCGATCCCGCCCGGTTCGATCAGCTTATTGTCCTGATACATGTTGCGCAGATAGAAGCGATGCATTTCCGCTGGCATGCGGGTGGAATCCGAGTTCCAGTAGAGCAGGTCGAAGGGGAAGGGATCCTTGCCGAGCAGATAGTTGTTCACGACAAAGGACCAGATCAGGTCGTTAGCGCGCAGCATGTTGAAGGTGGTCGCCATGGACGAGCCTTCGAGATAGCCGTCGGCCTCCATCTTTTCCTCAAGGGAGTCGAGCTGCTCCTCGTCGATGAAGACACCGAGTTCTCCCGGCTCCTGGAAATCGACCAGCGCCGTAAAGAACGTGACGCTTTTGACACGGTCATCCTTCTTTTCAGCCATGTAAGCCAGGGTGCTCGCGGTCAGCGTGCCGCCCAGGCAGTAGCCGATCATGTTGATTTCTTTTTCACCGGTCGCCTTTTCGATGGCATCGAGCGCGTCGAGCGGCCCTTCGAGCATGTAGTCCTCAAAGGACTTCGCCGCGAGTTCCTTGTCCGGATTGACCCAGGAAATCACGAAGACCGTAAGCCCCTGATCGGTACACCATTTGATGAACGAATTTTTCGGTTGCAGATCAAGGATGTAGTACTTGTTGATCCACGGCGGGACGATCAGCAGCGGGCGGCGATCGACCTTCTCGGTCGTCGGCTCGAACTGAATGAGCTGCATCAGATCGTTCTGATAGACGATTTTGCCTGGAGTGGTGGCAACGTTTTCGCCGAGGGTGAAGGCGCTTTCATCGACCTGGCTGATGCGAAGCTGACCGTCGCCTCGCTCCATATCGCCAAGCAGATTTTCCAGACCCTTGACCAGATTTTCACCCTTGGATTCGACCGTGGCGCGGATCACCTCGGGATTGGTCATCAGAAAGTTGGTGGGAGCGAGCGCATCGACGAACTGACGCGTATAGAAATCGACCTTCTTGGCGGTTTTGTCGTCAAGACCCTCGACATCCTGGACCGTGCTGGTCAGCCAGCGTGACGACAACAGATAGGATTGCTTGATGTAGTCGAAGACAATGCTCTCATCCCACTCGGAATCCCAAAATCGCCGGTCGTCGGAGGCCGGTTTGACGACATCTTCCACATCCGCGCCCATCATCTTCTGGGCGGTGGTCTGCCAGAGGCCCATATAGTTCTGCCAGAGTTGCATCTGGGCCTGCATCATCTGGGCCGGATTGGCCATCATTTGCTGGGTCAGCTCCATGAAGGCCTGTCCGACATTCAGCGGATCGGCCATGCCCATCGTGCCGGATTGTTTCGACATGAAGTTCGTTACGAGCGCCTGACTGCGTTCGGCAATCTGCGCCATCGAGGCTGCGAGTTCCTTTGTATCAGGAATCAGATTATCGGCCTTGTTTTCATTTTGTTGATCCGACATTCGATAATCCTCTATAACTTCTACGCTTTTTTACGAATCGCACCTGGCGAGACGTGTTTGTTCGTGAGTTTAACGTGTGTGAGTCCGACCCTATGTTGCACTGCACACAAGATCAAGCGAATAGACTTGTATTGCGATTCGTAACAACGCCACATAGGGGTGGATGAAGATGAAGAACGGTCTCAACAAGATGTCACGCGGGTGGCTCCCGGTGGTTGCTATTCTAGCGCTGAGCGGTTGCTCGGATATCGGCCTGGGTGGTTTGTTCGGCGACGATGCACCGGCGCCGCAGACCGCTTCGGAACAGAATTTGCGCGATCGGGCGGATACCGAACAGGCCAACGCGGAAAACTCGGATACACCGTCTCTGACATCCGTGCCCAACCGTCCCGCGGCAGGCTCGACCGCCAACCGCAACCGTGTGGTCGAAGGGCTGATCTCGGACCGCGACAATGCCCGCTATACAGACGAAGCCATTCGACTGCAGGGCAGTACGCGCCCGGCCGCGGCTTCGCAGGCCGCCGCCGCACCCGCGCCGGCCCCGGCAACAGCACAGGTCGCGGTCACACCGCCGCCGGCGCCCGCAGCACCTTCAACCCAGATTGGCACGCCGCCGCCGCCCGTACCGATTGCCAGGACCGAACCATCGGTTGCGACGACACAGTCGGCACAGACACAAATTCGTCAGCAGCTCCCGTCATCCGGTGGCCCGCAGATCCGGCAGGCTCTGCCGCAAGTGGCCAGCGCCGGCCCCGCGCCATCTTCCTCACAGTCGGTGGTCGTTGACATGAGTGCACTTGGCGGTGGCGGCTATGCGCCGGTTTCTGCCCAGATCAGCCGGGAAGCTCAGGTGGCCACGATTCAGTTCGGACGCAGCTCTTCCCGTCTGGATGCGCGCGATCAGCAGTTGATCAATGCCGTTGCGACGGCGCAGCGACAGAATGGCGGCAATGTCCTGGTGGTCGGCCATGCCAGCAGCCGGACCCAGCAATTGCCCAAGGACCGGTATGAAGTCGCCAATTTTCAGGTGTCTTTTGCCCGTGCCAATGCTGTTGCACAAGCGTTGATCCGGGCCGGTGTTTCCGCGGACCGCGTGACGGTCGAGGCCGTGTCTGATGGTCAGCCGATCTATTCGGAAGCGATGCCGACCGGTGAAGCCGGCAACCGGCGCGCAGAGATCTACTTCCTCCGCTAGGGGGCGGAAAAGACCCTCGCTCACACGCCGTGGTGGCGTTAAAAGACTGACCGGCGGCCATCGTGCCGCCGGAAGCTGATTGCGTTTACGTTCATTCAACAACCCGGACAGGTCAGATGAATACCGAGTTCCACCGCATCAGGCGGTTGCCCCCATACGTTTTCGCCGAAGTCAATGCGATGAAAGCGGCGGCGCGTGCGGCAGGGTCGGATATCATCGATTTCGGGATGGGCAATCCCGATCTGCCCACACCGCCACACATTGTGGAGAAACTGGTGGAGACGGTGCAGGATCCGCGCACCCATCGGTACTCGAACTCCCGTGGTATTCCCGGATTGCGCAAGGCGCTGGCCGGATATTACGGCAAGCGGTTCGGTGTCACGCTCGACCCCGAAACCGAAGCCATCGTGACGATCGGGTCGAAAGAAGGCCTCGCCAATCTCGCGCAGGCCATCACCGGACCGGGCGATATGATCCTGGTGCCGAACCCGTCCTATCCGATCCATCAGTTCGGCTTCATCATTGCCGATGGGACCGTGCGCTATCTGCCGGTGGAACCCGACGATGCATTTCTCGAGGCGCTGGAGCGAGCGGTGCTGCATTCCCAGCCGAAACCCGTGGCGCTGGTGCTCTGTTATCCATCCAATCCGACGGCGCTGACGGCCGATCTGGCTTTCTACGAAAAGGTGGTCGCGTTCTGCCGCGCACACGATATCATTGTGTTGTCCGATCTGGCTTATGCAGAAATCTATTTCGAGGGCGACCCGCCGCCTTCGATCCTGCAGATACCCGGTGCCAAGGACGTGGCCGTGGAATTCACATCGCTCAGCAAAACCTACTCCATGCCCGGTTGGCGTATTGGTTTTGCGGCGGGCAATCCGCGACTGATCGGCGCGCTGGCCCGGGTGAAGAGCTATCTCGACTATGGTGCGTTTACGCCGATTCAGGTGGCCGCCACAGCAGCGCTCAACGGGCCGCAGGATTGTGTGGCCGAAACCCGCGCGATTTATAAGGAACGCCGTGACGTTCTGGTGGATGGCCTGGTGCGTGCGGGATGGGATGTCCCTGTGCCCAGTGCCAGTATGTATATCTGGGCTCCGATCCCCGAACCCTTTACGTCGATGGGAAGTGTCGCGTTTTCCAAGCTCCTGCTGAAGGAGGCCAGCGTTGCGGTCTCTCCCGGACTTGGCTTCGGTGAAAATGGCGACGGTCATGTGCGTATCGCGCTGGTTGAGAACACCCAGCGAATTCGTCAGGCCACCCGCAATCTGAAGCAACTGTTCTCCGATCCGGAAAAGGCGCTTGCAGGCGCCGCCGCAGCAGCACAGATGTCCGTCGCGGCGAAATAGGGAGATCGGTGTGGGAAATCCACTTCGCGTCGCCATTGCCGGTCTCGGCACAGTGGGGGCAGGAACAGTCGAGGTCCTTCAGCGTAACGGTAATCTGATTGCCGGCCGAAGCGGCCGGGCGATTGAAATCGTGGCTGTGTCGGCGCGTTCGCGCGCCAAGGATCGTGGTATCTCGCTGGACGGTTTTGACTGGTATGACGATCCGGTCGCCATGGCGCGGAATGCCGATGTGGATGTGTGCGTCGAGTTGATCGGCGGGGAGGACGGTCCGGCCAAGGCCGTGTGTGAGGCCGCCATCGACAGCGGGCGTCATGTTGTGACGGCCAACAAGGCGCTGCTCGCCGTACATGGCAACGAACTGGCGCGTGCCGCCGAGGCTGCGGGCGTATCCCTGAATTACGAAGCCGCGATTGCGGGAGGTATCCCAATCGTCAAGGCCTTGCGTGAAGGCCTCGCCGGCAACGGGATCACCCATGTTTATGGCATCCTCAACGGCACCTGCAATTACATCCTGACCGAGATGCGCGAGAAGCGCCTGTCTTACGAAACTGTCCTCGAAGATGCCCAGAAACTGGGTTATGCCGAGGCCGAACCGAGTGTCGATGTGGACGGGATCGACGCCGCTCACAAACTGGCTTTGCTCGCCAGCCTCGCCTTCGGCACCACCGTCAGCTTCGACGACGTTTACACCGAAGGTATTCGCCGTGTGTCGCTGCAGGATATCGACTACGCCGAGGAATTCGGCTACCGGATCAAGCTCCTGGGCAGTGCCCGGATGACCGAGCACGGGCTCGAGCAGCGGGTTTACCCCTGCATGGTGTCCAAAACCGCGCCTATCGCCCATGTCGAGAGCGCCTATAACGCGGTGGTCGCTTGTGGCGATTTTGTGGACGACACCATGTATCAGGGCCGTGGGGCCGGGGCCGGACCGACGGCATCGGCCGTGGTGGCCGATATCATCGATATTGCGCGCGGCTTCGCGACCTCGACCTTCGGGGTTCCGGCAGAGACCCTTCAGCAGGTCACGGCGTCCCCGATCGAGCGCCACCACGGCGCTTATTATGTGCGTCTGATGGTGGACGATCAGCCCGGCGTAATTGCGGATATTTCTGCTGCGTTTCGCGATGAGTCCGTGTCCATCGAATCGATGCTGCAGCGTGCCCGCTCCCAGACCGAGGCGGTGCCCGTAATTATCAACACCCACGCTTGCGAGGAAGCGGCCATGCGGCGCACATTGGACCGGATAGAGGCATTGGATTCCATTGTCGAAGAGCCGACAATGATACGAATCGAATCGCTGGTGTAAGTCCGTCCGTCACGAGACGGAACACCGAAAATGAAAGAGGGGAACGCATGACCAGCCAAGGTGAGGCGGTGATGGACCGCAATATGGCCATTGAGGCCGTTCGGGTAACCGAGGCGGGCGCGATTGCGGCGGCGAAATGGGTCGGACGCGGCGATGAAAAGCAGGCCGACGCCGCGGCGGTGGATGCCATGCGGACCGCGCTGAACAATCTCAAGATTGATGGCACGGTGGTGATCGGTGAGGGGGAGCGAGACGAGGCCCCCATGCTCTATATCGGGGAAAAAGTCGGCGCGGGCGGTCCGAAGATCGATATCGCGCTCGACCCGTTGGAAGGAACCACCCTGACGGCAAAAGCCAATGCCAATGCGATGGCTGTTCTGGCGCTTGCTCCGGACGGGGATTTTCTCAATGCACCGGACGTCTATATGGAGAAGATTGCGATCGGCGGCGGCTATGAGGCCGGGTTGATCGATATTTCAGCCACGCCTCAGGAAAATCTGGCGCGTCTGGCGGAGGCCAAGGGCGTCGAAGTGACCGACCTGACCGTCTGTATCCTCGACCGCCCGCGCCATGAACAGCTGATTGCCGATGTCCGCGAAGCCGGCGCCGGTATTTTCCTGATTGCCGATGGAGACATTTTCGGTGTGATGGCGACGTCCGATCCTGACAGCCGGATCGATATGTATCTGGGCAGTGGTGGCGCGCCCGAGGGGGTTTTGGCCGCTGCCGCGCTTCAGAGTATCGGCGGACAGATGCAGGGCAAGTTGCTGTTCCGCAATGACGATGAAATCGGCCGCGCCCGCAAACTCGGCATTGAGGATCTCGACCGGGTTTACAATCTGGACGATCTGGCTTCGGGTGATGTCATCTTTTGCGCCACCGGCGTGACCGATGGCGCGATGCTGAATGGTGTGCGCCGCGGACCGGGTGTTGCCGAAACCCATTCGGTTGTTATGCGGTCAATCACCGGTACGGTTCGTGAAGTCATGACCAGGCACAACTTCGATCGCAAGCCGGGTTTCGACGACTGACCCGGCGATGAGCAGCTCGGCAGACCCTGTCGCAGCGGATATCCCGACCGGGGACATCCTCGTGGACAGGTCGTTGACCGGTCGTCGCTGGGTTTTGCGGCAGGCCGACAACCGGGCCGGGCTCGCGCTTTCCCAACGGCTGGGACTGCCCGAGATCGTCGGGCGTGTGATGGCCGCGCGCGGCATCGATCTGGAAAGCGCCGAACAGTTTCTGGAGCCGACCCTGCGCGAGGCACTGCCGGATCCGGCGAGCCTGGCGGGTATGGACGCCGCCGCGGCCCGACTGGCGGATGCCATTCGGAACGGCGAGCCGCTTGCGATATTTGGTGATTATGACGTTGACGGCGCGACATCCTCGGCGCTGCTCGCGCGGTTTTTGTCGGCGGTTGGTGTGCCGGCACGGGTCTATATTCCCGACCGGATCACCGAAGGTTACGGCCCGACCACACCGGCAATGATGCGGCTGCGCGCCGAAGGGATCAAACTGGTGATCACCGTGGATTGTGGCACCACCGCCTTCGAGCCGCTCGATGCGGCGGGGGAGGCCGGGCTCGATGTCGTGGTGGTGGATCACCATGTTGCCGAACCTGCCTTGCCGCGCGCCGTGTCCGTGGTCAATCCGAACCGGCTCGACGACACCAGTGGGCAGGGCGCTCTGGCTGCCGTCGGTGTGTCGTTTCTTTTTGCGATCGCGACCAACCGCGTCCTGCGTGAAAGCGGCTGGTACGCCGATCAGGGCCGCGACGAACCGGATCTTATGGCGCTGCTTGATCTGGTGGCGCTGGGCACCGTGTGCGACGTGGTTCCGTTGGTTGGCCTGAACCGGGCGTTTGTCAGTCAAGGGCTCAAGGTCATGGGGCGACGTCACAATCCCGGCCTGGTGGCTCTCGCCGATGTGGCGCGGGTGGACTCCAAGTTGTCCGAATATCACGCCGGCTTTCTGCTCGGTCCCCGGGTGAATGCTGGTGGGCGCGTCGGGGAAGCACTGCTGGGCGCGCAGCTTCTGATGACCCAGAACAGTGCCGAGGCTGTCGAGATCGCGCAGCGGCTGGACGCCTGGAACGCCGAACGGCGCGAGATCGAGACACAGGTTCTCGAAGACGCCATGGCGCAGGAGGAGGCGTCCGACCTGTCCGCGGCCCTGATCGTGGCAGCAGGGGATGGGTGGCATCCCGGCGTCATCGGTATTGTTGCCGGGCGTCTGAAGGAACGTTTCAACCGGCCGGCCTTTGTGATCGGTTTTGATGGCGATACGGGCAAGGGGTCCGGTCGTTCGGTCGAGGGCGTGGATCTGGGGAGTATCGTGATTGCGGCGCGTCAGGCGGGACTGCTCTTGAATGGCGGTGGCCACAAGATGGCGGCCGGGCTGACGGTCGAACGCGGCAAGCTTGAAGAGTTACGCGCATTCATGGACGACCGCGTGGCTCAGGACGTGGCACGCAACGCCGTTGTCCCCACCCTTCAGATCGATGGCGCCATGGCGCTCTCGGGCGTGCAGCCGGACTTTGTCGCTGCCCTGGAAAGGCTTGCGCCGTTCGGGGCAGGCAATGCCGAGCCGCGATTCGCGCTGACATCGGTACGGGTCGCCAAAGCCGACGTGGTCGGCACCGGACATGTGCGGTGCTTCCTGTCGGATTCAACCGGCGGCCGGCTGAAGGCCATCGCGTTCCGGGCGGCGGGTGAACCGCTCGGCGATGCCCTGCTCGACAAGAGCGGGCTGGGGCTACAGCTTGCGGGCAAGCTCCGCCCTGATACCTGGCAGGGCCGGAATGATGTTCAGCTGATCATCGACGACGCTGCACGGGGGGGTGACTAGATCTCGTCATAGGCTGCGTCAAAGAACGCGGCTTCCAGTTTCAGGGCCTCCACGAACGCGGCTTCCGCACGAGCTCGGGCATCGTCATTTGCCAGCACGGCCTCGCGATCGAATTCCGATCGCATCCAGTTGACGAAATCCGCAAATCCCGGATCGGCATGAAGTGTGATCCATTCTGACAGGTAGAACCGCGACGGCGTGGCATGACCGCTCCGGGCCGCGGCGCTCGCCCATTCCAGATAGACCCACTCGACGGTGACCAGCACTGCCAACACCTGGAGATAGCTTCCCGCTGCGCGTTGGCGTGCCATCAGGTCATTGAAGCCATCGACCACAGGATGTGAGACCGGATTGTCGAAACTCGGTGCGGGCAGGCCAAACGCATTGAAACAGCGGAGGAAGTAGTCATTCTCCTCGTTTGTCAGCACCGCCAGAAAACTTGAGAATCGGGTTTTCTCGGGCATGCCCGGAGCAACCGCGACGGCATGTCCGAATGTGGAGACGAGGGCGTCAATAAAGGCGTAGTCCAGGGTCAGATAGCGCGCATATACCGTGTCTTCGATCTCATCGGCCACCAGTTCGCGGATAAACCGGTTGTCTGTGGCCGCCTCCCATTCGGCGCGATGGGTGTTGCGCAGGTATTCGGTAAAGCTCTCGGCGGATGTCATCTTTGAAAAATCCGGGATGGGGTTCGTCCCGTGACCCATATCACCCGGCCTTGTGGGATGCACCCGACGAAATGACACATCGGGGCATGCGCAGGGCTCTTGATTTCGTGTCGTGCGGCGGCTATGTCGTGTGCGCCTTAGATGGCTCCGGCGTCCCCATCGTCTAGAGGCCTAGGACACCACCCTTTCAAGGTGGCGACACGGGTTCGAATCCCGTTGGGGACGCCAACTTTCCTGAAAATTGTATTCACCGTTCAGACGGCACCGTCACTGGCAGTCGTCGGGTCGCGTCGGGCTGTTGGTCCACACTGTCATTCGGCTTGAGCAAATCAACCTTTCTGGACCAAGCTTGGGACAAAGGATGTGTACCTGAAAAAAAGAGGAGAGAATTCATGCCTATCTATAAAGGCGAAGAAATGGAGCCAACACCGGATGTCGTTCGTCCACACATCATGATGAACCAGTTCGGCGGCGAACTGATCAAGGCCGGGGTGGTGACATATGCGGCAGGTGATGCGCCGCCGCCCCACGTGCATCCAAACGATGAACAGTGGATTTATCTGCTGGAGGGGCGACTCGCGGCGATTCTCGATGATGAACTGGACATCATCGGGCCGGGCGATCTGGTCTATATCCCGCGGGGCGTTCCGCACGGGATACGTCTGCTCGGTCCCAAGTGTCGCTTCTTTACCTGCAAGAGCCCGGCCGGCTCGGGCGGGTTGAGCGAAGACTACACGGCGATCCCGAATCTGGACGAGATGGTCCGTCGTTTGGACGAGGCCGCGGACGGCGCCTGAACGACGCCGCATCACGTTCAAAAGCGGTCAATCCACTCCCGCGCAAGTAGGTTCGAACCAAAGTTCGTCAGATGTACGGAGTCCCGGTACAGCAGCTTTCCATCCCGGGATAGAGGGCAGTACCGTGCTCGCACAGAACAGGTACGGGATCGAGAATTTCAACGTTTTCGATCCCGTCCAACGCCGTCTCGATGAGGTCTGTGTATTGGCCCAGGTAGCCATTCACGACAGTCAAATTCGGGCTGCACCCCATGAAGTTGACCGTCCAAAGCGGTCTTGAAAAACAAGCCCGCAGGGACACCGAGAGTTCCGGCGCCTGCTTGATCAAGACAACTCTTTTTCCAGCGCTCTGGAAGAACAGAACAACTTCCCTCAACTTCTGAACAAAGAACTCCTCCATCGGGAGCGCGGTCTCGTTCCCGAATGGCGCGACATTCCAGATTCTTGGCGGTTACGCATCCATTGAAAAATCCGAGAATCTGTAACCCTTTGCATAGAGATGCCAATTCGCCGCGAGGACCACGGTATCAATATTCGGGTCGTTCCGAACCTCGCTCAGATAGTCGTTTCTGGCATGGCACCAGTCGTTTCCGCTCCCGATATGGATGCTTTTCACATTAAGGAATGGCGGGCACCCGGCGTCCGAGATCAAGGCCAGATTTTTACCGGTCTCGTTCATCACTTCCGCCAGCCCGGGATAGAAGTGATGGGCATGGCTGTCGCCAAACAGGACGATATCCGGCTGCGTCGTCTGCGAGAGATAGCTCTCCGGACTGGCTGGAAAGCGTGCTTTGCAATCCGCCGCGGTGCCATCATCGATAACGAACGCCAATTGCGCGATCTGATCTGCGACACGCGCATGTGCGGCCCGCTCCGGCAGGCCGTCTTGAAGCCAGACCACCCGACCGATCACGCCGAGGGAACAAAGAAGTCCGGAGAAAACGAGACCCATCGATTTCGGTCCCGTGTCCGGATTGGTCTCTCGATGAGCTGATAGGTCAACCAGCCCAGTACAAGGTACAGCAGCACGAGCTGGACGCGGACCTCGAGCGAGGGATGCTGGCCAAGCGCGGCAAAGGACAGAACGATCCAGTGCCACAAATACAGCGGGTGACTGAACTTTCCAATTTCCACCAATATCGGTCGGGACAACAGGAACCTGTTTGCCGAGCAAACAGTTGGTGCCGCGATGATAAGGCATGCCCCCAGCACGGGATCGATCGTATACATTCCGGCCAGGGTTCGGCCGGAATCGATCATGAATGCGCCCGCAACGATAATCGCAAGTCCCGCAAAGCCGAGATGGGGGCGCACAATCGGCCCACGGCGGTGGTTCCAAGCAGACTCATTGCGATGCTCTTGTCATCCGTTTGCCTGAAACAGGCAAATGCCAGCAGCCCAACGATCAGAAGTTCCCAGGCGCGCGTGGGAAGCAGGTAGAACGCGAGTGACGCATTGTGCTGCGCGATCCAGTAGTTGAGGACCATCGAAGACAGCATCAGGGCGAACACCCATGCGATGGGGCGTCCCGGTGCTTTCCAGATCAGACAGATGAGCAGGGGCCAGATGAGGTAAAATTGCTCCTCAATCGCGAGTGACCAGAGGTGCAGCAGAGGCCTGAAATTCTCACCGATTTCGAAATATTCGCTTTCCGAAATCAGAAAGAAATTCAGGACATAGAACGCGGCGCCGAACAAATGACTGGAAAATTGCGCCAACTCATCGGCGTGCAGGGTGAACCACGCAAAAGCCAGCGCACACAAGAGAACGACAAATAGCGCGGGGAAGAGCCGCCTTGCTCTGCGAAGCAAAAATGCCGGGAAACTGAACGCCCCGTCCTGCACCTGTTCGAGAACGATGCGCGTAATCAGAAAACCCGAGATTACGAAAAATACATCGACGCCGATAAAGCCGCCGGGAACCCTGATTGGTGAATAGTGGAACCCGACCACCAACAGAACGGAAACGGCCCTCAATCCATCGATTTCGGGGCGATAGCGAAGCGTCATAGAGAAAATACCTTAACCACCGTGGTCTGTGCGCTACAGCAGCAAACCTTTCGGATTCTCCGATCTTTGAGCCCTTGGTGGGTATCACAGCGATCCGAAAGAACACTCTGCCCTGCCCGCGTTCGCCATATCCACAGATCGCCTTGCGCGTGTTCGAATGTCGTCGAAGATGCCAATTTTCTCGACATTCCACCGCCGTACTTCGCTAGCATGGTGACGTTGGCCCTTCGGCCGCTCAAACGCGTGCATGCGACACGCGTAAGCCAACGAATTCGAACTGTTTTCAGGGGAACTTCCGCCATGCGTACACCACGTCTCGACCGCGACCGTCAGCAATGGATTTTCGACTATCTCGTGCAGGAGACCGGGAAGGTCTTTCACTGGGACGAGGAAGGGCGACCGCTGCCCAAGAGCGTCAAGAGCCACGCCCAGATCTCCAAGCATCTGGGTCGCATCGGCCAGCGCCTCGAACGGGTCGCGGCAGAAGAAGAGGCCGCCGGACATTCACAGACGGCCTTCGAACTCTTTTATCGGGCCTCGTCCATCTTCGCGCTGGCGCAGCATCCGGTGCTCGAGACCAACGACGAGAAGCGTTACCTACACGGCCGCTGCATCGCCAACTACGAAAAGGTGATCGAGCACGCGCCGTATCCGATTGAGCGCCTTGAGGTGCCCTTCGAGGGCGTCAAACTGCAGTGCAACTTCCACATGCTGCCCGGCAAGCCGAATGCCCCGCTGGTGATCTTCATCCCCGGTTGCGACATGACCAAGGAGAACTATCCCGATCCCCGCATCATGCAGGCGCATTTGCGTGGCATGCACATGCTGGTCATCGACGGGCCGGGGCAGGGCATGTCGAACCTGCGAGGGATCAAGCTTACCCCCGATAACTATGAGCGCGCAGTACTGGCGATCGCCGAACATATGGCCGAGCGGGCGGAAGTCGATGAAGACAAGATCGTCGTCTATGCCCTGTCGATGGGGGCCCATTGGGGCCTTGAAGTGGCCGCCTCGGGCCATCCGCTGATCAAGGCCGTGGCAGCCCCCTGGACCTCCGCGCTGGACAAATATTTCATCCTCGACACCTTCTCGCCGCGCTACAAACAGCTCTTCGGCTATCTGATGGGGGCGTCCAGCGAGGAAGAACTCGATGGCTGGGTTAGCCAGATGACCGTCGAGGGGCGCGAGGCGGATATCAAATGCCCGGTCCTGATGACTGTCGGTGAGTATGATTCGCGAAGCCCCGTCGAACTGGTTTACGACTTCTACGACAAGATCACCGCGCCCAAGGAACTCTGGGTCTATGAGGATACCTACCATCAGGCGCGCATGTTCGGTGAGACACAGGCACGCCACGATCACCACATGATGTGTCATGACTGGCTGGTGGATGCTCTGGCAGGCAAGTTCGGTGCTGGTCACGACAAGAAGATGTATTTGCGGACGGGCGGCGGTGGTCCCAACGGCAGTCAGGGTGAGGGCCAGGATGCCCTCCACTGGTGGGAGAACTAGCCGCGGCGTCCTCCTCGGGCTCGGACCTGAACGGCATGGCGGCCCTCAACGCGGCCGAGATCATCAAGACGCGCATGGGCGATGTGGCGGCCGGTCACTTCGGGGTGGACCGGGAGTCCATCGAATTCCGCGGTAACCGGGTTTATGCCGGGAACGAAAGCGTCTCCTTCGCCGAGTTGGCGCAGATGACCTATGACGAACGGGTCTCGCTCTCGGCGGCCGGGTACTACAGCACGCCGGGTCTGCACTGGGATGCCAAAAAGATGATCGGCAACCCGTTTTACTATTACACCTACGGAGCGGCGGTGGCCGAAGTCGTCATCGACACCCTGACCGGAGAAAGCCGGGTGTTGCGGGCCGATATCCTGCAGGATGTCGGCAATTCCCTGAACCCGGCCATCGATCTGGGGCAGATCGAGGGGGCCTTCGTACAGGGGCAGGGCTGGCTGACCTCCGAAGAGCTGGTCTGGAACAAGCAGGGCCAGCTGATGACCCACGGCCCCTCGACCTACAAGATTCCGGGCAGCCGGGATGTGCCGCCGGTGTTCAACATGCATATCCTCGAAGACGCGCCGAACAGGGTGCCGACCGTGTTCCGGTCCAAGGCCGTGGGCGAGCCGCCTCTGATGCTGGCGATCTCTGTCTGGCTGGCGATCCGGGATGCTGTCTCGCGTACAGCGGAGCACCGGCATTTTGTCAAACTGGATGCGCCCGCCACGCCGGAAGCCATCCTGAACGCGCTTGATGAACTGCGTGAGCGCGATGCTAAGTGAGCGCAGAGGCATCGCGCTGATGCGCGCCCTGATCCTGCCCCTGGCGCTGGTCATCGCTCTTGCCGGCACGCCGGTGCAGGCCGGGGACGGGCTGGTCAGTCTGCCGAAACGCGACCGGTTTTCGGTTGAGCCGTTTGCCGGTACGGCAGTCACGGCCGGGGGCACCTTCGTCAAGGAGTTCTCCGAAGTCCTGGCCCAGGCAGGAACGGTCGGTGGCATTACATTCTCGACCGCGCTCAGCTTCGATGTCCCCAACCGTGACTTTTCCGATGAGTACGAGACGCCGGTCGAGGTGGGCGTACAGTTGAATTATGACCTGAGTGACCTGTCGGAAATTTTCGTTGGCGTGTCTTATAGGCGGGCCTCGGGCAGACCCTTCGATGCGTTGCTTTTCACCTTTGCCGGGAATGTCGGAGGTTTTCCCATCGCGACGGGTGAGACGCTTGTCGGCGAGTTTGAGGACTATCAGGAATTCGCGGCCAATTTCGGCTACCGGCGGTTCTTTGACCTGAATTCCGGCTTCAAACCGTTTCTGGGTGTGACAGGTTCCGTGCGTAAAGTGAGTGCAATCGATCTCGTTTTCCGCCATTCCAGCAATGATCTGGCGATCAGCGATGTCTGATTCTACAAACCCTCCATAGCGTTCGGAGGCGGTCTTCAGGTCGGATTTCGCTATGACGTGAACGACTGGGCGGCACTGGGTCTGACGACCGGGATCAACTACCGCACCAATCTGAACCAGGAAGATGCCGACGTCGTCGGCTTCCGGGAGTTCACCGATGCCAACAATCGCGGCGACATTCTCGACGTGCCGGTCGCGGTCCGGCTGACGGCACGCTTCTAGGTCTTTCTTCGCAGTTGCAGCAAAGTTTCTCGCCACGGCCCGGTGTTTCGTGCTAACGCGTGCCCATATTGTCCTGCCACCCTCGATGGCGGCGTTTTTTTTGGGTTGAACCAGATGTCCGAGACTGCCGAAAAACTCCGCAATATTGCGATTGTCGCCCATGTCGATCATGGCAAGACAACGCTGGTGGATCAGTTGTTGCGCCAGTCCGGCACGCTCAAGACCCATGGCGAGGGCGCGGGTCAGGAACGGGTCATGGACTCCAATGACCTGGAACGCGAACGCGGGATCACGATCCTCTCCAAGAACACGGCGCTGGAATGGGATGGCTGGAGCATCAACATAGTGGACACCCCCGGCCATGCCGATTTCGGCGGCGAGGTGGAGCGGGTGCTCTCCATGGTGGATTCGGTGCTGCTGCTGGTCGATGCCGTCGAGGGGCCGATGCCGCAGACGGCCTTTGTCACCCGCAAGGCGCTGGAAGCTGGACTGAAGCCGGTGGTGGTGGTGAACAAGGTAGACCGCGTCGGCGCCCGTCCGGACTGGGCGGTGGACCAGACTTTCGATCTGTTCGACCGGCTCGGTGCGACCGATGAGCAACTCGATTTCACGACCGTCTTCGCCTCGGCGATCGAGGGCTGGGCGTCCGACAGTTCCGAAGCACGCGGCGAAAACATGGATATCCTGTTTCAGACCATCGTCGATCAGGTGGCCCCGCCGTCCGTGGACCGGGACGGTCCGTTCCGCATGCAGGTCTCGGCACTCGACTACTCTTCCTATGTGGGGGTGATCGGGATCGGACGTATCGAGCGTGGCCACGTGAAGCGCAACGCGCCGATCTCCATCATCGGAGCCGACGGTGCCCAGCGTCAGGGGCGCATGCTTCAGATCCTCGGGTTTCACGGTCTTGAGCGCGTCGAACGCGAGGAAGCCGCAGCCGGCGACATCATTGCGTTCTCCGGTTTCGACGAACTGCACATCTCCGACACCCTGTGCGACCCGGCCCATGTGGAGGCCCTACCCGCGCTGACCGTGGATCAGCCGACCATCTCCATGACCTTCCAGGTCAATGATTCACCCTTCGCCGGGCGCGAGGGGAAGTACGTCACCAGCCGCAACATTCGCGATCGGCTGCAGGAAGAACTGCTCCACAACGTCGCGCTGCGGGTCGAGGACACGGATTCCGCCGACCGTTTCAAGGTCTCGGGGCGCGGCGAACTGCACCTCTCGATCCTGATCGAGAACATGCGCCGCGAAGGTTACGAACTGGCGATCTCCCGGCCGGAAGTGATCACGAAAGAGGTGGATGGCGTCGTTCACGAGCCCTGGGAAACCCTGACCGTGGATGTGGAAGAGGAACACCAGGGTTCGGTCATGGAACTGCTCGGCACCCGCAAGGCCGAGCTCAAGGGTATGGAGCCCGACGGCAACGGCCGCGTGCGCCTCGACTATCTGGTGCCGACCCGCGGCCTGATCGGCATTCGCTCGATCTTCCTTACGCAAACGTCTGGCAGCGGCCTGATGTATCATGCCTTCGATCACTACGGCCCGCGGGTGGCAGGTGAACTCGCCCAGCGTCAGCGCGGCGTGCTAATCTCGACCGACACGGGCATGGCGCGCGCCTATGCGCTGTTCAACCTGCAGGAGCGTGGCCAGCTGATGCTCGGCCACGGTGCGGATGTCTATGAGGGGATGATCATCGGTATCCATTCCCGCGCCAATGACCTGATGGTCAATCCGCTCAAGGCCAAGCAGCTGACCAATATCCGCGCGGCCGGAACGGACGAGAACCTGGTTCTCACGACCCCGGTACAGGTCACGCTTGAATATGCGCTGGAGTTCATCGACGACGATGAACTGGTTGAGGTAACGCCGGACTCCATCCGGATCCGCAAGAAGTTCCTCAAGGAACACGAGCGCAAAAAGGCCAGCCGCGCGGCCTGACGGGTGCCCCGCGCATAGCCATTCCAAGGCGTTAGCCCGTTTCGTCCAAGACTCCCGCTATGCGGGCGGCGGTAGCATTCCAAACTAATTACAAGAGATTGCTTGCACTTAGCTCCGATAAACCCCATGTTCGGCATAACGACATCCGCTCACTGATTTCGAGCGAGCCGAATTCCGTGGCGACTGCAACGGCGAGACGTTCCTCCAGAAAAAAATGTGTGGCAGGTTTCGACGCGTGGACATGGTGTCCGCGCCTCTTACGACGATTGGATAAGTCTAAAATGCCTACAGGTACCGTAAAGTTCTTCAACACCACCCGTGGTTTTGGTTTCATCGCTCCCGACGAGGGTGGCAAGGACGTGTTCGTTCATATCACCGCGGTTGAGCAGGCTGGTATGGGCACTCTGACCGAAGGTCAGAAGGTCAACTTCCAGGTGCAGGACGACCAGCGCGGCCCCAAAGCAGTCGATCTTTCGGCCGCTTAAGTCGAGCAGTATTTTCGGGAGCGGCCGGACATTTTGTCCGGCCGTTTCTATTTGTGGGATTATAAAAGCCGGTTAAAACACAGGCCAAACACCGTCGAGGCTTCGCCGACATCACTGAAGCTACGGAAGAAGCCGGATCGATGGTGATATCGTAACGCCAGCGCCCATTCGGGCATTGCCGGATCGGCGAGTGTGATTTCCATCATCACGGCGTTGAGCAGCCGGCCGGAATTTCCCCTGCCATGGGCGTTGAGTTCTTCGGCAGGCAGGTCTGTCGGGAAGAACAGACCGTCGCCGATGGCTAAGCTGGTGTCCACCGTGTCATTCCAGGGAAACTCCTTCCAGCGAAACAGCAACATGGCCGTGAGTCCCCAGTGATCCTGACCGCCGAAATGGCGCAGGGTCTGGATTTCTGCTTCAAGACCGGCGCGCTTGCCGAAAAGGGGGTGATCTCCTTGGAAGCCGCCAGGGCCGCGAGGTAGCTGTTTTCAAACGTCCAGTTGCGTCCGGTCCAAAGGTCCGTTGTGTTTTCCGTGGTGAGGCGCCCGGACCATCCGGTGAGCGTCCATCCGGTTTGCCACCAGCCATCGGCTTCGGCGCAGCCCGGGCGAACGATGCTCACGGTGGCGCACATAACCAGCGCGAAAAGTGCTGGGTTGGCATGCCTTGGTCTTTTTCGAACCAAGAATGACCTCGTATCGTTGGGATACTAGATGTTAGACGCATAGATGTGGAATTCGTTCCCGAACCATCGCGAAGAATGAGGGAGGCAGAACATGCAGGATCGGATCAAGGCGCCAATCGGCTATCTGGTGGATACGGGTGAGATGCCGGTGTTCTACCAATCGGACGTGGCGGGGGAGCGTACGAACTTTGAGGGTGAGCGCGAATTTCGTCCTATGCCGGTTCGCAACGCACGCGGTCTGCCCAATACCTTCAAGCTCGATAAGGAAGGTTTCGCATTTGTCATCCACCGCTCCGGTGTGACGGATTTTTACGATGATGACCAGTTGAAGTCGGTGTACGACGCCGAGGCCGAAGCCCTGGTGCGCGAACATATAGGCGCGGACCGGGCGCTGGCCTTCGATCACACCCGGCGTTCGTCGTCCCAGAATGTCCGCGAGGCGCAGAACGCGCGCGACCCGGCCAATGCTGCACATACAGACTATACGGACTGGTCAGCCCGAAACCGTGTCACCGCTGTCATGGGTGATGAGGCCGAAGCCCTGCTCGCGAAACGGTTTGCCATCGTGAATGTCTGGCGGTCCATCGCCGGGACGATTGAGGAATGGCCCCTCGGTTTGTGCACCTGGGACAGTGTAAATGATTCACATCTGTATACGGTGGAGCGGCGGGCCTATAACCGCGTCGGACAGACACGGCATGCCTCCTTTGATCCGGGCAACGACTGGTACTATTTTCCCCAGATGACGCCCGATGAGGCGATCCTGATCAAGAATTACGATACGGTCACGGACGGCCGGGCGCGCTATGCGTTGCATACCTCATTTGACGACCCTACGGCACCGGAAGGTGCCGCGCCTCGTGAAAGCCTTGAAACACGCGTATTGGCGTTCTTCGACTAAGCGATAGCGATCATATCCCCGCATCCCCTGAATGCAGAGCCGGGCACGTTCAGTGCCCGCGTCCATCAAATGATCACCAGTGAGGATGATGGGCGGGTCTGCCGTGATATTCCCGAATCCGCGTGCCACGAGCAGCCGCGAAACTTTCTCATTCATGTTTTCAGCCTGTCAGCGACCAAGACCGGTGATGGTCTGGCAGATCCGAAACTTGTCCTGTCCTGGCTTCTTTCCAGCGTGGGCGCGCCGGCGTTCGTGATCGGTCTTCTGGTGCCGATCCGTGAGGCTGGTGCCCTACTGCCCCAACTGTTTACAGCGGCGGCCATACGCAGTCTGCCGCAGCGAAAATGGGTCTGGGCGGCCGGTAGCCTGATCCAGGGGCTGGCCATTCTCGGGATCGGTGTTGCGATGCTCATGCTCAGCGGAGCTGCGGCAGGTTGGACGGCGATCGTGTTGCTTACGATCTTTGCGGTGGCACGCAGTGTATGTTCGGTCAGCTACAAGGATGTCCTGGGCAAAACAGTTTCCAAGGCGACGCGCGGTACAGCAACCGGATCGGCAGGCACCGTCTCGGCGCTGCTGGTGCTGGGCTTCGGCGTGT
>JAYQBG010000027.1:0-36295 GCA_038137215.1 Alphaproteobacteria bacterium
CTAAAAACGTCCGGACTCTCTCACAGTGACTGGACCACATATCAGGGGCAGGTCAATTTCCTGCATGGCGTTATCCAGCGCCACCGGCTCCAGCCCCGACAAACGGGGCGGGAGCAGGTCTTTTTTTGTACTTGCCGGTCTTGCAACACACGGGTCTGTTGCCCAACCTGTTGCCGCTTTCGGAAATCGCGTCCGACACCCTGGAAAGACCCTGCAACAAGATGATCGATCAGATTGTCCTCTACTGGCCTCTTGCCACCACGATTGCCGCGGCGGTGATCACCATCGTGCTTGTCGGGTCTGTGATCCTGCACAAACGCGACGAGAGCGCCGCCATCGCCTGGGTCGGTTTGATCCTGTTGTCGCCGATTGTCGGTGCGGTAGCCTACCTGATCTTCGGGATCAATCGAATCCGGCGGCGGGCCGAGCGAACACGTCCGGGGTCGTCCACGCCGGTGGGTTGGAACCCGGCGCTCTCGGCCAATCAGTCTCTCATCGCCGACCTGCCCGAAGGTGACATGACCGCGCCTGGCCAATTGCGGCGGCGGCTCATGGATTCGCTGACCACTAATCCGCTTGTCGTGCGCAACAGCGTGGAGGTTCTGAAAAACGGAGATGAAGCCTATCCCGAGATGCTCGCGGCCATCGAAAATGCGCGACGCTCTGTCGCGCTGACCTCCTACATCTTTCGGTCGGACAGCGCCGGACGCGAGTTTGCCGAAGCGCTCGAACGCGCGAGCGCGCGCGGGGTCGAAGTCCGGGTTCTCGTGGACGGGGCCGGACAGCTCTATTCCCTGCCCACCACATCGGGAATGCTGCGTCGCTACGACATCCTCTTTGCCCGCTATCTGCATTCGTTCTGGCCCTGGCGAATGCCGTATCTCAACCTGCGCAATCACCGGAAAATCCTGGTTGTGGATGGGAAGCTGGGTTTCACCGGCGGCATCAACATTTCTCGAAACCATCTGATCAGGCAGGCTCCGGCGCGACCAGTGCGCGATCTGCATTTCCGAATTCGCGGCCCTGTCGTCTCCCAGCTGATGGAAAAGTTCGCCGATGACTGGGCCTTTACAACCCGGGAGCTGCTGGAAGGCGAAACCTGGTTTCCGGACCCGGAGATCAACGGTGACGTCGCTGCGCGCGCGATTGCCTCGGGACCGCACGAGCCGATCGACCGCATGCGTTGGATTCTGCATGCGGCGATTTCCCAGGCGCGAACCCGGATTTGCATTCTCACGCCCTATCTGTTGCCCGATCAGATTCTGGTCTCCGCCCTCCGGCTGGCCGCCATTCGGGGGGTGCGGATCGACATTATCCTCCCCGAGCACAGCAATCTGCGCTTTGTGGACTGGGCCGTCCGCGCGCGGCTCGACGAGTTGCTGGTGGACGGATGCCATGTCTGGTTCGGTCCGGCACCGTTCAACCATGCCAAGCTGATGATCGTGGATGACGATTGGGCGCTGGTGGGTTCGTCCAACTGGGATCCTCGCAGCCTGCGTTTGAACTTTGAATTGAACGTGGAATGCCAGAGCACGAAGCTTGTGGCGCAACTGCTGGATATCTTTGAGGGCGAACGCGAAGCCTCACGGGTGGTTTCGTTGCAGGATATCAATCAGCGCTCGATGCCGGTGCGTCTGCGAGATGGTGTTGCCCGTCTGTTTTCACCCTATTTTTAGCTGCCGCTGAGGTCGATATGACAGAGTCCGAAATTCGTTCGTCGGAATATTGGGCCGAGAAGGGCGATGTCCGGCTGTTTGTGTTTCGCAAAACGCTGGCATCGGCGAGCGATGCGCTACGTCCGATTCTGTTTCTGGTGCACGGATCGTCTTTGAGCGCACGTACGGGGTTTGATCTCGAGGTTCCGGGAAGGCCGGGCTACTCGATGATGGATTGGTTTGCCCGGCGTGGCTTTGATGTCTGGACCATGGATCACGAGAACTACGGTCGCTCATCGCGTACGGACTCCAATTCCGATATCGCCAGCGGTGCAAGAGACCTGAAAGCTGCATGGCCGATAGTTCTGCAAGAAACGGGTGCCGACCGGATCCATCTCTTCGGAAGCTCCTCGGGTGCGTTGCGCGCCGGACTGTTTGCCACGACAAATCCGGACAGCGTGGCGTCACTGTCGCTCGACGCATTTGTCTGGACCGGGGAGGGATCGCCGACGCTCGAAAAGCGCCGTGAAGGTCTGGAAAAATTTCGCCGCGAACCGGTGCGCGATGTCGATCGCGCGTTCTTCCATTCAATCTTCAATCGTGACCGCGAAGGACTGGTCGAGGACGGCGTGGCCGATGCCTTTGCCGATGCCGAACTGAAATACGGCAACACCATGCCGACGGGAACCTATCTGGACATGTGCGCAAATCTGCCCATCGTCGATCCTGCGAAGCTGACCTGCCCGGTCCTGCTGTTGCGTGGGGAGCATGATGGAATTGCGACCGAACGCGATATCGCAGAGTTCTTTCTGAAACTGGCCACACGCGACAAGCAGATTGTGATTCTGCCCGACCAGGCCCATGTCGGGACCCTGGGAATCAACCGGCACCGCTTATTCAGTGTTCTGTTGGAGTTTCTGTCACGGCCCGAACGGGCCGATCAATCGCGCACCTAGTAGGCCCGTTCGACGCAGAAATCGACAAGGTTCTCAAGCGCCGTGCGGTATTCGCCCTCCGGCAACTCGGTGAGTGCGGCACGAGCCGTGTCGGCGTAGCCCCGGGCCCGGATCAGCGTGTCCGAAAGCGCTTCGCGCGCATTCAGGATCTCGATAGCGCGGACCAGGTCTTCCTCGGTCTGATCGCTGTCTTCCATGGTGCGTTTCCAGAACGCGCGTTCCTCGTCATTGCCGCGACGCATGGCCAGTACGATCGGGAGCGTAATCTTTCCGTCGCGGAAATCGTCACCCACGCCCTTGCCGAAGGATTCATCCGTGGCGGCATAATCGAGATAGTCGTCCACGAGCTGGAATGCGATCCCCAGATTTGCGCCGTACTGTTCCAGCGCCTGGGTTGCGGCCGGACTGCGATCCGCAATCAGGGCCCCGACCTCGCAGGCTGCAGCAAAGAGCGCGGCGGTCTTGGACCGGATCACGAAGAGGTAGTCTTCCTCGCTGGTTTCGATGTCATTCGCGGTGATCAGTTGTGCAACCTCGCCTTCGGCAATGACCGCAGAGGCGTTTGCTAGAATGTCGAGGACTTCCAGAGATTCGCTTTCGACCATAAGTCGGAAGGACCGGCTGAACAGAAAGTCGCCCACCAGGACGCTCGCCTGATTGCCCCAGACCGCATTCGCGGTGTCCCGCCCGCGGCGCAAATCTGATTCATCGACAACGTCGTCATGGAGCAGGGTTGCGGTGTGAATGAATTCGACCGCAGCGGCCAGACCGATATGCTTGTTACCTTCATAGCCGCACAGGCGCGCGCAGGCGATCGTGAGAAGCGGGCGCAGCCGTTTGCCGCCGGCCGCCACAAGATGTCCCGCCAGCTGGGGAATCAGCGGCACGTCCGATTGCATGCGGTCGATGATGAGCTGATTGACCCGGGCCAGATCGGCTGCGCAAAGGGCGCTCAGATTGTCGAGCGCGTTCGGTTTGGCGTCTGACTTCGATCCGGAAAGGCGTGCAACGACGGCCACGGTCAATCTCCAAAAAATGCGCCGGTGGATGTGGACCACGCGAAAGTTTTCGCGGGCGAGCGCGTTGCCGGGAGCATATGATCTTTGCCGGGACCGTCAAGTGACGCCCAGACGAGCCGTCTTCACAATTCCGGGCGCAAAATGCGCAATCTTCTTCGCACCAACGACCCTGTAGAACTGTCGCTTGCCATCGCCCTGCTGAAGGATGCAAATCTCGATCATGTGGTCATGGATGCGAACATCTCAGTTCTGGAGGGGACCATTGGAATATTCCCGCGCCGTCTGATGGTCTTGGATGAAGACTTCGTGGCCGCACGAAACCTCCTTCTGGCGGCGGAAATCCTCGACCCCAACCTGAATCCAGAGCCTTGAGCCCGGTGTCTGAAAACGGCGTGACGGCGGACCGGTTGCTCGGCGGGCGGGTAAAAATCCTGCAGCCCGACGCTGGCTACCGTGTTTCGGTTGATGCCATTCTGCTCGCCGCTGCGGTTCGCACAGGTGGCGGCGATACGGTCCTCGACGTCGGATGCGGGGATGGCGGTGCGACGCTTTGTCTCGCGTGGCGCGAGCCCGACGTCTCGATACACGGTATTGATGTACGTCGGGATGCGGTTGCCCGACTTCGTGACGGGGCAGCGGAGAATGGCTGGCAGGATCGTGTGTCCGCCACACGGTATGATGTCGGTGCTGGCGCGACACGGCAAATGGCGAATGGTTATGACGCCGTCATGTCCAATCCACCCTATCTGCCGGCCGAACGCATGGACCTGCGCGGGCAGATGAACGACATCAACCCGGCCCTGACGGAGACGGTCCCGCTGGCCGACTGGGCGGCATTCATGGCGGCATGTCTTCGCGAGGGCGGTGAGCTGACGCTGGTACATCGCGCCGACAGGCTTCCCGATCTTCTGTCTGCGATGCGCCCGCATGGCGGCGGGATCACTGTCTATCCGATTTGGCCAAGGGTGGGAGAGCCGGCCCGGCGGGTGATCGTATCGGCTCGCAAGGGATCGAAAGCGCCCTCCCGGATTTTGCCTGGCCTGGTGCTTCATGGTCCCGATGGATCGTTTTCGGATGCGGCCGCAGCGGTTCTGGAAGACGGCAGGCCGCTATATCCGGAATGAATCTTTGGACATGACTTGATTGAACGGACCATCGACCCGAAGTTCGGATGATGAAATTGAAACTTCCCTTCTTCGGCAAGAAGCCTCCGATTGTCACCGTACTGCGTCTTGACGGCACGATCAGTGCCGGCACGTCCCGGTTTCGCGGGGGATCTTTGAATATTCAGACACAGGCGTCGTGCATCGAGCGCGCCTTCAAGCCCGGACGTCTGGCAGCCGTTGCGCTGGTGGTGAACTCGCCGGGCGGGTCGGCGGTGCAATCGGCACTGATTGCCCAACGTATTCGTGCGTTTGCCGATGAAAAAGAGGTGCCTGTTTTTGCGTTCACCGAAGATGTTGCGGCTTCCGGAGGTTACTGGCTGGCCTGCGCGGCTGACGAAATCTATGTGAACGAAGCCTCCCTGATCGGATCGATTGGGGTGGTGTCCGCGGGCTTCGGGTTCCAGGAACTGATCGCACGGTACGGCATCGAGCGACGGGTGCATACAGCGGGCGAGAGCAAGGCGACACTGGATCCATTCCTGCCCGAGAAGCCCGAAGATGTGGCACGCCTGAAGGCCGCACAGGAGGGAATCCACGATCACTTCAAGGCGTATGTGCGTGCACGTCGCGGAGAGCGGATTGAGCCTGAGGACCCGGAGTTGTTCACCGGCGCTTTCTGGACCGGACAGCGTGCTGTAGATCTGGGCCTTGCCGATGCGCTGGGCGATCTGAGGTCCGTCCTGCGCGAGAAATTCGGCGAGGACGTCCGGACGGTGATGATCGAAAGCAAGAAGTCGATGATCCGCTCGCTGCTCGGTCGGACCGAGATGGAAAATCTCGGTTCCCAGGTCGCCGACAAGTTACCGGAGCGCGCGATCACGGCCCTTGAAGAACGCGCGGCTTGGGCCCGGTTCGGATTGTAGGGTAGGCTCGCGAGGCTATGTTTGGTTTTTCTCTGGGTAAGCTGCTGGTGCTGGCGCTGATTGTCGGCGCGTTGTGGCTTCTGTTTCGTTTTATCGGTCAGCGGACGGCGACCAATCCGGTTCGCGAGGACGTGAAGCCGGAAATAAAGGCCTTTGACACCGAATATGACAAGGAAACGGACACATTCGTTGTCCGTGATCCGGAGAATCGGGATAAGTAACTGATTTACAGGGTTGGATTGCTTGACCCTGCATGGCCGCACTTCTATTTTCCCCGCGCTTGCAGGCGCCCACACACCACAAAACAGACGATGGCGAACTTGAATACCGATGCGGCGAACGCGGCGGCGTCGCCGCGCAGCTTTCAGGACCTGATCCTCACCCTTCAGAGGTTCTGGGCGGATCGCGGCTGCGTGATCCTTCAGCCCTATGACATGGAGGTCGGCGCCGGGACGTTTCATCCCGCCACCACCTTGCGCGCGCTGGGACCCGATCGCTGGAAGGCGGCTTATGTTCAGCCCTCACGCCGCCCGACCGATGGCCGCTATGGCGAGAATCCAAACCGGCTGCAGCACTATTACCAGTTTCAGGTGATCCTAAAGCCGTCCCCCGAAAATAGTCAGGAGCTCTATCTCGACAGCCTAGCGGCACTCGGGATCGATGCGCAGGCTCACGACATCCGCTTCGTCGAGGATGACTGGGAAAGCCCGACCCTGGGTGCCTGGGGGCTGGGCTGGGAAGTCTGGTGTGACGGGATGGAGGTCAGCCAGTTTACCTATTTCCAGCAGGTCGGCGGATTCGACTGCGATCCGGTGGCGGTTGAGCTGACCTACGGGCTGGAGCGCCTGGCCATGTATGTGCAGGGCGTGGAAAATGTTTACGATCTGGATTTCAACGCCACCGGCACGAAATACGGTGATGTCTTCCTGCGCGCTGAACAGGAGTTCAGCGCCTTCAACTTCGAACACGCGAACACCGAAGCATTGTTCCGGCACTTCTCGGATGCGGAAAGCGAGTGCCAGTCGCTGATCGCGGCAAATCTGGCCTTGCCGGCCTATGATCAGTGCATCAAGGCCAGTCACACCTTCAATCTGCTTGACGCGCGCGGTGTTATCTCTGTGACCGAGCGTCAGGCCTATATTCTCCGGGTGCGCGATCTTGCCAAGGCGTGTTGCGAAACCTGGCTGGCCGCCGGCTCGGATGGGGTGCGCGATGCCTGAGCTTCTCGTTGAATATCTCTCGGAAGAAATTCCGGCGCGCATGCAGCCCCGAGCTGCCGATGAGCTCAAGCGCCTGTTTGCCGCGGCCCTGAAAGACAACAATCTCGGATTTGACGAAATCTCGGCAACCGCCACGCCGCGCCGGCTCGTGGTCCGGATCACCGATATCCCGGCCGTGCAGCCCCCGCGCGAGATGGAGCGCAAGGGACCGCGCACAGATGCGCCCGAAAAGGCGCTGGAGGGGTTTCTGGGCGCGGTACCGCTGACGCTTGAAAAGTGCGAGGTGCGCGAAGACAAAAAGGGATCCTTCTACGTTGCCCGCTGGACCGAAGAGGGCGGCGAGGCCCGGGATGTTCTTGCGAATATCGTCACCGAGGTCACGCGCGACTTGCCCTGGCCGAAATCCATGCGCTGGGCCGAAACAACGTTTCGATGGGTTCGCCCGCTCCACAATATTCTGGCGATATTCGATGGAGCGCCGCTCGTAGGCGGTGTCGAGACCGGCGACGGGATGCTGGCATTTTCTGACCAGACACGGGGTCACCGCTTCATGGCCCCCGACACATTCACTGTGTCGGGCTATGACGACTATGTCGCAAAGTTGAACGATGCACGCGTCATGGTCGAAAGCCACGACCGTGAAAAGAATATTCGCGCGCAGATGACCGAGCTTTGCGCTGCAAACGGGCTTGCCGTGCCGGAAGATGACGGCCTCTATCGCGAGGTGACCGGGCTGGTCGAGTGGCCGACGGTATTGCTGGGAGGTATCGATGACGCGTTCATGGCCTTGCCGCGCGAGGTCCTGACCAGCTCCATGCGGGAGCATCAGAAGTATTTCGCTGTCAGCGATGGCGCAGACGGGCTGGTGCCGAAATTCGTGTTTGTCTCGAATATTTCGGCAGCGGATTCTTCGGCCATCGTGGCTGGCAACGAGCGTGTTCTGCGGGCGCGCCTGTCGGATGCGAAGTATTTCTGGGATCTTGATCTGTCGAGCCCGCTCGAAAGTCATGTGTCCGAGCTAGACGGCATTGTATTCCACGCCCGGCTGGGCAGCGTCGGCGACAAGGTCACGCGGATATCGGCCCTGGCGCGCTGGCTTGCCGCGGCTGTGCCGGGCGCCGAGCCGGAGACCGTGGTGCGTGCGGCACGACTGGCCAAAGCGGACCTGGTCACCGGAATGGTTGGTGAGTTCCCCGATCTTCAGGGGGTGATGGGACGCTACTACGCGCAGGCCCAGGACGAGCCACAGGATGTGGCCGATGCGATTGCCGAACATTATGCGCCGCTGGGTCCGACAGATCGCTGTCCGACCGCGCCGGTCAGCGCCGTTGTTGCCCTGGCCGACAAGCTCGATACGCTGGTGGGGTTCTGGAGCATTGACGAAAAGCCGACCGGCTCGAAAGACCCGTTCGCACTGCGCCGCGCTGCCCTCGGAGTTATCCGTATCCTGCTGGAGAATGGCATCCGCCTGAATCTGCGCGCCGCGTTTGCCGAAGCGCGCAAATTGCACGCTTGTGAAGATGACGAACTGGACGGCGATCTGTTGCAGTTCTTCGCCGACCGCCTGAACGCCTATTTGCGTGACGACGGCGTGCGCCACGATCTCATCACCGCTGTCTTTGCGCTGCCGAATTCCGAAGATCTGGTCGGGGTGGTGAAACGGGTCCATGCCCTGGGTCCGTTCCTGGGATCGGATGATGGGACGAACCTGCTGACCGCCTATCGTCGCGCGGCCAACATTGTGCGGGCGGAAGAGAAAAAGGATGGCGAAACCTATCAGGGCGGGGACTATGCCGATGACGCATCTCTTCAGGATGCTGCTGAAGCGGCGCTGGCGACCAAGCTGACCACGGGCGAAGATGAAGTTGGCGCGGCCCTGGCAGATGAAGATTTCGCCAGGTCCATGCAGCTGCTGGCCGAGATGCGTCAGCCGCTGGATGATTTTTTCGATCAGGTAACCGTAAACGTTGACGACTCTGCGGTGAGAGGGAATCGATTGCGCCTTCTCGCGCGGGTCCAAGAGGTGATGAACAATGTCGCAGACTTCTCAAAAGTCGAAGGTTGACGGGGGTTCCATGACCAAGAACGCAAACAAGTGGGTCTATAGTTTTGGTGCCAACGCATCGGACGGCCGCGCGGATATGCGGAACCTGCTCGGCGGAAAAGGCGCCAACCTGGCCGAGATGAGCAATCTGGGGCTGCCGGTGCCGCCGGGGTTCACGATCAGTACCGAGCTCTGCACGCATTACTACGCGAACGGGGAAACCTATCCGGACGATCTGAACGATCAGGTCGAGACTGCTCTGGCGGCCGTTGAAGCCGAGGTCG
Source organism: Alphaproteobacteria bacterium (assembly GCA_038137215.1). Taxonomy (GTDB): domain Bacteria; phylum Pseudomonadota; class Alphaproteobacteria; order UBA6615; family UBA6615; genus JABJAG01. Next base: position 9,208 of record JAYQBG010000027.1, read on the forward strand.
GAACGAAATTCGGAGATGCCGAGAACCCGCTTCTCGTATCGGTGCGTTCAGGGGCCCGCGCGTCCATGCCGGGCATGATGGATACGGTCCTGAATCTGGGCCTCAACGATGTGACGTTTCAGGGACTGGCGAAAAAATCCGGTGACGCGCGCTTTGCCTTCGACAGCTATCGCCGCTTCATCCAGATGTACAGCGATGTCGTTCTGGGGGTGGACCATTATCTGTTCGAGGAAATTCTCGAGCAGCACAAAAGCGACAGCGGTCTGATCCTCGATACCGATCTGGATGCCGATGACTGGCAGGCGATTGTCGCGGCCTACAAGACCGTGGTTCAGGACGAACTGGGCAAGCCATTCCCGCAGGATCCGCGCGAACAGTTGTGGGGCGCGATCAGCGCGGTCTTCGGATCCTGGATGAATCAGCGCGCCATGACCTATCGGCGGCTGCACGGAATTCCGGCCGAATGGGGAACAGCGGTAAATGTTCAGGCCATGGTCTTCGGCAATATGGGTGATGACTGTGCGACCGGTGTCGCCTTTACGCGCGACCCCTCGACCGGCGAGAACATTTTCTACGGCGAGTATCTCGTGAACGCACAGGGCGAGGATGTCGTTGCCGGAATTCGCACGCCCCAGCATCTCACACTTGTGGGCAAGGAGCGCAACGGATCGGATTTGCCCGCGATGGAAGAGGTAATGCCCGATGTCTTCGCGCAACTGGCCGAGGTGCGTGAAACGCTCGAAGCACATTACAAGGACATGCAGGACATCGAGTTCACGGTCCAGCAGGACAGGCTCTACATGCTGCAGACCCGATCGGGAAAGCGGACAGCCGGCGCGGCGATCCGCATTGCGGTTGAGATGGTCAAGGAGGGGCTGATCACTAAGTCCGATGCCATCTTTCGTGTGGAAGCCGGTCAGCTTGATCAGTTGCTGCATCCGCGTCTCGACCCCAAAGCTGATCGCAATGTGCTCAGCCGGGGCCTGCCGGCATCGCCGGGCGCTGCTTCGGGCAAGATCGTTCTGAGTTCCGACCTGGCTGAAGACATGGCCCAGAAGGGTGAAGACGTCATTCTGGTCCGCATCGAAACGAGCCCGGAAGATATTCACGGCATGCATGCGGCACGCGGTATTCTCACGACACGCGGCGGTATGACCAGTCACGCGGCAGTGGTTGCGCGCGGCATGGGGCGGCCCTGCGTGGCGGGGGCCGGGGATATCTCCGTGGACTACGATACGGGGGAAGTCCGGATCGGTGGCACGGTGCTGCGTTCGGGCGATCTGCTGACCATCGATGGCGCGACGGGTGAGGTCATCGAAGGAGAAGTGCCGACCATTGAGCCGGAGATGTCGGGCGATTTTGCAACGCTCATGTCATGGGCGGATTCGATCCGGCGCCTCAAGGTGCGGACCAATGCCGAAACCCCAATTGATGCACGCACGGCGCGTGATTTCGGGGCGGAAGGCATCGGCCTGTGCCGGACCGAGCATATGTTTTTTGATCCCGAGCGGATCGTGGCCGTGCGGCGCATGATCCTGGCTGAAGATGTCGCGGGACGCCGGGAAGCCCTGGCCGAGCTGCTGCCATATCAGCGGCAGGACTTCGTCGAATTGTTCCAGATCATGGGCGGGCTTCCGGTCACTATCCGCCTGCTGGATCCGCCGCTCCACGAGTTCCTGCCGAAATCGGATGAGGAGATCGCTGAAGTTGCGGCGCTGGCCGGACGGGACCCCAAAGCCATGACGGATCGCGCCGTGCAGTTGCACGAAGCCAACCCGATGCTGGGGCACCGGGGTTGCCGCCTGGGCATTTCGTATCCGGAAATCTATGAGATGCAGGCGCGGGCCATTTTCGAAGCCGCGCTGATCGTCCTGAAGGAGGATAGCGCCAGGGTCCTGCCCGAGATCATGATTCCGCTGGCTGCGACGAAGCGCGAGCTGGATATTCTCAAGGAGAAGATCGATCAGGTCGCCGAGAGCGTGTTCGCGGAGTCCGGAGACCGCGTTGAGTATCAGGTCGGCACGATGATCGAACTGCCGCGCGCGGCCCTGCGCGCCCACGAACTTGCCGAGACCGCTGAGTTCTTCAGCTTTGGCACCAATGATCTGACCCAGACCACCTTCGGAATCAGCCGTGATGATGCTGCGGGTTTTCTCTCCGAATATGAACGGCAGGGCATCGTCGACGTCGATCCCTTCGTCTCAATTGATGTCGACGGGGTGGGAGAGCTCGTGTCGATTGCCGCGGAACGCGGGCGTCAGACAAAAAATGATATCAAGCTCGGCATTTGCGGCGAACACGGCGGCGATCCGGCATCTGTGAAGTTTTGTGAGTCGGTGGGATTGGATTATGTGTCCTGCTCGCCCTACCGTGTGCCGATTGCCCGGCTGGCAGCAGCCCAGGCGGTCGTGGAAAACGGTAATGGCTGATTGGTGATCCGGTCGCCTCGGAATTGTCTTTCGCAAGATTAAAGCCGCGCCCGAAGGGGCGCGGCTTTTTTCGTGTTTGACCTCTGTGTCTGCCCTATTCGGCGGCGACAACATCACCAGTGTATTCGGTGGCCGGTTGGTCGCGCTTGGTGAACAGCTTTGTGAAGAAGACCGCCATGGCCTCACTCCGCTCGCGTTCTGCCATGCGCAGGACATCCAGATCAGACAGTTCTTTATATGTATTCGTCATCGTATTGCTCCTACGCTCGAGTGAATTCTTATGACACCGATATAGGGCAGCAATTATTGACTATCAATGAACTATGTATGCGATAAACGCATGTCTAATATTACTTTGGGAATGAATTGCTAAAATAATAATCTGAATCGTTCCTGAAAGGAACATATGGGGCAGATTTATGACAGACGACTTAGGGGTTTGCCCGCCGTTTCGAGGGGGGGTGTCCCGTTTTCGAGTGCATCGAGGCGCACGGATGCGAGAAGCAGGTCTCCGCTGGTCGATCGTACTTCTCCGACCACCTTGTCGCCGGCAAGCACCGGATCGCCGGGTTGGGCGGGTTCTGTACCGGACCGGAACGCAACCAGGCCGCGTTTGACCAGACCCCGGTACTTGGTCCGCGCGGTCAGTTCCTGGCCCATATAGCAGCCCTTGTTCCAATCGATGCCGTTCAGGGTATCGATATTGGATTCGAGCAGGATCGATTTTTCGATTTCGAGATCCCGGCTGCCATCGGGCACCTGCAGCGATATCCGCAACCGGTCATAGGCGTCAGGGCTGATTTCGGGAATGTCGCGGTCTGTCAGAAGCGCTTCGATATCCCCGGCCGGTCCGATGAGCCGGCAGCCCAGATCGGCGGTTCGCGGATCGACCATCGCAACGATCCTGCCATGTGTCCGGGTTGCGGTCGTGCGGGATTCGAGGTCGAGCGCCTCCGGGGCACCCCGACCAAAGACAACAAAGACCGCATCGTCGTCCCGGTGTTCGAGTTGAACATCGGCTCGCAATTTGAACCGTGACAGGCGGGATGCGAGGTCTTTACCGCGAGCGTGTTCGCAGTCGAGCAGGAGATGGTCGTTCTGCTGGGCGATGATGAAGTCGTGGAGGTACTTCCCCTGGGGTGTCAACAGGGTTCCATAAGCCGACAGGTCGGGGCCAACCTTGTCGATATCCTGCGAAATCAGGCCCTGCAGGAAACTTCGCGCATCGGCGCCTGACACCTGCACGATGTCGCGCGGCAGTTTGACATATGAAATCGACATGCCCGGACCTTTCCCGTTCAAACACTGTTTTGCGGACTGACGTGTTTCTGACAACCCGCTCATGACATGGGATCAACTCCCCGCAGGGCAAGATGCCGGATCGGTTGGTGAAAACCAATGTTTGGTGCGTCGCGCGACAGGCGCGTATAAGCCTGCGGTGATGCGAATTCTTTTTGTCGGACCCAGCCGGATTGGTGATGCGGTGCTGGCGTCGGGTCTGTTGAACCACCTTGTCACCAGCCATCCCGATGCCCGGTTTACCGTGGCCTGTGGTGTCGCGGCAGCGCCGCTGTTCGAAGCGGTTCCCGGGCTTGAACAACTGATCCCCATGACCAAGCTGGCACGTAGCGGTCACTGGTGGCGCCTCTGGCGTCAGGTAGTGCGTCGCCGATGGTCGCTGGTTGTCGATGTCCGGCGTTCGGTGATCCCCTGGACGGTTTTGACGGGGCGTCGCGCGATTGCGCCGGCATCGTCCGACGACAGCGAGCATGCGATTGTGTTCTTTGCCCGCTCCCTCGGACTGACCGAAGACCCTCCCGCACCAAAGCTCTGGCTCGGACCCGAACACCGGGCGTCGGCCCAGGCGCATATCCCTGACGGTTCCCCGGTGCTCGCCATCGGGCCGACGGCGAACTGGGAGGGGAAAATCTGGCCGGCGGCACGTTTTGTGGAGACGATCGAACGGATCACCGCACCGGCGCGAACCTCCCCCGAGGCCGTGATGCCCGGTGCGCGCGTGGTATTGTTTGGCGCCGAAAGCGAACGCGCTGCCGCCCAGTCGGTGATCGATGCGGTACCTGAAGAGCGCCGGATCGACCTTGTGGGCCGCGTGGATCTGCTGACCGTCGCGGCGTGCCTTGAGCGTTGCGGCATGTATATCGGGAACGATTCTGGCTTGATGCATCTGGCAGCCACATCGGGAACACCGACCCTGGGCCTGTTTGGTCCGAGCCGTCCGGAGCGATACGCCCCCTGGGGGGCTCACACCGCCTGGGTGCGGACGCAGAAATCTCTGGAAGAGATGGTTTCGGCCCCGGGTTACGATCACCGGACAACCGGGACGCTGATGGATACACTGTCAGTCGATGACGTGGTGGCCGCGGCATCCTCTCTTTGGCAACGAACCGGAGGTCGCAGCACATGAATGCATCTCCCAAACTCTCGGCATTGGTGATCGCGCACAACGAAGAGGCCGAGCTGGATGATTGTTTGGCCGCGCTCGCATTCGCCGATGAATTGGTTGTGGTGCTCGACCGATGTACCGACCGCTCCCGTGACATCGCGCTGGCACACAAGGCCCGGATTGACGAAGGTGCCTGGGACATCGAGGGCGACCGGCGCAACCGTGGCATTGATTTGTGTACGGGCGACTGGGTACTGGAGGTGGACGCCGATGAACGCGTCACACCGGACCTGGCCGAAGAGATTCGGAACACCATCGCCACTGCGCCCTACGGCCATTTCCTGATCCCGTATCACAATTATGTCGGTGACCGGCTGGTCGAGTTTGGCTGGGGCGCGGCCTGGGGGGTCAGCGCGACTGTGCGGTTGTTCGCCAAGGATGCGGAACACGGTCCGGCCAAGATCTGGGGTGACCAGCGCATCCATCCGGCGCTCGAACTCAAGGGGCAGGCGGGGCGCCTCCGGGCGCCGATGGTCCACTACGTGGACCGGAACATCTCCGACATGATCGCGCGGCTGGATCGCTACACCACGGTTCGCGCACGGGACTTGCGGGATTCCGGTGACATCGGGGAATTCGGACACAACGTCCGGCGCATGTTTTCCCGTTTCTGGAAGTGCTATGTCGCGCGCAAGGGCTACCGTGAGGGTCAGTATGGGTTTCTCATCGCCCTGATGGCGGCGTTGTATCCGATCCTGAGTTATCTCAAAGCCAATCTCGAGGACGACTAGACGTGCGATTGTTGCAGACCATGGCGGGTGCTGAAGTGGGTGGCGCGGAAGCCTTTTTCGTACGTCTCGCGATTGCGTTCGCCAAGACGGGCATGGACCAGCGTGTTGTGATTCGACGCGATCCGGCGCGCGCCCGGGCCTTGCGCGACGGCGGCGTTGATCCGGTGGAGCTGCCCTTTGGTGGCCGGATGGATTTCCGCACGCGTCCGGCCCTGCAGCGTGAGATCGAGCGCCATCGGCCCGATGTCATCCTCAGCTGGATGAGCCGGGCGAGTTGGGCCACACCTGCTGCCCGGAAGCCGCTGGATTACAAGTTGATCGGCCGCCTGGGCGGTTACTACGACCTGAAGTACTACCGCCATTGCGACTATCTGGTCGGGAACACCCAGGACATGGTCGATCATATTGTGAAGGCGGGGTTCGAACGCGAACGCGCTTTCTATCTGCCCAACTTCGTCCACCCGCCCGCGCGAGAGGCAGCTTCGCGTCTGGGTTTCGATACGCCTGTTGATGTTCCGCTGCTGCTGGCGATGGGGCGTTTGCACGAAAACAAGGGGTTCGATGTGCTCCTCCGCGCGATGGCCAATCTGCCCGACCACTGGCTCTGGATCGCCGGGGAAGGTCCGCAGGGTGCGGCCCTCTCGAAACTTGCCGAAGACCTTGGTGTCGCCGGGCGGGTCCGTTTTCTGGGCTGGCGTGATGATTCCGATGCCCTGATGCAGGCCTGCGACCTGTTCGTGTGTTCCTCCCGTCACGAGCCGCTGGGCAATATCGTTCTGGAGGCCTGGGCCGCGGGCAAACCTGTGGTGGCCGCCGCTGCCGCAGGCCCGACCAGCCTGATCGGAGAGAATGAGGCCGGTTACCTCGTGCCTGTCGAAGACGCGAGCGCCCTTGCCGAAGGTGTGCGGGCGGTGTCCGGAGACGCGGCACTGGCCGAACGGTTGGCACAGGAAGGACATGCCCGCTTCGAGCGTGACTACACCGAAGACGCCGTTGTTGCGAAATATCTCTCCTTTTTCGAAAGCGTGCGCTAGCGATGTGCGGGATTGCCGGCTTGATGGGGGTTGGTGGCGCGGAAGCTGATTCCGCAACGCTTGACCGGCTTGTGGCCGGGCTCCGGCATCGCGGACCTGACGGGGAGGGCACTTATGCCGCGCGCAATGTGGCGCTGGGCCAGACCCGCCTGGCGATTATCGATCTGGAGACCGGCAATCAGCCCCTCTATGAACCCGGCGGGGCCGTGCTCGTCGCAAACGGCGAAATCTACAACTACGTGGAGTTGCGGGAGGAGATCGGGACCGACAAGTTCGCCACGCGGTCGGATTGCGAACCGCCGCTGCACCTTTATCGCCGCTACGGCCTCGACTTTGTCGATCACCTGCGCGGCATGTACGCGATCGCGCTGTATGATCCCATCGAGGGACAGCTTGTTCTCGCGCGCGACCCTTTCGGCATCAAGCCGCTCTACTACGCACAGACCCCGGCGGGGTTCGCTTTCGCCTCTGAACCCCAAGCGCTGATCGCGGCCGGTCTTGTTGCGCCGACGGTCAATTCCGAAGCGCGAAAAGAGCTGTTTCAGCTCCAGTTCACGACCGGTTCCGCCACCATATTTGAAGGTATCACCAGGGTCTTGCCCGGTGAGTCCGTTGTCGTGCGCGATGGCCGGGTCGTGGCACGCAGACGCCGCATCGCCCTCCCGGCTGAAGGAGAGGCCGACTGGTCGGAGTCCGAAGCACTGGACCGGCTCGACACCGCCTTGCGGAACAGCGTCGAAGTGCATCAGCGCTCCGACGTACCCTATGGCATGTTCCTGTCCGGCGGCGTTGACAGCTCGACCCTGCTGGCGCTCATGGCCGAGCTCAACGACAAGCCGGTGCATGCCTTCACGGCCGGTTTCCTGGGCGCTTCTGTTGGCGATGAGCGCGCCCATGCGCGTGCTGTTGCCGATGCCGTTGGTGCGCACACGGTCGATATCGCCATCGGTCCGGAAGATTTCTGGCGTGATCTGCCGCGCATTGCCGGCGCCATGGATGACCCGACCGCCGACTACGCCGTATTGCCAACATTCCTGCTCGCCGAAGCGGTGCGGCGCGAGGGTCTGAAAGTGGTGCTGACGGGTGAGGGGGGAGATGAGCTCTTTGCCGGCTACGGCCGCTATCGCAGCGCGACCCGGCCCTGGTGGCGTGGCGGGCGTGGCATGCGCTCGCGCGGCGTCTTCGACGGTCTGGGAGTGCTTCGTGAAACTCCCACCGGCTGGCGCGACGGCTTTACCGCGGTGGAACAAACCGTCGATACCGGCGGTATGACCAGGCTTCAGATTGCACAGGCGACGGATTGCGCCGACTGGCTTCCCAACGACCTTCTGCTGAAAGTGGATCGATGTCTGATGGCGAACGGCGTGGAAGGACGCACGCCGTTCCTTGATCCAGTGGTCGCGGAGGTCGCCTTCCGGCTGCCCGACACCCTCAAAATACAGGATGGCCGGGGGAAATGGTTGTTGCGGCGTTGGCTGGACACTGTTTTGCCCGCCGCCAGGCCGTTTGATCGCAAGCGCGGGTTCAGCGTGCCGGTCGCCGAATGGATCGAGGACGCGGCGATGGAGATTGGTCCGCTGGTCGCCCGTCAACCTGGCATGACGGAAATGTGTGAACCCCGCGCCGTCGAATCCCTGTTCTCGAAGAAAGGCAAACGTCAGGGCTTTGCCGTGTGGCTGCTCCTGTTCTACGCCCTCTGGCACAATCATCATGTCCTGGGCATCCAGGATGTGGAAAATGTGCGGGATGCGCTCGAATCGGGGAAACGGGCGGCGTAGCCGCGTTTCGTCGCGAGTACAGAAATCCGCTCACCTCCTGCATGGTGTCGCGCAGCTCGAGAAAACCCCTGCGAACTACTGACTCTTCGCGCAATCCAACATATATTCCGCTCCAGATTTTGTGCGCTGCACACATAGCCGCACAGCGAGGGGAACTCGGCCGGTGACCGGCCGCACCATAAGGAGAGCACGACATGACTGCCTGTATCGTAGGTTGGGATCACCTGAAGTTCGGAAAGCGCGAAGGCGATGACATCGAAGATATGATCGTCAGTGTGGCCACCGGTGCCATGCGCGATGCCGGGGTTGAACCCAAGGATGTGGATGCGATCTACCTTGGCACCTTCGGTGGCGGGTTTGTACGTCAGGAATTCCCGGCCTCGCTGGTTCTGCAGGCCCATGACGATCTGCGCTTCAAGCCTTCGACCCATGTCGAGAACGCCTGCGCAACGGGTTCGGCGGCTATCTATCAGGGCCTCAATCACATTGCGGCCAAGAAGGGCCGGATCGTGCTTGTGGTCGGGGTCGAGAAGATGACCGAAGTCAGCGGTGAGGTGCTTGGTGGCATTCTTTCTAAGGCGTCCTATCTGCGTGAAGAATCGGCATCGAGCTTTGCCGAGATTTTCGGTCAGATCACCGATGCCTATTTCCAGAAATACGGCGACAAGTCCGATGCCCTGGCGATGATCGCGGCCAAGAACCACAAGAACGGTTGCGACAATCCTTACGCGCAGCTCCAGAAGGATCTGGGCTATGACTTCTGCCGCAACGTATCGGAGAAAAACCCGGTTGTGGCCGGACCTCTCAAACGGACCGATTGCTCGCTTGTCTCCGACGGCGCGGCGGCGATCGTGCTCAGCGACGTGGACACAGCACTGAAAATGGACAAGGCGGTCTATTTCCGCGCGGCTCAGCATGTGCAGGACTACCTGCCCATGTCGCGCCGGACGGTGATCGATTTCGAAGGGCCTGCCGAAGCATTTTCGCGTGCCTTTGCGGAAGCCGGTCTGACTGTCGAGGATCTCGGCTTTGCCGAAGTGCACGATTGTTTCACCAGTGCCGAGCTGCTGTCCTATGAGGCGATGGGCCTGACCGAAAAAGGGCAGGGTGAAGTCGCCGTGACGGAAGGCTGGACCTACGCCGACGGCAAGCTGCCGGTGAACCGGTCGGGCGGCCTGAAGGCCAAGGGCCATCCGCTGGGCGCCACCGGCCTGTCCATGCACGCAATCGCCTCGATGCAGCTGACCGGTACTGCCGGCGACCTGCAGCTTGACGATCCGAAGGTCGGTGCGGTGTTCAACATGGGCGGTTCGGCGGTTTCGAGCTATGTCTCGATCCTGGAGCCTCTGCGCTAGTATTTGCGATCATCTTTCTGGTATCCGGGCCGTCATGTTGTTGCAGGGCGGCCCGATTTACTTCTGTCGATAGGAGAGCACCATGACCGAAAGCTTCAAAGCCCTTGTCCTCGATCAAACAGACGACGAATTCTCGGCTGCGTTTCGCGACGTTGCTGTGACCGATCTGCCCGATGGCGATGTGATGGTGGCGATCGAATATTCCACGATCAACTACAAGGACGGTCTGGTTATCAACGGGAATGTCGGGCGTCTGGTTCGCGACTTTCCCCATATTCCCGGGATCGATTTCGCCGGAACCGTGGAGACCTCGGACTCCGATGCGTTCAAGCCCGGTGACAAGGTGGTCCTGACCGGCTGGCGCGTGGGTGAAGTGCATTGGGGTGGTCTGGGACAGAAGGCCCGCGTCAAATCTGACTGGCTGGTGCCGCTTCCCAAGGGGCTATCGACACAACAGGCGATGGCTGTCGGTACGGCCGGGTTTACCTCAATGCTTTGTGTCGATGCCCTGGAGGCGCACGGTTTGACACCGGAGCGTGGCGAAGTTCTGGTCACCGGTGGGGCCGGCGGAGTTGGCAGTGTGGCCATCGCGATACTCGCCAACCGCGGATATACGGTTGTGACCTCGACGGGGCGCCGTGCAGAAGATAGCTACCTGAACGGCTTGGGTGCGCACGAAATCCTCGACCGGACCGATCTTTCGGAAGCCGAGATTCGTCCGCTGGAGCGCGAACGTTGGGCGGGATGTGTCGATACAGTCGCGGGAAAAACCCTCGCAACGGTCTTGGCGCAGATGAAGTATGGCGGATCCGTCGCCGCCTGCGGACTGGCAGGCGGGAACACTCTGGAAACCACGGTCCTGCCGTTCCTGCTGCGCGGTGTAAACATCCTGGGTATCGATTCCGTTATGCAGCCCGCCGAGAATCGCACGCGAATCTGGCAGCGGATTGCCGATGATTTGCCGCTCGACAAGCTTGATGCCATGACCAATGTCGCCCCGCTCGATCAGGTCCCCACTCTGGCCAAGGCGATCCTCAAGGGGCAGGTCCGCGGGCGTGCGGTGATCGACGTCAACGCCTAGGAACCGCATCCGCGCCGGCCTCCAGTGTCAACGCTCTCTTAACACGGGTACGCTAGGAATTTGTCTTCTTCGGAGAGAAAGCATGCCGGAAAATCGTTTGGGATATGTCAGGTGGATGCTGGTGGCAGTGGCCGTGGTTCTGTCGGGCTGCACCAATCCGTTTGTCGGCGATGCGCCGACCTTTGATGAAATCCTTGCCGCCGGCGCACTACTCGCATTGGAAAACGATGAAACAGCGGGGCGGACCTATGCTTTGGGGGGCGGGGAAACCCTGACGTATCGTGACATGATCGCGCGGATATTTGCAGTTCTTGGCAGGCCCGAGCGCATCGTTTCCGTTTCCATGCTTCCGGCCCTGCTGAGCGTGGCGGGAACGCTTTTGCCTGGCAGCGAACTGTCCGGGGACGTTGCGCATCGGATGAATATCGATCTGGATTTCGATGATGGGTCTGCCGGTCGGGACTTCGGCTATGCACCACGTCCATTTCTGAGCGCGGGACTCGATGACCTGTCGCGCAGCAGCGTTCAGTCCTGAAGACGGCGCAATCCGTCTTCAAGAGAGATTGCAGGGCTCCATCCGGGCAGTGGCTTACCCTCCCAGGGGGTGAGGACTTCGCCGGGGCGGTACGGGGTTGCCCCCCATTCGATCTCGGCCCGGACGCCGGTGGCCACCTGCCAGACATCGGCGAGTTCGCGCAGCGTTACCGCCTTGATCGAGGGAAGCGTATAGCTTTCATAACCTTTTGCGGTTCCGGATGCGAGCCGGTTTCCCGCATGTGTGAAACCGTCGATCAGATCATCCACATGAACCATATGCAGCTGCTGGTCGCCGGGAGAGGCCCGCAGGGTTTCACCGCGGGCCGCTGTTTCCGTCAGCACCGCCAGGAACTTCCGGCGCGGGTCATCAGGGCCATAGCTGTCGTAGATTTTCAGGGTGATGGCGTTCAGGTCCCGCGCGCGCGCGTAGTAGCCGATAATCTCGTCAGCGGCCTGTTTCGTCGCCGCGTAGAGCGTGTTGGGAGACGGCGAGGGGTTGCCGGGGGCGCTCCCCGCATTCTGCCAGGCGGTCCCAGCTGCCACGAGTGCATGGCATTGCGCCGTCGTCGCTGCCTCGCAAAGTGAGGCTGTCAGCCCGACATTGTCGGACAGCAGCGGCGCCACGTCGTCCGGACCGTGCGTGCCCACATAGTTTGCCGCGAGATGGAACACCAGGTCCGGATTGGCATCTCGAAGTGCGTCGGTGAGGCTGGCAACACTTCCATCCGTCTCCATGACGGTTCCGAGGGCCTCCAGCTTCGCCCGTCGCGATGCATCGGAGGTCGAGCGGACCAGCCCGGTGACACGCACTCCGCATGCGTGCAGTCGTTCGCACAGGTTCGTGCCCAGAAACCCGGTGGCGCCGGTGATGACGGCAGACCCGAAGGCCGGCATGGTTCGGTCATGGGTGGTGCCGTTCATTCAGCCTCCGGCACGAAGTCTGGATAAGTGGCGTCACGCGAAGATATCGTCGATGGCGGGATCGGCCAGTCGATCCCGAAAGCCGGATCGTCCCAGCGCACGCCCCGGCCCAGCCCGGCGACATAGGCTGCACCCATCAGGTAGTGTACCTCGCTGTCGGCTTCGACGGTGATGAAGCCGTGTGCACAACCGGCGGGGATATAGACGGCAGTTTGATTGTCCGGTGAAAGTTCCGCTGACACCCAGTGGCAAAAGGTCTCTGAACCTGGCCGTAAATCTACTGCGACATCAAAGATCCGGCCCCGGGTACAGCGCACGACTTTGGGGTCCGGTGCGGGGTCGGCCTGATAGTGCAGGCCGCGCAGTGTTCCGCGTTCGGTGTTGCGGGAAATGTTCGATTGCACGGGTGTGAAGTCGATCCCGGCGGCTTCGAATTCTTCGTTGCAGTAGCTTCGGGCGAAATCACCGCGCTCGTCGACGATCGGCTCCGACTCGAGAATGCGGACACCTTCGATCCCGGTGGCCACAAACCTCATGACAGGACCGTCAGTTCCGGGACAGCGATCACGAAGTCTCCCCCCCAGTCACGGATATAACTGTGAGAGGACGTGATTTCCGCCTTCAGGTTCCAGGGCAGGATCAGCACGTGGTCCGGTTTGGCCGTCTTCAGGTGTTCCGGCGCGGTGATGGGGATGCGGCTGCCGGGCAGCAACTTGTTCTGCTTCTCCGGGCTCACATCGGCGACAAAGGCGATCTGGCCTGCATCGACACCGGAGTAGTTCAGCAGGGTGTTGCCTTTGGCTGCGGCACCATAGGCGGCGACGGTCTTCCCGTCGGCCCTGGCCGTCTCCAGGAATGCCAGCAGGCCATCGCGGACGGAATCGATGCGGGGCTGGAACCCGGCATAGGTTTTCAGCTGTTTCAACTGCGCGGCGGATTCCGAGGCGCGGACGTTCTCCAGTCCAGCGCTTTCGCCGCGGTCGGGGCCATTCGCCCGGCTTGCGAAAACCCTCAGGCTCCCGCCATGGGTGGGAAGCTCCTGCACGTCAAAGACCTTCAGTCCGTGATGTCCGAAAACCCGTTCGACGACCAGCAGGGAGAAGTAGGAATAGTGCTCGTGATAGATCGTATCGAACTGGACATCTTCGATCAGCCTCAGCAGATGGGGAAATTCCATCGTCAGCACACCGTCCTCGGCAAGCAGTATCGGCAGGCCGGAGACAAAATCGTTCAGGTCCGGGACATGCGCGAGCACGTTGTTGCCCGCGAGCAAATTTGCCTGAACTCCTTCTTCGCGCAATGACCGGGCAAACTCGGCCCCGAAAAACGCGGTCCGGGTCGCGATGCCTTTGGCCTCGGCGGCCCTGGCGACATTGGCGGCTGGCTCTACACCCAGGACCGGGATATCCCGTGCGGCGAAGTGCTGCAGCAGGTAGCCATCATTGCTGGCCACCTCAATCACTGAACTGCTCTGGTCCAGTCCGAACCGTTCGATCACCATATCGGCGTAGTTGCGCGCGTGCTCGACCCAACTCTTCGAGTAGGACGAGAAATAGGCATAGTCGGAGAAGATGTGCTCCGCCGGGACGACATCTTCGACCTGAACCAGAAGGCATTCCCCGCAGACTCGTGCATGCAGGGGATAGACCGGGTCCGGGGTCCCGGCATTGGCCGGATCGACGTAGCTGTTGGCCAGCGGGGTTTCGCCCAGATCGGCAAAGCTCTCTGTCAGGGGCGTGCCGCAAAATCGGCAGTTGGGCGTATCGGTCGTCATGCCGGCGTCAGTTCCGCGAAGTGTTCGATCTGTGTGTGCACAAGCTCACGTGGTGGTGTACCGCTCAGGGCGCGTGCATGCCAGTCCGCGGTCCAGTCAATGGCGTCTTCCTGTGTCAGCCGGGGGTGCCAGCCGAGCGTGGCGGCGGCGAGCCCGGCGTCGAGTGCCAGTGCGGCGGCTTCTGCCGGGCCGTCATTGCGCACGCCGTGCCAGTCGCGGGCCTCCACACCTGCATCGCGGACCCGGTCGAGTGCCCGTTCAACGAGCCACAGCACCGGTTTGGCCTCGGGAACCGAAGGCCCGAAGTTCAGGGCACCGGGCAGCGTCCGGTCCGCATCTGCGACGAGAGCTTCCGCGTAGGCGAGGTAGCCCGCGAGAACATCGAGAACGTGTTGCCAGGGGCGCGTGGCCGCTGGATTGCGCACCTCAAGAGATTCGCCACGCGTGATCGCGCGAAACAGGTCGGGTAAAATTCGGTCCTCGGACCAGTCGCCACCGCCTATGACATTGCCGGCACGCGCGGTTGCCAAGCGTGGTGCGTTGTCGCGGTTTTCGAGCAGGCCCCGACGCCAGCCGATGGAGATTGTCTCCTGGGCCGCTTTCGAGGCGCTGTAGGGATCCAGGCCGCCCAGCGGATCGGTTTCGACGAAGGGCCGGCCTGAATTGTCGTTGCGGTAGCACTTGTCGCTGGTGATCACGAGGATCGCCTGCACGTTTGTGCAGGCGTCGAGCGCTTCCAGCAGATTGCCGGTGCCCTGCACGTTGGTTGCAAAGGTTCCGTGCGGGTCCCGGTGGCCGCGACGCACAAGAGACTGGGCTGCCATATGGATGACCACTTCGGGATCGGCTTCGGCGCAAGCTGCCCGGAGAGCATCACGGTCGTGTACATCGCCGATTGTGGAGGCCAGCTCCTGCCACGGGCTGAGCGACCGGAACAGGTTGGTGCCCGGTTCGGGAGCCAGCGCAAAGCCCGTGACATCTGCACCCAGTTTTTCCAGCCAGGCGCACAACCAGGCGCCCTTGAATCCGGTATGTCCGGTGACCATGACCCGACGGCGCTTCCAGAACTCCGGGGTTGGACCGCTCATCGGCCCGGGCTGCCAGTTCGGGTGGGGCGTGCACGCCGGGTCGTGCGGGATGCGGGGATGGCCAGAATGTAACCGGCTGTGCCGCAGAACCGCGCCATGTCGCGCCAGATCTTGGTGCGGTCGAAACGGAGTGCGTTTCCAAGGACCTTCAGCGCGTATCGGCCCAGATTAGGCCAGGCGAGACGGCGCCGGGCGTCGGCACCGTGAAATTTGTCCTCGATATAGAGCCGGGACCAGGCCATGTGCCAGAACTTCTCCCAGCGGTAGTGGGCGCTGGGACGGACCGAGCCGCCGCCGGCATGATTCACGACGGCATCCGGCACGAGAACAGCGCTGTATCCGGCTTCCCGAAGGCGCAGGCAGAAATCATCGTCTTCGTAATAGAGGAATATGGCTTCGTCGAAGGGGCCGATCGTCTTCAGAGCCGACATGCGCAACAGGACCACGGCGCCCGAGAGATACTCCGCGCAGCACGGCCCGTCGGGCGGGGCTTCGCCGGCGCGGGCCGGGTAGTCTCTGCGCCGGAACATCGCCACGTCATGGGCCGGTTCGTCCCGCCCTGCATCGTCAAGAATGCGCGGTGAGAGCAGCGCAGCGCCAGGATATTGGTCGGCCGCCCCGAGCAGGGCGGTGATCGCCGGGGTGTCGATCTTCGAATCCGGATTGGCCAGCAGGGCAAACTCCCGATTTGCCAGTGCCAGACCCTGATTGGCCCCCGCGCCGTAGCCCACACCCGTGGCGTTCTTCTGAATGAAAGCCTGGGGTGCGGTGTCGGCCACGATCCGCAGGGTCTCGTCATCGCTGGCGTTGTCGATGACGATCAGTTCCGCGCCGGAACCCAGGCCGGTCAGGCACGATTTGATGACGGCGGCGCTGTGGTGGGTGACCACCACGACCGAAACCCGGCTCCAAGGGTCGGGATCGGCGCCGGGTTGGGAAGCAGAAATTTTGGCTGCGGTTTGCACGCCCGTCTCATGTCCTGAACTTGTCATGCGGAGCGCGATTTTGGCCTTTTGACCCGCGCCGGGACAAGCCGCTGAACTAACCTTTCAGCAGGTCACGCGCGGTCCGGAACAGGATGCCATCGGGGTTGGCCAGCGCGCTGAGCAGGCTGAAATGGTTGGCGCCGGGTACGCTTTCGATCCGCACACTGACCCCTTGCCGGCGGCAATGGGCTGCGAACTCCTCGGCCTGACGATGAAACTCCCGGCCCTCATGGGCTCCGAGACTGATCACGGTCACGGCCTTTGGCCAGGGCAGATTGGCGATGGGGCTGAGTTTCGCGGCTGTTTCCGCGTCCAGAGATAGCGGATCACCGATCGGGGTGAGACGAATCGGTTGCAGGTCGAAAACCCCGCTCATGGGCATTCCCGCGCGCACGAGATTGGCAGGCAGGCCTTCCTGATAGGAAGCCCAGTCGGTGGTCAGCATGACGCCGGTCAGATGTCCGCCGGCGGAATGGCCCGCGACCATGATGTTGTCCCGGTCGAATCCGAGTTCGGCACCGTTGCGCCACAAATGCGCAAGCGCCCGGCGAATCTGATCCACGAGTTGTTCCAGTGTCACGGTCGGGCACAGTGCGTATTCCAGATTGGCGAACGCGATCCCGGCGTCGAGGAAGGATTCCGCCAGAAACGCATAGCTCTGCTTGTCGTTCCACTGCCAGTAGCCGCCATGAATGAACACGAAGAGCGGCGGATTTTCGGCCTCGGGCAGAAACAGATCGAATGTCTCCCGCGGTCCCTTGCCATAGGTCAGGTCGATGGACGCATTGGGATGGTTCTTTCGCGTGGCCTCGCTGCGTTGGGCCCAGTCGGCGGCGAGGTCCTCATAGTTCTCGAACTTCCCGCGATTGTTGTACTCGGCGTAAAGGGTTTCGGCGTCGTAATCCAGAAAGACGGTGTCACGCATGTTACATCCTCGATGACAGACCCGGTCAGAGGGTCGATGACGGGATCAGCGTTCGATCCCGGCCATGTTTTCGTAAAGCCGGCAGAGCGCGGCGGTGTCGATATCATACATGTCCAAGCCGACTGCTGCATGATGCAGTTGCAGCGCAGCCTGAAACAGCGGGGCGGGGTAACCCATATCCTGCGCGAATTCGCCGATCACCGGACCGTCCTTCAAGGCCATGCCGGCGGATTTCTTCGATGACTATTTCAAGGACCCCTCCATCGTTGTGCGCATGGTCAAGTATCCCGCGGTTGGCGCGTTGAAGGAGGATCAGTTCGGCTCCGCCTCCCACACCGATGCGGGCTTCATCACCATGCTGCCCCAGAGCAACCAGCCGGGGTTGCAGATTAAGACCCCGGAGGGGGAATGGGTCGATCATCCGGCGATGGAGCGCACTCTGATCGTCAACTCGGGAAACATGATAAAGCGCTGGTCCAATGACCGCTTCCTGGCCTCTCCCCATCGGGTGACCGCCGCCACCGACAAGGATCGTTACTCACTGGCCTTCTTCTTCAACCCGGACCTCGACGATATCATCGTACCGGTGGAGAGCTGTTGTACCGAGGACCATCCCTCGAAATACGAGCCGCTGCGCTATGGCGATTTCTTTGCCGACTACCTGGCGGGTGCCTATTCCAATCAGAAGCCGAGCGCCAAGGCCGCCGAGTAGGTTTACGGACACTGTGGAAAAGGCCGGGTCCGTCCCGGCATTTTTTATGC
Organism: Alphaproteobacteria bacterium; assembly: GCA_038137215.1. Lineage (GTDB taxonomy): Bacteria > Pseudomonadota > Alphaproteobacteria > UBA6615 > UBA6615 > JABJAG01. Next base: position 27,073 of record JAYQBG010000027.1, read on the forward strand.
CGGGGCGATGGATTTCAGCGGTTCGGCTCGTTAGCTTGCCGGCCTCCATTCAACATCAGCAAGTCGGGGTAATTTCCTATGGCCAAGGTCACACTTGAACAGGCGAACACGATCATCGCAGCCGGGCAGGCGAAGGGCCGTGAGCTCGGTATCGGTCCGCTGACCATCGTCGTGCTCGACGACGGCGGGCATCTCGTATCCATGCAGCGCGAAGACAAGAGCGGTATCCTTCGCTTCGAAGTGGCCTTCGGCAAAGCCTGGGGCGGGCTCGGCATCGGACGTTCCTCGCGCGCCAACGAAACCGACATTCTCAACCGCCCGCATTTCGGTGTGGCGCTGGCCGCCGCTTCCAGCGGCCGCATCGTACCGGTGGCCGGTGGCGTCCTGATCCTGGACGCCGATGGCGATGTTGCCGGCGCCGTTGGCGTGACCGGTGATACCTCGGATAATGACGAAGCCTGCGCCGTTGCCGGCATCGAGGCCGCGGGTCTGACCCCGAAAATCTGACCCTGCGCCGGTCGTCAGGCCTTTTTGGTCTGACGACCGGCCAGCATGACGGTCAGAACAAAGACCGACAGGGAGCCGATCGTGGTGGCTGTCTGGGCCAGTCCCATGGGCAGCGAGGATGTGTGCATCAGCGACGCCACGACTAGCGATAGGACGAACGCCCAACCCTGGTGAAAAAAGCCGCCCAGCGCCGAGGCAGAGCCCGCAAAGGATGGCGTCACCGTGCTCAGCGCCAGCGCATAGCAATTCGCAAAGACAAGCCCGGTTCCGAAATTCGCGATAAAGATCGCCAGAACGATGAGCGGTGGATTTGCGAGCCCCGTGATTGCCCAGAAAATCTGCATCAGCCCGCCGGTCACGCCACAGATACAGCCGGCAATGATGATCGTGTCCAGTGACACCCGGGTGGCCAGTCGTCCGGCAATGAAGCTGGCGAGAATGAACCCGCCCGGGATGATCATCACATAGAGGCCGAACAATTGCGGCGAGATACCCATCATGCTGATCAGCACGATGGGGGCCGCGGTGATGAAGACCTGGAATGTGCCGCTCTGAAACGAGATGGTCAGGCTGTAGCCTATGAACTTGCGCTCGCGCAGCAGGGTCAGGTACCCGGCAGCCAGTTCGCCCGGCCGCGACGGTCGGCGTGCGTCGCGCGGCAGTGTTTCATCCAGAATGAACCAGGCGAAAAGCAGCACAATCCCGCTCATGGCCGCTGTGGCAAAGAATGTCGCGCGCCAGTCGAAAGCGTCGAGCAGCAGGCTGCCGAAGAACGGTGCAGTGGCCGGGCCGACACCCAGGGCCATGGCCAGATAGGACATCGCCCGGGCCGCACTTTTGCCCTCGCTGGTGTCACGAATGATTGCGCGGCCGACGACAATGGTGGTGCAGGCGCCGGCGGCCTGCACGAATCGCATGGCGAGAAGTTGCCAGATATCGTTGGACAGGGCACAGGCAAGGCTTGCCAGCAAAAACAGCGCAAGCCCTGACAGGATCACCGGGCGGCGCCCGAACGCGTCTGAAAGCGGTCCGGCCACGAGCTGCATCATGGCAAAGGCGATCAGATAGGCGGGGATCACAAGCTGGACCTGCCCCAGCGAGAGGCCGAGTTCCTGCGCCATGACCGGGACCGCCGGAAGGTAGATGGTCAGCGCAAGCTGGCTGGCGAACATCATGGCAAAGAGTGTGGCGATGGAGCGCCAGCCGGATCCCATGATCAGTTCCGGTACAGACCAGCGCGCCGCGCGCGTCCGCGCAACAATGCCAGAACGGTGTCGATCGCCGGTGTGGAAACGCCCACCAGTTCTCCGATTTCGGCCACGACGGTGACCATCTCGTCGATCTCCATGGGGCGCCCGCGTTCGAGGTCTTGCAGGATCGAAGGTTTGAAGTTGCCCAGTTCGGCGCCCAGATCAATCCGCGCCTCGACACTCATGGGCATGGGCAGGCCAAGCGCGTCTCCGATGCTGGCGGCTTCGGCCATCAACGCTGCCGCGATGGGGCGGACATCCGGATCGTTGGCAATGTCGGCCAGAGTGGCGCCGCTCAGCACACTGATCGGGCCCATTCCCATATTGCCAATCAGCTTTGTCCAGATTTCGCCGTGGATGTCCCCGGTCGCAATGCCGTTGAGCCCGCTCGCCGATATGGCGTTTGCAAACGCGACTGCGTCCGGATCATTTCCCCCGCGCGCGCTGCCGACGATGAAATGATCGCCCGCAGCGTGGTGGATGACACCGGGTTCGGGAACCGACGCGCCGGCATGGACAACGCAGCCCAGCACGGATTTCTGCGGAAAGGCGCGTTCCAGGACACCATCCGGATCGATCGCATGGAGCCGTTGCCCCTTCAGGGGGGCTGGCAACGCCTGGCTGAACCACCACGGCACGCCGTTCATGGCCGTCACAATCACGGTGTCCCGCCCACAGAGCGGTGCTAGATGTGGCGCAAGGCCGGGCAGGGAAGGAGCTTTCAGGGTCAGGACCACAAAATCATGCGGCCCGAGATCGGCGGGATCGTCGGAGGCGGGGATCTTCGCGGTAATTTCGGAATCCGGAGCACGGTATCGCAGCCCACTCTCACGAATGGCAGCCAGATGCGGGCCGCGCGCGATGGCCGAAATATCGTAGCCGGCATGGGAGAGCCGGGCGCCGAGAAGACCGCCGATGGACCCGGCACCAACGATGCAGATCTTCATGGTCCGGCGCACTTTCTAGGCAAACAGCGCATGGTCGACCCATGCGGCGTGGGCGAACATCTCGGCATCGCGGTTGTGAAAACCGATCAGCTGCAGCCCCAGCGGCAAATCTTCATTGGTCAGGGACGGCAGGGTGATCGCGGGAGTTCCCATGCAGGACGCCGGGGAGCACATCAGCGGGTTGCCGATATTCTCCAGTCCCACGGGCGCAACCTCTGGTGCCGTCAGGCCGATCACACCATCCACATGTTCCGACAATGCCTGGTAGCGATTGCGGAAGGCATCTTTCCAGTCGAGCGCTGCGTGATAGTCCTCGAGGGTGATCTCGTGGGCGCGTTGCAGCAGCTTCGTTATGCGTGGGTGAAACGTGCCGCCGGCCTTCTCGTATTCGAAGAACGGCCAGCGCATTTCGAAAGCCGCAACCTCTGCGATGCACCAGTCGGACCGGGCGAAATCCTCTTCAATCGCCTGCAGGGCCGGCGACTGTGCCGGCTCCAAAATCTCGACGCCCGAATCCGAGAGTCTGGCGAGCGCGGTCTCGAAGGCAGCTCTCACGCTCGGGGATGCGATCTCCCAGCCCGGTGTGTACATCCGCATCAGGCGTGCGGGCTTTCTGGCCCCGGGTAAATGCGCAGGGCCGGTCAGTCCGCGGGACCCGGGAACCGGACCGGCTTCGTGGGCCAGAAATCGAAGTAGCGTCCAGGCATCTGCGAGACTGTGGGCATGCGCCCCGACATGTTCTCCCGAAGGCGAAAAGGGGTGGATGCCATCCTGTCGGATCGCGCCATAGGTGGGTTTGACGCCCACATGGCCGCAATAGCTGGCCGGCCGCATGACCGACGACATCAATTGGGTGCCGATGGCGACGGGGAGCATACCGGCCCCGACGGCGGCCGCCGACCCGCTGGATGAGGTTCCGGGCGTGCGCTCACGGTCATAGGGGTTTCGCGTCGGCGTGACGGCGCCATAGGCGAATTCGGTGGTTGCAGTTTTTCCGATCAGGACAGCACCGCCGCGTTTGGCTGCGGCAGCAATCGCAGAGTCCCGTTCGGCCTGCCATCCGGCAAAGATGGGGCTGCCGGACTGGGTCGGAAGGGATTTGGTCTGAATGATGTCCTTCAGGGCCAACGGCAAGCCGTCAATAGGCGACAACGGGTTGCCGGACTTGTAGCGGGCGCCGGCAGCGTCGGCCGTGTTGCGAGCCGTTTCAAGGTCGAGCGCGACGAAGGCGCGCAGGTCGGATTCCTGCGAAGCGATCCGGTCGGCAAAGCGTTCCAGATAGTCCCGCGGAGTATCCCGGCCCTCCTGAAAGGCCACGACCGCATCCTGAAAGGAGTTCACCCCGGCAGAGCCGCTTTCATAGGCCGCCGGGCGGGGCCGAAGTTCCGAACCGGTCAAAGGATCTCCAGTACGGCCTCCGGCGGCCGGCCGATGCGTGCGGCACTGGCTGTCGTCACGATGGGGCGTTCCATAAGGATCGGGTGCTCCACGATCGCCTTGATGATCTCGTCCTCGGTCTTGGACTCGTCGGCCAGATTGAGCTCTTTATAGGCGGCCTCTCCATTGCGCAGCAGGTCCCGCGCCGGGATGCCCAGCAGGTCGAGTATCTGCCGCAACTCGATTTCGTCAGGGGGTTCCTTGAGGTATTCGATAACAGACACATCAATCCCACGTTCCTCCAGCAAAGCAAGGGTTGCCCGGGACTTGCTGCAACGGGGGTTGTGATAGATATCGACGCTTTGTTCTTCTTCCATGTCGCTTCTTCCAAATGGTTCGGATGTTCGGCCAGCCGGCCCATCACGGTGTTGATGACCGGGTTAACAACAGGAAATGCTTTGTTAACCAAATCTGGCGATAGTTTAGCGATAATTTGACAGAGTTTCTCGTGTCTCGCGCGCGGACACGTCAATTCATTTTGTGAGTTTTGTTGATGCCCGACCCCATGATGTCCGATCTACGCGTTCTGGTCGTTGACGACAACGACCACATGCGACGCTTGTTGCGCGGGATCCTGGAATCCCTTGGCATCAAGCAGGTCCGTGATGTCGAGAATGGCATGGCGCGCTGAACGACTGCCGTCTGAACCTACCGGATATTATCATCACGGACATGATGATGGAGCCGATTGACGGTTTGGAATTCTCCCGGATGTTGCGTGACGACCCGACCCACCCGGCAACGCGGGTGCCGGTCATGATGATCACCGGATTTGCCGAGAAACAGTATGTCGAAGCGGCGCGGGATGCGGGGGTCAGCGAGTTTCTTGCCAAGCCCGTGACCGTCGATGGCGTGGCAGCACGACTGCGCAGTGTGATTGAAAACCCACGCCCGTTTATTCGTTCGAGTTCCTTTACCGGACCTGATCGCCGCCGGCGTCAGGTGCCACTGCCGGATGCCGAGCAACGCCGTGCCGAAGACGGCGTCGCAAATGCCGCATTTCTGGCGAGCAACAACGGCAATGGCAGCCGCTTCGAAGATGTCGCGGCCGGGCAGGAAACCGATTCGATTCTGTTCGAACCGAAATCGGCATCCCCCGAACCCAAACTACGTCGCGTGCTCCGCTAACCTTCGTAGGCCGTGATCATGCCCGCCTTCTCGGGTAGCCAGGTCACGATCTCCGGAAACAGGACAATCAGGACAACAAGTCCCAGCGTGGCGATGAAGAACGGTGCCACGCCCCTGAATATCTTGTTCAGAGGCACATCGGACGCTAGTTTCGCCAGCACATAGACGTTGATCCCCACCGGCGGTGTGATCAGAGCCAGTTCGGCCATGATCACCGCGTAAATCCCGAACCAGATCGGGTCGAAACCCATCTCCAGAATAATCGGGAAGAGGAACGGGATGGTCAGGATCAGCATGCCCCAGACATCCAGGAACAGGCCCAGAATAATATAGAGGATACTGATCATCAGCATTGTGGTCAGCGGCCCGAGGCCGAGGCCCTGCATCCAGTCGATCAGGCCCTGAGTCAGCCCGGTCTGGACGACGAACTTGCCCATCATGTGACCTCCGATGATGATCACGAAGATCATCGCGGAGGTGTGCATGGTTTCGAGCAGGCTTTTGCCCAGCGATTCCGGATTGATCCGCCGCATGACCAGTGCGATTAACAGGAGGGCGAAGACGCCCACGGCTGCGGCTTCGGTCGGTGTGAAAACACCGGCATAGATACCTCCAATCACAACGATGAAGGTCAACAGGACGGGGAGCAGCTTGGCGAGCGAGGCGAACTTTTCCCCCAGTGTGAATGCTTCGCCGATCGGTCCCAATTCCGGATTCATCTTGCAACGGACCCAGATGGTGGCCGAATAGCCAATGGTCATCAAGATTCCGGGGATGATGCCCGCGATGAACAGTGCGCCGATCGAGGATTCGGTCCAGATTCCGTAAACCACGAGGATGATCGAGGGCGGGATCAGGATGCCGAGGGTTCCGGCTGAGGCGATACTGCCGGTGGCCAGACTGTCATCGTAGTTGTACCGGCGCATGGCGGGCAAACACATCGGCCCCATGGTGGCCACAGCCGTCACACTGCCACCCGAGACCGCGCCAAAGCCGGCACAAGCCACAACAGACGTGATGGCAAGACCGCCGGGCAAACGTCCCAGCCATTTATAGACACAGTCATATAGATCTGCGGCGATATTGGTCCGATAGACCAATTGTCCCATGAGGAAGTACATGGGGACGGCGATGAACACGAAGTTGGTCGCCTGATCCCAGAAGGTCGAGGAAATCTGTTCGGCGGCGTAGTGCACACCGCGAATGATGTAGAGGCCGCCTGCGGCAGTCGCTAGCATCGCGAAGGCGATCGGAATCCCCAAAACAATGAGGATCATCATGACGCCGAAGCTCAGAAGGCCAATTGTGGTCGGATCCATGTTCAGTCCTCCAACTCGGTGACATCCCGTTCGACTTCGGGGTAGGGGTCGTAGCCCGCCACGATACCGATGGCGCGTATGGTGAAGAAGGCAATGACGAGGATGCACATGGCTACAGCCCCGGCATGGTGCGCCCAGACGGGCAGTTCCAGATACTCGGTAATCCGGCTGAGCCTGTAGGAGAACGCTAACTCCTCAAGCTCCACCTGCATGACCAGCCAGAAAATGCCGCCGGCAATCAACGCATAAAGAAACGCAACGAATGTGCGGAACCAACGGGGCATCATCACATACAGCAGTTCCATCCGGATATGGCCGTGTCGCCGGGTGCACTCGGGAACAGCGGCAACAAAGATGAACAGGAGCATCCATTGTCCGAATTCCAGGCTCCAGATAAATGGTGAGTTGAAGACATAGCGCAGGATGACATCCGTGATCATCACCAGTCCGATCGCCGGCAGCACAATCCAGGCGCCGAGCTTGTCGAAGATCTGCATGAGCACGGTCAAAATCTGCGCCAAGACGTCGATTGTCCGATGCATGATTGGTTCCCCCCCAATAGGACCTGACGGTCAGGCCATGAATTCTTGCGGGTGTCGGGCCACCGGTTTCCCGGTGGCCCGTCCCTGTTGAGTTATCGACTTATTTGAAGTCGTACATGCCCATGTTCGGGCTATCGATCGTCAGTTGGAAGATCTCGTTCGGGGTCATCGCCGCGTACTTGGCGGAAAGAGCCTTGACCTCGTCGATGAAGACCTTGCCGGGGCGCCCGGCCTTTTCTTCATTCGCGATCCATTCCGCTGTCAGCGGTGCAACGGCCTCTTTCCAGCGATCAAGCTCGGCTTCCGGCATATCGATGATTTCAACACCGGCATCCCGGGTGCGGGTCAGACCGCTCACGTCACCAACGCTGTAGAAGCCCTGTGCATCGGCCTGTGCCATCTGGCGAGCCCAGGCGTTGTAGACCAGTTGCAGGTCCTTCGGCAGATCGTCGAAGAAGTCCTTCGAGGCACAGTACTCGATGGTCAGAACGTTGAAGCCATTGGTCGTGCGGTACTTCGCGATCTCGTGGACCTTGAAGACCGGTGCAATGGCGTCACCAAAGTGAATCGCATCCACGATCCCGCGCTGCATCGCGGTATAGGCTTCGGCACCGGGGATGGAGGTCTGGGTTGCGCCCAGCGCGCCGATGATCGCAGCGTGAGTGCCGCCACCGGCACGAATTTTCATGCCCTTGATGTCTTCGAGCGTACGAACCGCCTTGTCCTTGGTGAACAGGTGATACGGGCTGGTGTGGGCCATGCGGCCAACCAAAACGCCATACTGCTCAAACTCATCCTTGAAGTATTTCGGATAAAGTTCTTCGGCCACGGCAACCGCCTCATGGGCGTTGTTCAGCAGGAACGGCAGGCCCAGACCGCCAACCGTGGTGTAGTCCTTCGCCGAGTAGAGTGAGAAGCACGGCGCGAAGTGCGAAAGACCGGTGCGCGTGGCGCGACGGCCCTCACGTACGCTGTGAACGGTGCCGCCCCACTGATCGTTCACCTTGATCTTGCCGTCGCTCATCTTTTCCAGATTGCGGTAACCCGCGGCGACGACCTTCGACAGGCCGGCGACCGGCGGCAGATGGTGGGTTGCCACCATTTCGATCACATCACCGGAATAGGTGACTTCCGGATCGGGCACATCGCCGCCGAGCCAGTCCTGCACAGCCGATGTGTTGGCCTTGGCTTCTTCCAAGGTCGTGCCGACGCCGCTGGCGTTCGCTGTGACACTGAATGTCAGCGCGGCGGCGAAGACGAGGCTCGTCGTTGCTAGAAATGTATTTCGCATTTGTTCCTCCCTAGAGACATGAAGCGCGAATGTTCCGTTCTTTTGTTTGAACTCTGCGAGCCATCTCCGAACGGGTGAAGATGGACCGGTCGTTAATCCGTGACCGGCTGGTTCGGTTCCATGATGGCACAGAACCGGTCCCAGCCGGCATGGAATTATTCAGGGCAAAAAAAGCCGCCCCACTACTTGATCGCGAGCGGATTGACCGGAGACCCGACCGCGCCGGTGATCGGCAGAGCCGGCGCTACGAACATGAATTCGTAAACTTTGTCCTCGGCGCAATCGTCCGCGATGTCCTTCAGATAGAAAATTTCGCCCATGGTCAGGCCCAGGATCGGGATCGCGATCCAGTGCCAGGGCTGGTTGATGTTCTCATCGGTTTCGCATGGGCGCACTTCGTTGCCCCAGGTGTCCGAGGCGTAGCCTGCGATTTCCTTTTCATAGATCCAGTCGAGGGTCTCGAAGGCCATACCCGACGCATCGCCACCTGCATAACCGTCCCAGCTGCCGGCATCCAGGCAGCGTTCCATCATGCCGGTGCGGAGCACAACAAAGTCGCCCTTCCGCACTTCGACGCCCTGATCCTCACAGGCTTCATCGAGATCCTTGCAGGTGATGGGGTAGCCGTCTTCCAGGCAATCCACACCCTTCACGCGCGCCATGTCCAGGAACACGCCCCGTCCGGTCATCTTGGCCTTGGTCTTCTCGATGCCGGCCTTCTGGGCGCCGGCAGTGGTCACTTCGCGGCAGTCATAGCCGTTCCACATGAAGTCCTTGTAGAAGACGTGGCCGAGACCGTCCC
>JAYQBG010000028.1:0-34591 GCA_038137215.1 Alphaproteobacteria bacterium
CCGAGGTCGATCCGGAAATTCGCGCACGCATTTTCCCCAACAGCGTGCTCGAAGGTGAAGCCAATCTCCTGGTGATGCCCGATCAGGACGCGGCGAACATCTCGTTCAATCTTTTGAAAACCCTAGCGGATGGTCTCGCTGTGGGGCCGATCCTCGTCGGTGCGGCGCGGTCGGTTCACGTCGTGACGCCATCGGTTACGGCCCGCGGGATGCTGAATATGTGTGCTGTTGCCACGGTGGGGGCCCAGTACGACGCAACGGTGACCGGGTAGGACCCCATGACCAACCAGGCCCATACGGACCCCGATCTGGAGGTGGTCGAGCCGGAGCGGAGCTATGGCATCGATGAAGCGCTCGTGCGCGCCTGCGATGCCGCCATGGCCGAAGGGCGGATGGAGGATGTGGAGGCCCTGATTTCGGACCTCCATGCCTCGGATCTGGCCGACTTGCTCGAAGAACTGGTTGGTGAAAACCGCCGCGCGCTTCTCGATCATGTGCGTGATCAGATGGACCCCGAACTGCTCACCCATATGGATGATGTGGTTCGTGAGGATGTTCTCGAAATTCTCGAGCCCGAAGAAGTCGCAGCGGTCCTGACCGAACTCGATACCGACGATGCTCTCGATGTTTTCGAGGATATCCCGGCCGGTGACCAGCAGGGTGTGCTGGATCAGTTGTCGCCCTCGGATCGCGCTCTGCTCGAGCAGGCGATGACCTATCCCGAGGACAGCGCCGGCCGTCTCATGCAGCGCGAGCTCGTGACTGTGCCCAAGGACTGGTCCGTCGGGAATACAATCGATTACCTGCGCAATCGTGCCGCCACGCTGCCGCGGGACTTCTACGAAATTTATGCGGTGGACGAAGACAGGGTGCCCGTGGGCGCCATCCCCCTGTCGCGGCTGATGCGGAACCAGCGGGATGTCCGGATCGACGACATCATGTTGACGGATCTGCGGTCGGCCAATGTGGAGCTTGACCAGGAAGAAGTTGCGCTGATGTTCAGCCAGTATGCGCTGGTCTCGGCGCCTGTTGTGAACGGCGATGGACAACTCGTCGGCGTTATCACGGCTGATGATGTGGTGCACGTGATCCACGAAGAGGCCGAGGAAGACTTTCTGCGTCTGGGCGGCGTGCAGGAGGATGACTTCTACGAAGCGGTCCTGCAGACAACCCGGTCCCGATTCTCGTGGCTTGTCGTGAACCTGATGACAGCGATTGTTGCGTCTCTGGTGATCGGATTGTTCGACGCTGCGATCGAGCAGGTGGTCGCGCTTGCCATTCTGATGCCGATTGTTGCCTCCATGGGCGGCAATGCCGGCACCCAGACACTCACCGTGGCGGTCCGCGCCCTGGCGATGAAGGAATTGACCACGACCAACGCAGCCCGGATCGTCGGCAAGGAAGTGATTGTCGGCGGAATCAACGGGATTCTGTTTGCAGGGCTGATCGGCCTGGTGACCTGGGCCTGGTTTGGTGACACCCTGATCGGGGTCGTGATCGGGGCGGCGATGATCGTGAATCTGCTGATCGCCGGATTTGCGGGCGTTGCCATCCCGATCGTTTTGCAGAAACTGAAAGTGGACCCGGCCGTGGGGTCAGCGGTGGTCCTGACCACCATTACCGATGTGGTCGGTTTCATGGCGTTTCTTGGCCTTGCCGCGCTGGTGCTGCTGTGACCGAGGTTCCAGTGCGAGCACCCTACGGAACCTGGCCGTCGTCGATTTCGGCCCGGATGATCGCGGACACCACAATCTCCCTTAGTGCCGTCATGGTGGATGACGATGCGCTCTACTGGCTGGAAGGCCGTCCGAGCGAAGGCGGACGTGTCGTTCTTGTCCGGGATCGGGACGGCGACCGTGCGGATATCACTCCGGGGCCCTATTCGGTGCGGTCGCGGGCGCATGAGTATGGCGGTGGTGCAGCCACCGTTGCGGATGGAACGGTTTACTTCGTCAATCACAAGGACCAGCGAATCTATCGACAGCATGGGGAGCAGGCCCCGGTGGCTCTGGCGGGCGAAGACGGCGACCGCTTTGCCGATATGGTCGTGGATGCAGCGCGCGGAGAGATGATCTGTGTTCGCGAACGCCACGCGGATGGCGAGGTTGCGAATGCTCTGGCGCGTGTTGACCTGCGTTCGGGCGAAGTCTCGGTTCTGGACGGCGCCCATGATTTTGTTTCAACCCCGCGGGTGTCTCCCGACGGTCAGCGGCTTGCCTGGCTGACCTGGGACCATCCCGACATGCCCTGGGACGGGGCTGCGTTGTGGGTGGCAAACAGGGCCGCCGATGGCAGCCTTTCAGATGTGACCCATGTCGCTGGCGGCAGCGGCGAATCCGTGTTTCAGCCGGAGTGGCACCCCGATGGTCGTCTGATCTTCGTGTCCGATCCGAAGGGCTGGTGGAACCTCTGTGCCTTGGACAATCACGAAGTGGTTGTGCTGGCCGAACGTCATGCGGAGTTCGGGCTTCCCCAATGGGTGTTCGGAATGCGGACCTATGACGTTCTGCCCGGTGGCGACATTGTCTGTGCCTATGTGCAGGACGGCACCTGGCAACTTGCCTGTCTGTCCGGGGGGCAATTGAAGGATATCAAGACACCCTATACAGACATCAGCAGCGTGCGGGCCTTCGGCGGGCAGGTTGCCTTTATCGGAGCTTCGGCGCGCGAAGGATCATCGATTGTCCGCTGTGATCCGGCGACGGGGAACACCGAGGTCGTGGCACGTGCGTCCACAGCATCTCCTCCCGCATCGGAGCTCTCGGTCCCGGAGGCGATCTCCTTTGAAACCGCAAACGGCGCGACGGCTTATGGTCTGTTCTATGCGCCGCAAAACGCCGCTTTTGAAGGACTGGCCGATGAACGGCCGCCCCTGATCTTGCGCGGTCATGGCGGCCCGACGGGTTCGACCAGCGCGGCCTTCAGTCTGGCCATCCAATACTGGACGAACCGTGGTTTTGCCGTGCTCGATGTGAATTATCGCGGCAGTACGGGATTTGGACGGGCCTACCGGGAAGCCCTGGATGGCCAGTGGGGCGTGGCGGATGTCGAAGATATGGTTGCGGGGGCCAACTATCTGGTGTCAGAGGGCAAGGCCGACCCTGCGCGGCTGGCCATTCGCGGCGGCAGTGCCGGCGGCTACACGGCGCTTGCTGCGCTGACATTTGCCGATGTGTTCTCTGCCGGCGCCAGTCTCTACGGCATTGGGGATCTGATGACGCTGGCCCGCGACACCCACAAATTTGAAAGCCGCTATCTGGACCGCCTGATCGGGCCGCTGCCCGAGGATGAGGCCGTGTATCTCGCGCGCTCGCCGATCAATCATGTCGAAGGGCTCAACTGTCCGGTCATTTTTCTGCAGGGCGAGGACGACAAGGTCGTGCCTCCCAATCAGGCTGAGGCGATGGTGGCTGCGCTTGATGGCAAGGGTATACCGGTGGCCTATGTGCTGTTTTCCGGAGAAGGTCATGGCTTCCGCAAGGCAGAAAACGTGACCCGCGCGTTGGAAGCCGAACTGGCTTTTTATGGCCGGGTGTTCGGGTTTGTGCCGGCCGACGATCTGCCCGGGCTCGAAATTCGCAACCTGTGACGATGTACCGGGGATGGCCCCGGAATCTGGGAGGGATAATGAAACTCTATGACTACTGGCGTTCTTCGGCAGCGTTTCGTATGCGGATTGCACTGGCCCTGAAAGGATTGTCCTACGAGAGGGAGTTTATCCATCTGCGCCGCAAGGATCAGATTTCCGAGGCCTATCTGGCCGTCAATCCCCAGGGGCTGGTCCCGGCGCTTGTCGATGATGACGGGACGGTTCTTACGCAATCCATGGCGATGATCGAATATCTCGATGAAACCCGGCCGGACGGGGTTTCCTTTGTGCCCGACGACCCTGCAGGGCGGGCGAGAGTCCGCGCGATTTCCCAGGCGGTTGCCTGTGACATCCACCCGCTGAACAATCTCCGGGTGCTGCGATATCTGGGCAGCGAATTCGATATCGACGAGGATGGCCGGAACGAACGCTGGTACAAACACTGGATTCAGGAAGGGATGCAGGGGCTCGAAGGGATGCTGGCGGATGGTGGCGCCGGGTCCTTTGCGCATGGCGACGCGCCGACCATGGCGGATATCTGCCTGTTCCCGCAGGTTTACAATGCCCAGCGTTTTGGCTGTGACCTCTCCGCGTTTCCGACCGTGTTGCGTATCAATGCAGCCTGTGCAGACCTGGACGCTTTCAGCGGATCCGTCCCCGAACAGCAACCCGATGCCGAATAGGTTTCAGCAAGCGGCGGAGCCTAGGATTCGTCGCGTGCACGGGCAATCAGGTCGCGCATGGCGTCCAGACTCATGGCGCCCGGAATCAGTTGGCCGCCGATGACGAAGGCAGGGGTACCACGCACGCCGATCTGTTGTCCCAGTCGGTAGTTGGCCTGAATGGCCGCCTCAATTTCATCCGAAGCCATATCCCGGCGCAGGCGTTCGTTATCCAGACCGTAGCGATCGGCCAGGCGTGTGATGGTGTTTTCCGAGGGCGCACCGGGCAGGCTCATCAAGGCCAGGTGGAACTCCGTGTACTTGCCCTGTTTGTCTGCAGCCAGCGCGGCGCGTGCCGCAAGGGTAGAGCCGTCTCCGAACACGGGAAATTCCTTGAACACGATGCGGAGGTCGGAATCTTCGGCCGCCAGTTCCACCAGATCGTCGGCCATCCGCTTGCAGTAGGGGCACTGATAGTCGAAGAATTCCACCACAGTGACAGTGGTATCCGGACTTCCGATCGACGGATCGCGGCGGTCATTCAGCAGGCTGTCCTTATTAGCTGTCAGGGCGCCCTGTGACGCCTGTTGTTCGGACAGTTGCTGGCGCTCCTGGAGCGCTTCCAGCGCCTCGACAATCACCGTTGGATTCTTGATCAGGTATTCACGGACGGTGTTCCGGATTTCGTCTCTCTCGACCTCGCTGAACGCAGTCCCGGTTCGTGGCACCTCCGTGACAATCACGCCATCGCGATCGCCTGATATGGGATAGACAAGCGCCAGCGCCACAAGGGCGACAATCACCACGACAGCCAAGCCGGTACCACGCGAAATGCTCAAAACGGATCTCCTCGGAGGGTTCAGTCTTTTCTGTACACGATGATGATCAAGCCTGTCCGGGGCTTCAACCATGTGGCGGTCAGGTCACGCAATGGTGACCCGCGCCGGGCTAGTTCTTCTCGAGACGGCGCTCTGCCTCGCTGATGATGTCCTGCGCCCGGATCCAGCCCGGCGATCCGGTGGGCAGCAAGTCGAGCGCCCGGTTGCCAAGCGCCTCGGCAGCTTTGGGGTCGCCGCCCAGAAGATTGTATTCGGCCTGGCTGAGCGCCAACTCGCCCTGCTGGCCAAGGCGGCCATAGACAATGGTCAGAAGCCGCCAGCTCTCGCGCAGGGTTGGTTCCGAGCGTGTCGCGGCCAGCAGGTTGGACCGCGCGTCCTCAACGAGGGCCGGGTTCCCGCTTTCCACCTGTGCCTTGGCGAGGGCCGAGCGCAGCAGCGGTTCCCCCGGTGCCAGTTCGGCCATGCGCTGGTAGGGGATGAGGGAGTCCTCCACCCGACCGTTCTCCAGCAGCATCTGCCCCTTCACTTCATGAAAATAGTGGTTGTCGGGTTCCTCGGCGATCAGGCCGTCAATCAATGGCAAGGCGCGCATCAGATCCGACTGGCGATAATAGGCGATGGCGCGTGCGTAGCGCGCGGGGATGGAGGTATCGGTTTCGGGATAGACCTCGAGGGTCGTTTCAAGGGCTTCCATAAACCCGATCAGCTTGGCGCGCATTCTAGCATGCTTGCGCAACAGGTCGGGCGGGGTGGCGGCGTTGGCAAACCGTGAGAAGGCCAGGTGAGACTGGATGGTCGTGATTCGGTCGCCGGTCAGCGGATGACTGCTCAGATAAGGGTGTTCACGCCCGCCGGTGACCCGGATTTCCCGTTGCAGAAGCTCGAAGAATTCCAGCAGACCGCGGGCGGACATGCCGGTACTGTCGAGGTATTTGAGCCCTGCGGCGTCTGCTGCGGATTCCTGGGTGCGGGAGTATTTCAGCAGGTTCGAGAATGCGGCCTGATTGCCGCCGCTGATGATGGCGCCTGATACCCGGCCATCGCCGGTAGCGAGACCGGCAGCGGTGCCCAGAATCATGGCGAGGATCGATGTGGTTTCCGCGTTGCGCAGTTCGTACTGCAATCGTGCCAGATGTCCGCCGGCGATATGGCCGGCTTCATGAGCGACCACCCCGATAACCTGTTCGGGTGTCTCGGCGCGCATCAGAAGGCCAGTGTTCAGGAACATCCGCTGGCCGCCGGCGACGAAAGCGTTCAATCTCGGATCGTTGACGATATGGATCGAGACTGATTCTGAATCCAGGCCCGCCGCATTGAAAATTGGCGTGGAATAGTCGCGGATGATATTTTCAATTTCCGCATCGCGGATCAGGCCTAGTCCACGGTCTTGTCCGAATGCAGGCTGGATCAGTCCGACAGCCAGAACGGTATACAGGACAACAAAGTGGATGAGCGAGCGCACGTGACTATCTCCAAGGCGTTAAAGCAAACTAGGTACACCAAAATGTGGCGTCAATCGGGTCGGGCCTCGTTATGCGGGTTAACGATGCTGCTTGCGGCCTGTGGTGGCAGTGGCCCCGAACAGGGCGATATCGGCTTCGTGGAAGGGTTTTTCGGTGGCCTGATTGCCGATGAGCCGCGCGCAGCGCTGGTCGGGCGCGAAGTGCTGTCGGCGGGCGGAACGGCGGCAGATGCGGCTGTGGCGACCTATTTTGCGATGGCGGTGACAATGACGGGATCGACCAGCCTGGGTGGCGGCGGTGTTTGCCTTCTGCACGATGCCGTTCAGATCAAGACGGAAGTGCTGTCTTTTCTGCCCAAGAAGCCACGCAATCCTGCCAGCCAGTTTGCCGTTCCCGGGAACGTCCGGGGCATGTTCCTGCTCAATGCCCGTTACGGTGATCTCGACTGGTCTTCACTGTTGCTGCCCGCAGAGCAGTTTGCGCGGGAAGGTCATACCGTTTCACGTGCCTTTGTGCGTGACTTTGAGGCCGCTCAGGCCAAACTGCGGACCAATGCCGAGGCTTGGGGCATCTATGGCAATGGTGCCGTGGCCGAAGGCAAACGCCTTCAGCAGCATGAACTGGGCGCCATCATCTCGAACCTCAGGACGCGCGGACCCGGCGATTTCTATGACGGTTCAATCGGCCGCCTGTTCGTGGAATCGGTGGCGGCAGCCGGTGGGACGCTCACGATCACGGATTTGCGCGAGTACCGGCCCGAATTGCTGGAACCCCTCCGCTTCGAACTGGGCAACAATTTTGTTGTCTTTCCGCCCACTGACGGAGGAGTCATCGCCGCCCGCATCTGGGAAGCTGCGCTCGAGGACGACCGGTTTGATGATGCTGATGCTGACGGGCAATATCATCTGCTGATTGAAGCCGCAGCGCGAGCCTACCAGGCAGTTGCGCGCCGGGGCACGTCCGGAGACCCGGAGAGCGCGTCTGAACTGATGCGTGACTTTGCGCCCGGGACGCATCGCCCAGTCACGCCTTCGGTGGCGATCCGCGAAGACAACGGTCATGACGGCGCGAGCATCGTCGCGGTGGACAATCAGGGGCGCACGGTTGCCTGTTCCTTCACCATGAATGGTGCGTTCGGCAGTGGTATCGTGGCGCCGGGAACCGGAATTCTGCTCGCCAATGCGCCGGACGGTCCCCGTGCGGCCATACCGTCGGTGGCCATGATGGTGAACGAAAAAATAGGGCTTTCGTTCTTCGCAGCCGCTGGTTCAGGGCCGGTTCTTGAAACTGTCACCCGCGTGGCGCTGGATACGGTGCGTGACGAAGATAGCAACATGATTGCCGCGATTTCTGCCCCGCGTGCTCACACGACGGGCAATCCGGACCGGGCGGTGGTTGAAAGCGCCATGCCGTCGGCGGATCAGGCGGCGCTGCGGTCGTTGGGCCATGATCTGCAAGTGCGCCCGGGTCTGGGGCGGGTGAACGGCTTCTATTGTCCGCGCGGCCTTCCGCGGGTCCAGACCTGTCAGTTCGTCAAGGATCCGCGATCCTTCGGGCTGGCTGTCAGCGCCGACGAATAGCGTTCGCCATGGCATTGAAGATTTCGGCACGGGGCCAGATCGACCCGTTCATCGTCATGGACGTGATGCGCGAAGCCAATGCGCTGGACGCGGCAGGCGGGGATATCCTGCATCTGGAGGTCGGGCAGCCCGGAACCCCTGCGCCGGAGCTTGTACGCCAGGCAGCCGTTGACGCGCTGCAATCAGAGCGCCTGGGCTACACGGACGCGCTGGGCATTGCGCCGCTGCGGTCTGCCATTGCCCGTCACTATCAGGACTTTTACGGGGTTGAGGTTGATCCCGAAGGCGTGGTTGTGACCACCGGATCATCGGCCGGGTTTTTGCTGTCCTTCCTCGCGGCTTTCGATGTGGGGGACCGGGTGGCTCTGGCGGCGCCGGGATACCCGGCCTACCGAAATATTCTCTCAGCCCTGGGGATAGAGCCGGTGGTGGTTGAAACCCGTCTGGAAGACCGCTTTCAGCCCACGCCCGATGTTCTGGACACTGTGGACGGCGCTCTCGACGGGCTGATCGTGGCCAGTCCCTCGAACCCGACCGGTACCATGATCGATGCCGCCGGAATGGCGCATCTGACGGCGTATTGCCGCGAGAAGGGGATCCGTTTCATCTCCGACGAGATCTATCATGGGATTACCTACGGGCAGGAATCGGCCACGGCACTGGCCTACGAGCCCGAGGCTGTGGTGATCAACAGCTTCTCAAAGTACTTCTCGATGACGGGTTGGCGCCTGGGCTGGCTGATTGTGCCGCCGCAGATGGCGCGTGCAGTAGAATGCCTGAGTCAGAACCTGTTTATCTCGCCGCCGACCCTGTCACAGAATGCCGCTGTGGCAGCCTTCGATAGTCATGACGAGTGCCGCGCCAATGTCGCGCGGTATGCGAAGAACAGGGATATCCTGCTGCGTGCCCTGCCGGATGCAGGCTTTGACCGTCTCGCGCCCGCCGATGGCGCCTTCTACATCTATGCCGATGTTGGGCATCTGACCAATAACAGCCCGGACTTCTGCAGGCGCATGCTGACCGAAGCACGGGTTGCTGCCACGCCGGGCCTCGATTTCGACCCGTATCATGGCAGCACCGCGGTTCGGTTTTCATTCGCCGGCAGCGAAGACGATATCCGCCGCGCCGTCAGCCGTTTGCGCGAGTGGCGCAGAGCGAGCGTCTAACGCGGCATCGGTTCAGGAGGAGGAACGGTTCCACCAGCCGGAGCGGCGGGGACGATTGTCGTCCTTCTCCTCTTCCGGCTGTGTCTCTTCTTCCGGTTGTTTTTCTTCGCTTTCCGAAGCAGCTTCGCCCGCGGCTGCGTCTGTTTCCGGAACAGTCGCGCCATCCGGCTCGCTCACTTCGACCGGGTCATCCTCGGTCGCTTCAGCGGTGGTGCCTGCGTCGTCCTCGGATGTGTCCCCGCCATCGTCAACGGCACTGTCCCCGGTATCCGCGTTTTTCGGCTCGGGAATGTCGAGATCGGTATCGACTTCGGCGGCTTCGGAATCATCCGCTTTAGCCTCTGACGTGTCTGCTTCCGCATCGGTCGAAGCCTCGTCCTCGGAGCGGTCGCGACGGCGTCCGCGACCGCGGGCGCGACGGCGGCGACGCTTGCCGCCATCCTCGTCCTCGTCACGGTTTTCCGAATCCGCTTCCGGCTTGTCCTCGGTATTATCCTCGCCGTTCTCGGCGTTGTCCTCGGACTTCTCCTGGTCCTCGGTATCCGAATCGGATTTGCGCCGACGTCGTCCGCCACGCCGGCCGCGACGTCGGCCGCCACGTTTGGCGTTGCCGTCATCCTCGCTGCCGGACTCGCGGTTGTTGTCGTTCTCTCCCAAAGTTTCGGAATCCTTGCCGGACTCGCTGTCTTCCGTGGTGTCGTCATTCCGTTTGCGACCGCGACGGCGGCGGCGTTTGGGCTGATCGTCGTCACGCTTGTCGTTTCCGCGCGACCCGCGATTGTTCCGGGTCTCCTTCTCGTTCTCTCCTTCGCCCGTGGACGGGCCGACGCTGTAATCCGAGGCGGTCAGCGAAGAATCGGCGACAACAAGAACACGGATATCGTGGCGTTCTTCGATTTCGCGCAGTGAATCGCGTTTCTGATTCAGCAGATAGAGCGCCACATCGGTTTGCGCGGTAACCGTGACTTCCTGGGCGCGTTTGCGCAGGCCTTCTTCCTCGAGCTCGCGCAGAATGGTCATCGTTGTGGATTCCGTCGAACGGACGAAACCGGCGCCCTGACAGACGGGGCAGGTCTGGGTGTGTGCTTCATGGAGGCTGGACCGCAGCCGCTGACGTGAAAGCTCCAGCAGCCCGAAGGAGGAAATTCGCCCGATCTGAATGCGAGCGCGATCGGTCTTCATCGCCTCTTTCAGCCGTCGTTCGACCGCGTGATTGTTGCGCGAGACATCCATGTCGATGAAATCGATCACCACGAGGCCCGCAAGGTCGCGCAGGCGCAGCTGGCGGGCCACTTCGTCGGCGGCTTCCAGATTGGTGCGATAGGCGGTCTGCTCGACATTCCGCTCACGGGTCGAACGGCCCGAGTTCACGTCGATGGCGACCAGGGCCTCGGTCGGGTTGATCACCAGATAGCCGCCGGATTTCAACTGCACGACCGGTTCGTGAATTTCATCGAGCTGCTGATCGATCTGGTAGCGGTTGAACAGCGGAATGCTGTCATCCTCGTATTTCTGGACCCGCTTGGCATGTGAGGGAATCATGGTGCGCATCAGCGATTTGGCGGTCTTGTAGGCCTCATCGCCTTCAATCAGCACCTCGTCGATATCGCGGTCATAAATGTCGCGCAGCGCGCGCTTGATGACGTCACCCTCTTCGTAGATCAGCGAGGGCGCGGAGGATTCCATGGTCAGGTCACGGGTTTCATCCCAGACCCGGCGCAGATACTCGTAGTCGCGTTTGATCTCGGCCTTGGTGCGTTGCACACCGGCGGTCCGCATAATGACCGCCATGCCTTCCGGGACATCCATCTCGGACATGATCGATTTCATGGCCTTGCGGTGTTTCGGGTCGGTGATCTTTCGGCTGACGCCGCCGCCACGCGAGGTGTTGGGCATCAGCACGCAATAGCGGCCGGGCAGGGAGAGGTAGGTCGTCAGTGCCGCGCCCTTGTTGCCGCGTTCTTCCTTCACAACTTGAACCAGCAAAATCTGACGCCGCTTGATGACTTCCTGAATCTTGTAGCTGCGCGTCAGCTTGCGCAGCCTGCGTCGGTGGGCTTCAGCCAGTTCGCGGATGTCTTCGTCATCGGAATCGACCACCACGTCGGAGTCTTCATCGCTGTCGGATGAATCGTCTCCATCGTCGGCTTCATCGCTTGCTGCGTCATCGTCGTCCGAATCCGCGTCATTCTCGGCTTCGGCCTCCGTCTCGGCATCCTCAGTCTCGGAGTTGTCATCGTCATCATCACCCTGATCGGATTCCGCGAGCAGTTTTTCGCGGTCTTCGACCGGGATCTGATAGTAGTCGGGATGAATTTCATTGAAGGCCAGAAAGCCGTGCCGGTTTCCGCCAAAATCGACGAAGGCCGCCTGCAGAGAGGGCTCCACACGCGTGACCTTGGCCAGATAGATGTTGCTCTTGATCTGGCGTTTGGTCGAGGTTTCGTAATCGTATTCGAGGAGATCGTTTCCGTCAGCCACCACAACCCGGGTTTCTTCCGGATGGGTCGCGTCGATAAGCATGCGCTTGGGCATGTTGTGTTCCCTGCGGGAATCCAGGATCCATGTCATGCGAACGGAGACATGGTTGGTTCCGCATTGTACGGAGCCAGCACCGGAGCCTGTTCCGTCAAACGGGCGTGTTGCACCAGGACGGCAGGTTGTTTCCGAATGCCCGTACACCTGTCGCCCAGGGCACGTTGGCTTCGAAGTTGGACAAACCGCGCTTCAATTCTGCGAGCTGTGCAACGCCATTTCTCGGGGAGCGGGCCAACGATTCTGGCCCGGCCACCACGCAATGGAGCCGCAAATCACGCGCAGCGACGTTGAATCGCGGGTGTTCGCTTTTCTACCTTAGCCCTCGCTGCATGCTTCGACAATGGACAGAATGCGAAAAAGCGTGGCGATTGTGAGTTGCAGCAGATCGGTTTCAAACGATATATGATTCAGCGATGTCTTTGATTCTGATAACATTCTTGGCTTCGGGGAAGCGGTTTGGCGCGCTTGGCATAGCGTTTTTCGCCGTCGTTCTGGCGTCCTTGCCTGCCACACCGGCCGCGGCGTCGGGACTGGAGGTCAAGGATATCCGGATCGGGGTCCATGAAGGATCAACACGCTTCGTGGTTGATCTGAGCGATGAAGTCGAACCCCGGGTTTTCGGACTGCCGGACCCGTTTCGGGTGGTCATCGATCTGCCGGAAGTGAACTTTTCGCTGTCGGAAGAGCGGATTGGGGACGGTGCGGGTCTGATCGACAAGCTCCGCTATGGCCTTTTCCGGCCTGGCACCAGCCGATTTGTGCTGGATTTGAAATCGCCCGCCAAGGTAACGAAACAGTTCCTGCTGCGCCCGGATGGCGGGAAACCGTGGCGGCTTGTCCTCGATATCGCACCCACCATGCGGGACGATTTTGTCGCCTCAATGCGGCCATCGGCAGGCGATGCCCCCCGGGTGGCGTCGCGGCCGCCTCCGCTGCTCTCACGCCCGCCCAATGCAAAGCCTGTCGTGGTGATCGATGCCGGCCATGGCGGTGTTGATCCGGGAGCGATCGGGGTGTCAGGCGTTTACGAGAAAACGCTGGTGCTGAGCTATTCCAGAGAAATTGCAAAACGTCTTCGCGCCACCGGGAAATACAAGGTCGTGATGACGCGTGACCGGGACGTCTTCCTGCCACTGCGCGAACGTGTGCGAATTGCCCGGGCAGCGGGGGCGGACCTGTTTCTCTCCGTTCATGCGAACACGCATCCCAAGCGGAACACCAAGGGTTTCTCGGTGTACACACTGTCAAACAAGGCATCGGACAAGGAAGCCGCGGCACTCGCGGCGCTGGAAAACAAGTCTGACGTGATCGGAGGCGTCGATCTCGGGGACTACAGCGACGATGTCCAGAATATCCTGATCGATTTTGCCCAGGCAAAGACCAATGAACTCTCGGTCAGGTTTGCCCGCGATATGCTGGTCGGCGAGATCGGCCAGCGCGCCCGGCTGCTGGGGCGGCCGTGGCGGTCTGCCGGGTTTGCGGTGCTCAAAGCGCCCGATGTGCCCTCGGTCCTGCTTGAACTAGGCTATATCTCGAACCCGCAGGAGGAACGCCTTCTGATGACGACAGCGCATCGTCAGAAGATGGCGGATGCCATCGTTCGCGCAGTCGCGGACTATTTCAAGCAGACCCAGGCGGCCCAGCTTTAGACGTGTTCGTTTCCGGGCAACAATTCGTTGCCACAATCGTTACATAATTCAGGGTTATCGGACGTCTCGGCTCGGGTATGCTGCGCGCCGCGAATTTGAACTGGAAAACGGCATGTTGCGTGTTCTCGGATATCTGACAGGGTTCCTCCTGTTGTGCGGCCTGGTTGCCGCGGGAGGCGTCATATGGGTGTTCTGGACCTATGGTCAGGACCTGCCCGATTACACGCAACTTGAAGATTACGCACCGCCGATCACCACACGGGTACACGCTGGTGATGGGAGTTTGCTGGCGGAATACGCCGTGCAGCGCCGAGTCTTTGTCCCCATTGAGACCATTCCCGAACTGGTCCGCGATGCGTTCCTGGCCGCCGAAGATCAGAATTTCTATTCTCACCCCGGTGTCGACCCGATCGGCGTGGCGCGCGCGATGGTCACAAACATCCAGAATCTCGGGACGGGCCGCCGGCCGGAAGGCGCGTCTACGATCACCCAACAGGTGGCACAGAACTTCCTGCTGACAAAAGATGTGTCGATCGAACGGAAGATACGGGAGGCGATCATCGCCTTCCGTATTGAGCGCGCCTTCACCAAAGACCAGATTCTCGAGCTTTACCTCAACGAGATCTATCTCGGGTTTGGTGCCTATGGTGTGGCATCGGCAAGCCTCAACTATTTCGACAAGCCGCTGAACCAGCTGACGGCCGATGAAGCCGCGTTTCTGGCCGCTCTCCCCAAAGCCCCGAACAACTACAATCCCGTCACGAAACAACAGGCGGCGGTGGCGCGGCGAAATTATGTTCTCGGACGCATGGCCGAGGATGGTGTGATTTCCGCCCAGGACGCCGCCGAACTGCGAACGCTCCCGATCCGTGTTTCGTCCAAGGCGACGGCGTCGACGACCAACGCACCCTATTTTGCGGAGGATGTCCGGCGGGAGATTGTCGAACGCGTCGGCGAAACAGGGCTCTACGAGGGTGGACTTTCGGTCCGGACGACCCTCGACCCCCGGCTACAGCGGATCGCTCAGGAATCCCTGCGCGACGGTCTTGTGGCCTATGACCGCCGACATGGTTGGCGCGGGCCGATCACGCGGCTCGAGACCGACCAGCCCTGGCGCGAGGCGCTGCCCGAGGTGGAGGTGCCCACCGGAGGAGGTGACTGGAAAATCTCGGTTGTCGTCTCGGTCACGCCTGAGCAGGCCGAAATCGGTTTCGAGGACGGCACGACCGGTATCATTCCGCTGGACGGTCTGAAATGGGCCCGGGCCTGGCAAAAGGAGCAGAAGCGCGGACCGGCGGTGAGGGCAGCCAGTGATGTTCTTTCGGTCGGCGATGTGGTGTTTGCTTCGAAGCTGGTCGAAAATGCCGATGGTGAACTCTATCCCGATGGCCTGTTCCGGTTGGAGCAGGTCCCGGACATCAATGGCGCCATCGTTGCCATTGATCCGCATACGGGTCGCGTGCTTGCGATGACCGGCGGGCTGGACTTCGAGGACAGCGAATTCAACCGCGCTACCCAGGCCTGGCGCCAGCCCGGCTCGGCCTTCAAACCGATCGTCTATATGGCCGCTCTGGAGAACGGATTTACCCCCTCGAGCCGCATTCTCGATGCGCCGTTCGTCATCGATCAGGGCGCCGGCCAGGGCAAGTGGAAGCCGGCCAACTACACGAAGAAATTCTATGGCCCCAGTCCGATGCGGCTGGGGATTGAGAAGTCCCGTAATCTGATGACGGTGCGCCTTGCGCAGACCATTGGCATGGAGAGTGTTGCGCAGAAGGCCGGGGCGCTGGGCGTCGTCGACAACCTGCCACGACATCTCAGCATGTCGATCGGTGCCGGTGAGACGACTTTGATGCGTCTGACGGCGGCCTACGCAATGATCGTCAACGGGGGCAAAAAAATCACGCCGACCCTGATTGACCGAATTCAGGACCGGAACGGAACCACGATATTCCGGCACGACCTGCGCGATTGCATCGATTGCCAGCAGGGTGCCTGGTTGGGGCAGGAACCACCGCGGCTGGAAGATCCCCGTGATCAGGTGATCGATCCCGGTACGGCCTACCAGATGGTTTCGATGCTACAAGGCGTTGTGGAGCGGGGCACGGGGCGGCGAATCTCGGAATTGGGCCTTCCCCTTGGCGGCAAGACCGGGACCACGAACGATTCTCTCGACACGTGGTTTGTCGGATTCTCTCCCGATCTGGCAGTGGGCGTGTTTGTCGGATTTGATGAACCGCGCACACTCGGTCCCCGCGAGACTGGCTCATCGGTGCCCGCGCCGATATTCAAGGAATTCATGGCGAAAGCCTTGGCCGACCAATCGGTGGAACCCTTCCGCATTCCTCCGGGTGTCAAACTCTATCGGGTGAATGCCAACACGGGCCATGCGGCAGGGCCGGGCGAACGGGCCATCATTCTGGAAGCCTACAAGTCGGGGACCGCGCCACCGAGCCCGGATCAGGGCCAGTTGTCCACGATCATCGGTGGTGGAGAGGAAACCTCGCCCGCTGGCACCACCGCACGATCACGCCGCGGTATCTACTGATCGGCCTATTGACGGTCGAAATCGGTGCGTTAGGTTTCCCGTCCATCAAGTCATAGCCCTTTCGGATGAACGGATAGAAGAATGCGTGCGGAAGTCAGTCAGCAGATCGATGCGATCAGGTCGTCAATCAGTCTTATGCGGAGGCATCTTTGACTGGCCGAGTGCCCTTGAACGTCTCGACCAGCTGAACGCGGAAGCCGAGGACCCGAAACTCTGGGATGACCAGGAACGCGCCCAAAAGGTGCTGCGCGACCGCACGCGTCTCGAGAAATCCATCGAACAGGTTCGCTGCCTCGAGCAGGAACTTGAAGATTCCACCACGCTGATCGAACTCGGAGAGGCCGAGGACGACCAGGATGTCGTCAGCGAAGGCGAGAACACCATCGCCGCGTTGCAGCGCCGTGCCGAAAAGCTGGAGCTGGAAAGCCTGTTGTCCGGTGAGGTCGATGGCAATGATTGCTATATCGAAATCAATGCCGGAGCGGGCGGGACCGAATCCCAGGATTGGGCCGAGATGCTGGTGCGCATGTATTTGCGCTGGGCGGAGGCGCATGACTACAAGGTGGAATGGATCGAGGAGAGCGCCGGCGAGGAAGCCGGCCTCAAATCGGCGACTTTCAAGGTCATCGGTGCCAACGCCTATGGCTGGATGAAGACCGAATCCGGGGTCCATCGCCTGGTGCGAATTTCGCCCTATGACAGTCAGTCCCGACGCCATACAAGCTTCGCGTCTGTTTGGGTCTATCCGGTGATTGACGACGCGATCGAGATCGAGATCGAGGACAAGGATTTGCGTGTCGATACCTATCGCGCGTCGGGTGCAGGCGGTCAGCACGTCAACAAGACCGACAGCGCGGTCCGCCTGACACATATTCCGACCGGTATCGTGGTGCAGTGTCAGAACGACCGGTCCCAACACCGCAACCGGGCTCAGGCGATGGCCATGTTACGTGCACGGCTTTACGAACATGAGCTGCAAAAGCGCGAAGAGGAAGCCCAGGCCGAACAGGATACAAAGACCGATATCGGCTGGGGACACCAGATCAGATCCTACGTGCTTCACCCCTATCAGATGGTCAAGGACTTGCGGACCGAAGTGGAAACCGGGAACGCCCAGGGCGTGTTGGATGGCGATCTCGACAAGTTTCTCGAAGCCTCGCTGGCGTCTGCGCTCGGACGCGATGTGGGGACATCCGAGGATGGCGCACCGTCACCGGATGGCGAGGCCTAGGAGCGCAGATGCGGTCACCGACCCGGATGCGTCAGGTCTATGAAGGTGGTCCGCCCGGCAAATTCCGATTTCCGATCAAGCCCTGGACGGTCGTGTTTGTGGCCGTGATTGCGTTTTTCTGGTGCACCGTTTCGGTGTGTTTTCGGTCGGGGAAGATGTGGATGTGCCGTCGCGCCTCGACGCGGCGGCTGAGCAGCTGGCGGTTCACTATGACCGTAATCCGCCCGGGCTTGGCCGTGTGACACGGGTGCATGCGGACGCGACCCAGGTCCATGTGGAGCTTGTGATGACCGCCGATGAGCATCGGGGGCTTCTCGCGGCGCCGGACAATCTTCGGACGGGTGGTTTGCAGGCTGTATGTCCGTCCGGTGGAGATGCGGTCTATGACATGATCAGCATCAATCAGTCGATTGCACTTCACGGGCGCTCGGTTGCCGCGCTGGGCGATCTGGTGTTCGTTTGCGCGCGGTACAGGCTCTAGACGGTGTTGGTTTGCCGCGTGGACAGAAATATCCCAGGCAAGATCAGGGCGGCCCCCACCAGATGGTAGAGGCGCATGCTTTCACCGAGAATCAGCCAGGCCATCAGGGCCGTGTAAATCGGCGCCAGGTATAAAATCAGGGCTGTCGGGCTGGCACCGAGAGCCCGCTGAATGCGCGCGTAGCCGAGATAGGCGCCGAGCCCCGGTACAATGGCGACGATCAGAATGGCCCCGATGGTCTCGATGTTGAGCTGCATAACGGTCCCGCCGATATGTTCGACAACATGGAACGGGAGCAGGGCGAGCGCTCCGAACAGCATGGTGGCGGCAAAACGTACCCGGCCGGGCAATACACTCAGGCGGTACCGGAGCATCACCGAGTAAACGGCCCAGGAGACCGAGGCCGTCGCAATCCAGATGTCCCCGGGCACCAATGCGAGAGAACGTAAGGCATCGATATCGCCCCGGAAAACGATCACCAGCACGCCGACAAGCGACAGCAGGATGCCGAAGGCTTTCGCGCGACCGAGCGGTTCGCGGTACATCAGGGTTACTGCGCCCGCGATCATGATGGGTGCCGTAGCGTAGATCAGGCCGATATTTGTTGCCGATGTGGTGTCCGCTCCGACATAGACAAACGCGCCGCAGATGCCCATGCCAAGGATACTGAGCACCAGGAGATCTCGCCATTCTGAGATGATCTCCCGGCGATACCGCATGAGATCGGGCGCAATGGCAGGGAGAAACAGAAGGAATGCCAGCCACCATCGCCAAAACGCCAGAGCGAATGGGGGAATGAACTCGCTGACGGCGCGTGCCGCGATGATATTGGTGCTGAACAGGGCGGGAACGACGAATAGCAGCACAAGCGCGATCTGGCGTGCGCGATGTGCTCCATCCCGGTTCTCGGGCGCGGGTGACATGATCAGTTGCCCGTCAGGTTCGTATACCAGTCTTCCGGAAGTTCTGCCTGGTCGCGCGCGGGGACGTTGAAGGGCGGTTTCAGATCTCCCCGGAAATGTCTGGTGACGAGATTGCGCCAGTATGTCTCCGGCTCTTGATCCTGGCGTGAACAGATATAGGCAAACCAGCGCTTGCCGATCCGAACATGGCCGATCTCTTCGCGACAAATCACCTCAAGGATATCGGCCGAGTCGCCGTCCTCAACATCGCGCAATTTGTCGATCATGGCCGGGGTTACGTCCAGCCCGCGCGCTTCGAGAACCATCGGCACGATCGCCAGCCTGGCCGCCAGGTCATGGCGTGTTTCCTGCGCCGCGTCCCAAAGACCGTCATGAGCGGGCAGGTCGCCATAGGCCGCACCGAAGTCACCGAGCCGCTCGCTTAGCAGTTGAAAGTGACGCGCTTCCTCCATGGCGACTTTTACCCAGTCGTCGTAGAAAGCCTTGGGCAAATCCTGATCGGCAAAGCGGACAATGATGTCCCATGCCAGATCCACTGCGTTGAGTTCGATATGACACAATGCATGAAGCAACGCGATCCGGCCGGCTGTTCCCCGATTGATGCGCCGGCGCGGAACGTTCTGCGGTGCCAGAAGTGTCGGCGCGGCGGGCCGTGCCGGGCGGTCGGGTGCGTCAGCTTCGCCGATCCGGGTAATGTGTCCGTTCTGCCAGCCGGTTGCGACCGCAAGGGAGATGCGGCTTTTCTCAAGGGCATCGCGCGTCAGAAGAACGTCACGGGCACCTTCGGAAAGCGTGGTTACAGTTTGCTTCAAAGTGCTTTGACGGCTTCCAGAACGTCCTCGACATGGCCGGGCACCTTGACCTTGCGCCAAACCTTCCGGACCTTGCCCTTGCCGTCGATCAGGAACGTCGCGCGCTCAATCCCCATGAACTTCTTCCCGTACATGGATTTCTCGACCCAGACACCGTAACGCTCGCAGACGTCGTCATTCTCGTCGCTGGCCAGCACGAAGGGCAGTTCGTATTTGGCCTTGAAGTTGTCATGGCGTTTGATGCTGTCCTTCGAAACACCGATGATTTCCGCATCGACCTTGGAGAAATCGGGCATCAGATCGCGAAAGCCACAGGCTTCCTTGGTGCAGCCGGGTGTTGAATCCTTCGGGTAGAAGTAAAGCACCACATTCTTGCCCTTGAGGTCCTTGAGGTTGATTGTGCCGCCGCCATCCGTCGGCATGGAAAATGCCGGTGCCTTGTCGCCTTCGTTCACGCTCATGATCTCAACTCTCTGTCGTTTCTGTCGCGCCCGCCTCGCGAATATCTGCAGCGGGTATGTCTATGATCTGCCGGAAGTGTTCGTACACCATCTCCGCGGTGCTTCGAAGCTCGGTTTCCAAGTCTTCAAAATTGGCCTTCTGACCCGCATCCGCAAGCAGCCTTTTGAGCGGCTGGGGAAATGATTTTGGTTCGGCAGAACTGTCGAGGGTCAGGCGCAGCAAGCCCTGAACGCGCTGCCAGATCCGGGTGGCTTCGATAAGCGTATCGGCTGTTTGCGTGAAGAGCAGGTCATTCGCTGCCAATTGACGAAAGGCGCCGACCGTGCCGGTGTTGAGAACGTCCGGGGTCTCGTGTGCATGCCGGAGCTGCAGAAACTGCGCGATGAACTCGCAATCCACCAGGCCACCGCGCACATGTTTGACGTTCCACAAATTCTCGGTGCCGTTTTCGCGGGCCATTCGTGCGCGCATGTCCGAGACCGACTCAAGCAATTCGTTGACAGGACGCTCGGCGGTCAGGGCTTCATGAATGGCGGCTTCGATCCGGTGTGCAAAGCCGGGCTCTGCGCTCACCAACCGCGCGCGCGTCAGGGCGAGATGTTCCCAGGTCCAAGCACTCCCCCGTTGGTAGTTGGAGAAACTTTCGAGACTGACGGAGAGCGGGCCCGCGTTTCCCGAAGGGCGGAGGCGCATATCGACTTCGTAAAGTCGTCCTTCGCCGGTCAGAGATGTGAGCGCATTGACCAGGCGCTGGCCGAGACGCTGGTAGTAATGGGAAACCGATAACGGTTTCTTGCCGTCGGACATGACCGCTACATCGTGGTCACTCTGCGGGACGTCATAGAGGAAAACCAAATCGAGATCGGAGGTTGCAGAGAGCTCCCGGCCGCCAAGTTTTCCCAGTGCCAATACAGCAAATCCGTCCCCCGGACATCGTCCGTGCTGATTGACGAATTCTTCCTCAATGGGAGGCAGCAATGCGCGGATGGCCGTATCGGCGATATCGGAAAAGGCAAGGTCCGCCCGGTCGATGTCGCAGATGTTTTGCAAAATCTGCACCCCGACCTGAAACTTGGCGTCGTTAGTCCAGCGCCGCGCAATGTCGAGCACATCCTGCATGTCGCCCGCGCGCGCCATTTTCTCCGACAGGTCTTCATGCATGGCGTCGGCATCGGGAAGCGCTTTGAAAAAGTCGGGGTCGAGAACCCCGTCAAGCAGCAAGGGGTTTCGTCCGAGCCATTCCGCAATGCGGGGGGCCCCCCCGACAATTTCTGCGACAAGGATCAGAAGGGCGCGGTTCGACTGGAAGAGCGAGAAAAGCTGAACGCCGGCCGGCAATCCGGAGAGGAACTCGTCGAACCGGCGAAACGCGACATCCGGATTAGATGTTCGCGACAGCGACTCGAGCAATGCCGGCATGATCTCGGTCAGAATTTCGCGGGCACGGTTGCTGCGGGTCGCCCGGTGACGCCCGTGGTGCCAGCCGCGCACGGTGTCGGAGATGTTCTCGGGTTCACCAAAGCCCATCTTGCGCAGGGTGTCGATGGTGTCGGGATGGTCTTCACCGCCGGTGAAGGCAAGCACGCCCGACCCGCCAAGCGGGGCCGAATCCTCGAACAGCTCGGCGTAGTGGCTTTCGATGGTCCGCAGGTGCTTGAGCAATTCCTGCTCGAAGTCTCCACGGTCTTCGAACCCCATGAACTCCGAAATCGCGTTGAGGCCCTCGTCGGTGTCCGGAAGCGAATGGGTCTGCTGGTCGTCAACCATCTGCAGGCGATGCTCGAGGCTGCGAAGAAAGCGGTAACCGGCGATCATGTCAGCGGCCACTTCCGGCTTGACGCGCTCGGCCTCGACCAGCGCATTGATGGCCTGAACCGTTTGCGGAATACGCACATCCGGGTTGCGCCCGCCCCAGATCAACTGTTGGGTCTGGGCGAAGAACTCCACCTCGCGAATGCCGCCCCGGCCCAGTTTGACGTTGTGCCCTGCCACGGTCACCGTGCTGCCACCCTTGTGGGCATGGATTTGCCGTTTGATCGACTGAATATCCTCGATGGCTGCAAAATCGAGATGCCGGCGCCAGATAAACGGTCCCATGGTATCGAGGAAGCTCTGTCCGGCCGCCAAGTCACCAGCCACGGGCCGGGCTTTGATCATCGCGGCGCGCTCCCAGTTCTGTCCCAGGCTCTCGTAATAGGTCTCCGCCGCGACCGTGGAGAGAGCCACGGGCGTGGCGCCGGGATCGGGGCGCAGCCTGAGGTCGGTTCGAAATACGTAGCCTTCGCCGGTGCGTTCATCCATGCATTTGACCAGTCCGCGCGTCATGCGAATGAAGTGCTGCTGGATCGATTCGTGATCGGCTGCTGGTGCTGTATCGCGGTCGAAAAGAACGATGAGGTCTATATCGCTGGAATAGTTCAACTCGCCGGCGCCGAGCTTTCCCATGCCCAGAATGATGAATCCCGAACCGGTTTCCGGCTGCGCAGGGTCGGGCAAACGGAGAATATCGCGCGCGTGGAGACCATGGAGCATCTGGCGTGACGCCGCGGAGAGCGCGGCACCGCAAAACCGGCTGAGAGAGCCGGTTACGGTCTCTAGAGGCCATGCACCCGACAGGTCACCCAGGGCGGTCAGGAGAGCCACGCGGCGCTTGGCGCGGCGCAGGGCGATATCGAGTTCGCTCCCGGATGTTTCCGGACTCATTGCCTCCAACTCGTCGATCATCTTTGAGAATATGACGTCCGGCCCGTCCCGGAAGATCGAGGGCACAAGAACGATTTCGCGGCTGAGGCACTGCGTTAGGAAACTGCTATTGCCCAGAATACCAGCCAGTAGTTTGCGCGTGATGTCGGTCGAGAGGAGCTCATCGACGGCACCCCGTACGGAGGCATCATCGGTTTGATCCGCAGCTTCTTTCAGGCGCTCGAATCCGCGCTCAATCCGCTCGGAATCCGAAGAGCGCGGCAAATCGGATGGTGAGGATGAGATGTTGAGGGGCATGGCTTGATTTTGAATTTGGCGCACACTGATGTATGGCGTGTACGTGGTCAAGTTTGCCGCGTTATCCGGGTCTTGGCCACACGAAAGGGCCTGCCTTGATCGTTCGAAGTTCCCGCGTTCTGCTTCTGTTTTTTGCCGCCGCGCTTGTTGGTCTGGCGATGATCTTTGGCGTTCTGGTTTTTCAACTGAGCCGCGGCCCCATAAGCCTGAGTTTCCTGACCCCGCTGATCGAAGAGGCCCTCAACTCAACATCGCAGGAAACACGGGTCCGGCTGCATGACACGGTACTGACCTGGGAGAGTGAGGACCGGGTGCTCGACATTCGGGCCACCTGGTTACGCTTGCTCTATGGTGATGGCCGCGTGCGCGCCACAGTGCCCGAAATGACCATTACCTTGAGTGCGCGCGCACTCTTGAGGGGTTTGGTTGCGCCGACGAAACTTGAGGTGTTCGGGCCGAGGATCAAGATTGTCAGGGATGACGGAGGCACGGTTCGTCTTGATTTCGGCGGCGGTGAGACACCGAATGACGAAGGTGCACAGGAAGGGGATGCGCCACTGGGTATCGTCCAGGAATTGCTGCGCCCACCCGATCAGAGCCTAGCCAGCGGTTATCTGACCAGTGTGGCTGTGCGCAGCGCGTTTCTCGAATTCGAGGATGCTGTCACGGGCCGCCGGATTGTGGCTCCAAACGTTAATCTGCAACTCACGCGTGACGATGCTGGAATACGTGCGGATGGGTCTCTGACACTCGGCGAAAGCGAAGGGGCAACTCACCTTGGCCTTTCGGGAATCTATCGGGCCCGCGACCGTATGACCGATCTGGGACTCGTCTTTGCCGATGTCGATCCCGGCGCGTTGGCCGGCTTCGATCCCTCTCTGACTTTTTTCGAACGCTTCGACACCCGGCTTGACGGGACGCTGACCCTGTCGGTCGATGCAAAGTTCGAGGCGATTGTGGCGAGTCTGGATTTGCATGCAATTGGCGGACAGCTGGATTTGTCTCCGTATTTTGCAGATTCGCTAGCGTTCGAATCGATGGCCCTGCGCCTGAACGCTGAACAGGCGGGAGAGACGATCAAGCTCGAAGCGCTGGATATTGCACTCGGCGACACAACCATCGGAGTTTCCGGAACGGCTCAGAGGCAAACGCGCGACTGGACGGTTTTGCTGAATGGCGATGTGCGGGACATGGCCGTAAATGATATCGGGGCCTACTGGCCGGAAGGCGTGGAAGGCAACGCGCGTGAGTGGATTACGGAAAACCTGCGTGACGGGCATGTGGACCTCGCGACAGCGCACGCGGCGCTGACGATCCCCGAAGACAACCCTGGTGCTGCGACGCTTGACGACATCAATGTGGACGTTTGGTTTCGCGACGTGACCGTTCACTATCTGCGACCGATGGAACCCGTTACCGGGGGTGTCGGTATGGCGCGTATTGACGCCGACAAGGTTGTGATCGATGTGGAAACGGCGAACCTGCGCGGGATTGTCGCCGAGAGCGGCAGGGTGGTGATCGACGGCCTGAGTGGTCCGGAAAAAGGCGTGACTCTTAAGATCGAAACAACGGTGGCGGGGCCCGTGCGCGATGCGCTCGAAGTGCTCGACAGTGAGCCTCTTGGTTTTATCAGTGACTTTGGCATAGATCCGGCGCGTACCGGTGGGTCGCAGCGTACGAATGCAGTTTTTGCGCTCCCGTTGCTGGACAAGATCACCGTGGATGAAATCTCGGTGGCGACCTCCTCGAAGCTGACGAATTTTTCCGCCGCCGAGGCCGCGTTCGGGTTTCCTGTGTCGAGCGGCGAACTCGACCTCAAGGTGGACCGGGACGGTCTCGAGGCCCAGGGGACGGCAGAGATCGGCGCCATACCGGTCGGTCTGACCTGGGTGGAGCGTTTCAACGAAGATAGTGAAGTACGCACCCAATACAAGGTGCGCACAACGCTTGATGACATCGCGCGCGAACAACTCGATTTTGAGACCGCGCCCTATGTGACAGGTCCGGTCGGGGTCGGGCTCAGCTATTCCGAGGCCTGGGGCGGAAAATCTGCTGGCGCGGCTGAGATTGATTTGTCGGAGTCTCGGCTCGATCTCGACCCCTTCGGATGGACGAAGGAGGCCGGTGTGCCCGGCCGCGCCTTTATCCGTTTCCACGCCAATGCAGACGGGGTGCTGTCGGTCCCCGAAGTTAAAGCACAGGCTGCCGATCTGGACCTGGCTGCACGCGCGGTCCTTGTCACTGGTGATGACAGTTTCGCTTTGCGACAGTTGCAGTTTTCCCGATTGAAATTCGGCGGCAACGATGTGGTGGCGACTCTGGATCTGCCGGAAACGGGAACGCCGTTCATCCAGCTCGGCGGCAACAGTCTCGATCTGCGTCCCCTCATGGATGATGTGTTCGGAGATGATGGTGATGACGACGCTGACGGGACACCGGCCATGCGGATTGCGGTTGATGAAGCATCGCCGCTGGGGTCGGTCAGACTTGGAGCGGAAACCAGACTCCTGAATGTGCGGGGCGTTCTGGTCAATGATGGGGATGACTGGGCCGATGTTGTGATCCTGGGACGCCTGTCCAATACCGGGCGTATCGCGCTGGAAATCGCACCCGAGCAGGACCTTAGACGGCTCACCTTTGAAACGGACGATGCGGGCGGATTGCTGCGTGCCCTCGACTGGGTCGACACGATTCAGGGGGGCGAGATGCGGGTTCTGGGTACCATAAGCCAGACCCCTGAAGACGGTGTAGTGATTGAGGGACAGGCCAATACACAGGGGTTCGTCCTGACCGAAGAACCCTTTGCGGCCAAGTTGCTGGCCCTGACATCCTTTACCGGGATCGGTGAAGTTCTGAGCGGAGACGGCCTGACCTTCCGCCGTGCGGAAATTCCGTTTCGTTTGACCGACCGGGAGATCGTCATCACGGATGCCAAGGCACGTGGCGCGGATATCGGGGTGATCACGAGCGGGCGGATCGATCGCGAGAACGACACACTGGCCCTTTCCGGGGAAGTCGCACCGGCCTACTTATTAAACTCACTGCTGGCCAATATGCCAATCATCGGCCAGGTGCTCTCGGGTGGCTCGGAAGGCATTTTTGCCGCAACCTTCGATGTCAGCGGCGCGCTCGAAGATCCGCAGGTCTCGGTCAACCCGTTATCGGTTCTGACGCCGGGGCTGATCCGGCGCCTGCTCTCGGGCTTTGGTGAGGAGGGCGAACCTTCCGATCAACCGGTTCTGCCCGACACTGAGGCCCCGGACGTGCCCGAGTAGAAAAGCATTCAGACTGGCCGAATGAGCGCGTGGCGTTTCTTGCCGGCGGACAGTTTGATGACACCGTCGCTGTTCACGGCATCCAGTCCGATTTCCAGCGTCTCTTCTGAAATCGAAACATCGTTGACCCGCGCGCCGCCGCCCTTGATAAGGCGCCGTCCCTCGCTGTTGGATCCGGCCAGGCCGGCCCGGGACAACAGGGCGAAGAGGGCAATCCCTGAACTAAGTTCGGCCTTCGGCACTTCGATGGTGGGCAGTCCGTCAGCCGTAACACCGGCTTCAAAGGTCTGCTCGGCGGTGGCGGCTGCTTCTTGTGCGGCGGGCGCGCCATGGAGCAATGCGGTCGCTGCGCTTGCCAGAATTTTTTTGGCTTCGTTGATCTCTGAGCCCTGAAGGGTTTCCAGACACGCGATTTCGTCGAGGGGGAGATCGGTGAACAATTTCAGGAAGCGTCCCACATCGGCGTCTTCCGTGTTTCGCCAGAACTGCCAGTAGTCGTAGGGCGAGAACCGCTCCGGGCGGAGCCAGACGGCGCCATCGGCAGTCTTGCCCATTTTTGCGCCCGACGCGGTGGTGATCAGCGGCGTGGTCAGCCCGAATAATTCACGTTCGGCCACCCGGCGACCGAGATCGATCCCGTTGACAATGTTTCCCCATTGGTCCGAGCCACCCATCTGCAGAATGCAGTCATGCCGCTTGGACAGTTCCATGAAGTCGTAGGCCTGCAGGATCATGTAGTTGAATTCGAGAAAGGTGAGGGGTTGTTCCCGTTCGAGCCGGAGCTTCACCGAGTCGAAGGTCAGCATCCGGTTGATGGTGAAGTGACGACCGATATCGCGAAGCAGCGGAATATAGGCCAGTTCGTCGAGCCAGTCGGCGTTGTTCACCATGATGGCGTCCTGGTCGCCGTTGCCGAATTCCAGAAAGCTATCAAAGGTCTTGCGGATGGATTCGATGTTTTGGCCGATTTTCTCCTCGGTCAGAACCTGCCGGGTTTCATCCTTGCCGGAAGGGTCGCCGATTTTCGTTGTGCCACCGCCCATCAACACGATCGGTCGGTGTCCCGTCTTCTGCAGCCAGTGCAGCATCATGATCGAGACGAGATTGCCGATATGCAGGCTGTCCGCCGTCGCGTCATAGCCCACATAGGCCGTGATGGTGCCGTCTGCGGCGCGCGCATCGAGGGTTTCCAGGTCTGTGCACTGGTGAAGGAAGCCGCGTTCAACAAGCGTCTGGACGAATTCGGATTTGTGACTGGTCATGCTTTGGTACCGGTGGGACGATCTCTGGTCGCGCTACCTAACACATACTTTGCGCGCGGGTGTATATCTTCGCGTATCGCGACGAAGAGGATTGTCATGGACGGGGACGGGATAAAGCTGGCCGTCGGGCTGATGAGCGGGACATCAATGGATGGTATCGATGCGGCCTTGTTGCGGACGGACGGGGGTGCCCGGGTTGAGCCGCTGACGGCCATGTCTCTCCCTTATGGATCCGAATTCCGGACTGCCCTGCGCGGTACGCTTGGCCGCGAGCACGCCCCTCCTGATCTTGTCCGCCATCTGACAGCGTTGCACGGCCAGGTCGTGAACGAACTGTTGGCCCGGGCCGGGCTGAGAGCCCGCGACGTCGATGTGATCGGGTTCCATGGACATACGGTGTTTCACGAGCCGGCCAAACGGAAAACCATCCAGATTGGGGATGGAGAGACCCTCGCGAAAATGCTCGGCATCGACGTGGTCTACGACTTTCGCTCTGCCGATGTTGCGGCGGGAGGTGAAGGCGCGCCCTTTGCGCCGCTTTATCATGCGGTGCTGGCCCCGGACGACCGGCCGCTTTGTTTTTTGAATATCGGTGGGGTCGCCAACCTGACCTGGATCGGCGCGGGGGCTGATCCTGCTTCGGACGATATCTTCGACCATCTTCTGGCATTCGATACCGGTCCCGGGAATGCACTTATCGACGACTGGATGCATGCCCAAAAAGGGCTGGACTTCGATCAGGACGGTCGCCTTGCGGCAGCCGGCAGGGTTGACCAGGGAGTTCTCGAAACCCTGCTGTCTGATGAATTTTTTGCTGCAGTCCCGCCGAAATCTCTCGACCGGACCGATTTCACGACAGGGCCCGCAAAGGGCCTGAGCCCGGAGGACGGCGCGGCAACTCTCGCGATGTTTACCGTACAGGCCATCGGCAAGGCGGTTGCGTTTCTGCCCGAAACGCCCCGTTGCTGGTTGGTGACCGGCGGCGGCCGTAAGAACGGTTATCTCATGGACGCGCTTGGACAGACCCTCGGCGTGCCGGTTCTGCCCACCGAAGCCGAGGGGATCGACGGTGATGTCCTGGAGGCACAGGCCTTTGCCTATCTTGCGGTACGAAGCCTGGCTGGACTTCCCCTCAGCGGGCCCAGCACGACCGGTGTGTCGTCACCGCAGCGCGGTGGGCGGCTGTGCGTGGCACACGCAGCCTGACAACTCCTAGCTTTTGGCGCTTTCGCTGTCTTCAAGAGCGGCAGCTTCGGCTGCGATCGCGGCTTCAATTTCGCCGATCCGGCGGTCCAGATAACCGTTTGCGATCTGCTCAAGCTCTTCAAGATGATCGTTGTAGAAGTGATCCGAGCCCTTGAGCACTTGGAAATCGATGATGACGTCCTTCTGCTTGGCGAGTTTTGCAATCAGTTCCGTCACGGAATCCTGCGGCACGATGTCGTCCTGATCGCCATGGGTGATCAGACCGGAAGCCGGGCAGGGCGCCAGGAAGGAAAAATCGTACATGTTGGCCGGGGGTGACACGGACAGGAAGCCGGTGATTTCCGGGCGACGCATCAGGAGCTGCATGCCGATCCAGGCGCCGAAGGAGAATCCGGCAATCCAGCACATGGGGGCGTCCTGGTTCTGGCTCTGCAACCAGTCGAGTGCGGATGCGGCATCCGAAAGTTCGCCTTCACCGCGGTCAAAGCTGCCCTGGCTGCGGCCAACACCGCGAAAGTTGAAGCGCAGCGTGGCAAAGCCACGACGGACGAACATCTGGTAGAGCTGATAGACGACCTTGTTGTTCATTGTCCCGCCATGTTGCGGGTGCGGATGCAACAACAGGGCAATCGGCGAATTGGGGACCTTGGCAGGAAAGTAGCGTCCTTCGAGGCGGCCCTCGGGGCCGTTAATGATCACTTCAGGCATATCAATTTCCAATCCGCCGGATAGCGTTGCGAATACTTGACCAAATTAGTCGGACATCATATATCCCGCTCGGAAACAAGCATTGGACGTTTGTCTCGTTGCGGGGAGAGCGTTGTGATGCGCTCTATATCATAAAGGTCGATATGGTCTTCAAGCATCTCTTTGACGATCTGGACGCTTATCTCGAGAGAGATCCGGCGGCGAGCTCCAAATTCATGGTCGCAATCAGCTACCCTGGATTTCACGCGGTGTTCTGGTACCGGCTGTCACACTGGCTTTGGTCCAACCGGTTACTGGTTCTGGCGCGCTTTGTGGGCAACATCGGACGCATTCTCACCGGCGTTGATATTCACCCCGGCGCCACAATCGGAAAACGCCTGGTGATTGACCATGCGATTGGTGTAGTGATCGGCGAAACGGCGGAAATCCATGACAATGTGACGCTGTATCACAACGTCACTCTCGGGGGGATTGCCCCGGCTGTCGAGAGCGAAGCGCAGGTCAACGTGAAGCGCCATCCGACCTTGCTGGAAGGGTCGATCGTGGGGTCCGGTGCTCAGGTTCTGGGGCCGGTCACTGTCGGCAGAAACGCACGCGTCGGCGCCAATGCAGTCGTGGTCAAGGATGTGCCGGAAGGCTGCACCGTCGTCGGGATTCCGGCCAAGCCGGTGCCATCGTCCACCTGTTCGCCTGACAGCTTTTCGGCCTATGGCACACCGACCGAGGATATTCCCGATCCCGAGAAGAAATCCATTCACGCCATGCTGAACGAAATCAGCGGATTGCGGCGTCGTGTCGAAGAACTCGAGGCCGAACTGGAGCAGAGGGTTCAGATGCACGCGGCTGCGCGCGGCGACGAAGACGGCGACAAGCCGGGCCATTCGGTTTGATGCGTGTTGATATCGGATACTGAGAGGGCTACATGAAACTCAGCACCAAGGGTCGTTATGCGGTGATGGCGATGGTGGATCTGGCGCAGCACAGCGCCGGACAGCCGCTGACGCTGGCTGATATCGCCACCCGCCAGGATATCTCCCTGTCCTATCTGGAGCAGCTTTTTGCAAAGCTCCGGCGCGCCGGGCTTGTTGAGAGCGTGCGTGGACCCGGTGGTGGATACAAACTATCGGTTTCAGCCGACGATATCCGGATCTCCGAGGTAATTCTGGCAGTGGATGAACCCATCCGAACGACCAGTTGCAACTCGAAAACGTCCCTGGGCTGTATTCGAAAAAGCACCCGATGCATGACCCATGACCTTTGGGCCGAGCTCGGACATCAGATTCACGGCTATCTCAGTTCTGTCAGCCTGGCAGATGTTTGTGCCGGCCGTATCTACGCCGGACCGATGCGCAATCAGGATGCGCCGGTCCACGAGATCGCAGCAGAGTAGAGCAGTCGCGCGCCGTGGATATCTATCTCGATCATAATGCGACGACGCCGGTCCGACCCGAAGTGGCCGAGGCGATGATGGTAGCGCTGGCTCAGACCGGAAATACATCTTCGGTGCACCGGTTCGGCCGCCTTGCCCGCCGTGGGGTCGATGATGCACGCGAGGCGGTGGCGGCGCTGGCGGGGACGACCGCAGACCGTGTTGTGTTCACATCCGGCGGAACGGAAGCAAACAACTCGGCGCTGCGCGGAACCGAGCGCCGGGCTTTTGTGTCCGCCGTCGAGCATGATTCGGTTCTGTCCGCACGCGCCGATGCGACGGTCCTGCCGGTCGATTCCACGGGCTCGATTGACCTGGACGGTCTTCGTGACGCCCTGAACGCAGCACCTGAGCCGGTGCTCGTCTCCGTCATGTATGCAAACAACGAAACCGGGGTGGTGCAGCCCGTTTCCGAGGTGGTTTCGCTCGCGCGTGAGTTCGGCGCGCTGGTTCACTGTGATGCCATTCAGGCAGTGGGGAAGCTGCCGCTGTCCATGGAGGATCTTGGCGTCGATCTGTTGTCTCTGTCGGCGCACAAGATTGGCGGCCCGCAGGGCGTCGGTGCTCTGCTTGTCCGACCCGATTTGGATCTCGACCCGCTTGTTCGCGGCGGCGGACAGGAACGTCGCCGTCGTGCCGGCACGGAGAACGTGCCGGGGATTGTCGGTTTCGGCACCGCAGCCCGTCTGGCAGACGGTGGCACAGGGCAATTCGCAGCGGTCGGTGAGTTGCGCAATTCGATGGAAGCACAACTGCTCGAAAACGTGCCCGATGCGGTCCTCTACGGAATTGAGGCGGAACGTCTGCCGAATACGAGTTGTATTGGTCTGCCGGGTGTGACGGGCGAAATGCAGGTGATGACTCTCGATCTTGCCGGAATCGCAGTCAGTGCCGGTTCGGCCTGTTCGAGCGGAAAGGTCACCCCCAGCCATGTGCTGCACGCCATGGGGCAGGACGACGACGCGGCGCGCAGTGCGATACGGGTTTCACTCGGGCGCGATACGCGGAAGATCGAAATCGAGCGGTTCGTCGAGGTTTGGACACAGATGGCGCAGCGCCGCAATCATGAAAATCAGGCGCGGAGGTCGGTGGCATGAGCGCGGCACCGACAGCAATCTATCTTGATTATCAGGCCACGACGCCAGTGGACCCGCGTGTGCTCGATGCGATGCTGCCATGGTTCAGTGAAACCTTCGGCAATGCCCATTCCGAACAACATGCCTGGGGGCGCCAGGCGGCAGAAGCCGTTGAGTTTGCGCGCGAGAAGGTCGCCGCCCTGATCGGGGCACAGGCCCGGGAAGTTGTTTTCACCTCCGGCGCTACAGAATCCAACAATCTAGCGATCAAGGGTGCGGTCCGGTTTGCACTACACCATGGACGCGGCAAGCATGTCATCACGGCCGTGAGCGAACACAAATGTGTTCTGGAATCCTGTGAGGCTTTGACCGAAGACGGTGCGGACGTGACAGTTCTGCCGGTTGACGGTGAGGGGTTTGTCGATCCCGGAGCGGTCGAGTCTACAATCCGGGAAGACACGGTTCTCGTATCCATTATGGCCGTAAACAACGAGATCGGGGTGATACAGCCGCTCGCGGAGATCGGTGCGATCTGTCGTGAGAACGGCGTGTTGCTTCACACGGATGCCGCCCAGGCCGCGGGAAAGATCGAACTCGACGTCAATGCAATGAACATAGATTTGCTGAGTATTTCCGGTCACAAGATGTACGCTCCGAAAGGGATTGGCGCGCTTTATGTGCGTCGCCGTCCCCGCGCGCGCATCCTGGCCGAGATCAGTGGCGGCGGGCAGGAACGTGGTTTCCGCTCCGGGACCCTTCCGGTGCCACTGACGGTGGCGCTGGGCGAAGCGGCCGCCGTGGCGCAGGTCGAAATGACCGGGGAAGGCAAACGGCTTGCCGAATTGCGTGCGCGGATGGTCGCGCGCCTGCGCGAGAAGCTTGGCGCGGTCACCCTCAACGGCAGTATGGACCGCCGGGTGCCCGGGAACCTGAATATTGGATTTGCCGGCGTGGACGCGGAAGCGCTGATGGCGGAACTGCCCGAACTGGCAATTTCGACAGGATCGGCCTGTACCTCGGCCTCGGTAGAACCATCTTATGTACTGAAGGCGCTTGATCTGAGCGATGCGGAGGCCGGTTCGGCCGTTCGGATCGGCTTCGGGCGCTTTACCACGCTGGGCGAAGTGGACGCTGCAGCGGACATGATTGTGAAAGCAGTGGAAAACCAACGGTCGGGCAATTCTGTCCGCGCCGCGGAATAGAGAGCCGGAAGGACGTTATGGCAGCAGACGCAGCAGCGGTTGAACAGGTCAAGTCGATTGGGGAGCATTACAAGTACGGCTTCGTTACCGATATCGATGTCGATTTTGCTCCGAAGGGTCTGAACGAAGACATCGTTCGCCTCATATCCGAGAAAAAGGAAGAGCCGGAATGGATGCTCGAATGGCGTCTCAAGGCCTATCGTCACTGGCTGACGATGGAGGAGCCGAAATGGCAGAAGCCGCAATACCCGGCAATTGATTATCAGGATTTCTACTACTACGCCGCGCCCAAGACCGGCGACAAACCCAAGTCGCTGGATGAGGTCGATCCCAAGCTTCTGGAGACCTATGAAAAGCTGGGTATTCCTCTGCGAGAGCAGGAAGTTCTGGCCGGAGTTGAAGGCGCCCCCGCTGTTGCCGTTGATGCGGTATTCGACAGCGTGTCCGTCGCCACGACCTACAAGAATAAGCTTGAAGAGCAGGGAATCATCTTCTGTTCGATCTCTGAGGCCGTGCGTGAGCATCCGGAACTGGTGAAGCAGTATCTCGGTTCGGTGGTTCCGTATTCGGACAACTACTTTGCGACCCTGAATTCGGCGGTCTTCACCGACGGCTCGTTCGTGTACATCCCGAAGGGCACGACCTGCCCGATGGAGCTTTCGACCTATTTCCGAATCAACGCCGAGAACACCGGCCAGTTTGAACGCACGCTGATTATTGCTGATGAAGGTTCCTATGTGAGCTATCTCGAAGGCTGTACGGCGCCCCAGCGCGACGAGAATCAGCTGCACGCCGCCGTGGTTGAACTGGTGACCCTGGACGATGCGGAGATCAAGTATTCGACGGTCCAGAACTGGTATCCCGGTGACGAGGATGGCAAGGGCGGTATCTACAACTTCGTTACCAAGCGGGCTGCCTGCCGCGGCAAGAACTCTAAGGTGTCCTGGACACAGGTTGAAACCGGATCGGCGATCACCTGGAAGTATCCGAGCTGCATCCTGCAGGGCGACAACTCGGTCGGTGAATTCTACTCGGTTGCGCTTACTAACAACTTCCAGCAAGCAGATACTGGCACCAAGATGATTCACTTGGGTAAGAACACCTCAAGCACAATCATTTCAAAAGGCATATCGGCCGGCAAGAGTGATAGTAGCTATAGAGGTCTAGTGCGAATTGGCCCTGGAGCAGACAACGCTCGAAACTATACACAGTGTGACTCTTTGCTAATCGGTGATAAGTGTGGCGCGCACACCTTCCCTTACATCGAAAACAAGAATAAGTCGGCTGTTGTGGAACACGAAGCAACAACTTCAAAAGTTAGTGATGATCAACTGTTCCTGTGTCAGCAACGAGGCATCGATGAAGAACACGCGATATCCATGATCGTTAACGGATTTTGTAAAGAAGTATTTAAAGAGCTGCCCATGGAGTTTGCTGTCGAAGCAACAAAACTATTAGAAGTCAGCCTTGAAGGCTCCGTCGGTTAATTC
>JAYQBG010000029.1:0-33094 GCA_038137215.1 Alphaproteobacteria bacterium
GCAACCGGATCGGCAGGCACCGTCTCGGCGCTGCTGGTGCTGGGCTTCGGCGTGTGCTGGCATTGTCAGGCGCCATTGCCGCAGTGGTTTTTGCAGCTGCGGCCGAAGTGGCGCTGTTTGATGGAGCATCGGCCTGGCAGTCGAGTTATGTGCTCTCGGTGTTGCTCTTCGTCCTGATGCTGGCCTATCAGGGAGTGCGGCTGGGTAGGGCAACGCATATCGTCGATATGGCTGATGCGTCAAAACGTGGTGCTTATACGGCCATTTCAAACACGGCGGTCGGCATATTGCTGATCAGCGGCGGATTGTTCGGATTTATTACCGAACATGCCGGCTTGGGGATCGTCTTTACGGTCTTCGCTGTGATGAGTATCGCGGCCCTGGTTCTATCGCTCGGTCTTCATGAGGTTCAGGGTTCAGACTCGGAGACAGAAAACGCGACGTGAGGGCAACATCTCAATGTACTACCTCTTATACGCCAGTACTGCCGTCGAGCGGATGAATGACGAACAGCTTGAGTCGATCCTTGAGGTGTCCCGATGCAACAACGCTGCCGTGAATGTCAGCGGAATGCCCCTGTACGATGACGGAAGCTTCATTCAGTTCATCGAGGGAGAAAAATCCGATGTGATCGATTTGTTCGAACGTATCGCCGAGGATTGCCGGCATTTTGGCGTTTTTGTGCTGGACCAGGGCGAGGCGGATCAACGGTGCTTGCCGGACTGGAAGATGG
This sequence comes from Alphaproteobacteria bacterium, assembly GCA_038137215.1. Taxonomy (GTDB): domain Bacteria; phylum Pseudomonadota; class Alphaproteobacteria; order UBA6615; family UBA6615; genus JABJAG01. The sequence goes on from JAYQBG010000029.1 coordinate 734, forward strand.
GGTACTCACGCCTGAGCAAGGACACAAGCTATGCGTATTCTTCTGGTCGAGGACAACGCCGTCAACCAAATGCTGGCAACGGCAATCCTGAAAAGGCCGGGCATGACGTTGAGGTGGCCGTTAATGGTGTTGAAGCCGTCAAGGCGGTTCAGGAGGACACTTTTGACGCGGTCCTGATGGATATTTAGATGCCCGAAATGGATGGACTCGAGGCAACTCGAGCTATTCGGCGGTTTGAAAATCCGGAAAAGGCCAACATCTATATCATCGCCATGACCGCAAATGCCCTGATGGGAGACCGGGACACCTGTTTGTCTGCAGGCATGAATGACTACTTGCCGAAGAGGCACCAAAACTGGACACAAGCATGATCGACCAGCTCGAGGACACGATCGGCGCAGAAGCAATTGGTACAATGTTGAATATGTCTCTCGCTGATCTGCCCGCGACGGTTGCGCTGATACAGGCCGCCAGCGTTGCTGGTGATCTGGAGAAAATCCGCAAGGAGGTCCATGACCTCGGCAGCAACTTTGGCAGCTATGGCGCGACCAGGCTTTGCAATCATGCTCGCGCGATCGAGAAAGCCTGCCGCGATGACAACGCCGTTGTGGCAGGACATTTGGTGGCTGCTTTACCAAAGCTGGTGGACGAAACCCTTCACTTGCTCCGGGAACGAGTTCCGACCTTTGAGAGTGTGGCCTGACCGGCCGGGACTTCATTCGGGCGGCAACAATTCCGGCATCAGATCTTCGGTCGCATCCCGCACGATGACGGCTGCGGTTTCGGCCAGCACCCGGATATCGTCACGTTCGCTGGCGAGGCTGGAAAGCCAGTGCAGGTGCGCAAGTGCATAACCACCCCCGACGGTCGCCCAGATATCGTCCGGGTCCAGATCTTCATCGTTGAGGTCGCATATCCGCAACGCAAAAGGCGGGGGGCCGAGATGAATGGTCCAGGGCAGGTCGTCGATCGTGCCGTCGTCCGTGTCGTGATAAACCCCGACCAGGAAGCCCAGGGGAACGTCGTCCCGCTGAAGTTCGGCCGATGACGGCCGAAACGGCTGATGCACCAGCCCGAGCCGCTCGGTCACGGCATCGGTATGGATCGAGTCGATGGCATCGGCCACGCTTTGTGCCAATTCACTGGGGTCGGTTGTGCGCGGCTCGACAAAGATCATGTTGCCGAGGGCATAGCGGTTGTCGCTGACCAGTGGAAAATACATGTCGGCGAGGTCGCCTGTGGGCAGCAGATCCTCCGGCCGGTGAACTACCCGCAGGAAGTACGCCGGATCGTCCATGTGAACGAGCCAGATATCGTCACCGTCTTCGGCAAATTCGGGCCAGCCGAACAGTCGTCCTATAATGAATCGTGCCATATTCGCTGGGTGCCAGAACGCCGCGAGCCGCGCAAGTGAAAGCGGCACTTGCAGACAAGTACCGGATTGGGGTACCCGCCTTGGCAAAGGGAGAAACACGATGAAAGCACAGATCTTATACAAAGGCGGTCAGCCTTTCGTTCTTGAGGACCGCCCGGATCCCGAACCGGGCCCGGGAGAGGCTGTCGCGAAGGTGTTGGCCTGTGGGGCCGGGCTGACGATCCACCATATCCGTGCCGGGCGTGGCCAGGCCGAGTTTCCGATCATCATCGGACATGAAATCACCGGCGAGATTGTCGAAGTCGGCAAAAGCGATGGGTACGACTCAGGCCTGAAGGTCGGCGATCCGGTCACGGCCTATTTCTACCTGATTGACGGCGAGGACAAATGGACCCGTGCGGGACGAGCTCCGATCTCGACCGTGAATCGCGGCTATGTGGGGCGTCAGATTGATGGCGGCTATGCCGAGTATATCAAGCTGCCGGTCGCCAACTTCATCAAGCTGCCCGAGGGCCTGGACTATAAGAACAAACCTGCCGATGTGGGCGTGATTTCAGATGCGATCGCCACACCCTACAAGGTGCTGTCCCGGGCCCGCGTCACCCCAATGGACACGGTTGCCGTGTTTGGGGCCGGCGGCGGGCTGGGCGTCCACCAGGTGATGATGACGAAATGGGCCAATGCACGTGTCATCGCGGTCGATGTCATGGCGGATAAGCTGAAGGTCTGTCAGGACTTGGGCGCGGATATGATTGTCGATGCCTCGAACGACCGGGTCGTTGAGGAAATCATGGACCTGACCGATGGGGCAGGTGTCGATGTCGCCATCGATTATGTCTCGACACAGGGAACCCAGGAGCAGGCTGTTGGCAGCTTGGGTATCGGCGGGCGCTTTGTCACCCTGGGTGGCGCCGGGCAACCGTTTATGGCCCCGGCACCCCAGATGCTTGCTAAGGAACTGGAGCTGATGGGAAGCCGCTATTGCAGCATGCAGCAGGTGGTGGATTCCCTCGAGCTTTGTGCGCGGGGTGACGTCTGGCCGCTGGTGACCGAGACATACAAGCTCGAAGAGGCCGAAACGGTGCACGCCCGGCTAGACCAGGGCCTGGTCACCGGGCGTGCGGCCATTGTGATGGACTAGCTTCGCGTTTCGGGCTAACCCGCCTCGATCGGGTTGGAAAGAACGCCGATCTTGGAAATCTCGATTTCGACTGTATCCCCCGGCTTCATCCAGAGCTGGGGCGTGCGGGCCAGTCCGACGCCGCTGGGCGTCCCCGTGACGATCACATCGCCCGGACGGAGTTCGGTCATGGTCGAGATATAGGCGATGAGCTGGGGCACGTTGAAGATAAGGTCGTTGACCCCTTCGCTCTGAACCGTCTCGCCGTTGAGGCGGGTTTCCAGGTGCAGGTTCGCCGGGTCGTCGATTTCGTCGGCACTGACCATCCAGGGGCCAAAGGATCCGGAATGGTAGAAGTTCTTGCCCGGCAGGAACTGGGTCGTATGGCGCTGCCAGTCGCGGATTGAGCCATCGTTGTAGCAGGAATAGCCACCGACATAGTCGAGGGCGTCAGCTTCCGAAACGCGGCGCGCTGTCTTGCCCATGATGACGGCGAGTTCACCTTCAAAGTCGAACATCTCTGACTCTTTCGGGGCGATCATCGGCTGGCCGTGGGGAACATGGCTTGCCGGCCAGCGCGGAAACAGGATCGGCTTCTCGGGAAGCTTGTTGCCGGTTTCTTCTGCGTGTTTGCGATAGTTCAGACCGACGCAGAAAATCGCATGCGGTTCGGGGATCGGCTCCATCAGCGTGATATCGCTCATCGGAAAGTCGGACGCCTTGCCTGACGTGCCGCCAAAACCGGTGACGAGATACTCGGCCACCTTGGCTTTCTCTTCATCGCTGGCGGCCAGGTAGGCACGCAGGGTCGGCATCGTGTTGCCGAATTCTGCGGCGAGATCAATGACGCCCCCATCGGCGCCCACCACGCCCCAGGATTCACGGTTTACCACGCGGTAGCTGACGAATTTCATGGCTCTTTCCTTTGGCTTTTTTTTGGTTATGCGTTGGCTGCTTCGCGCAGCATGTTACGGGCAATGACAATCTGTTGGATTTGCGAGGTGCCCTCATAGATACGGAACAACCGGACGTCCCGGTAAAACCGTTCGATGGGATATTCCCGCATATAGCCGGCACCGCCGAAAATCTGGACGGCGCGATCGGCAACCCGTCCAACCATTTCGGTGCAGTAGTACTTGCAACAGGCCGCCTCGGTTGTGATGTTCTCGCCATCGTCGAACCGCCGCGCGGCATCGGCGACCATTGTGCGCCCCGCATAGGCCTCGGTCCGGCAATCGGCGAGCATCGCCTGCACAAGCTGGAACTCACCGATCGGCTTTCCGAATTGCTGCCGTTCGCTGGCATAGCGGACACATTCGTCGATCAGCCGCTCGGCAATGCCGACGGACAGAGCCCCCATATGGAGGCGCCCCCGATCGAGCACCTTCATGGCGGTCTTGAAGCCCTGTCCTTCGATGCCGCCAATGATGTTTTCGGCCGGCACCACGCAGTCTTCCAGAATGACATCGGCCGTATGCGCGCCCTGCTGGCCCATCTTCTGGTCATGTGGGCTGACGCTGAGGCCTTCGCTGTCTCGCTCGACAATGAAGGCCGACACGCCGCGCGCGCCGGGCCCTTCCGGGTTGGTGCGCGCCATCAACGCGAAGATGCCGGCATGGGGGGCGTTGGTGATGTAGCGTTTGGTGCCGTTCAGGATGTAGTTCTCACCATCGCGCCGTGCCGAGGTCCGCAGTGATCCTGCATCCGTTCCGGCCTCGGGTTCGGTGAGGGCAAAGGATGCGATCACCTCGCCGCTGGCTAGTTTCGGGAGCCACTGGGCTTTCTGTTCATCGGTCCCGTCGATAATGATTCCCTGGGACCCAATGCCCACATTGGTGCCGAAAACGGACCGGAACGCGGGTGATGTCCAGCCGAGTTCCTGGACAGTCAGCACTTCTTCGGACATGGACAGTCCCAGTCCCCCGTATTCCTCGGGTATGGACAGTCCGAACAGACCCAGTTCGCGCATCTCATCGACGATCTCTGCCGGGACCGCATCATTTTCGGAGACCTCGGCTTCGAGAGGGACGAGCCGTTCGCGCACAAAGCGCCTGACGGTGTCGAGGAGTTGCCGGAGAGTTTCGGGGTCGAGCGCCATCGCGAATTCCTTTGCAGGCTTCGTTATATCGGTTTCGAACCTCTCATTCCATACAGGGGCCGGTCATCGGCTCTGCGCACTGCGATGCTTTGGATGCCTGCCTTTTCTGCTAACATCTGGAAAGACATTGATCAGCCGGGGAGGACTTCTTATGTCGCACGCCTATGCCCATGTGCCCGAACCGAATTCGGCGCCCAAACCCGCCTATTTCGCGCATATTGTGCTCTACACGAAGTACCGGTCGGAGATGACCGACTGGTATTGCAAAGTGCTCGGCGCTCAGGTGATGGGCGATACGGAGGGAATTTCCTTTCTGACCTATGATTATGAGCATCATCGCGTGGCGATCATCGAGCGGGAGGGGATCGGCGACAAGGTGCAAAACACCGTCGGAATGGCGCATTTTGCCTATTCCTATAACTCCCTGGCGGATCTGGTCGCGATTTACGAATACCTGAAGAGCGTCGATATCCATCCCTATCGGCAGATAAATCACGGTCCGACGACCTCGATCTATTATCACGACCCGGATGGCAATGCGGTCGAACTGCAGACGGACAATTTCGATAGTAACGAGGCCCTGAATGCGTGGTTCTCGACGGGGGCGTTTGATCGCGAACCGATTGGTATTGAGATCGATATGGACAAATTGTCGGAGCGTCTGGCAGCAGGCGAACCGGAATCCGAGTTGAAGAAACCCCTTCAGACATAACAATTGCGCCGATTGGCGCCTCAGGACGGAGACACACCATGGGCATGCTCATCGACGGCACGTGGCACGACAACGATGCCACTGCGCGTGAAGTGGCAAAGGACGGAAAGTTTCAGCGAACGGAAAGTCAGTTTCGCAACTGGGTGACAGCCGATGGCAGCGCCGGACCGACCGGCGAGGGGGGCTTCGAGGCCGAACCGGGGCGATATCACCTGTATCTGGCCCACACCTGCCCCTGGGCGCACCGGGCGCTTATTTTTCGAGCGATCAAGGGTCTCGACAGCGCCATCACGGTCTCGATGGCACAGCCCGGGCGACATGCACAGGGATGGACCTATGCCGACAATCCGGACTATCCCGACTGCATTCCCGATCATGTGAACGGGTTTTCACATCTGCATGAGGCCTATACGGCCTCGGCGCCGGACTACACGGGCAAGGTCACTGTACCGACGCTCTGGGACAAGAAGACCAACCGGGTGGTGAACAACGAATCCTCCGAGATCATCCGGATGTTCAACAGCGCGTTCGAAGCCTTCACCAACGCGACCGAAGACTACTATCCCGCCGATTTGCGCGCCGAGATTGATGAGATCAACGAGGTCGTCTATCACACGGTCAACAACGGCGTGTATCGGACGGGTTTTGCGGCCACTCAGGAAGCGTACAACGAAGCCGTGACGACGCTGTTTGCCACGCTCGATGATCTTGAAGACCAGCTGAGCAAACAGCGCTATCTGGTCGGGGACCGCCTGACGGAAGCCGATTGGCGGCTCTGGGTCACGTTGATCCGGTTCGACGCCTGCTATGTGGGGGCCTTCAAATGCAATATCCGCCGTATCGAGGACTATCCCAACCTGCTCAACTATACGCGCGAGCTCTACCAGATTCCGGGAATCGCAGAGACCTTCAGCTTCGATTATGCCAAGCAGAACTATTACGGGATTGAACGGGTCAACCCCAACGGCGTGATCCCGCTGGGGCCCCATGATCCGGAAGGCACTTACAGCGCACCTCATGACCGCGGCCGTTTCTAGCGTTCAATCAAGGGAGATACGATCGTGATCGACAAGGATCTGTTTGAAAAAGGCCTGAAAATTCGACGTGAGGTGATGGGCGAAGAGCGTGTCGATGCGGGAATGGCATCACTCAACGACTTCAACCGGGATTTCATCGAACAGTTCATCACCGAGCTTGGTTGGGGGGCTGTCTGGGGCCGGGACGGTCTGACCCGCCAGCAACGCAGTCTGCTCAATCTCGGCATGCTGGCGGCCATGGGGCGCATGAACGAATTCGAAGGCCATTTTCGCGGCGCTTTGCGCAACGGCCTGAGCCAGGATGAATTGCGTGAAGCGCTAATACAGATTGCGCTCTACTGCGGCGCGCCGGTCGGCATGGAAGCCTTCCGGTCGGCAATGAAGGTTCTTGAGGAAGAAAACGCTTCAAAATAGATCGCGGTACTGAACGAAATTGTGTAATGAGGCCAAAACGATTTTGTCGTACCGATAGGGGTGCCTTCGCGGATATCCACCTGCTTCCGAGGGCTTCCTTTTACTGTTCTGAGATTTGATGTCGGACGTCCACAAGCTATCGCTCGATGATCTCTTTCGCGAGATAGATGCAAACGGTGCGGGACTGACCCAGGCAGATGTCAGCCGCCGACAGACTGATTTCGGTCCTAATGAACTCCGGGTGCGCCAGGATGTGCCCGAAATCGTCAAGTTCCTGCTGCAGTTCCGGAACTTCTTTGCGCAGCTTCTGATTTTCGGCGGCACGCTGGTCCTGTTTGCCGAGCATCTCGACCCCGGCCAGGGAAATCTCTACATCGCGCTCGCGCTTTTCGCGGTTGTTCTGCTCAATGCGGTGTTCACCTATCTGCAAGAGCGCCAGAGCGAACGCATCATGGAAAGCTTCGCCCGGATGCTTCCCGCAATGGTCACGGTTGTCCGGGACGGGCGGCAGGTCTCCGTCCTTTACCATTGGGGAGAGGACAGCGCGCGAGGCCGCTTTCTCTCAGCTGTCCGGGATGCCGGGTGTGGGTTGTTCAACACCGTCCTGGGGCCGGACTACAACGTCCACCATCAGGATCATTTCCATTTCGATCTCGGGCGCAGCCGCGTCTGCCGCTAGGCGCGGTCAGAGAATCTCGTAAACCTTATAGACGGGCCCTTCGGGGAACCGATGGCCCGTGCTGACGGCAATGATCCGGTTCAGCCAGCCGTATTTGTCCGAGCCGGTTTCGAAGGCCGGCGTATTGCGGAAATAGTATTCGGACGGATCGACGGGCTCACCGGCGGCCAGGCGGTCCAGAACTTCCTTCTCGCCGTGCCGGATGCCGCGATAGGTCATGAATATATGGTGGTCGTCATCGGTGACCAGCGTGATGCGCACATCCATCTGCCAGACGCCATCATTGCGGATCAAAATCCAGTCGCCGCCCGGTACGGGCACAACGGTCCCCCGGATCTTGGGACCCTCGAAGGACCCCCCGGTAATACCGGCAATGATACGTGTACCGAAAGGCGTGTTTTCCAGAACGGTCGGTGTGGCGACGTCGAACTTGGCGGTAAAGAGATGTTCGCCGCATAGATCGGGAAGCTTGATATCGATCATGTGAACGCCTTGAACGTGATCGTGGTGAAGGTGTCGGAAACCCCCGGCAGTGTCTGAATATGGCTGGTGACGGAGTGCCAGATATCCATGTCATCGGGCAGGTAGCACTTCATCAGCAGGTCAAACTGACCGGACGTGGAATAGACTTCCGAGACCTGATCGATGTTGAGGGCGGCTTCGTCTGCCACCTCATATGCCTTACCCAACTCGCATTTCACCTGATCGAAAATCGTCTGCATGATGTCCCTGTAGGTTATTCCGGTCCGGTAACTCTAACGTCGGAGGAAGGCGGGCGTGTATTCCTCTTTGCCGAATGCCGAACCGTCGCTGTCGCTGATTTCGGCGGCCTCGTCGTTGTCCTTGCGCCGCGATTTCCGTGAGGAATCGTTTTCCCCGGATTGCCGTACACGACGCGAACGCTTCGGGCGCTCTTCGGATTTGCGCTCCTGCGTTTCGGAGGCGTCGTCCTGATCGGCCCCGGACGCCTCGACCGTCCCCAATTCCTCGTTGGTCTCGGATGACTTACGGCGTGATCCGCGCCGGCGTTTGCGCGGTGCTTTATCGGCGGTGGTATCCGCAGCTTCATCGGCCTCGGCCTCGGCCTCGGCCTTGGACTCCTGATTCTCTTTACTCTTGGATTCACCCTTGGCATCGCCATCAACACTGATCGGCGGGATTGGCCGGCCGAGAAGGCGCTCGACGCCATCGAGAAACTTTTCGTCGGACCGCGTCGTCAGGGTGAAGGCATGACCTTCCTTGCCCGCACGGCCGGTCCGGCCGATGCGGTGAATATAGTCATCTGCGTTCATCGGAACGTCGAAGTTGAACACGTGACTCATATTCGGAATATCGAGACCGCGCGCCGCTACATCACTGGCAACGAGAAGCTGAATCTCCCCGTCGCGGAATTTCTCCAGCGTCTCCATGCGGGCCGTCTGATGCATGTCACCATGCAGGGCGGCCGCGTTGAAACCATGACTGGTCAGCGATTTCTCGAGGGTCGCAACATCGCGCTTGCGATTGCAGAACACGATGGCGTTCTTCACATCGCAGGACTTGATGAGGCGCCGCAGTGCCGCACGCTTTTCGGCAAACCCGCCGCTGACACGGAGCAGCCCCTGGGTCACTGTTTCGGCCGCGGACGCCACGGCATCCACCTGAACACTGCGCGGGTTCATCATGTAGGAGTCGGTCAGCCGTTTAATTTCGCCCGGCATGGTGGCAGAGAACATCGCGGTCTGGCGGATCGGCGGGAGGAGCTTGATGATCTTCTCGACATCGGGGATGAACCCCATATCGAGCATCCGGTCGGCCTCATCGACGACCAGAACCTTGATGTCCGCAAGCAGGACCTTGCCCCGTTCGAAATGGTCGATCAATCGGCCCGGGGTGGCGATCAGGACATCGACCCCGCGATCGAGTTTCTCTTCCTGGTCGGAAAAGGACACGCCGCCGATCAGCAGCGCCATGTTGAGTTTGTGGTTCTTCCCGTAGGTCGCGAAGTTTTCGGCGACCTGTGCCGCCAGTTCGCGTGTCGGTTCGAGGATCAGCGAACGCGGCATCCGTGCACGTGCACGTCCGGTCGCCAGAATTTCGATCATCGGGAGGGTGAAGCTGGCAGTCTTGCCGGTCCCCGTCTGGGCGATACCGACAATGTCGCGGCCCATCAGAAGATGGGGAATGGCTTTTGCCTGAATGGGGGTCGGGCTTTCGTAGCCCGCATCGCCAATGGCCTTTAATAATGGATCACTAAGACCCAGTTCTTCAAATGTCATATTGCTCGTCTGCTGTGAAATTACGCACAAACCAATGCTGGGCGGAAAATGGGCTTGGTTGGCCGGAATGTCCAGTGTTTCTAAGCGCTCTTGCACGCGGGTCTGCATTTTGAAACAAGGTGCTGTCGCTGCGGCAGGCATCGTGTCGGCGCTATCTTGGCCGCTGCCGTGAAGGTTCCTTTTCGGCGAAACAAAAATCAGGAGACGTCATTTGAACTTGGTGTTGATCCCCGGACTGCTTTGCGATCCCGACCTCTGGAGTCATCAGACCGCGCATTTGGCAGATCTGGCGCAGGTGACAGTGGCCGATATCACCGGCGCTGAGACGATGGGTGAACTGGCGGAGCAGGTGCTTGAAAACGCGCCCGAAACCTTTGCACTCGCCGGGCTTTCCATGGGCGGATATGTCGCGCATGCGATCATGCGGCTCGCGCCCGAACGCGTGGAGAGACTGGCCTTGCTCGATACCTCCGGCCGGCCCGATACCGAAGAACAACTTGAGCGGCGCGGGCAACTGATCGAGATTAGCCGGATCGGCAAGTTTCGCGGTGTGACGGATCGGCTGCTGCCGATCCTGATCCATGAAGATCGACTTTCCGATGACGAGTTGACGGGCCGGGTCAAGGTGATGGCGGAACGGGTCGGTCCCGACGCCTTTCACCGTCAGCAAAAGGCGATCATGAGCCGTCCGGACAGTCGCGATCAATTCACCGGCTATGACCTGCCCACTCTGATCCTCTGTGGCCGACAGGATGCGTTGACGCCGCTGGAGCTGCATAAAGAAATGGCGGCACTGATTCCGCAGGCCAGGCTGGCGATCATCGAAGACAGTGGCCACCTTTCAACCATGGAACAGCCTCAGGCCGCGACAGCACTGCTGCGACAATGGCTGATCTATGGCTGAGCCAGCAGGTTAATTGGGGCGAGCGCCCGTATCGCCTTCGTCCTGCCGGTTCGTATTGTCACTTGGAAACAGGGCCAGGGTCAGCTGAGCGACCAGTCCGTCCAGCTGCTCCGAGCCAGGGCCCGCAACAGCATCGGCGCGTGCAATGGCGTGCGACAGATAGCTGTGTGACGAACAGAAGACCCCCATCAGTGTCGTGGTCTCTGGATCGGGGTTCACGAATGTCATGCCTTCGCCAGCCTTACAGAGTTCTCCGGGCGTGCGTATGCCTTTGGGGTTGAAGGCAAGCACCACATGATAGGCGCGGCTCGGATCGGGGTTTTCCGGATTGGCGGAAAAATTGACGGGGATTCCGAACGTGCGACCCTGCATGCTCTCGATGACGGAGGCTTCCACAGCCTCCGCGGGTGCACCGAACGGGTTCCCCAGAACGCTGACTTTCATTTGACGGTCACCACCACCAGCGGCCGAAATTTCGGCAGGTTCATACTGGAAGGCGTAGTCCACGCGGGAAATGACGACTCCGGATTGCGCGCAGGCGCCCAGCACCAGGACTCCGACAAGGGCGAGAGATAGTTTTGGCTTGTTAAGCATCCGCTGTCTCCTGAAATGAGAGCGGAGACGGTGCCCGCGAAATGCGACAGGAATGGGGCAGGGCGGTCTGCTGGTTTTCAGACGTCGAGTTCTTCCACGAACTTGGCGTTGTCCTGAATGAACTGGAAGCGTCGCTCGGCTTTCCGCCCCATCAATTGCTCGACCAGTTGCGCGGTGGCCTTGGCGACTTTGGCGCGATCCTTGTCGGTGTCGGTAGCGCTGGGCAGAGAGACCTGGATCAACTGGCGTTTTTCCGGATCCATGGTGGTTTCGCGCAATTGTGCGGGCGGCATTTCGCCCAGACCCTTGAACCGGCTGATCTCCACCTTACCATTGCCGCTGAAGTGTTCTTCCATCAGGCGCTCGCGATCCTCGTCGTCGAGCGCATAGACAACATCGCCGCCACGCGCGAGTCGATAGAGCGGCGGGACGGCGAGGAACAGATGCCCGCTGGTCACCAGTTCGGGCATCTCGCGGTAGAAAAAGGTCATCAGCAGCGAGGCAATATGCGCGCCGTCCACATCGGCATCGGTCATGATGACGACGCGCTCGTAGCGCAGCTTGCTCAAATCGAAGGTCTTGCCGCTGCCGCAGCCCAGCGCCTGGATCAGGTCGCTGAGTTCCTGGTTGCCGCGCAACTTGTCGGCCGATGCGCTGGCGACGTTCAGGATTTTGCCACGCAGGGGTAGGATCGCCTGGGTTTCGCGCTGGCGGGCCTGTTTGGCGGAGCCACCGGCACTGTCGCCCTCGACGAGAAAAATCTCCGTGCCTTCTGCGCTGCTGCGTGAACAATCGGCCAGCTTGCCGGGCAGGCGGGATTTACGGCCTGCCGTCTTGCGCTTGAGGGCGCGATCCTCGCGCCGGCGTTTGCGTTCCTCGGCGCGCTCGATCGCCCATTCGAGCAGCGCATCGGCGTTTTGCCGGTCTGTCGAGAGATGGTGGTCGAAATGATCCTTGATCTGAGCTTCCACAATCCGCGCCGCTTCGGGCATGGACAGTTTTTCCTTGGTCTGCCCCTGGAACTGTGGCTCGGCAATGAAGAGTGACAGCACAATCGCGGCACCATCGGAGATGTCCTCGGCGGTGAGCTGGCTGGCCTTGCGGTTGTTGGTCAGTTCCCCATAGGCCTTGAGGCCACGGGTCAGCGCGCCGCGAATGCCCCCCACATGGCTACCGCCCTCGGGTGTGGGGACCGTGTTGCAGTAGGAACTGACGAAGCCTTCACCGTCGGCGGGCCAGGAAATTGCCCATTCGATCCGCCCTTTCGCGCCGGTCAGGTCGGCACGGCCGGCAAAGATATCTGCACCCACAAGGGGGCGTTCGCCGAGCGTGGAGCGGAGGTAATCGAGTATGCCGTCCGGGAACTGGAAGGTTTCCTTTTCCGGGATGTCCTCGGCCTTCGCGACAGCTTCATCGCAGGACCAGCGAATTTCGACGCCGCGGAACAGATAGGCTTTCGCCTTGGCCATGTCGTAGAGGCGCTTGCCCTCGAAGGCGGCCTTGGCACCGAAAATGTCGGGGTCGGGCAGAAAAGAAACAGAGGTTCCGCGCCGGTTCACGGTGCCTTTCTGTTTGGTGAGCTTCCCCTGGGGGGCACCGCGCGAATACTCCTGAACCCAGAGCGTCTTGTCGCGCGCCACTTCAACGCGTAATTCCGCGGCCAGGGCGTTTACGACGCTCAGGCCGACGCCATGCAGCCCGCCGGAGGTCTGATAGACCTTGCCGTCGAATTTACCGCCTGAATGCAGCGTGGTCAGGATCACTTCCAGGGCGGATTTACCCTTGTGCTTGGGGTGCGGATCGATGGGAATCCCGCGGCCATTGTCCGAAATGGTCAACACACCGTCTTCTGACAAGGCCATCTCGATCCGGTCGGCATATCCGGCCACGGCCTCATCCATGGAGTTGTCGAGGATTTCGGCCGCGAGGTGATGCAGGGCGCGGTCGTCGGTGCCGCCGATATACATGCCCGGACGACGGCGCACGGGCTCCAGACCCTCCAGCACCTCGATGTCCTGAGCGGTGTAGTTCCCGTCTGATCCCCCGGTGGTGTCGAAAAGGCCGGGTTCCTCGGATTTACGTTTGGCGCGTGCCACTCTCGCCTCGCCTGAAAAAGAGCCTAGATGGGTTCACGCCGGTGGCGGAACCTCTTCGCTATATGTGATGATTCGTATGCGAGTCGAAAAGGAAGAACGCAGCCATGACCGAGAATACCGCTGAAAACGCGCCACAGGGCGAGTTGTGCATCCAGACCGTGGCGATGCCGGCCGACACCAACCCGAGCGGTGATATCTTCGGGGGCTGGCTGTTGTCCCAGATGGACATCGCGGGCGGAATTGCTGCCCGCAATCATTCCGGCGGCCGCATCGCGACCATCGCCATCGAGTCCATGGTGTTCAGCAAGCCGGTTCAGGTCGGAGATGTGGTGTGCTGCTACGCCGATCTGGAGCGGGAGGGGAACACCTCCATGACCGTCCGGATCGAAGTCTGGTCAATTCGCCGGGACAGTTTCGTACGCGAAAAAGTGACCGAAGGCGTCTTTGCTTATGTGGCAATTGGGGCTGATGGCCGTCCACGGCAAATTCCTAAGGAGGTGATGGAGGCATGAGCGCGAACCCAAATCGCCTCGCCACGATTTTCTCGCTGATGTTGTTGGCGACCCCGGCGCTGGCCGGTGAGCCCGATGTAACCGATGTCGAGGTGCGCAGTGACGGCGCCGGCAAATACAGCTTCTCGGTGACCCTGCGCCATGCCGATGCCGGTTGGGATCACTACGCCAACCGCTGGGAAGTCCTGTCCATGGACGGGAAGGTCCTGGCCACGCGGACCCTGTTTCATGCGCATGTGAACGAGCAGCCGTTCACCCGCTCGCTGGGCGGAGTGGCCGTGACGGCCGGAACCGCCGCGGTGCGCATCCGCAGCCACGACAGTGTGCACGAATATGGTGGTGTCGAATTCGTCGTTGATCTGAACACCGGCGACGCCAAACCCTGGACAGGAAACCCATCATGACAGCGACCGCAGGACCGGCCCCCGGCTACGCCGACCGGCCGGAACACTTCGTTGAGTTCGAGCCCAGTCCAAAACGCATCCGTGTGGTGTTCGGCGGTGAAACGGTCGCCGATACAACAGACGGGCTGATCCTCTACGAGCGTGGCCACGTTCCGGTCTATTATTTGCCGCGCAAGGATGTGGCGATGGACCTTCTGACATCGACCGACCATTCGACCCATTGTCCGTTCAAGGGGGATGCCAGCTACTACACCGTCTCGGCCGGCGGTCAGACAGCAGAGAATGCCGTGTGGAGCTATGAGATGCCCTTCGATGAATGCGCGGGCATCAAGGATTATCTGGCCTTCTACTGGAATAAGATGGATCAGTGGTTCGAGGAGGATGAAGAGGTCTTCGTTCATGCCCGCAGCCCGAAGGTGCGCCTGGACATCCTCGACAGTTCCCGTCCGGTGCGTGTCGAACTCGGCGGCATCACGGTTGCCGAAACCACGCGCGCCCGATTCCTGTTCGAAACCGGATTGCCCACCCGCTACTATATTCCCCGGGAAGACGTGATTTGCGAATTGCTGCCGTCGGACAGTGAGACCCATTGCCCCTACAAGGGCGCGGCGAGCTATCACCATGTGCGTGTGGGCGCCAAGACTTTTGAGGATATCGTCTGGTTCTATCGGGACCCGGTGCATGAGAGCGCCCGGATCAAGGACTACCTTTGTTTCTACAACGAGAAGGTCGACGCGGTGTATGTCGATGGCGTGGCGGAGGAAAAGCCGAAAACGAAGTGGTCTTAAGTGGCTCGAAAGCACAAAGGAAAAGGCCCCGCTGATTGCTCAGCGGGGCCTTTGTCTTGAACCGCTGTTGGCGGCTCGTACGTCTTAGACCGAGTAGTACATCTCGAACTCGACCGGGTGCGGGGCCTGCAGGAAGTTCGTAAGCTCTTCCTGCTTCAGCTCGATGTAACCGTCGATCTGGTCGTCGGTAAACACATCGCCCTTCTTGAGGAAGTCGCGGTCCGCGTCCAGGGCCTCGAGAGCCTGACCCAGCGAACTGCAGACTGTCGGAACGCCTTCGAGTTCCTCGGCCGGCAGGTCGTAGAGATCCTTGTCCATCGGGTCGCCCGGGTGGATCTTGTTCTCGATGCCGTCCAGCCCGGCCATCAGCATGGCCGAGAAGGCCAGATACGGATTGGCGGTCGGGTCGGGGAAGCGAACTTCGACACGCTTGGCATTCGGGCTCGTGGCGTACGGAATACGACAGGAGGCCGACCGGTTGCGCGCGGAGTAGGCGAGCAGGACCGGGGCTTCGAAGCCCGGCACCAGGCGCTTGTAGCTGTTCGTGCTCGCATTGGTGAACGCGTTCAGCGCACGCGCGTGCTTTATGATCCCGCCGATGTAGTAGAGGCAGGTGTCCGACAGATCGGCATAGCCCGATCCGGCGAAGGCCGACTTGCCGTCCTTCCAGATCGACTGGTGGACATGCATGCCCGAGCCGTTGTCGCCCGCGATGGGCTTCGGCATGAAGGTCGCCGACTTGCCGTACTGGGCGGCCACATTGTGAACCACATACTTGTAGATCTGCATCTGGTCGGCCGAACGCAGCAGCGTGTCGAACTTCTGTCCGAGTTCATGCTGGCTGGGGGCCACTTCGTGATGGTGCTTTTCCATCGCGATACCCATGGCAAGCGCGGTGGTGACCATCTCGGCCCGGATGTCGGTCATGGAATCGACCGGCGCGACGGGGAAATAGCCGCCCTTGATGCCCGGGCGATGGCCCATATTGCCCTCGCGGAATTCCGAACCCGAGTTGTAGGGACCCTCGATGCTGTCCACTTCATAGAAGCTCCGGTTCATGGACGCTTCGAAACGGACGTCGTCGAACACAAAGAATTCGGCTTCCGGGCCGAAATATGCGGCATCGCCGACACCGCTGGCCGCCATATAGGCGAGGGCCATCTTTGCGGTCCCGCGCGGGTCGCGCGAGTAGGGCTCGCCGGTTGCCGGCTCGAGAATGTCACAGAACAGGATCAGCTGCGGCTGTGCGGTGAAGGGGTCCATCACGGCAGAGCTGAGGTCCGGCATGAGAATCATGTCCGACTCATTGATCGCTTTCCAGCCGGCGATCGACGAACCATCGAACATGATCCCATCGGTCAGCAGGTCTTCATCGATAGTGGAAACGTGCTGGGCTGTGTGCTGCCACTTGCCGCGCGGATCGGTAAAACGAAAATCGACGAACTCGACGTCGTTTTCTTTGATCATGTCCAGGACGGTTTTGATGTCCGACATATTGGAACTCCCATGTTTCAGAAAAAATAAGGATATCTAGATATCCGGTTTGTTGGAGCAGAGCCTGTTGTCAGACGGCTTCCGCGCCTCGCTCGCCGGTGCGAATTCGGATTGCCTCGTCGATTGTCGAGACAAAGATTTTGCCATCCCCGATGCGGCCCGTACGGGCTGCTTCCTGAATGGCTTCGATTGCCCGCTCGACCTGATTGTCATCGAGAACAACCTCGATCTTAACTTTGGGCAGAAAATCGACGACGTATTCCGCGCCGCGATAGAGCTCTGTGTGGCCTTTCTGTCGTCCAAAGCCCTTGGCTTCGACAACGGTGATGCCTTTGAGGCCTACTTCGTGCAACGCTTCCTTCACTTCGTCGAGCTTGAACGGTTTGATAATGGCTTCGATCTTCTTCATTGGTTTACGGTTTGCCTCCACCGAATTGCTCGTCTGGCCAAGTCTCGATTGGGATCAGCCGATATATTGGGCATAGCACAGGCTGTGCCACATCTACAGATTCGCCAACTAACTGAAATTAAATAAAAAATAAGTTCGTTACAAACGAACAGAAACAGGAAAACGAACAAAAAATGTGCAACATGCGCAAAAAATAGTCATTCAATTGTATATTTTCCGAACACGCTCCAACGCGGTCTGAATGTTCTCCACGGAGTTTGCATAGGAAAAGCGCACATAGTCTTCGCCCAGATGGCCGAAGCTTGTTCCGGCAACCGTGGCGACATGCGCTTCGTTCAAAAGTTTGTCCTGCACCTCCCGCGCGTTTTCCCCGGTCCCTGAAATGTTCGGGAACGCATAGAAAGCGCCTTTCGGTGTGCGGCAGGTGAACCCGTCGATGGCGTTCAGTTCATCGACGATCACCTTGCGGCGTTCGTCAAAAGCCTGAACCATGTCACGGACGGAATCTTGCGGCCCCTCGAGGGCGGCAATTCCGGCAAACTGGGTCGCGGCATTCACACAGGAATGACAGTTGATGGCCAACCGGGTTGCGGTATCGACAAGGCTCTCGGGCCAGAGCGCATATCCCAGCCGCCAGCCTGTCATGGCGTAGGTCTTCGACCAGCCGTCCAGCAGGATCAACCGGTCCCGCAGGCCTTCGTATTCCAGCAGGCTCACATGTTCGAGGCCGTCATAGGTCATCTGGCCGTAAATTTCGTCGGACAGGATCGCCACATGCGGATTGTTTTCGAGGCCCGCAGCCAGCTTGTCCATCTCTGCGCGTGGCACGGCGCCACCGGTCGGATTGGCAGGTGTGTTGATGATGATCAGCCGTGTGGCGGGAGTTATGAGCGAGAGCACTTCCTCGGCATCGAACGAGAAATCCTTTTCCTCCAAAAGCGGGATCGGGACCGCTTTGGCGCCGGAGTAGTTGATGACGGATTCGTAGATCGGAAAGCCCGGATTGGGATACATGATCTCGGCCCCCGGTTCGCCGAACATCATGATAGCGAAGAACATGGTGACCTTGCCGCCGGGCACACACACCACTTGGGCGGGATCGACCTTCACGCCGCGCAACCGCTCGATATCCGCTGCAAGGGATTCCCGCAGCGCAGCGATACCCGGGGCCGGGGTATAGCCGTGATGGCCGTCATGCAACGCTTTGACGGCTGCTTCGACAATGTGTTCCGGCGTCTTGAAATCTGGTTGTCCGATGCCGAGGTTGATCACATCGTGGCCCTCGGCTTTCAGGGCTTCGGCGCGGGCCAGAACCTCGAATGCCGACTCGGTTCCGAGACGTGAAAGATTCTGGGCTAGTTGCAGTTTGGCTTCGGTCATTCTTGTTCTCTCTGTTTTCCCCGCGCACGGCGGCGCGCACTATAGGCGTTAGCGGATTTACAGGGCAAAGCCTTTGACGTATCTCCATGGGCAGGTCATGCGATGGTAGTGATCATCTTCGGGAGTTCTGTTTTTTGACACCGATGCGACCAACATCCCGGCGACAGGCCGAACTCCGATGCGTGGCTGCTTCGGGCCATAGTCGAAAACGTCATTGATCTGGCCTCGTTGCGTGGCACCATGCGTGCGCCGACAAACCTTCTGCAGCATCTCGCCGAAGCGGTCCTCGAAAGCAATATCACGGTCATGCCGGAAGGCGGGCTTCCAGCCTTGCGGCAAAACTGGGCTGACTTCGAAGCGCAATCCCGTAATCGGACAATCGACCACCGCGCGGGCATGGTTGTTGTCAAAGATCCGCTGGCAGCCTACGTGGCAGCCGTTCTGGGCCTCGTGTCACCGGGGCGGCATGTGCTCGTCCTGGAACCGCTTGCGCCGCAGGTGATTGACGTCGTGCGCCGGGTCGGTGGCATGGCGCGGTCTGTTGCGATGCGGCCGACAGAATGGGAGTTCGACGATTCCGACTTTGCGCAACGGATGGGGCCGCAGACCGATCTTATCGTTGTGGCCGATCCCAATCCCTATTCCGGACAACACCTCCCCGACGAGGCACGTCGGGCGATCATCGATGCCGTGGCACAAACGGATTGTCTGGTCCTGGTGGATGAATCCGCACGGCACAGTGTGGTTGAGGGTGAAACACCGGAAACGGCCGGGTTTTTCCCGCGCTTGGCGATCGGTGTATCCGGGTGGATGTACCTGCTGCTGCGGTGCTTGCGCAGGCCGCAACGGCCGCGAGCATCACAGGGCATCCGGATTTGATTCCCCCGATCCGCTCGGCGGCATCTGCATTCGGGCTTCATGCCAGCGAAATTGCACAAAGCGTTCTTGCGCGCCGCTTTTCCGATGGAGCAGCGATCGACGATGCTGCAACCCTGAACGGGATGATTGCCTCCGGGCGTGCCTTGTTGCTCGATGGCCTCGATGACATCGGCGTCCTCGGCCTGGGTGGCCCGGGAGGCTGGTATGTGCCGGTACGCGCGAAAGCGCTCTACGACGGACCGCACGATATTGGCGATGCTCTGGTCTCTCAGGCCGGCGTGGCGGCAATGCCGCTGGCGCCTTTTTATGTCGAAGGATCTGCCGATCCTTATGTTCTGTTCGCCTATCTGCGGGATGGGAACCTTTTGGAAAGCAGCCTGCAGCGGCTGTCGGCATTCTCAGATAACGAGACTGTGGGATTTAAAAATCTGGCGCTTCCGGCTCCCGAAGAATGGGATGATGACGTAGCCGACTACGATGATGCCGACGAAGGCGATTATGATATCGACGACGTCCCCGGTGACGAGGACTTTGAGGATCCCCAGGACGACATTGCCGAAGACCTGACATCGGATCGGATCGCGGATCAGGATGCCGAAGAGAGCGAGGATGCCAAATACCGCGCCGCCATGTCGGAACATTTCCAGGCCCGGACGACAGAGGGTTCGGAAGGCATGACCGGGGCCGCGGAATCAGACGGAACGGGTTCGGAGTGGACGGATGAATCAGAGGAGTCGGTGGTGCTCCCGTTCGGACGTCTGCGGCGTGGTGCCGGCGCGACTTTGAATGAATCTACAACCAGCGATTCCGAAACCGGTCCGGGTGCCGGCAAGTCCGAGGCCTCTGTGTTCAAACTGTCGGTGCCGGATATCGCCTCGCCGAATATTCGGGCCCCCGGACCCGGCGCTGATGATAAGGACACGGCTGCGGAAGCGGACGAAGAGGATACGCACGATCATGTGGTGGCCGAGGCGCCGTCTTTGCCGTCGGAACAGGCCGCGGAGGGCCCGGCAGATGAAGACCGCACAGAGAATGCGGAGGATGAGAATGCCGATCGGGTCAAGCGAGAGGACAGGCCGTTCTTTTTTGATGACCCGATGGTCTGATTCTTCCCCGGTCTTGTCTTGACGGGTTCTGCTGTGCCGACTAAACAATCGCGCCTTCGGTGGTGGCTGTAGCTCAGCTGGTTAGAGCGCCTGGTTGTGGTCCAGGAGGCCGTGGGTTCAAATCCCATCAGCCACCCCATTTTCCCATCCGTCATTTGCGTGCGCATCTTTGCGGTATGGTTTGCTAGATTGCAGACTATGACGACCGACTGGATCGATGACACGAGCGAATTGCTGACCGTCTCCCAGATGTACCGGGCCGATGCGGGCGCGGTGGATCGTGGTGTCTCAAGCCTCGACCTTATGGAACGCTCGGGTCCGCGGTGGCCGAGGCGATTTCCGTGCGTTGGCCCGACGGGCGTGTGCTTGTGTTGTGCGGCCCCGGGAACAATGGCGGAGACGGTTTTGTGGCCGCACGTCTGCTGGCAGAGGGCGGGCGTGAGGTGCAGCTGGCCCTGTTGGGGGACACGGCAGATCTGAAGGGTGATGCCGCGGCCAATGCCGCGCGATGGACGGGCGCGGTTCGCGCCCTCGATCCGGCACTTCTCGATCAGACGGATGTGGTGATCGATGCGCTGTTCGGCGCCGGGTTGGCCCGCGACCTCGACGGCGCGCCGCGTGCCATGGTCGAGCAGATCAATGCGCGCGCGGTGAGTTGTCTCGCCGTTGACGTGCCCAGCGGTGTTCACGGAGATACAGGGCAGGTTCGCGGGGCGGCGCCCCAGGCCGACCTGACCATCACCTTCTTCCGCCGAAAGCCTGCGCATCTGTTCTTTCCCGGACGCGGATTGTGCGGCGAGGTCTATGTGGCCGATATCGGTATTCCCGAGGCGGTCCTCGACGAGATCGCGCCCCGCCAGTGGGAGAAAACACCCACCCTTTGGGAGCAGGGCTTTCCGCTGCTTTCTCCGGGCAGCCACAAATACACGCGCGGTCATGCCGTCGTGGCCGGAGGGGGGAACTGACCGGGGCCGCCCGACTGGCATCCTATGCCGCCCTGCGAACGGGGGCCGGGCTTGTGTCGATTGCGAGCCCGCCCGACGTGCTTGCGATCTATCGCTGCGGGCATCCGTCGATCATGGTGCGGGAGATCACCGATCCGTCGGCCTTTGCCGCCATGCTTGAGGATGAACGCATAGGCGGCGTGCTGGTTGGTCCCGGAAATGGTGTGACCGACGCCACGCGCGATCGCACATTGGCCGCGCTCGGGGCGGCATCCGCCTGCGTGATCGATGCTGATGCGATTTCGGTATTTGCCGACAATCCCGAAGCGCTTTTCAAAGCCATTTCTGCAAACGACTTCGGCGTGGTGCTGACCCCCCACGATGGTGAGTTTGCGCGCCTGTTCGGGGCCGCGTTGGACGGGGAGGGAACCGGCCGACTGGAGAAAGCGCGTGCCGCCGCCCGGATGTCGGGAGCCGTTGTGCTTTTGAAGGGGCCGGACACCGTGATTGCCGCGCCGGACGGGCGCGCGGCGATCAACACGAACGCCCCGCCCGAACTCGGGACGGCGGGCAGCGGAGATGTCCTGGGCGGCATCGTTCTGGGGCTTCTGGCACAGGGCATGCCCCCCTTTGAAGCGGCGGCGGCGGGGGGCTGGCTGCACGGTGCGACTGGTGCGGCGTTCGGGGCCGGACTGATCGCAGAGGATATCGCGGACCTGCTGCCAAAGGTACTGGAGCAGCTGCTTGCCGGACGGTCATTGGAATCCTGATCCCCCGGACGCGTCAGAGCCGTTTACTCGACAAAGATGATGGTATAGGACAACCGCCGTCCGGGCGGATTGACTCCTCGGGCACGCATGGCATGCGATCACGACAATTGGAATTGTGTACGCGGGCGTGGCGGAATTGGTAGACGCGCCAGGTTTAGGTCCTGGTGACTGCAAAGTCGTGGGGGTTCAAGTCCCTTCGCCCGCACCATTTCATTCCGCACGCAAATGTGAGAACAGACAAACCGGGCAGGGTGGCTTTAAGATCGGCTGCGTTATCCCAACTAGACAGACACGAACAGCAAAACATCGGACCAGGCAATGGACGTCGTTGAAACAAAAAATGAAGGCCTCGTGCGCGACTACAAGATTAAGGTCGCGGCGGAAGATATTGGCAAGCGCGTTGATGAACGCCTGACGGAAGTCGGCAAGACCGTCCGCATCCCCGGGTTTCGCCCGGGCAAGGTGCCGTTGAAGGTTCTCAAGCAGCGCTTTGGCGGCTCCGTGATGGGTGAGGTGCTTGAGGGCACCGTTCAGGACACCTCGCAGGAAGTCATGACCGAGCGCGGCCTGCGCCCGGCCGGTCAGCCGAAGATCGAGATCGTGTCCTTTGATGAGGGCAAGGATCTTGAGTTCGATCTGTCCATCGAAATTCTGCCCGAGATCGGAGACCTCGATCTGGCGAGCATCGAGCTTGAACGCATCAAGGTGGTGCCGACCGATGCGGAAATCGACGATGCCATCGCGCGCATCGTGCAGCAGAACCGTGAGACCAAGCCGATCGAAGACGCCCGACCGGTCAAGAAGGGTGACATTGTCGTCATTGATTTCGAAGGCAAGATCGACGACGTGGCCTTCGATGGCGGGACGGGCACCGGCGTGCGTCTCGAGATTGGCTCCGACCAGTTCATCCCGGGTTTTGAGGATCAGCTCATCGGCGCCGAGATCGGCAAGCAGCTCGATGTGAAGGTCGCGTTTCCCGAAGACTACGGAGTGGACGATCTGTCCGGCAAGGACGCCGTGTTCGATTGTACGGTTCAGGAAATCCATGAGGGTGTGGACGTCGCGGTCGATGACGAGTTCGCCAAGTCGCTGGGTATGGAAGACCTCGACACTCTGAAGGTCGCGGTCAGCGAGCAGCTTGGACAGGAATACAATCGTCTGACCCGCGAGCGTACCAAGCGTCAGTTGCTCGATAAGCTGGCCGAGGGTCACGACTTCGATGTGCCGCCGCGTATGGCCGAAGACGAGTTCGAGCAGATCTGGAGGCAGATCGAGGACGCCAAGGAGAACGACCAGCTCGACGAGGAAGACAAGAAGAAATCCGACGAAGAGCTGCGGGAATCCTATCAGGAAATCGCAAACCGCCGGGTCCGCCTGGGCTTGTTGCTGTCCCATGTGGGGGAGACCAACAACCTGACCGTCTCGCAGGAAGAAGTGAACCGCGCGATCATGGAACAGGCACGACAGATGCCGGGCCAGGAGCAGATGGTGATCGATTTCTATCGTGACAATCCGCAGGCCACGGCGTCGCTGCAGGCGCCCATCTTCGAAGACAAGGTGGTCGATTTCGTGCTCGAACTTGCCAATGTCACCGAGCGTGAGATGTCGCCCGAGGAGCTGAACAAGGAGGTCGAAGCCGAAACCGCTGTGGCCGAGGATGCTAAGTCGGCCGATGCTACGCCGGCCAAGAAGAAGGCTCCGGCGAAGAAGAAGGCAACTGCCAAGAAGGCGGCCGCGAAAAAGCCGGCCGCCAAAAAGCCGGCTGCGAAGAAAAAGCCGGCGGCAAAGAAGGACGCAGGTGACAAGAAGGACGCCTGATGGCGTTTCGAATGCCCTGGTCTTGCACGGACTCGTTACGAGCCTATTTTGTAGCGGAATAACGGCGCAGGCCGGTTTTTGGGAAGCCCGATCCGAGGACGGAGTGACAGACGAAAATGGAATTTGACGATACACCGCACATGAATGCACTGGTTCCCATGGTCGTCGAACAGACGAACCGCGGCGAGCGGGCCTATGACATCTACTCACGTCTGCTCAAGGAACGGATCATCTTTCTGACCGGACCCGTTGCGGACGAGGTCGCCAGTGTGATCTGTGCTCAGCTGCTGTTTCTGGAAGCGGAAAATCCCAACAAGGACATCAGTTTCTACATCAACTCTCCCGGGGGCGTCGTGACCTCGGGTATGTCGATTTATGACACCATGCAGTACATCCGGCCGGATGTGGCCACGCTGTGTGTCGGCCAGGCGGCCTCCATGGGTTCGCTGTTGCTGGCCGGTGGTGCCAAGGGCAAGCGCTATGCACTTCCCAATGCCCGGATCATGGTGCACCAGCCCTCTGGTGGTTTTCAGGGGCAGGCCACGGATATTGAAATCCATGCGCAGGAGATTCTGAAGATCCGCGCGCGCCTCAATGAAATATATGCCGAACATACCGGCCAGCCGGTCGAGGCCATTGCAGATGCACTCGAACGCGACAAATTTTACACCGCTGATGAGGCTCAGGCCTTTGGTTTGATTGATGAAGTTGTCAGCAAACGCAGTCCGGCCGAGGACGAAAGTGAAGGTGAGTAAGCGTTTAAGCCGAAATACGGCACAAAATCCGAAAAATCGGATTTAACTAATTATTGATCGCTGGCCCTTAGCTATTGTTCAATCGTTTTTGCTAGTGATTCGCCCATGTTCGGGCATTCGGTCTGACGTAACGCCCCAGCACGGGACATAAGGTAATATGAGCAAGTCCGGTAACGGTGATTCCAAGAACACTCTCTACTGCTCTTTCTGTGGAAAGAGTCAGCACGAGGTCCGCAAACTGATTGCCGGGCCGACCGTGTTCATCTGCGATGAATGCGTCGAACTGTGCATGGACATCATCCGCGAGGAACACAAATCAACCCTCGTGAAGTCGCGCGACGGTGTGCCCACCCCGAAGGAAATCTGCGAGGTGCTCGACGACTATGTGATTGGTCAGGCGCGCGCGAAACGGGTGCTCTCGGTTGCCGTCCATAATCACTACAAGCGTCTCAGCACCGGTGGGCCGAAAGGCAACGACGTTGAGATCGCGAAATCCAATATTCTGCTGATGGGGCCGACGGGTTGCGGCAAGACGCTTCTTGCGCAGACCCTAGCGCGCATCCTGGATGTGCCCTTCACCATGGCCGACGCTACGACGCTGACCGAGGCCGGATATGTTGGCGAGGATGTCGAAAACATCATCCTCAAGCTGTTGCAATCGGCTGACTACAATGTCGAGCGCGCGCAGCGCGGGATTGTCTATATCGACGAAGTCGACAAGATCAGCCGAAAATCCGATAACCCCTCCATTACCCGCGACGTGTCGGGTGAGGGCGTGCAACAGGCCTTGCTGAAGATCATGGAAGGCACGGTGGCCTCTGTCCCGCCGCAGGGCGGTCGCAAGCATCCCCAGCAGGAGTTCCTGCAGGTCGATACGACGAACATCTTGTTCATTGTCGGTGGTGCGTTTGCCGGACTCGACAAGATCATTTCCGGACGAGGCAAGGAAACAGCTATTGGCTTCGGTGCCGATGTCCAAAGCCCGGATGATCGTCAGACCGGTGAAATTCTGAGCGAGGTCGAACCCGAGGATCTGCTGAAGTTCGGTCTGATCCCCGAATTCGTCGGCCGTCTGCCTGTGCTCGCAACCCTTGGCGATCTGGATGAGGACGCGCTGGTGCAAATCCTGACCCAGCCGAAGAACGCCCTGATCAAGCAGTATCAGCGGCTCTTCGATATGGAAGGCGTGGAACTGACCTTTGCCGAGGACTCCCTCGTGGCCATCGCCAAGAAGGCGATTGCCCGCAAGACCGGCGCGCGCGGACTGCGTTCGATCATGGAGAATATTCTCCTCGACACGATGTTTGAGCTGCCTGGTTTGGACGGGGTAGAGGAAGTCGTGATCAATGGCGAAGTGGTCGAGGGCAATGTCGCGCCGCTGCATATCTACGCGGACAAACGCGAAGATTTGGGGACTCCGGCCTGACCGACCACACGATCTTGTGGTTAAATCGTCTCCCCCGACACTTGATTGTGTCGGTTCTTACCCCATTTATTGTGGTGCGGTGCGATTCGCGCGCCGGCCTCCTTTTGATGGCGCCGTAAACCCGTTTTCAAGGTTTTGCGGCTACCCTTCAATCATCGATATCGCCAAGCCGGACTTTGTTATGACTGATCTTTCCAAAGGTGCTCTCTTCCCTGTCTTGCCGTTGCGCGACATTGTCGTGTTCCCGCATATGATCGTGCCGCTCTTCGTGGGGCGCGAGAAGTCCGTGCGCGCGCTCGAAGACGTCATGCAGGAAGACAAGAAAATCCTGCTTGTTACCCAGAAGGATGCCGCACAGGACGATCCGGCACCGGAAGATCTTTTCACGGTCGGCACGATCGGCACCATTTTGCAGTTGCTGAAATTGCCCGATGGCACGGTGAAGGTGCTCGTCGAAGGCGGAGAACGCGCCGCGGTTGTCGATTTCACGGACAACGCGGAATTCTTCCAGGCCTTTGCCGAAGTGCTGCCCGAGGAAGAACTGGATGAAAAGGAAACCGAAGCGCTCTCGCGTTCGGTGGTCACGCAGTTCGAGCAGTACATCAAGCTGAACCGGAAAGTGCCGCCTGAGGTTCTCGTATCGATCAATCAGATCGAGGAGCCTAGCAAGCTTGCCGATACCATTGCCTCGCATCTCTCGTTGAAGATTCCGGAGAAGCAGGAGTTGCTGGAAGCCGACACGGTCCAGAAGCGGCTGGAGAAAATCTACAGCTTCATGGAAGGCGAGATCGGCGTTCTTCAGGTCGAAAAGCGGATCCGTTCGCGGGTCAAGCGCCAGATGGAGAAGACCCAGCGCGAGTATTATCTCAACGAACAACTCAAGGCGATCCAGAAGGAACTTGGCGAGGGCGAGGACGGCCGCGACGAACTCCAGGAGCTTGAAGACAAGATCAAGAAGACCAAGCTCAATAAGGAAGCGCGCGAAAAGGCCAATCAGGAGCTCAAGAAGCTTCGGAATATGAGCCCCATGTCGGCCGAAGCCACGGTCGTGCGAAACTATCTCGACTGGATTTTGTCGGTTCCATGGAAGAAGCGTTCGCGGGTGAAGAAGAACATCACCGAGGCGCATGAAATTCTGGATGCCGATCACTACGGTCTGGACAAGGTCAAGGAACGTATCCTCGAGTATCTGGCCGTTCAGCAGCGCATGCAGAAGATCAAGGGACCGATCCTGTGTCTCGTTGGCCCTCCGGGTGTGGGTAAGACCTCGCTGGGCAAGTCGGTGGCCCGTGCAACAGGGCGCAAGTTTGTGCGCATGTCGCTGGGTGGCGTGCGGGATGAATCTGAAATCCGTGGCCATCGCCGTACTTATATCGGCTCCATGCCGGGCAAGGTGATCCAGGGCATGAAGAAGGCCGGGACCTCCAATCCGCTCTTCCTGTTCGATGAGATCGACAAGCTGGGCGCGGACTGGCGG
Source organism: Alphaproteobacteria bacterium (assembly GCA_038137215.1). Lineage (GTDB taxonomy): Bacteria > Pseudomonadota > Alphaproteobacteria > UBA6615 > UBA6615 > JABJAG01. The sequence continues at coordinate 28,183 of JAYQBG010000029.1, forward strand.
GGTGACCCGTCATCGGCGCTGCTGGAAGTGCTAGATCCGGAACAGAATAACACATTCCAGGATCACTACCTGGAGGTGGATTATGACCTGTCGGACGTGATGTTCGTCTGCACGGCCAACAGCATGCGCATGCCGCAGCCGCTGCTCGACCGTATGGAGATCATCCGAATCCCCGGTTACACCGAGGACGAGAAGGTCGAAATTGCCAAGCGCCATCTGATCACCAAACAGGTTGAAGAAAACGGCCTCAAGGAAGAGGAATGGTCGATTTCGGACTCTGCTCTGCGTGATTTGATTCGCTACTACACGCGTGAAGCTGGCGTGCGTAACCTGGAGCGCGAGATCGCGAATCTGGCGCGCAAGGCCGTAAAGGAAATCGAAGTCGAAAAGGACGTCACCTCGGTCAAGGTCACGGTCAAAAACCTCGACAAGTATGCCGGTATCCGCAAGTTCCGCTTCGGCGAGACCGAGGAAGACGACATGGTCGGTGTCGTCACGGGGCTGGCCTGGACCGAGGTTGGCGGCGAGTTGCTGACGGTCGAGGGTATTCTTGTCCCCGGTAAGGGCAAGATGACCATCACCGGCAAACTTGGCGATGTGATGCAGGAATCCGTTCAGGCTGCGAATGCCTATGTGCGGGCCCGGGCGGTTGATTTCGGGATTGAACCCCCGCTTTTCGACAAGCGCGATATTCACATCCATGTGCCGGAAGGTGCGGTGCCGAAAGACGGCCCGTCCGCCGGTGTCGGCATGATCACCTGCATGGTCTCGGTCCTGACCCAGAATCCGATCCGTAAGGACGTTGCCATGACGGGTGAAATCACCCTGCGTGGTCGTGTTCTTCCGATTGGCGGTCTCAAGGAGAAGCTGCTCGCGGCTCTGCGTGGCGGCGTCAAAACCGTCATCATTCCGAAGGACAACGAGAAGGACCTCGCAGACATCCCGGACAATGTGAAGAAGGGCCTGGAAATCTTCCCGGTCTCGACCGTGGACGAGGTTCTCGAACACGCCCTGACTCAGCCGCTTGTCCCGATCGAGTGGGATGCAGCTGCCCACGACTCGGCGGCGGTTTCTGCGGCAGATGACGAGTCTGAGACCCCCGGCGTCGTCCGACATTAGGGTTGACGTCGGGCGAACCCCGATTCGTTCGTTAAAAAAGGCGAAAAACCCCGGAAATCCGGGCCGTTTTGATTGACGGCTCGGATTCCCCGCTTCTACAGTCCCCCTACAGTATGGTTTTCGGGCATCGCGCCCCAATCAATCTTGAGCCATCAAACCAACCCAAGAAGGGGGTCTTAACGTGAACAAGAACGATCTCATTGCAGCCGTGGCTGATTCTGCCGAACTCTCTAAGGCCGATGCTGGTAAGGCCGTCGATAGTGTCCTCGACAACATTACCGGTGCTCTGAAGGGCGGCAACGAAGTTCGTCTCGTTGGCTTCGGCACCTTCTCTGTCGCACAGCGCAAAGCCACCACGGGTCGAAATCCGCAGACGGGTGCGACGATCCAGATTCCGGCTTCCAAGCAGCCGAAGTTCAAGGCCGGCAAGGCACTGAAGGATTCGGTCAACTAGACCGGTTTCATATCCGTTTCGGGCGGGCCGGTTACACAAACTGGAACCCGCCCGTTTCGTTTTTGGGACAAAGGTCCTGCAGGGGCGGGTCGGTGCCCCGCCCATTGCGAGTGAACTCTTGCGAAAGGGCGGTTAGCTCAGCTGGCAGAGCATCTCGTTTACACCGAGGTGCCCCAGAAGAAATAAGTTATTTCTTTCAGATGTTTAGAGTGCTAACCAACATGTCGGGCACACACAAAGGGCGATTAGCTCAGCTGGAAGAGCACTTCGTTTACACCGAAGGGGTCGGCGGTTCGAACCCGTCATCGCCCACCATACCCATAGCCCCCGCCGTTGTGCGGGGGCTATGGTTTTTGTGTTTGCGGGTGGAAGTGCCGAAAGTTACCAATCAACAGCTTCTAAACGTAGCTACACCCGTCGAAAAACAAGCAAGCTTTGCTCTGAGCAAAGTGATTGCAAACATCAAGCGAGGAACGATTATTGGGAAATTCCCGGGTGGCGGTATTGAAGGGGTAAAGGGAACTCTTTGCAATTATCGAGGAGGGAGTGACGAGGAGTTTGCTTGGGGAGCGGGGTCCTCTGTACTTGGCAACTGGAGTACGGAGTTAGGTGAGGTTTTCTATGAGGCACTATCTCAATCTGGCGTGAATGTTGCGGGTGACCCACGTGACCTTTTCGGGCGCGAAGCATCTGCAAATTCTGCTGAGTATTTGATTGGTAGCCGCATCACCAAAGTAGCTAACAACATCTGCCAAGAGCACGATGCATGGCGTGGTATGCCGCGAAACAGCTACGGCGGTGAATTTTTTGTTGATGTTGACTGGACAATACTTTCTAGCCTTTCGCGGCCAGTCGTTTTGAACGTTCAGACCCAAGGTTATTTCAAAGAAGTTCAACCGAAGCCGGATGGAATTATATTAATGTTCCACAACGCCTTTGCTCAGGCTGCTGAGAATTTGCTGACAAATGCGGAATTTGTTGCCTTGGCTGAGAGGCAAGAAGACAGCGAAGGCGCGTCAACTTTTGCTGGGTCAGTTTTGAAGCTTGAGCTCATGCCAAAGGCAGATCGTTTGATCGAAGCACATTTGGACAGCGTTCTTTCCTCAGTCGCAACAATTCGTATCGGACAAGGTCATGGCTCTGGCTTCTTCATCTCGGAAGATGGCTACCTTCTGACTAATGCACACGTCGTAGGTGACGCCCAAAAAGTCAGCGTTATTCTTAATAACGGCCCTGAAGTTCCAGGTGACGTGGTCAGAAAGCTTAAGAGCCGAGATATAGCCCTCATAAAGGTTGGGCTTCGTGTCCCAACAGCACTTCCTCTTCGCAGTGCACCGGCAAAAAAAACTTGAGAGAGTGTTCGTTGTCGGCACACCGCTGAAAGAGAGCCTCAGCTCTACTGTAACTGCTGGTATTGTAAGCGGCTTTCGCACTCAGAAAGAGCAGCGCTTTATCCAAGCGGATGCCCCGATATCGCCGGGCATTAGCTTGTTTATCCCGATCGACGATGCGCTGTCCGCTCTCAAAATTGCCCGGTCTTTGCCCGCGTCTTGATCGCTTGATTTGCGTTGGCCGCAACCCTCGAGAACCTTCTGTCTAACGGTCACGGCCTACACGTCTTCTGTGACGTCTGTAGGCGTGAAGAGGATCTGGATGTAGAGGCATTGTCAGAGCGCTGCGGCAGAGGCATTGAGTTACCTGAGATTGGTCGCCGCGCGCGGTGCAGCGCCTGTGGCGGACAGGGCGGCAGCGTTCAGGTCATAGCGGTGAAATGAGAACTACCTGCTACCCGAATTCGGCGAAGCGCGGAGGTAATTAGTGTGGCAGCGATCGTATCTTACTATGAGCGCCCATTAAGGGACTTCCTGGCCTCCGATACGGAGGCAGTAGTTGGCGAGCTAACGACTGCGGCTTTTGGTGTTGAGGGCGAGCAACTTAATGTGTCTAGCCCCCAAGTTCTGGGCCATTCCTGATTAGAGTTTCTGGAACAGGAGGGCGCATGTCGAGGGCCATAAAGTTAGCTTAGTGAAGCATCCCGATTGTGAATACCAAAACTGCTACCGTCTCAAGCTCTCGCAAGCGATCCCATCGCGGTCACCGTCAAGCCGGTGCGGGTCGCCAGGTTTGTCAGCCTCGTAGAAGCGCTGTGCTTCCTGCCAAGTCCTGAAGTCTCCACAGTCACGGTCCGGCATGTTGCGCGGGTTTTGGGGTGAGGCCGTCCCGCGTCGCTGTGCCCTTCGCCAATCCTCTGGCATGACGAAATCTCCCGACCATATTCCAAGCTCGGCCTTACGGGCTTCGCTCTCCTCGGTGGCGTAGTCCATCGAGTAGCGCCTGTAAGCGACCGCCCAGCCGCGGGCTACCATCTCGCGATTGATCTAAACGCCCTTCGGTCCTCCGATCCAGCAGACGGCCACGATTCTTCCATACTGATCGCGGTCACGTTCTTTGCAGTCAACCCGATGCTTCTCGATTAGAGCAGCAAGTGCGGATGCCGCTTCGAAACCACATCGCCACAAGCGGCCAGCTCTAGAGCAGTTCTGATCGGCCTCGGGAGCGTCTATGCCGTGGAGGCGGATCTGGATGTGCCCAAAATCGAGGCTGTCACCATCCACGATGCGGGGAACGCCTGTGATCGGGTCCGCCAACGCGGCAGGGGAAAGGAGCAGCAGGACGAGCGTGAAAATCCGGATCATGGGCTCATCTTACGTTGGCTGCGTTAGTGGCTTGAAGCCCTCGATGAGGCATTTCACATTCGCTCATGCAACCCGCTCTGCTGTCATCCTGCACGCATGGACTGTTCTGCTGGTGCAACAACTGCTCGCATAACGCTGTGTTGCCGCTAACCAACCTATCGAGCATTCCGCACATGACGCCCGTGCCAGAGCTTTATCGCTGGCTAAGCTGCTCCGCTTGCGGATCACGAGATGTGAAGGTGAGACCGAACTGGCCGACGATGGGGATGGTGAGCAACCACGCCAAGCAAACCTGACCGGTGGTTTCATGTCTTCGGCGTGGCAGAACGCCGCTTAACTGCGCGCGCCTAATCCTTGCCCGACCGCTCGAAGAACTTCCGCCCCAGCGGCGATATCGGTTCCGCAGGTCTAAGTAACTTTCCCGCAGCTTGCTGCGCCGTATCCACGAGCATCGATCCAAAACCGTTATTTCGGAAACCGGGGCTCACGAAGATATAGGTCAGTACCCCGGCTGCAGCGTCGAATGTTGCGTAGCCGATTGTCGTGTTCCGGTTGGAAATGACGACTGTGTCGTCGCCGGAAAGATGGATCGAGATTGTGTCTGTCATAGCGTTTGGGATACGCAAGCGCGGGGCTGCTGGAT
>JAYQBG010000030.1:0-29332 GCA_038137215.1 Alphaproteobacteria bacterium
GCGAAGGTGGCCGCACCGTCGGCGCCGGCGTCGTCACATCCATCATCGAATAGGCAATCTTTGTTCGGCGGTTCCGCTTCGGGACCGCCGTTCACTTTGACGGGACACCGCAATGGACAGTCAACATATACGGATCAGGCTGAAAGCTTTCGATCATCGCGTGCTCGACCAGTCGGCCAGCGAAATCGTGGGAACAGCCAAACGAACCGGTGCAGAGGTTCGCGGACCGATCCCGCTTCCGACGCGTATCGAGAAGTTCACCGTTCTTCGTTCGCCGCACGTGAACAAGAAGTCGCGTGAACAGTTCGAGATCCGCACTCACAAACGTCTGCTCGATATCATCGATCCGACCCCGCAAACCGTCGATGCGCTTATGAAGCTCGACCTTGCGGCCGGCGTCGATGTGGAAATCAAGCTGTAAGAGGCCAAGATGCGTACCGGCGTCATTGCACAGAAACTGGGTATGACCCGCGTCTTCGACGACACGGGCAATCATATTCCGGTCACAGTACTCAAGCTCGATGAATGTGATGTTGTAGATCAGCGCACAATCGATCGGGACGGCTATACCGCATTGCAGCTTGGCACGGGGGCCGCAAAGCCCAAGCGTGTCAGCAAGGCCATGCGCGGACATTTCGCCAAGGCGAAAGTCGAGCCGCGTCGCAAGCTCGTGGAATTCCGCGTGGCCGATGACGCGCTCGTCGATGTCGGTACACGGTTGGTGGCCGATCACTTTGTTTCGGGCCAGTTCGTCGATGTGACGGGCACCTCGATCGGTAAGGGCTTTGCCGGTGCGATGAAGCGCCACAACTTCGGGGGCCTGCGGGCAACCCATGGTGTGTCCATTTCGCATCGAAGCCATGGTTCAACCGGTCAGTGTCAGGACCCCGGCAAAGTCTTCAAAGGCAAGAAGATGGCCGGCCATATGGGCGCCGAACGGGTTACCACCCAGAACCTCCGCGTCGTCACGACCGATGGCGAGGAAGGCCTGATCCTGGTTGAGGGTGCGGTGCCGGGTTCCAAGGGCGGCTATGTCCTCGTTCGTGACGCGGTCAAGAAGGCACTCCCTGAGGATGCGCCCTATCCGACCGTGATGCCGGAAGAGGCACCGGCTGAGGAAGCTGCACCGGAAGAGGCTGCGGCGGACGAAGCGTCGGCAGAAGACACCGCGTCTGATGACGCACCGGCCGAGGCGCCTGAAGGCGATGCCGAAGCTACGGATTCGAAGGACTGCGGCGATGAAGCTTAAAGTCATCAATATGGATAACAAGGACGTCGGCGAGATCGATCTCGACGATGGCGTCTTTGCTGCGCCGGTTCGCAAGGACCTGCTGGCACGAATGGTCAATTATCAGCTCGCCAAGAAGCGGCAGGGCACCCACAAGACCAAGACACGTAGCAAGATCAATGGATCGACGGCGCGTCCCTGGCGTCAGAAGGGCACCGGCCGTGCGCGCGCGGGTGATCGGAAGGCCGGACATTGGCGGGGTGGACAGACCACGTTCGGTCCGATGCCGCGCGACCATTCGACCGAGCTGCCGAAGAAGGTTCGCAAGCTTGCGCTGAAGACCGCGCTGTCGTCGAAACAGGCTGTTGGCAAGCTGGTGGTTCTCGACACGGCATCCGCCGCCGAGCCCAAGACCAAGGCCGTGGCCGCCCAGCTCAAGGCTATGGGGCTTTCCTCGGCTCTGATCGTAGATGGCAGCGAGCTTGACCGTAATTTTCAGCTGGCCGCCCGCAATATTCCGGGTGTGGATGTGCTGCCGCATCAGGGTGCGAACGTCTTCGACATCCTGCGTCGCGACACGCTGGTCCTCACCAAGTCGGCCGTTGAGCAGTTGCAGGAGCGCCTCCGATGAGCAGTAACCGCAAACCGCGCGGGCGCATCGAAGTGTCCGCTGAACGTATGTACGAGATTGTCCGTTCTCCGGTTATTACCGAGAAGGCGACGATGGTCTCCGAGCACAACCAGGTGGTGTTCAGGGTTCCGATCGATGCGACCAAACCTGAAATTCGCGCCGCGGTCGAAGGCCTGTTCAAGGTCAAGGTCGAAGGCGTGAACACCATTCTGCAAAAGGGCAAGACGAAGCGTTGGAAGGGCCGTCCGGGCCGTCGCAACGACGTCAAAAAGGCCGTGGTTCGTCTCGCCGAAGGCGACTCGATCGATATCACGACCGGCGTGTAGGGGTTCGAAATGGCATTGAAGCAGTACAAATCGATGACGCCAGGTCAGCGCGGGCTTGTTCTCGTTGACCGGTCCGAGCTCTGGAAGGGTGACCCGGAAAAGTCCCTTACCGAAGGCCTGACCAAGAAGGGCGGTCGCAACAACACCGGACGCATCACGGCACGCCGTCGTGGCGGCGGGCACAAGCGGCTCTATCGCCATGTGGATTTCAAGCGTCGGAAGTTTGACGTGCCTGCAACGGTGGAGCGGATCGAATACGATCCGAACCGCACCGCATTTATTGCGCTGATCACCTATGAAGACGGTGAGAAGAGCTACATCCTGGCGCCGCAGCGCCTGAATGTCGGTGACACGGTGATTTCCGCGGAACGTGCGGATGTGAAGCCCGGCAACGCGATGCCGCTGCGAGCCATCCCCATCGGGACCATCATCCACAACGTGGAGCTGAAGGCCGGTGCGGGTGGCAAGATGGCGCGTTCGGCAGGTACCTATGTACAGCTGGTTGGCCGCGACCGCGGTTACGGCCTGCTGAAGCTGGCCTCCGGCGAGGTTCGCATGGTCCGTCAGGAGTGCATGGCCACCATCGGTGCCGTGTCCAATCCTGATCAGAGCAACATCAAACTTGGCAAGGCTGGCCGCAAGCGCTGGCTGGGCAAGCGCCCGTCCGTTCGCGGTGTTGCCATGAACCCGATCGATCATCCGCATGGTGGTGGTGAAGGCCGGACATCCGGTGGCCGTCATCCCGTTACACCTTGGGGCAAGCCGACGAAGGGTAAGCGTACCCGGTCTAATAAGAAGACCGACTCGCTGATCATTCGCCGGCGCGCGAAGTAGAGGAGAACGGCCGTGGCACGTTCTGTATGGAAAGGTCCGTTTGTCGACAGTTATCTGCTCAAGAAGGCAGAGGCTGCGCGTTCATCCGGGCGAAATGATGTGATCAAGACCTGGTCTCGACGTTCGACCATTCTGCCGCAGTTCGTCGGACTGACGTTCGGCGTTTACAACGGTCAGAAGTTCGTTCCCGTCCTGGTCACCGAAAACATGGTTGGTCAGAAGTTCGGTGAATTTTCGCCGACGCGGTCCTATTACGGACATCAGGCCGACCGCAAAGCGAAGCGGGGCTAGTTATGGGCAAGAAATCTGCACCCCGTAACCTGGCGGATACCGAAGCGCGCGCGATCATTCGCAACCTCCGGGTGAGCCCTCAGAAGCTCAACCTGGTGGCCGAACAGATCCGCGGGAAGCCGGTTCAGCGCGCGCTGATGGATCTCGAGTTTTCGCGCCGTCGAATCTCCGATGCGGTCAAGCGCGGCCTGGAGAGCGCCATCGCGAATGCCGAGAACAATCACCAACTCGACGTGGACCGTCTGGTCGTCGCCGAAGCCACTGTCGGCAAGACATTCGTGATGAAGCGCTGGCGTGCGCGTGCACGTGGCCGCGTGGCGCGTATTCACAAGCCGTTCAGCCAGATCACACTCGTCGTACGCGAGCAGGAAGAGGCATAAGTATGGGTCAGAAAATCAACCCGATCGGTCTTCGTCTCGGCATCAACCGAACCTGGGATTCCCGCTGGTTCGCCGATGACCAGGCCTATGGCAACCTGCTGCTGGAAGACCTTGAGCTTCGCAAGATGCTCGAGAAGCGTCTTGCCGGTGCCGGTGTCAGCCGCATCATCATCGAGCGTCCGGCCAAGAGGGCGCGGATCACGATCCATTCGGCCCGTCCGGGTGTCGTGATTGGCAAGAAGGGCGCCGACATTGAGAAGCTGCGCAGTGACGCGGCCAAGATCACCGGTTCCGAGGTCAGCCTGAACATCGTTGAAGTGCGCAAGCCGGAAATCGACGCAACCCTGGTGGCCGAGAACATCGCCCAGCAGCTCGAGCGTCGTGTCGGGTTCCGCCGCGCCATGAAGCGTGCGGTGCAGAGCGCCATGCGTCTGGGCGCCCAGGGTGTGCGCGTGATGTGCGGTGGCCGTCTTGGCGGTGCCGAAATCGCGCGGACCGAGCAGTATCACGAGGGCAGCGTTCCCCTGCACACACTGCGCGCAGATGTGCAGTACGGCACGGCGACGGCCCAGACCACTTATGGCGCCTGTGGCGTCAAGGTCTGGATCTATCGTGGAGACATTATGGAACACGACCCGATGGCGCAGGATCGTCGAATCGAAGAACAGCAATCGGGCGGAATGCCGGCACGCTAGGCGCCGCGCGGAGGTAGGATCATGTTAAGTCCGAAAAGAACAAAATACCGCAAGCAGCATAAGGGCCGGCTGCACGGCGTTGCCCAGTCGGGCACGACGCTGAACTTCGGCTCTTATGGCATGAAGGCTGTGACGCCGGCGCGTGTCACGGCTCGTCAGATCGAGGCCGCACGCCGTGCCATGACCCGTCACATGCGTCGTGCCGGTCGTGTGTGGATCCGCATCTTCCCCGATGTGCCGGTCAGCCAGAAACCCGCGGAAGTCCGCATGGGTAAGGGTAAGGGTACGCCGGAATACTGGATGGTCCGCGTGAAGCCGGGTCGTGTCATGTTCGAAATTGACGGTGTCCCCGAGAATGTGGCGCGCGAAGCGTTCGAACTGGCGGCTGCCAAGCTTCCGCTGCAGACGCGCGTTGTTTCGCGCGAAGTGAGTTAGAACCATGAAGCCGGTCGATATCCGCGCCAAGAGCGAAGACGAATTGCGCGATCAGTTGCGCGATCTGAAAAAAGAGGCATTCAACCTGCGCTTTCAGCAAGCCAGCGGGCAACTCGAGAACACCGCGCGTGTTCGCGATGTCCGCCGGGACATTGCCCGGGTGCAGACGATCCTCAGCGAGCGCCGTACGGCGCAATAACGAGCGTACAGGAGTTAACAGAATGCCGCGTCGCGAACTCATCGGTACAGTGGTGAGCAACAAGATGGAGAAGTCGGTGACCGTCAAGGTCGAACGCCGGGTGAAGCATCCGCTCTACAAGAAGTTCATGACCCAGTCGAAGAAGATTGCGGCGCATGACGAGACCAATACGCTCGCCATCGGCGATCAGGTGCGCATTCGAGAATGCCGCCCGATTTCCAAGAGCAAGCGTTTCGAAGTGATCGAAAAGGTAGATGCCTGAGGCCGTATGGCCCGGGTTTTTGAAGGACAGAAACAATGATTCAGATGCAGACCAACCTGGAAGTCGCTGACAACAGCGGCGCGCGCCGGGTGCAGTGCATCAAGGTGCTGGGTGGTTCCAAGCGCATGACCGCCGGTGTGGGCGACGTGATCGTCGTCTCCATCAAGGAGGCGATCCCGCGCGGCCGCGTGAAAAAGGGTGAAATTCATCGTGCCGTGATCGTCCGCACGAAGAAGGACATCTCGCGTGCGGACGGAAGCACGATCCGCTTTGACAGTAACGCCGCAGTGTTGATCAACCCGCAGGGTGAGCCCATCGGGACACGTATCTTCGGCCCGGTCACGCGTGAACTGCGTGCCCGGCGCTACATGAAGATAATCTCGCTGGCGCCGGAGGTTCTGTAATGGCGACAAATGCGAAAATGAAAATGCGTATCAAGAAGGGCGATCAGGTTGTCGTTCTGACCGGACGCGAAAAAGGAAAGTCGGGTGAAGTGTTGCGTGTCGATCGCGAACGGAATCGTGTCCTGGTTCAGGGCGTCAATATGGTCAAGCGCCACGAGCGTGCGACCCAGACGTCGCCGGGCGGCATCAATTCCTTCGAGGCCATGCTGCATGCCTCGAATGTGGCGCTGATTGATCCCGATACGAAGAAGCCGACCCGGGTCGGCTACAAGACGCTCGACGATGGCCGCAAGGTGCGCTTTGCCCGGCGGTCCGGCGAAGTCATTGATTGATAGGTGAGAGATGGCAACGCGTTTGGCAGAACATTACGATAGCGTCGTGAAGTCGAAGCTCAAGGAGCAGTTCGGCTACAAGAATGACCTTGCGATCCCGCGTCTGGACAAGATTGTCCTGAACATGGGTCTGGGCGAGGCGGCGCAGGATTCCAAGAAAATCGATACCGCGACCAACGAGATGGCGTTGATCGCGGGTCAGCACCCGCAGATCACACGGGCGAAGACTTCGGTTGCGAACTTCAAGCTGCGTGAAGGCATGCCCATCGGCTGCAAGGTCACGCTGCGTCGGGAACGCATGTACGAGTTTCTCGACCGCCTGGTGACGATCGCATTGCCGCGTGTACGTGACTTTCGCGGTCTGCGCCCCACGAGCTTTGACGGACGCGGTAACTATTCGATGGGATTGCGTGAGCAAATCGTTTTCCCGGAAATCAACTACGACGAAGTTGACGACATCCGCGGCATGGATGTGATCATTTGCACGACGGCGAACACGGATGACGAGGCGCGCGAGTTGCTGCGCGGCTTCGACTTTCCGTTCCGCGATTAAACGTCGGTCAGGAGACAGGACGACATGGCAAAACAGAGTGCGATTCAGAAGAACAAGCGCCGTCAGAAGCTGGTGGACCAGTATGCGGCGAAGCGGGCCGAACTGAAGGCGATTGCGAAGGATTCTTCGCGTCAGCCCGAAGAACGCTTCGCAGCGCGTATGAAACTCGCGAAGCTGCCCCGCAATTCTTCGAAAACGCGTCTTCGCAACCGTTGTGAAGTGACGGGGCGTCCGCGCGGTTACTATCGCAAATTTCGTATGTCGCGCCTCGCGGTGCGTGAGCTTGGCTCGAACGGTCTGATTCCGGGCCTCGTCAAGTCGAGCTGGTAGGGAGGCACGATCATGAGCATGTCCGATCCCCTTGGTGATATGCTGACACGCATCCGTAATGGACAGCGTGCCGGCCATTCTTCCGTGATTTCACCGGCTTCCAAGCTGCGCGAACGCGTTCTGCAGGTTCTGCAGCAGGAAGGTTTCATTCGTGGTTACAGCGTGACCGAACTGCGTTCGGGTATTTCAGAGATCACCATTGAGCTGAAATATCAGGAAGGCACACCGGTGATTCGCGAAATCAAGCGCGTGTCGCGTCCCGGACGCCGCGTGTATTCGAAGATCAATGATCTGCGCCAGGTCTATGGCGGACTGGGGATTTCGATCCTCTCGACACCCAAGGGTGTGGTGTCCGACCAGACAGCACGTGCAGAGAATGTCGGCGGCGAGGTCCTGTGCCACGTCTTCTAGGCGGGCACGGTTTGAGGAGACATAGATTATGTCACGAGTAGGCAGCAGTCCGGTCGTCATTCCCGAGGGGGCCGAAGTTCAGGTTTCCGGGCAGACGGTATCGGCCAAAGGCAAACTGGGCGAGATGAAGGTCGATATTCCGTCCGACATCGAGGTGATGCAAGAAGACGGCTCGATCGTTTTCAAGCCCCGCTCGAACAACAAGCGTACCCGTATGGCCTGGGGCACGTCGCGTGCTCTGGTGGGTAATCTGGTGACCGGTGTCACCGAAGGTTTCACCAAAACGCTCGAGATTACCGGCGTGGGTTATCGCGCTGCCGTTCAGGGCAAGAACCTGAACCTGCAGCTCGGCTTCTCCCATGATGTGAACTTTCCGATCCCGGAAGGCGTCAACATCAATTGTGAAGGCCAGACCACGATCGTGATCTCGGGTGCAGACAAGCAGGCCGTCGGACAGGTGGCGGCCAAGATTCGCGGTTACCGGAAGCCGGAACCCTACAAGGGCAAGGGCGTTCGTTACAGCGATGAGCAGATCCTGCGTAAGGAAGGTAAGAAGAAATGACGTCGAATCCGCGCAATCTGGCACAGCGTCGTCGCGCGCGCGTGCGTGCGAAACTGCGCCGTGTCGCCAAGAGCGACCGGCCCCGGTTGAGCGTTTTCCGCTCGGGCCGTCACATCTATGCCCAGATCATCAATGATGTTGAGGGGGTGACCGTTGCGTCTGCCTCTTCGGCGGACAAGGAATTCAAGTCCGGCAAGGGCTGGAACGTTGAAGGCGCAAGCGAAGTCGGCAAGTTGATCGCCGAGCGCGCCAAACAGGCCGGCGTGTCGGACGTGGTGTTCGATCGTGGCGGTTATCTTTTTCATGGCCGGGTCAAAGCCCTGGCAGAGGCTGCTCGTGAGAGCGGCCTGAACTTCTAGGGAAACTGGCATGGCACAGGCACCACAACGCAATCAGCGGGATGGCGGCGGACGTCGCGATGGCGGAGGACGCCGGGACGATCGCGAAGAGAGCGAATTCGTCGAACGACTGGTCAGCATCAATCGTGTGGCGAAGGTCGTGAAGGGCGGACGCCGGTTCGGTTTTGCAGCCATCGTCGTCGTGGGTGATCAGCGCGGTCGTGTCGGACACGGATCCGGCAAGGCGCGTGAGGTTCCCGAAGCGATCCGCAAGGCCACCGAAGCCGCCAAGCGTCAGATGGTGCGCGTTCCGCTTCGTGACGGCCGTACGCTGCATCACGATGTGAGCGGTCATTTCGGCGCCGGACGTGTTGTCCTGCGCGCAGCCCCTCCGGGTACCGGTATCATTGCGGGCGGTCCGCTGCGTGCCGTATTTGAATGCCTGGGTGTGCAGGACGTTGTCGCCAAGTCGATCGGCACCTCGAACCCGCACAATATGATCAAGGCTGCCTTTGAGGCGCTTGAGAACATGATGTCGCCGCGCGCCGTGGCCAACCGTCGTGGCCTGAAGGTTGCTGATATCATCAGCCGCCGCAGCGTACAGGACTCGGCGGCCGGTGCGGACGCAGAGACCGAAACTGTAGAGGCGGAGGCATCCAATGGCTGACGCGAAAAAGACACTGCGCGTGACCCAGACGGGCAGCCCCATCGGCCGCCGCGCAGACCAGCGCGCAACTCTGATCGGGTTGGGGCTGAACAAGCGCCACAAGACCTGTGAACTTGAAGACACGCCGTCTGTGCGAGGCATGATCCGGAAGGTCGAGCATCTCGTTCAGGTTGAAGAGGCTGAGTAACGGAACATCGCCATGAATATCAATGATCTCTCGGACAATCGCGGCGCACGCCGTGTACGCAAGCGCGTCGGTAGGGGCCCCGGTTCGGGCCTTGGAAAGACCGGTGGTCGCGGCGTAAAAGGCCAGAAGTCGCGCTCGGGTGTCGCCATCAACGGGTTTGAAGGCGGCCAGATGCCTATCTATATGCGCCTGCCCAAGCGTGGCTTTAACAAGCCCAACCGGGTCAAGCTGCAGGAACTCACGGTTGAACGTCTGCAAAGCGCGATTGAATCCGGCAAGCTCGATGCGGGCGCGACGGTCAATGAGGATGCGCTGGTTGCAGCCGGAGTCGTGCGTCGCAAGCTCGATGGCATCCGTCTTCTGGGAACCGGAGAGATTTCCTCGAAGGTGACGCTCGAAGTGACGAGCGCAACCTCGGGTGCCATTTCCGCGGTCGAGAAGGCCGGTGGCAATGTCACGGTCACGGTTCCGCCGAAGGAAAAGACTCCTCGCACCGTGAAGACGGCTCCTGCGGATTCGGGAAAGAGTGACGAAGGTTCGGCTGAGTAACCGGAAATTGCGTTGATCGGCAACCGGTCAAACCCAAATGGATCGCAACGAAGAGTTACGAACGGAAAGATAGATGGCCAGCAGCGCTGAACAGATGGCATCGAACCTGAATTTCGGGGCCTTCGCCAAAGCGACGGAATTGAAGAAGCGCCTCTGGTTCACCCTGGGCGCTCTCATCGTCTATCGCCTGGGCACCTATATTCCGATCCCGGGCATCGATCCGATCATCATCGACGATATCTTCAGCCAGCAGGCCGGCGGTATTCTTGGTGTGTTCGACGCCTTTGCGGGCGGCGCGCTCTCGCGCATGAGTATTTTTGCGCTCAACGTCATTCCCTACATTTCGGCTGCCATTATCATGCAGCTCATGACGGCAATTTCGCCGACCATCGAGCAGCTGAAGAAGGAAGGCGAGTCAGGCCGCAAGAAGATCAACCAGTACACCCGTTTCCTGACGGTGTTCCTGGCGGTGATCCAGGCCTATGGCATGTCTGCCGGTCTGGAAGGTATTTCGACCTCCCAGGGTCCGGCCGTGGCTGATCCGGGCTATTTCTTCCGTCTCAGCACGGTGATCACGATTGTCGGCGGCACCATGTTCCTGATGTGGCTGGGCGAGCAAATTACTGCGCGCGGCGTGGGCAACGGGATCTCATTGATCATTTTCGCCGGTATCGTTGCAAACCTGCCGACGGCATTCGCCTCGACCCTCGAACTGGGTCGGACCGGCGCGCTGTCAGCGCTGTTCATCATCGGCTTCCTGATTTTCGCGATCGCCGTTATCACGTTCATCGTGTTTTTCGAGCGCGCGCAGCGCCGGGTGATCGTGCAGTATCCGAAGCGTCAGGTGGGCAATCGCATGTTTGGTGGTGAATCCTCCCATATCCCGCTGAAGCTCAACACCTCCGGTGTCATTCCGATCATCTTCGCGACCTCGATCCTGCTGACGCCGGTCTCGATTGCCGGTTTCTCCGGCGGCGGGGGAGAGGGACCGCTGGGGCTGATCACCTCTCTGATCGGGCGCGGTCAGCCATTGTTCTTTGTGCTGTTTGCCGCGCTGGTCATCTTCTTCTCGTTCTTCTATACCGCGATTGTTTTCAATCCGCAGGAAACTGCAGACAATCTGAAGAAGAATGGCGGCTTCGTGCCGGGTATCCGCCCGGGCAAGAACACGGCCGAGTTTTTCGATTATGTGCTGACACGGTTGACCGTGGTCGGCACGGCCTATCTGGTGGTGGTGGCGCTCTTGCCGGAGCTTCTGATTACAGAGTTCTCCGTGCCGTTCTTCTTCGGAGGAACAAGCCTGCTGATCGTCGTGGTCGTGTCGCTGGATACGGTTGCACAGATTCAAAGCCATCTGCTGGCTCATCAATACGAAGGTCTTATTCGCAAGGCCAAGCTCAAGGGTCGGCGCGGTTAGCGGCGTTCGGGGGCAAGCAATCATGAACATCATTCTTCTCGGGCCACCAGGTGCCGGCAAAGGCACACAGGCCAAGCTTCTGGTCGAAGGCCATGGGCTCGTCCAGCTCTCGACGGGTGATATGTTGCGCGCCGCCGTGGCATCGGGCAGCGAACTGGGTCAGGAAGCCAAGGCGGTTATGGATGCCGGCAAGCTGATGCCCGACGAAATCATGGTCCAGATCATTTCGGACCGGATTTCCGAACCGGATTGCGCCAACGGGTTCATCCTCGATGGTTTTCCGCGTACCACGCCCCAGGCCGAGGCGCTGGACAAGATGCTGGCAGACAAGGGGCTGCCGCTCGATCACGTGATCGAGATTTCCGTTGAAGATTCGGTCCTGATCGACCGTATCAATGCGCGTGTTGCTGAAACGCCCGAAGCAGAGCGGCGCGACGACGACAACGCAGAAACGCTGAAACACCGTCTTGAGGTGTATCACGAGCAAACCGCTCCGATTCTCCCGTATTACGAGAGCCGGGGCATGTTGAAGAAGGTCGACGGCATGCAGCCGATCGACGATGTGTCGAAACAGATAGAGGCGGTCCTGACGGCTGGCTAAGATGTTGACCCCGTGGCGGAAAATCCTATAATCCCGCCGCCCGGTTAGCCTTAACATTTGGCCGTTTTGACCGCACCGTAACCACGAAGGAGTTCGGAGCGTGGCACGTATTGCAGGTATCAACATTCCAACGCAGAAGCGGCTTCCGATCGCGTTGACGTATATTCACGGGATCGGACCCACGAAGGCCGAGGAGATCTGCGAGAAATGCGGAATTCCTATGGAGCGCCGCGTTCACGAGCTCACCGATGACGAAGTCATCCGGGTGCGTGAAACCATCGACCAGAGCTATCAGGTCGAGGGTGATTTGCGCCGTGAAGTGGCGATGAACATCAAGCGTTATATGGACCTTGGCTCCTATCGCGGGGTGCGTCACCGCAAGGGCCTGCCGGTCAACGGGCAGCGCACGCATACCAATGCACGCACGCGCAAGGGCAAGGCCCGGCCGATCGCCGGTAAGAAGAAGGTCTAGAGGGCAAAGGTCCTGGGGCACAGGCCTCAAGGGCACAAGGACAGGGTAAAAAGTCATGGCAAAAGCCGCTACAGCACGTGTCCGTCGGCGCGAGCGCAAAAACATTACTTCGGGCGTGGCGCATGTGAACGCGACGTTCAACAACACCCACATCACGATCGCTGATGCGCAGGGCAATGCGATCGCGTGGTCGTCTGCCGGATCGCAGGGGTTCAAGGGGTCGCGCAAATCGACTCCCTATGCCGCTCAGATGGCGGCCGAAGATGCGGGTAAAAAAGCCCAGGAACACGGCATGAAGACGCTGTCCGTCGAGGTGAAGGGCCCGGGTTCGGGTCGTGAATCGGCGCTCCGCGCACTTCAGGCGGTCGGGTTCGAGATCACCATGATCCGCGACGTGACCCCGGTTCCGCACAACGGATGCCGCCCGCGCAAGCGCCGGCGCGTCTGATTTCGCGTCCTGCGGGACGCCGTTACTGATTTTAATCGGTTCGCCACGGCACCAGGTCGCGGCGGGCCGCAAAAGGTTTAAGGAAAGCAATATGCTTCAGAAGAATTGGACCGATCTGATCAAGCCGAACAAGCTCGACATTGCGGGCGGCATGAACCCCGCGCGTCAGGCGACTGTTGTGGCCGAGCCCCTCGAGCGTGGCTTTGGCCTGACCCTGGGCAATGCCCTGCGTCGGGTTCTGCTCTCCTCTCTGCAGGGTGCGGCGGTGACCTCGATTCAGATCGAGGGTGTGCTGCATGAGTTCTCTTCCATTCCGGGCGTGCGCGAAGACATTACCGATGTCGTGTTGAACGTGAAGGCGATGGCGCTGCGGATACACAGCGAAGGCCCCAAGCGCATGACGCTGACCGCGACCGGTCCGGGCGAAGTGACCGCGAGCCAGATCGAAACCGGCCCGGATATCGAGATCATGGATCCCGATCATGTGCTGATGACCTTGGATCAGGGCGCGCGCGTCGTGATGGAACTGATGGTTGAATCCGGTAAGGGCTACGTGCCTGCTGCCCAGAACCGCGCGGCTGATGACCCGATCGGGCTGATCCCGGTCGATGCCCTGTTC
The DNA here is from genome assembly GCA_038137215.1 of Alphaproteobacteria bacterium. Taxonomy (GTDB): domain Bacteria; phylum Pseudomonadota; class Alphaproteobacteria; order UBA6615; family UBA6615; genus JABJAG01. The sequence continues at coordinate 13,172 of JAYQBG010000030.1, forward strand.
TCGCCGGTGCTCAAGGTTTCTTACCATGTCGGCAACGCCCGCGTCGGGGAACGGACCGACCTGGACAAGCTGACCCTCGATCTCGAGACAAATGGCGCGATCACGCCGGAAGACGCCGTCGCACTGGCCGCCCGAATCCTGCAGGACCAGCTGCAGCTCTTCGTGAACTTTGATGAGCCGAAGGCAGCCCAGCCGGTCGAGGAGATCGACGACGAGCTCGAGTTCAACCGCAACCTTCTGCGCAAGGTCGATGAGCTGGAGCTCTCGGTGCGTTCGGCGAACTGCCTGAAGAACGACAACATCGTCTATATCGGCGATCTGGTACAAAAAACCGAAGCGGAAATGCTTCGCACCCCGAATTTCGGTCGCAAGTCCCTGAACGAGATCAAGGAAGTGCTGGCACAGATGGGGCTCCATCTTGGTATGGAAATCCCCGCCTGGCCGCCCGAGAATATTGAAGACCTGGCCAAGCGCCTCGAAGAGCCGTTCTAGCGGTCTCGAAAGCTGAGGAGTAAGTACTATGCGACACCGTAAAGGTCCGCGGAAACTCAACCGGACGACCAGCCATCGCAAGGCAATGTTTGCGAACATGGCAACGGCGTTGGTCAAGCACGAACAGATCGTGACGACCCTGCCCAAGGCCAAGGAACTGCGCCGCGCCGTCGACAAGCTGATCACGCTCGGCAAGCGGGGCGACCTGCATGCACGCCGTCAGGCACTCAGCGTGATCAAGGATCGTGCGCTGGTTGACAAGCTGTTCACCACCCTGGCCGAGCGCTATGCCGAGCGGCCGGGCGGTTATACCCGGGTTCTCAAGGCGGGTTTCCGCTATGGCGATTCCGCTCCGATGGCGATCATCGAGCTCGTGGATCGTGACGAAGACGCCAAGGGACAGGATTCCGGTCCGGTTCAGTTCGATGAAGAGGATTTTGAAGAAGTCGCGGCCTAGTTGCGCATCTTCAAGTCACCGATAGAGGCCGCCCCCGGGGCGGCCTTTTTCGTCTGAGGCGATGAAACTTTCTCGGAACCGGACTAATATTGCGCCATGAAACGGGTTCTGAAACTCTTCTCCATTTCGGTCCTGACTGCGCTGACGGGGCTGGCAGGTGTTTCGGATGTCTCTGCACAACGCACGGTGCCCGAAGCGCGCGAACAGGTCATGCTGTCCTTTGCGCCGTTGGTCAAACAGGCGTCCCCGGCTGTCGTAAACATCTTCACCCGCAAATCCGTGACCCAGCGCGGTCCAGCCTCGCCCCTGTTCAACGACCCGTTTTTCCGGCGGTTTTTCGGCGATGCCTTCAACCGGATTCAGCCCCGCCAGCGTCAGGAGAACTCCCTCGGATCGGGCGTGATCGTGCGTCCGGACGGGCTGATCGTGACCAATTTTCACGTGATTGAAGGAGCCGATACGATCCGGGTGGTGCTTTCCGACCGCCGGGAGTTCGATGCCGAAATTCTGCGCGAGGATCAGCAGACCGACCTGGCCATTCTCAAGGTGGATGCCGGTGGTGAAGACCTTCCGTTTGTCGAACTGGGAGACAGCGACGACGTTGAGGTGGGCGATCTGGTTCTCGCGATCGGCAATCCGTTTGGCGTCGGCCAGACCGTGACGAGCGGGATCGTGTCGGGACTGGCACGTACCAAGGTGGGGATCTCGGACTTCAACTTCTTCATTCAGACCGATGCAGCGATCAACCCGGGCAATTCGGGGGGCGCGCTTTTGCGCATGGACGGTACCCTGGCGGGGATCAACACCGCGATTTTCTCACGCAGCGGCGGCAGTCAGGGGATCGGGTTTGCCGTCCCATCCAACATGGTGCGTACGGTTATCGCCGGAGCGGCACAGGGAGATGCCCTGCGGCGGGCCTGGCTGGGCGCGAAGGCCGATACCGTCTCGGTCGATATTGCCGAAGCCATAGGCCTGGAACGGCCCGATGGCGTGATCCTTTCGGATATCCATCCCCATGGGCCGGCGATCAGTGCCGGGCTGAAAACGGGTGATATCATCGTGGCTGTCGACGACCAGCCGGTGTTCGATGAGGAGGGATTGCGGTTTCGCATTGCGACAGGTCTCGTTGGAGAAACGACTCGATTGAAAGTGCGGCGGCCCGACCGGGTTTTCGATGTGGAATTGCGGCTCGAAAATCCGCCCGAAATACCGGCACGCGACGAACAGCAACTCCGGGGGCCGCACCCGCTTGCAGGGGCAACGGTCGCCAACCTGTCACCGGCCCTGGCCGAGGAAATGGGACGAGACCATTTCGATACCGGTGTGGTGGTGCGTGATGTTGCCTCACGTAGTCCGGCACACCGGCTGGAGTTCCACCCCGGCGATGTCCTGGTGGAGGTCAATCGTCGTGAGATCGGAACGGTCCGTGATCTTTTGTCGGTGCTCTCGAGCCAGCAGCCGCGCTGGACCATGAAGGTGCGCCGGTCGGGGCGCCTGTTCACGCTGTCGATCACCGGATGACCTCCGGCTCGCACCAGTCGGAGATGTTTGCCGGCCAGGCCCCGCATCCGCTCGCGGATCGTTTGCGTCCGGAGACCGTGTCAGATGTCGTCGGGCAGGATCACCTTCTCGCCGCCGATGGACCGATCGGCCGCATGGTGGCCAGCGGGCGACTGGCCAGCATGGTTCTCTGGGGGCCGCCAGGTTGTGGCAAGACCACAATTGCACGGCTGATGGCCGATGAAACGGATCTGGAGTTCGAGCCGCTTTCAGCGGTGTTTTCGGGCGTGGCCGATCTGCGAAAGGTGTTCGAACGCGCTAGGGAACGCCGTGCTTCCAGCAAGGGCACGTTGTTGTTCATTGATGAAATACATCGCTTCAACAGAGCCCAGCAGGACGGGTTTCTGCCTTACGTAGAGGATGGCACTGTCACACTGATCGGGGCGACAACCGAAAACCCGTCATTCGAGATCAATGCCGCGCTGCTCTCGCGGTGCCAGGTCTTTGTTCTCAACCGTCTCGACGACAAGGCGCTGGAAGAACTGCTGGCCCGCGCAGAAGCTATCGAGGGCCGGGGGCTTCCGTTGGAATCCGACGCGCGTCAGGCGATCAAGGCCATGGCCGATGGTGATGGGCGCTATCTCCTTAATCTCGCAGAGGAACTGTTTGCGCTGGACCCGGAAGCCGATCTGGACACGGCCCGTCTTGTGGAGACGGTCCAGAAGCGCGCACCGCTCTACGACAAGGGACAGGAGGGGCACTACAACCTGATCAGCGCCCTGCACAAATCCCTGCGCGGGTCGGATGTGGATGCAGCGCTTTACTGGCTGGCACGGATGCTGGCGGGTGGCGAGGATCCGCGTTTCATTGCACGCCGTCTGGCGCGCGCGGCGGTGGAAGATATCGGGCTGGCCGACCCCCAGGCGCTGCCGCAGGCACTGGCAGCGTGGGACGCTTATGAGCGGATCGGCTCTCCGGAAGGTGAACTGGCCCTGGCCCAGTGCACCATCTATCTGGCGAGTGCGCCGAAATCCAACGCGGCCTATAACGCTTACGGGGCTGCCATGCGCGCAGCGAAGGACACTGGCTCGCTGATGCCGCCAAAGCACATCCTGAACGCACCGACGGGTTTGATGAAGGATCTCGGTTACGCTGCCGGCTACGCTTACGACCACAATGCCGAGGATGGCTTTTCGGGCCAGAACTATTTCCCTGAAGACATCGAGCGTCAGAAGTTCTATCAGCCGGTAGAGCGTGGTTTCGAACGTGAAATCGCAAAGCGTCTGGACTATTGGGCGAAGCTGCGGGCGGAACGCGGCGGCGCAGCCCCCAAGTCCTGAACAGTGCAGATAAGGGCGGCGATATGTATCTGATCTTGGCCATTGCCGCAGGCGGCGCCATCGGGGCGGTGGGGCGTCACTTCGTCAATGTCGGCGCGGTCACGATGCTTGGGACCGGTTTTCCTTACGCCACGCTGATCGTGAATGTGGTCGGTTCCTTCCTGATGGGCGTCCTCATCCATGTGATGGCTGTTTCGTGGACCGTGTCTCCGGAAATGCGTGCATTTCTAACAGTCGGCGGGCTGGGGGCTTTCACGACCTTTTCGACCTTTTCCCTCGATGTGGCGCTGCTTTATGAACGCGGCCAGCTTTTTCTGGCGGGCATCTATATTGTTGTGTCGGTGGCGATCTCGATCGGCGGATTGTTTATCGGACTGAAGCTCTCGCGTATTGTGTTTCCATGAGTGAATCCGAACGCAGTGCCGTCCGCCATATCGAAGTCTCCGAAGACGATGACGATATCCGCGTTGACCGCTGGTTTCAGCGGCACTTTCCCGATGTGCCTTACGGTCAGCTCGCCAAATGGCTGCGGACCGGTCAGGTTCGCGTGGATGGTGGCCGGGCCAAACCCGGTCTGCGCCTCGCCACGGGCCAGCAGGTGCGCTTGCCTCCGATGGCGCCGCGGGCGCCGTCCACGGGCCGCACCCGTCCGGATGTGTCCTCGAAAGATGCTGCTGCCATTCAAGATCTGGTACTCTATCGCGACGATCATGTGATCGCTCTCAACAAGCCATCCGGTCTGGCGGTGCAGGGCGGGTCGGGGACGACGCGTCATATCGACGGCATGCTGGACGCATTGCGCTACGAGGCCTCTGAGCGTCCGAGGCTCGTTCACCGCCTCGACAAGGACACCAGCGGCGTTCTGCTCCTGGCGCGCTCGCGGCAGGCGGCCCAGTCCTTGAGTGCGGCGTTTCAGGGCCGGACGGTTGAGAAGGTGTATTGGGCTTTGGTGGTGGGACTGCCGGAGATCGAGGCGGGAACCATAGACGCGCCGCTGGCCAAGGGCGGAGAGACCGGCCGCGAGAAGATGGAAGAAACCGATGACGGCCAATCGGCGGAAACCGACTATCGGATCATCGATCACGCCGCCGGTCGGGTGTCCTGGCTGGAACTGCGCCCGCGGACCGGACGGACCCATCAGTTGCGCGCCCATTGTGCTGTCATGGGTAACCCCATTCTCGGCGATGGAAAATACGGGGGGCGGGAAAGCTTCCTATCCGGGATGCCCAAGCGGCTGCACTTGCATGCCCATACGCTTCAACTGCCGTACCCTGATAAAGGTGAACGCCTTGAAGTGACGGCGCCGCTGGACGATGAACTCGTGAAAAGCTGGAAGTTCGTTGGTTTTGATCCCAACATCGGGTGAATCAGGGCGATTTTGTGACGTATCCGGTGATTCACATCCCTTACCATCGAATGCTTCCGCGCGATGGGCTTTGAGTCGCGATCACAGGGACCGATTCCGCCGGTGCCGCGTTGTTCTCTGTGAAGCCCCAGACAAAGGAAATATCCAGCATGCGCTTGCGCACCATTCTCAAAGTCCTTGGTCTCCTGCTCGTCGCCCTTGTGGTGGCTGCCGTTGCCTATGTTCTGAATTTTGATCCGAACAGCCACAAGGAGCGAATTGCGGCCATGGTCGCCGAAGAGACCGGGCGGGAGGTGTCCTTCGGGGGGCCGATTGATCTGGATATCGGACTGACGACCCAACTTGTGGTCAGGGATGTATCCTTTTCAAATGCGCCCTGGGGAAGCCGGCCGGAGATGGCCACGATCGGGCTGCTGGAGGCCGAAATTCGTCTGCTTCCGCTGATCGGCGGAGAATTCGACATTGAGCGGATCGTTCTGCGCGATGCGGATGTGCTGATCGAGACAGATGCCGAGGGTCGGAGCAATCTGGATTTCGGCAACACTGATGCGCGGTCTAACGAATCTCGGGACGGGGATGGTGCTGGTGTGAAGCTGGGCGTGGGGCAGCTCCGGATCGAGAATGTGAAAGTTGCATACCGGGACGCTGTGACCGATCGGACCATTGTCGCGAAACTGGACCGGGCGATTGCGGTTCCAGCCGCACCAGGTGCGCCGCTCGATGTGGACATCCGGGGGGCTGTCACCCTGAACCAGCATGTTGCCGTTATCGACCTGGACGGTCAGGTCGGTACGTCTGAAGCCATTCTGTCAGGCAATGATTCGGTTCCCGTCAATCTGACAGGGACAGCGCTTGGCTACGATGTTGCGGTTGAGGGCGGTGTGCGTCTGCCCGACAATCCCGATGGTGTTGACGTCAGCATCTCGGTCACGGGTGACGGGCTGAAGGCAATTCAGCCCTTTGTGTCCGCCGCACTTCCCAAACTGGGACCGGTGGACATCAAGGCCCATGTTACTGGGACGCCGGCCTCGCCAATCGTCGAGGATATTCGCATCGCCGCTGCCCGAACCGTGGTGACCGGAAAGGCCGAATTGCAGCCCGAACGCGGCACTGCTTCCTACACGCTGAAGGCCACGCTCAACGGGCAGGATCTGGGGCTAGTGTCGCCCTATGTAAATTTGCCGCTTGAGGATCTGGGCCCTCTGAACGGCAGCATCAACATTGTCGGAGACCTCGAAACGCTCCGCTTGGAGCCGAAAGCGGTCACGATGGACAAGAGCCGTTTATCCGGGTCCATAGAAGCGGGTCTGAACGCAACGCCACCCAAGGTTAAGTACGATCTCAATCTCACGGTGGACGGGCAGACGCTGAACATTGTCGAGCCTTTCGTTGCAGCCGAATTGCCTGCGCTGGGGCCGATTACGGGCACGGTGCGTGCCGTTGGCGACCAGCAGAAAATGCGTGTTGAAATCACCAGCGTTCAAGCCGGTCAGAGTACGCTTTCGGGACAGCTGACCGCGACAGATCTGACCCGGCCTGTGCCGAGCCTCGAATACGATCTCTCGTTTCAGGCTGACGCGCAGTCTCTCGATGTCATCAGACCCTATCTTCCAGAAGGTGCCGCTGATCTTGGTGTCATCAATGGCTCGGTTCAGGCCGTGGGTAGCCTCGACAAGGCCAAGGTGACGCTTTCGGGGGTCGAGATCGACAAGACCAGCATCTCCGGGCAGGCCGAGATCGACCGGACCGGGGACGACATCAAGGCAAACTACGATGTCCGGCTGGTGGCCGCACAGCAGAGCCTGGATATTCTCAGTCCGTTTATCGGTGCGGATTTTCCGGACGCGGGCCCGATTGATCTGATGGTGTCACTGGTGGGCGATGCAAACCAGGCGAAGTTCGAAAACCTGTCCTTGCGGTTTGCCGAGTCAGAACTGACCGGTCAGGGCCAGGTGAACCTGACCGGTGAGGTGCCCGAGTTGGATGCCAGCCTGAACGCTCCGAAGTTTGATCTCACGCGTTTCTTCCCCGACACAACGGAAGTCTACAAACCCGAACAAATCTCCCGCGAAGAGGCCGAGCGCGATGCACAAGTCGAAAGCGGTGGGCGCATTTTCCTTACCGATCCCCTGCCTCTTGAGTTTCTGGGGGCTGCGCAGATCGATGTGACGATGAAGGCGGGCGAGTTCATATCTCCCTACGGAACCTATCGGGATGTCGATATCCGGGTGGTGATGGAGAACGGCTCGCTGAATGTGCGTCCGTTGAAGGCGAACTACGCCGGAAGCGCGATCAGCGGGAACCTCAGTGTTTATGTTGAAGGCGGAACACCACTGGTCTCGGTCGCGCTGAGCGGCCCGCGGATCGCGGTCGGCCAACTTCTTCAGGACTATGCCAATCTCGATGTCCTTCAGGGCGAGGGATCGGTGAATTTCGTATTGAACGGTTCGGGTCAGTCTGTCGCCGACATCATGGGATCGCTGAACGGGCACGCGCGTGTGCTCATGGGCCAGGGCCGTATGCGCAATGAAGGCCTGGGCTATGTCAGTGGCGTATTTTCCAGCATCGGAGAGATTCTGGGGAAAAAGGAGTGGGTTGTCGTCGAATGTCTGGCGAGTGACTTCCAGATCGAAAACGGGATCGCGACCAGCAAGGTCGGTGTGATCAACACGGAAGTGATCGCGTTGACGGTGGGCGGAAAAATCGACCTGAAGGAGGAGCGGTATGATCTGAAGGTCACGCCGTCCCCGCGCGGCCTGGACATCAGCCTTGCCGTGCCAGTCAACATTACGGGGCCGTTGAGCGATCCGGGCTTCAGTCCGGATGCGATCGGGTCTCTCACCAAGCTCGGCAGTATTTTCGGGTCGGTGATTTTCCCGCCGGCCGCCCTGATCGGACTGACCGAGATGGGAGGTAACAACCACTCCTGCGTGGAGTTCGCCAAGAAATCCGCCGAAAACGGTGAGGCCACGCCGACCGCGCCGCTCCAGAATGGTTCCGGTGGCGGTGGCGTTCTGAACGCACCCGGGCGGGTTCTCGATGGCGTTGGCAACGGCTTGAAGGGTATTCTGGGCCGTTAGTTCGGCAAACGAGTTATCCATGAAGCGGTTTTACAAGAAGGTCGCGGCCTCGCCGGTCGAGGGCGCGAATTACGAGGTACACCTGGACGGGCGTCCGGTACGCACGCCGATACGTCATGCCCTGCAACTTCCCGGCGCGGCCCTTGCCCGGGCCGTCGCTGATGAGTGGGACGCGCAGGGCGAAGAGATCGACGTCGAGACCATGCCCATGACCCGGATTGCCGCAACGGCAATTGATCGGGTGCGCCATGACAGGGATGTCTATACCGATCAGATTGCCGCTTATGCGGAAACCGATCTGTTGTGTTATCGCGCACCGAGCCCCTCGGGCTTGGTGGTCCTGCAGTCGAAAGCCTGGCAACCGCTTCTTGACTGGTCCCGGGAAACCTACGGCGCGGTTCTCAAGGCCACGGAAGGCCTTTCCCCAATCGAACAGGATCGTGATGCGCTTGACCGGTTGCGCAAGGCGCTGGACGATCATGATGAGTTTGTACTGGCCGCCGTGTCGGTTGCCACTGCGGCCAGCGGATCGCTGGTGCTGGCCCTTGCGTTGGCGCAACAGCGGATCGATGCGCGCGAAGCCTATGAAGCCAGCCAACTCGACGAAAGCTATCAGAACCAGACCTGGGGCGTGGACCCCGAGGCGCAACAGCGCCGCGACGTTCTGAAGGCCGACTTGGAGGCGAGCGCAACTTTTCTGGCACTGTTGCGCGAAGGTTGAAGTCAGCGCGCGTCGAACTGGCCTGACTCTCTCCAAAACTGCTATTGGAGACCCAATTCAAGTTCGCAGGAGTGCCCATCGTGCAAGAAATTCCGGATCAGTTGGAGGCCCGCCGCGATCGCGCGCGTCTGGGCGGCGGGCAACGCCGCATCGATGCCCAGCATGCCAAGGGTAAGCTGACGGCGCGCGAACGCCTGGAGCTGCTTCTGGACGAGAATTCGTTCGAGGAATTCGACATGTTTGTCGAGCAGGCACCCAATGAAATGACTGTCGATATTGAACCGATTCCCGGCGATGGGGTCGTGACGGGATGGGGGCTGATAAACGGTCGCAAGGTGTTCGTTTTTTCCCAGGATTTCACCGTGTTCGGCGGTTCTCTGTCCCAGGCCCATGCCCAGAAGATCTGCAAGGTCATGGACATGGCCATGAAGGTTGGTGCGCCCGTGATCGGATTGAACGATTCCGGTGGTGCCCGAATTCAGGAAGGCGTGGATTCGCTGGCCGGCTATGCCGATGTCTTTCAGCGCAATGTGAACGCCTCGGGTGTGATTCCGCAGATTTCGGCGATCATGGGACCCTGCGCGGGCGGTGCGGTCTATTCGCCGGCGATGACGGATTTCATCTTCATGGTGCAGGACACCTCCTACATGTTCGTCACCGGCCCGGAAGTGGTGAAGACGGTGACCCATGAGGATGTAACCCAGGAAGAGCTGGGCGGTGCAAGTACCCACACCACGAAATCGAGTGTGGCCGACGGTGCCTTCGAGAACGATGTGGATACGTTGCTGGAACTGCGCCGGTTCTACGACTTCATGCCCATGAGCAACCGCGAGGACCCACCCGTCTGGCCGACCAGCGATCCCCATGACCGTGAGGAGTCGTCACTCGACACGCTGATTCCGCCCGATCCGCAGAAGCCCTATGACATGAAGGAACTGATCACAAAGGTGGTCGATGAGGGCGATTTCTTCGAATTGCAGAAGGACCATGCGGCCAACATCATTGTCGGGTTCGGGCGCATGGAAGGCCGCACCGTCGGGTTTGTCGCGAACCAGCCGATGGTGCTCGCAGGGTGCCTCGATATCGATTCATCCAAGAAAGCTGCCCGCTTCGTGCGCTTTTGCGACTGCTTCAATATTCCGATCGTGACCTTCGTGGATGTCCCGGGCTTCTTGCCGGGAACGTCGCAGGAATATGGCGGTATCATCAAGCACGGGGCCAAGCTGCTGTTTGCCTATGCCGAAGCCACGGTGCCGAAGGTGACTCTGATCACCCGGAAAGCCTATGGCGGGGCCTATGACGTGATGTCCTCCAAACACATTCGCGGGGATTTCAACTATGCATGGCCGACCGCCGAGATCGCGGTCATGGGCTCCAAGGGGGCTGTGGAGATCATCTATCGCGAAGATCGTGACGATGAAGAGAAGATTGCCGCCCGCACAGCCGAATATCAGGAGCGCTTCGCCAATCCGTTCGTCGCGGCCCAGAGGGGCTTTATCGACGATGTGATCTATCCGCACAGCACCCGGCGGCGTATCTGCCGCGCCCTCCGGTTGCTCGCGGACAAGCATCTCGAAAACCCCTGGAAGAAACACGACAACATCCCACTTTAGACGCTTCGGAACCATGAGGTCCTCGTGATGTAACCGGAATGAACCCAAGGCTCATTTCAACGTCACAAGGATATTCATCATGTCGCACAAGAATCAGGGTGAAGGAAACCGGGAAGCGGCGCGCGAGTACAACAAGAACGCCGAAGAGACCGCCAAGTCCGGCAAGGTTGAGGAAAAGGCCGAAGAGGCCCGCGATGCCGTCGAAGGCGATCATGGCGATGATCTGAAACAGGCAGAAGAAACCGGCCGCTCGAAAGCCAGGGGCTGACTCCCGCCTAGCTGTCCGGGCCCCTGGTATCCAGCCGGAAAATCTCGACGGTTCCCTCGCGTCCCCGGATTTCGTGTGCGCCCAGGGGGGGCAAGCGCGTATTCGCTGTTCGCATGCGCCGTCGCGCGGTCGCGGGTTTCGCCGCTCACCAGTACGATACAGGTCTCATCCTGCGCGACTTCCTTGGCGGGTGAATCGATCCGGGACGTGATGTTCACGGCATCTCCGACGATGGTGTAGTTGATTCGGTTGCGGGAGCCGATATTGCCGACAACGACCGGGCCGGTGTGGATACCGACACGGATTGCGATCTCGGGCTGGCCGGCCGCGCTGCGCCGGGCATTGTCTGCGCGCACCCGTCGTTGGATTTCCGCCGCGGCCCGCAGGGCGCGCGCCGCGTGATCGGGAAGATGTTCGGGCGCGCCCCAGAAGGCCATGATGGCATCGCCGATATACTTGTCCACGGTGCCGCCTTCGGCCTCGATGGGTTCGGCCAGCATGTCGAAATGCTCATTCAGGAGTGCCGCAATCTCCGGCGCATCCATGTGTTCGGCGATGGTGGAGAAACCGCGGATATCCGTGAACATGACGGTCAACACACGTTCTTCGATCGATTCCGTCGTCTCATTGCCGTGCATCATCCGCAGGACCAGTTGCTTGGGCACGTAGATCTCGAACAGGCGCAGCGCATTCGTCATTCGGGTGAAGGCCCGCGCGGCCTCCGAGAGCTCACGAATGCGGTTGTCAGGCAACCTGGGCGCGTCGGCGATCTTCAGTTCGGTGAGTGAGCCTGCGGCACGTACAAGCTGCCCGATTTGTTTGTTCAGCCGCCGGGCGAACAGAAACCCCAGAAGAATGGCCAGAAGCAGAATTCCCACCCCGACAAATATGGTTTTTATCAATCAGTCTACTTCCTGGCCGACGATGGCGTGTTCCAGCTTGAGACCGAGCGTCCACAAAGCCGGACCGAATTTTGTGGTCTCACGGGTGATGATGATGGTGTCGTCATCGGCCCGCGTATTTGTGACATCGGCGGCAAACTCCAGGAGCAGCAATGCTTCGTCGCCCTGGCCCTTGAGCAGCCTGAACGCGGGTTCGGGAACATTGTCGAGGGTGGGGAGCGCGTTCTCGGTCGGGCTTGTCGTTGTGGGGAACGTGGCTTCGTCGAGACGCGGATGTGCCAGAACCCGGTCGCGGTTGTGCAGGATGAAAGCGCTCAGATCGTCCTCTCCCTCAAGCGTCTTCAGGAAAGCCGAAATACGGCTCAGTGGAACCGGTGCAAGAACGACCCCCAGAAAGTCGTCGCTACGCCAGACGGGTGCCAGATGGGTCAGTACGGCCCCGTTGGCGGCCGGAACCCAGAGCGGGTCACCCCAGAACGGTCGTCGCTTGTCGGAGGCTAGGTTGAAGGCAAAATCGCGCCGGTCTTCGGTTGTCCGGGTGTCGGGTACCTCAACGACGTAGCCTTCCTGTCGCGTGACCGTGAGGGAGGTTTTGTCCTTTTCGATGTAGATCAGCGCGAGCACCTGCGGATGCGAAGACAGGAATCCCGAAAAGGTGTTCAGCGTCTGTGCCCTTTTGTTCGCAATATTGAGCCGGCCGTCGGCAAACTGCGCAGCAAAGTCCTGCATCCCCAGAGCAACAGAACTGAGCTGGCCATCGACACGTGCCTCCAGAACATCGAGTGTGGTGCTCGCGCGCTCGCCGAGCAATTCGAAGGTGTTTCGCGTGGCGCTTGTCAGGGTCACCCAGAGGACGCTGCCCACGGCCAGCAGGATCAGCAAAATGATACCCCCGACAAGGACGATGGCGAGACCGACACGTCGCCGCCGAACAGGGCTGTTGGCGGTATTCTCGGGGGGAGAGTTGAACTTGGTAGGAAGTTAAGGCCGTGCAGCACCCACGTCCACTTGTCGGAAGGATTGGTGGTCCCGGTTCGGAGTGTTAGATTGCGCACCGCAACATGCTTTCGTAGGTTCCGCCCATGTTTTCCAAAATACTCATCGCCAACCGCGGCGAAATTGCCTGTCGCGTCATTCGAACTGCCCGCGAGATGGGTATTTCCACCGTTGCGGTGTATTCGGATGCCGATGCGGGCTCGCTTGCCGTCCGCATGGCCGACGAATCCGTTCACATCGGACCGTCCCCCGCCGCCGAAAGCTATCTGCTCGCCGACAAGATACTCGACGCGATCCGCGCGACCGGCGCCGAGGCGGTCCATCCGGGCTATGGGTTCCTTTCGGAAAATGCCGATTTTGCCCGTGCGCTGGAGGCTGAAGGTATTGCCTTTATTGGGCCGCCCCCCGACGCGATTGCGGCCATGGGCGACAAGATCGAGTCCAAGAAGCTTGCGGATGCCGCCGGGGTCAGCACCGTGCCCGGCCATATGGGGATCATCGCCGATTACACCGAGGCCCTGAAGATTGCCAAGGAGATCGGTTATCCGGTCATGATCAAAGCCTCGGCCGGCGGTGGCGGGAAGGGTATGCGGATCGCGGCCTCAGACGAGGAGGTGCGCGAGGGCTTCCGTTCGGCCCAGAACGAGGCGCGGTCTAGTTTCGGCGATGACCGGATTTTCATTGAAAAGTTTGTCGAGGAGCCGCGGCATATCGAAATCCAGGTGCTCGCGGATTCCCATGGCAATGTGATCCATCTGGGCGAGCGGGAATGTTCGATCCAGCGTCGCCACCAGAAGGTGATCGAGGAAGCGCCTTCACCGTTCCTGGATGAGGCAACGCGCGAGGCGATGGGCGCCCAGGCCTGTGCCCTCGCGAAGGCGGTGAACTATCGGTCGGCGGGAACCGTGGAATTCATCGTCGACAAGTACCGCAACTTCTACTTTCTGGAGATGAACACCCGGTTGCAGGTTGAGCATCCGGTGACGGAGATGATCACGGGTCTGGACCTGGTCGAACAGATGATCCGGGTGGCCGATGGTGAAACGCTCTCGATCAAGCAGGAAGACGTGAAGATCGACGGCTGGGCCATCGAAGCGCGTGTCTATGCCGAGGATCCGTCACGCAACTTCCTGCCGGCCATCGGGCGCCTGGTGCGCTATCGCGCGCCGGTCGAGGACGACACATCCGTGCGCATCGACACTGGTGTGGGTGAGGGCTCGGAGATCTCGATGTTCTACGATCCCATGATCGCCAAGCTGGCCACCCACGGGCCGGACCGCGCCAGCGCGATTGCACGCATGCAGGATGCGCTGGATGCCTATTTCATTCGCGGAACCGGCCACAACACGGCCTTTCTGGCCTCGATCATGGCGCATCCGCGCTTTGCCTCGGGGCAGTTCACGACGAATTTCATCGCCGAAGAATATCCCGAAGGTTACGCCCCGGCAGCACCCGAGGGAGACCTTCTCGACCGCTTCTGCGCTGTCGCGACCTATGTTCATGCACGTTATGCCGCGCGCGCAGCCGAATCCGGTCTTATGGGAACTCCGGATATTCCCGAAGACGCGCGTGACTGGCACGTGCAGATTGGCGGCGAGATGCACCCGGTCACCATGGCCTGCCACGACGGGGGTGCGCGTGCGACGCTGCACGGAAAAGAGGTGTCCTTCGAATCCAATTGGACGCTGGGCGATCCGGTTCTCGTTGCGCAATTTTCGAATGGACCCGCGACTTTCCAGATCGATCGCACCGGAATTTCCTATCTTATGACCCATCGTGGCGTGGAAGCGGTGATCCGTGTCCTTACGCCCCGCGCCGCGGTTCTGGCAGAGTTGATGCCCGAGAAGGAACCGCCTGATCTCAGCAAGTTCGTCCTGTCGCCCATGCCCGGCCTGCTTGTCTCGCTTGCTGTCGAGGATGGCATGCAGGTGCGGGCCGGAGAGGAAGTGGCGGTCGTGGAAGCGATGAAAATGGAGAACGTGCTACGCGCCACGGCGGACGGAGTGGTGAAGACGATCCACGCCGCGCCGGGCGATAGTCTCAGCGTCGATCAGGCGATTATCGAGTTCGAGTAATGACCGACCTCGTGGCGGCGCGGGTCCGGATCACGGGTCGTGTGCAGGGTGTCTGGTTTCGCGCCTGGACGGTGAATGTGGCGCGCGATCTCTGTCTGGACGGCTGGGTCCGCAATCGCCCGGATGGTTCGGTCGAAGCCGTCTTCTATGGTCCGCGCGCCCAGGTCGAGCGCATGATCGCAAACTGCCATGAGGGGCCGCCCGCCGCCGATGTCGAGAACGTGGTCCGCGAAACCGCCGACCCGTCCGAGGTAGAGGGGCAGGGGTTCGAGAAACGTCCGACCGGCTAGTTGCCGCCGAAGACCGTCTTGAAGCTGGCCCGCAGCACCTCATCGACCTCTTCCATGCCGGCCGTCACGCCGAGATTCCGGAGGCTGGTGATGCCCAAGCCATCATCGCCGATTCCGCAGGGAACGATGCCGGAGAAATGCTCGAGATCGGGATCGATGTTCACCGAAATGCCGTGATAGGTGACCCAGCTCCGCACGCGCACGCCGATGGCGGCAATCTTGTCCTCGCGACCGTTCCTGCGTGCGACCCAGATGCCCACACGACCGTCACGGCGCTCCCCCTGAATTCCGAAAGCATCGAGTGCGTGAATCACCCAGCTCTCCAGCCCGCGGACATAGGCACGCAGGTCCTGGCCCCGTTTGCGCAGATCCATCATCGCATAGGCCACGCGCTGTCCCGGGCCGTGATAGGTGTATTGACCGCCACGTCCTGTCTGGAAAACGGGAAACCGGTCGGTGGCGAGAAGATCGTCAGGGTTTGCGCTGGTGCCTGCCGTGTAAAGAGCCGGATGCTCCACCAGCCAGACGAGTTCCTGCGCTCCGCCATGACGGATGTCCGCCACGCGCTGCTCCATCGTCGCCACCGCGTCCGGATAGTTGGTCAGGCCGGGTGCGGTCCGCCATTCCACCTCGGCGGGGTCATGCAAACGGGTCAGGGAAGGTTGCAATATCGTGTTCATGTCTTTCGTGCGCAATATAGTCCTGTTGCGCGACTTTTTCCTGTTTTCAGGTTGCCTCCCGCGAAGGGAACGCGCATCTAGTCTGTATACTCGGGAAAACCTGCAAAAACGGGGATGAATCGTGGCTGAAGACATGCGCGAAACCGCTCTGCGGTACCACCGGGAAGGGCGTCCCGGAAAGATCGAAGTCATTGCATCCAAGCTACTGGCCAACCAGCGGGACCTTTCGCGCGCCTATACGCCGGGCGTAGCCCATGCCTCCACGGCCATTGCCGAAGACCCCGCCATGGCGTCGGAATTCACCATCCGCGCGAATCTGGTCGGGGTCGTCACAAACGGGTCCGCCGTCCTCGGGCTCGGAAATATAGGCCCCCTGGCGTC
>JAYQBG010000031.1:0-6169 GCA_038137215.1 Alphaproteobacteria bacterium
GGGCGCAGCAACGCCGGGTCTAGCACGTCGGGCCGGTTGGTCGCCGCGATCAGGATGACGCCTTCGTTGGTCTCGAAGCCGTCCATCTCGACCAGAAGCTGGTTGAGGGTCTGCTCACGCTCGTCGTTGCCGCCGCCCAGGCCCGCGCCGCGGTGCCGACCGACCGCATCCAGCTCGTCGATGAAGATGATGCAGGGCGCGTTCTTCTTGCCCTGCTCAAACATGTCGCGCACGCGGCTGGCACCGACACCGACGAACATTTCCACGAAATCCGAACCCGAAATCGTGAAAAACGGCACATTGGCCTCACCCGCAATGGCGCGGGCGAGCAGCGTTTTACCGGTTCCCGGAGGCCCCACCAGTAATACACCCTTGGGAATCTGGCCACCAAGCCGCTGGAATTTCTGCGGGTCGCGCAGGAATTCGACCACTTCCTCGACTTCCTGCTTGGCTTCCTCGACACCGGCGACGTCTTCGAAGGTGACACGCCCGGCCTTCTCGGTCAGCAACTTGGCGCGCGACTTGCCGAAGCCCATCGCGCCGCCACCCCGGCCGCCCTGCATCTGGCGCATGAAGAAGATCCAGATCGCCACAATGATGATGAACGGCAACCACGAAATCAGCATGCCCAGAAGCGGATGTACTTCTTCCTGAGGTGCCGCCGTAATCCGCACACCGTGGTCGGTCAGACGCTGCACGAGATTGGGGTCGTCGGGCGCATAGGTGTTGAAACTCACGCCGTTGCGCAATGTCCCGGTGATTTCACGGCCCTGGATCGTAACATCCTGGACCTGATCGCTTTCCACCTGTGCCACAAAATCGGAAAAGGCGAGCTTTTGTTCCGCACCCTGCTGGCTCGAACTCTGAAAGAGGTTGAACAGCGCGACCACAAGCAGGGCAATAATCACCCAAAGTGCCAGATTTCTGCCGAAATTATTCAAGAATCTTCTCCATTCGACCGTTCTTCACACAACACATGCTGCAGAAGGTTCAATTCCGGCCTCCAGGCTTCAACTACATGGCTCTTAACATGGTGCCCCAAGGGCCGGAGAGCAATGCGAAAATCACGCCGATGTTACGACCGTGATGATACTCAAACCTTACCAAACGGCGCACCGCAGACCTCAATTTGCGGTGCAAAACATACTTTTACGGTACGCGCCGGCGCATCATCCGGATCAAATGACGGACGTGCGACCAATTCGCCGCCGCGATAGAGCGCAGGAAGCGCGAAACGAACATCGCGATGCAGGCCGGCATAGTCATCATGTCCGGCGCCATCGGGATTGTTTCGTCCTGCCCGTCCCAGGGAATCAACACACAGATTTTCGTCTTTGCGTCCGACAGCAAGCCGAAACCGGCCATCCCAGAACCGGGTCTGCCCCCGCAAGGGCATTTGCAAAGCCGCCTCGGGTTCGGGCAGTGCAGAAACCTCGCGGCAAATCATCAGCGTGTCGTCATCCAGGGGATGGATCAGGCATCCGGCCAAGGTTCGCGTCCGGTCCATTTGATCGTCGCGTATGCGGTGCCAGAGATTGGAAAGGCGCGCGCCGCGTGGCGGATAAACACCGCCCGAGACAGACGTGACCAGGCGTCCCAGCAGCTCACGCGCCACATCGGAGGCGGCCGCGCGCAGCCTGTCCATCTTCAAGAGCGCAAAGCCGGCCGGATTCACCTGAACCGACGCGGCCGCCAGAATGGCGCATTCCCGGTCTAGTCTCGCGCGCTCGCGGCCATAGCGGGCGACCCGCTCACGGACCGCAGAATCGGCTTCCGCCGGATCGCTGGATGCGCGCAGGCGTGCCCGCTCGAACCGCAGATCGCGATTGCTCGGATCCTCGATCCAGTCCAGTCCCCGGGCCTGCAGCGTTGCCGTCAGTCGCGCGCGCGGCACCGCCAGCAACGGGCGCAAAACCCGGAGATGTGCAAGCTCGCGCACCCCCGACATACCGGCCAGGCCCGCCGGACCGCTTCTCCGGGCCCGGCGCATCATATGTGTTTCCTGCTGATCGGATTGATGATGACCGAGCAGAAGATGCAGCGCGCCCTGGGCCCGGCAAAACTCTTCAAGCATCCCGTAGCGGGCCTCGCGCGCGGCGGCCTCCAGTCCGCGCCCGGTCTGCGGTGAATTCCAAACCAGTACGGTGTGCGGGATATTCTGTGCGGCCATCCAGCCTCCGACCTGCGCTGCCTCTGCAGCGGAGCTGTCCCGCCATCCATGATCGACGGTGACCGCAAGGACTTGTCCGCCCCGGGCCCTGACCCAGTCGGCAGCAAGATGTGTCAGGGCCAGGCTGTCACGCCCGCCCGAGACGGCGACGGCCAGTCGCGGCGCGCGCTCATATGGCGCAAATCGCGACATCCACTGCGCAAATTCATCGGCCTGCACCGGGTGCACATCCGCCGGCCGCATGTCGGGAGTTACACTCCAATGTGCGGCTAGCCGCACTGCAGCCGACCGATCTCCCGGTCCGCGCGCTGGACAATGCTGGTCGGCGCGTTGGGATATTCGACCCGGAGTTTCTTCAGGGTGATACAGGCATCATCCCGCAGGTCGAGCTGCGAAAGCGACATGCCGAGTTTCAGCAGGTTGTCAGGCGCCTTGCTGCTATCCGGATAGCGCTGGAACCCTTCGGCGAAGGCCTGAGCGGCTGCCTGAAAGTCATTGCGCACATAGAAGGTTTCACCCAGCCAGTATTGTGCGTTGCCTGCCAGATCATCTTCCGGATGGGTCTCGACAAAGGCTGCTAGCGCCTGTTCGGCATTGGTGAAGTCACGCTTCAGCAGGAACTGACGCGCGTAGTTGTACTGTTCCTGGGTGCTGCCCTCGGGCAGCGCGACATTCGTTGCGACAGCCCCGTCCGGTGCCGCAGCACCCGATTCACCACCGGGCTTGATGCCCGCCGCGCGAATCTGGCTTTCCGTGAGTGTCCAGAAAACCTGAGACCCGCCTTCGTTGCGGACTGTCACCTCACCAGGCGATTGCGGCACGGACGGCGCCACGGGATCTCCGCCGCCGCGCGAGACCTGCGATACGCCGCTCGCGTCCTCCAGTTCGCGGAGCCGGAAATCGACATCCGCAACCAGCCTGTCCATGCGCTCGTTCAGCTGTCGCACCTGAAATTCCAGTTTCTCGACTTGCCCGGTCAGCCGGCGCATCTGCTCTTCGAGGGAATCCGATGTGATCTGCAACTGTGACAAGGCCGCGGGCGGCACACTGCCGGCCGTCGCAGCACCGCCCGCCGGCGCCGGCGCATTGCGGTAAACCGTTCGCTCGAGGGTCTGCAACTGACGTTCCAGCCGCTCCACCGAGTCGGCCAGACCGGCCGCATCGCGCGACTGTCCGAAGGCGGCGCCCGGCAGGATCAGTGCCGACAGCGCAAGCCCGGCAACGATTCGTTTTCGATAGGTCTTCATGCTTTAAAATCCATGACGATTTCTGCCAGCCCCGGCGCCACGCGCCCTGACACACTCGGGCTGGTTTTCGGCAAAACTATGGCGTGCATCCTCGCAAATGAAAACGCCCCGGGAAACTCCCCGGGGCGTCGTCCATTCGATTTATGGCTGACTACTGGTCGAGGACCAGCGCAGCACGACGGTTCTGGGCCCAGGCATTCTCGTTGGAACCCGGGACAGCCGGACGTTCCTTGCCGTAGCTGATGACCTTGACCCGGTTCGGATCAATGCCGAGAGACACGAGATAGTCACGGGCCGAATCGGCACGACGCTCACCCAGCGCCAGGTTGTATTCACGCGTGCCGCGCTCGTCAGCGTGGCCTTCGATGATCACGCGGTTTGCCGGATAGGTCTTGAGCCAGGCAGCCCAGCGCTCAATCGTAGTGCGGGATTCGGCGGTCAGTGCCGAACTGTCGAAGGCGAACAGAACGCGGTCGCCAACATTGATTTCGAGGTCAAGCTGCGAACCGGGCTTCGGACCTGCCGGCGCCGTGGCAACCTGAGAGTTCGACGCGGAGGATGCACCGTCGCTTCCGGTGCCACCGGTGTTGTCACCAGAGGTCGAACAGGCGGCGAGCACGAAAGCTGCAACGACGAGAACGGGAATATTCATTCGCATTGGGGGGGACTCCTTAAGACTGTGGTGCACGCGGCCGATGCCTCGTGACAAAGTTCAGATGAGCGGAACGACCCCCTCATCCTGCGTTATACCGGACATTGCCGGGCTGCCGCCAAATCGCGATGCAGGTCCGGGAAACCTCGCCTGCGAGCGCTAGAACTATAATCGCGGGGACGTCCCGAATCAAGTATTCGCGATGTCTGTTCTTTGCAATTTGGCGAGTATTTTCAGGCACTTTTGCTGTTTCAAACCCTATTGCTGCAACGGGCCGGGAGACCACGCCGGATCGGACCCACCCACGGGCGTTGCGATTTCACGCTCGTTGAACCCTGTCAGGTCGATCGAAAACAGGCGCGGCGTCCCGCCACGGCCCCGTTCGTCGCTGCGCTCCTGGCGGAAATACATCAGAACCCGGCCATTCGGCGCCCAGGTGGGCCCTTCGACAAGAAAGCCGCGTGTGAGCAGGCGTTCACCCGAACCATCCGGACGCATGACACCGATATGGAACTCGCCGCGATAGATTTTCGTGAACGCAATGAGATCACCGCGCGGAGACCAGACAGGCGTGGCATATCGCCCCTCTCCGAAGCTGATGCGCTGCTGACGCCCGCCATCGCTGTTCATGACATAGAGCTGCTGGCTGCCGCCACGATCGGACTCGAACACAATCTGGCGACCATCCGGCGAGAAGGACGGTCCGGTATCAATCGATGCACTGTTGGTGAGTTGCTGCACCCGCCGGGTCCGCAAATCCATCACATAGATGTCCGAGTTACCGTTTTCAGCAAAGCTCATCACGACGCTGTTGCCATCGGGTGAAAAACGCGGCGCGAAGGTCATGCCGGGGAAATCGCCCAGCAATTCCTGCTCGCCGGTATCGATATTGAACAGATAGACCCGCGGCTGGTCGTTGAAATAGGCCAGATAGGTGATCTCCTGCTGCGCCGGTGAGAACCGCGGCGTCAGCACAAGGGTCTGGCCATCTGTGAGAAAACGGTGATTGGCGCCGTCCTGATCCATTATCGAGAGACGCTTGATGCGCTTCTCGGGCGGCCCGCTCTCGGCGATATAGACAATGCGGGTGTCAAAATACCCGACCTCGCCTGTCACGCGTTCGTAGATCGTATCGGCGATGATATGCGCCACCCGGCGCCAATTGGCCTGGGTTGTCGTCAGGCTGAGCCCGGTCATCTGATCTTCGGCAAACACATCCCAGAGACGAAACGAGGCCCGCAAGGCGCCGCCCGGCTCGATATCGATTTCGCCCACCACAAGCGCCTGCGCATTGAGCGGCTTCCAGTTGTTGAACCGGGGTGTGACGGCCAGCCCGTCGGGCTGCGCAATGAACGCACGCTTGTCGATGGGCTTGAACAGACCAGAGCGTTCCAGGTCGGCAGCAACCACACCAGCAATGTCAATCGCCAGACGGCGCGAATTGTTGTCCTTGGCGACAAAATCCGGCACCGCAATAGGCAGCGGCTTGACATTGCCTTGCGTAATATCCACCGTGATTTCGGCCCGTGCCGGCGCCGACGCCACAACCGCGAGTGCCAGCGCAATCGCCAGTGTTGCGAAGGGTGTCCAGCGCAAGAATTTGGTTTCGAGTTTCATCATCAGCTCAGCATTTTGCTCGGATCGAAGTTGAATTTGATCTGTTTCCAGATGTCGTATTGTTCCACCGGGAGATCCAGCGGCGCGCATTTCAGAACCGCGCGCTGTGCGGCTTCGGCTGCCGAACGGAAATAGCTGTCCACCGCCATCCGCGTTGAATCGACGACGGTCACCCGCGAGACATTTCCTTTGGGATCCACCGAAATCTGCAGCGAAACCAGAAGCGTATCGGCGTCACGCGCACCCGGCGGCGGACTCCAGCACGGGCTGATCTGTTCGCGGATCATGTTGCCCAGCCGGTCCAGTTCCCGGATCGATGCCCGTTCGGACACCTGGGTCTGCTGCGGTGCTTCCTCGCCCTTGTTCTGCACGGTTTCCGGCTTCCGGGCGCGCTCGGGCGCCTTCGTCGGGGGATCCTTCGCCGCGAGATCCTTGAGCACGGACGCAAAATCACGCTGCGGGGCGGGCGGTTTGGGCTTGGCC
>JAYQBG010000031.1:6269-29319 GCA_038137215.1 Alphaproteobacteria bacterium
ATCCTTGAGCACGGACGCAAAATCACGCTGCGGGGCGGGCGGTTTGGGCTTGGCCGTGGGCGTGGCCTTCGCGATCTGCGGTTCCGGCTCGGGCGCCGGCTCCGGTTGCGCCACCGGCGGCTCGGGTTTGGGCTCGGGCAGGGTCACCGGCGGAGGCGGCGGTGCTGGTTCGGCCTTGGCCTGCTGCGTGACCTCGGGCGGACGGGGCGGCTTGGGGACCGGTTGCGGCGGGCGTGGCGGTGCCTGCGGTGTCGCGGCCCGGGTCGTTTCCGGCTCGGGCTCGGGGGTGGCTGCCGGAGGCGGGCGGGTTACGTCATCGAGACGCACGACATCGACAGGAATGACCGTCGCGGTGACCGGCGGCGCGGTGAACAGAAACGGCAGGCCGAATTGCGCGAACACAATGACCGCGACATGGATGCCGGCGGAGGTCAATCCGCTTGTTCTGAGCTGTTCCAAGGCCGCGCGCATGATTGTGTTCCGGCACCTCCGCTCAGTTCTGCGGCTGGCCGGGAATCGGCAATTCGGCGATCAGGGCGACCTTTGTGAAACCGGCCTCCGAAACCATGCCCATGATTTCCATCACCCGGCCGTAGTTGATCGCCTGATCCCCGCGCACGAAGACGCGAAGGTCGGGGTTGGCGTCGGACACCGCAATCAGACGCGGAATCAGGACATCCTGCTCCACTTCGGATTCCTGCAGATAAACCCGGCCTTCGGCATCCACCGTCACGATCAGCGGTTCCTTCTCTTCGTTCAGCGGATCGACCGCCGCTTTCGGCAAATCGACCGGCACGCCGACCGTCAGCAGCGGTGCAGCAATCATGAAGATGACGACCAGAACCAGCATCACATCCACAAACGGGGCCACATTGATTTCCGTCATCGGCCCCCGACGCAGCCGGCGGCGCAGGCGCATGCTTTCGGATGAGAGCGCCATGGCTTACTTCGCCTCCTCAAGCTGGCGCGAGAGGATGGCGCTGAACTCGGCCGCAAAACCTTCCAGCCGCTGGGAATAGCGGGTCATGTCGGTGCTGAACTTGTTGTAAGCCGCCACCGCGGGGATCGCGACGATCAGGCCCATCGCGGTGGTAAACAGCGCTTCAGCCAGACCCGGCGCGACCACGGCCAGATTGGTGTCCTTGGCGACCGCAATCGCCTGGAAGCTGTTCATGATGCCCCACACGGTGCCGAACAGTCCGATAAAGGGCGCCGTAGCCCCGGCCGAAGCCAGAAACACCATGTAGCGCTCAATCCGCTCCATTTCGCGGGTGAGCGAAACCTCCATGACCCGCTCGATCCGCTCGCGCAGATTGGCGCGCAACTCGTCGGTCGTCGCCAGACCGCGCGATGAACTGCGCCGCCATTCCGACATGGCCGCTGCGAAGACCGCAGCCATCGGATCGCCCGGACGCGTGCCCAGACGCTCATAGAGCTCTTCGAGCGAACCGCCCGACCAGAAGTTTTCCTCGAATTTCTCTGCGTCCGAGGACAGCCGGCGCATCTTGAGCCACTTGTCGATGATGATCGTCCACGACCAGAAGGACGCAACGAACAGAATGATCATTGTTGCCTTGATGACGAGGTCCGAACGTTGGAACAGCCCCCACACCGAAAAATCGGCAATTCCGACGCCACCGGCCACGGCAACCGCTTCGACGATGTTTGATTCCATTTGAAAAACAGCCTCTCGTTATTGATTTCGACGTTGCCTCCCTCGAGGCAATTGGCATGCCAGCGCATACCTGCCGATTCCCTACTTCTCGACCAATGCCCCCAGCGATGAGCGTACC
Source organism: Alphaproteobacteria bacterium (assembly GCA_038137215.1). Lineage (GTDB taxonomy): Bacteria > Pseudomonadota > Alphaproteobacteria > UBA6615 > UBA6615 > JABJAG01. Next base: position 8,063 of record JAYQBG010000031.1, read on the forward strand.
CGCGCCGGCAGGCGGGCCGGCCGCAAATCTCCATCCATGCAGGCGAGACGAATTTCGAGTTCCACCAGAGCGGTCTCGCTCCCATCCTTGTCGCGTCTTGCGACGATCTGTTCCGCACGCATGCTCGCGCCCCGCAATTCGCGGATACGCGTGCGTACCACCAGCCGATCGTCGAGGCGGGCCGGCGCGAGATATTCCGCGCTGCAACCGCGCACCGCGAAGGCGATGCCCGCATCGCGCATCAAACTCCGGTGCTCCGTGCCAAGGCATCGCATCATCTCCGTCCGCGCCCGCTCGGCGAACTTCAGGTAGTTGGCGTAATAGACGATGCCCGCCGCATCGGTATCCTCGTAATAGACCCGGGCCGGAAACACATGACACCTACCGTCAAACCAGCCTGATGGACTATCGCGAAGATCGGCTTCAGCTTGCATCGCCATCTTCCAGCTTCGAATCATCGGGGTCATTTGTGGCAACCATATGGCCGTCCAGAAGATCACCCTGTGTCCCGGCCGTTGCGGGCGCCTCCAGCCCCATATGCCCGTAGGCCGTCGGGGTGAGCATGCGCCCGCGCGGCGTCCGCTGGATGAAGCCCTGTTGAATCAGAAACGGCTCCACCACATCTTCGAGCGTGTCACGCTCCTCGGATAACGCCGCAGCCAGCGTATCTATTCCCACTGGCCCGCCCAGGTGAACCTCGGCGATGTGATGCAGATAGCGGCGATCCATGGTGTCGAGCCCTCGGTCGTCAACATCCAGTCGCGAAAGCGCACCGTCAGCCACCTTGCGGTCAACCGGCAGGCTGTTCTCAACGAGCGCAAAATCACGCACCCGCCGCAGCAGGCGACCCGCAATACGCGGTGTGCCGCGTGCGCGCCGGGCAATTTCCATGGCACCGTCCTCGCGCATGTCGAGTTCCAGAAGCCGCGCGCCCCGGCGGACGATCGTGGCCAAATCGTCGGCGGAATAGAACTCCAGGCGCAGATTGATCCCGAACCGCTCGCGCAGCGGCGTGGTCAGAAGCCCCAGGCGGGTTGTCGCGCCAACCAGTGTGAAGGGCGGCAATTCGATACGCACCGAACGCGCCGCGGGTCCCTCGCCGATAATCAGATCGAGTTCGCCGTCCTCCATCGCCGGATAGAGAATCTCTTCCACCGCAGGATTGAGGCGGTGAATTTCATCGACAAACAACACATCGCGCGGCTGCAGGTTGGTCAGCACCGCCGCCAGATCACCGGCCTTGGTGATCACGGGCCCGGACGTGGCCCGAAATCCGACGCCAAGTTCCTGGGCCACAATCCGCGCCAGAGTAGTTTTGCCCAGCCCCGGCGGGCCGTGAAACAGCACATGGTCCATGGATTCGCCACGCGCCCGCGCTGCGGCCACGAACACCGACAGGTTTTCCCGCACGCTCGGCTGGCCGATAAACGCGTCCAGTTCATCAGGCCGCAAGGCGACATCGACGCGGTCGTCGCCCTGGGAGGCGGGGTCCACGAGGCGCTCTTCGCGATCCTGTGCGGTCAGATCACTCACTGGCCGAGCTCCTTGAGCGCAGCGGGGATCAGGGCATTCAGGCCGATATCCACACCTTCGGCCTGAACGACCCGGCTCACCGCGCCCAAGGCCTCCGCCCGCCCATAGCCGAGATTGACGAGCGCGGAAATCGCGTCGGTGGTCACGCCGTCATCGGCCTCGACCGGGCTATCCGGGGGCGGCCCGCCCGCCGTATTCACCGGCGTCGCCTGGGGCGCAAAGGTTCCCCCCAAACTGACGATCTTGTCCTTGAGTTCGGTCATCAACCGCGCCGCAAGCCGGGGACCGACGCCGTCCGGTCGTGACAGCATCGCCTTGTCCTGCGCCACGATCGCCGTGGTCAGTTCGTCCACGGTCAGCGTGCCCAGGATCGCCAGCCCGACCTTGGCGCCCACCCCCTGAACGGTGGTCAGCATCCGGAAGCACTCGCGTTCGCGCGCATTGGAAAAACCGTAAAGATGAATATGGTCTTCCCGCACATGGGTCTCGATATGCAGGGTGACCGGCTGCCCCACACCGGGGAGATTTCCGATCACGCGCCCCGGGCAGTACACGAGATACCCGACACCGGACACATCGATCACCACCCAGTCGGTCCCGATCTCGTCGAGCAAGCCTTTCAGTCGCGCGATCACTGCGCCGCCTCGACCATCTGCCGGGCGGTCATGTGGTGTGCATGACAGATCGCAATGGCCAGCGCATCGGCCGCATCGGGCGAATCCACAATCGCACCGGGCAGCAACACATTGATCATATGGCCGATCTGGGTCTTGTCCGCATGGCCGTATCCGACCACCGATTTCTTGACCGAATTCGCGGCGTATTCGGAGACAGGGATTCCGGCCAGCGCCGGCACCAGCAGCGCAATCCCGCGCGCCTGACCCAGCTTGAGTGTCGATTGCCCGTCACGGTTGACGAAGGTTTCCTCAACGGCTGCGCTGTCGGGATGGTGCGACGTCACCACGTGATGCAGACCGTCATGCAAACGGCGAAGGCGGATGGCAAGCTCACCGGTTCCCGACTTGATGACACCATTGGCGACGTGCCGCAGGCGGTTGCCTTCGACATCCACCACGCCCCAACCGGTGAAACGCAGACCCGGATCGACACCCAGCAGCCGCATCATCAGCCCCGGTTTCCGATGGGTCCCGCGCGCATGTCAGTCCGTCAGCTCGGCCATGACATCGTCGCTGACCTCGAAATTCGTGGCCACGCGCTGTACGTCGTCATTGTCGTCGAGCACATCGATGAGCTTGAGCACGGTGCGTGCGCTGTCGGCATTCAGATCGACAGTCGTCTGCGGGCGCCAGTTCAGGCCCGCATTCTCCGGCGCGCCGAATTTCGAATCCAGGGCTTCGGCAACCTGACCGAAATCTTCGGGTGCGCAGACGATCTCGTGGTTGCTTTCACTGCTAGCCACATCTGATGCACCGGCTTCCAGCGCCGCCTCGAAGACCTCGTCGGCCGAGGCAACCTCGGCGGGATAGATCACCTCGCCCACCTGATCGAACATGAAGGAAACGCTGTTGGTCTCGCCCAGATTGCCACCATGCTTGGAGAAGGCCGAGCGCACTTCCGAGGCTGTCCGGTTGCGATTGTCGGTCAGGGTTTCGACAATCACCGCAACACCGCCAGGGCCGTAACCCTCGTAACGGACCTCTTCGTAATTGTCGCCTTCGCCGCCGCCTGAGGCCTTTTCGATGGCCCGCTTGATGCGGTCATTGGGCATGTTCTGTCCGCGCGCCGCGGCGATCGCCGTGCGCAGACGCGGATTCTGGTCCGGATCGGGACTGCTACGGGCAGCCACCTCGATCTCGCGCGCGAGCTTGGCGAAAACCTTGGCCCGCTTGGCATCCTGTGCACCCTTGCGGTGCATGATGTTTTTGAATTGGGAATGGCCTGCCATGTCCCGAGCACTCCGATTTCGTGAAACCCGAAATGTGCGAAAGCGCGCGAAAACCGCGTTCATCGCACATGATCAATTGCGTAAATCTTGGTTTAGCGGATTTTCGCCCGCGTCGAGAAGCCCCGATTTCGGGGCCGGTCGCGCCTACTCGGCGGCTTCGCGGCGCGGTGGCAGGAAGTTGGGCCATGCCGGGCGAAGCCGACCGCCCAGAACGAGCGGCGCGGCGCGCGTCGCTAGACCCGTTTTGTCGTCCGTTTCCACATACAACGCACACAGGGTTGCCGGCCCGGTGGCCGGCGACAACCGCTCCGAGACGAGCTTGCTGCGGAACCGCGCCACGGCGATATCCTTCTTCATGCCGATCACGGAATCATAGTCGCCACACATCCCGGCGTCCGACTGAAAGGCCGTTCCGCCGGGCAGCACCTGCGCATCGGCGGTCGGGACGTGGGTGTGGGTCCCCACCACCACGCTGGCCCGGCCGTCGCTGATATGCGCCAGCGCTGCCTTCTCGGAGGTGGCTTCGCCGTGAATATCGATCAGAATGGCATCGACGGCTGACCCCAACGGATGCTGGTTGAGCACCGTGTCGATGGCGACGAACGGGTCGTCGAGCAGTTCCATGAACAGCCGGCACATGGCGTTCACGACCAGCACCGAGCGCCCGTCGTGAAGCTTGATCACCGAAGCGCCCTGCCCCGGCGTGCCGGCGGCATAGTTGATCGGGCGAATAAGCCGGGGGTTGGCATCGATATAGGAGACGATCTCGCGCTGATCCCAGACATGATTGCCTGTGGTGATCGCGTCCGCACCGACTTCGAAAAGTTCATCGCAAATCTTGCCGGTCAGCCCGAACCCGTGGGCCGCGTTCTCGGCATTGACCACCACCAGGTCCAGACCGAGCTCCTCGCGCAATCCCGGCAGGTTCTGGAGTACAACTTCGCGCCCGGCGCGGCCGACCAGATCGCCACAAAACAATATCTTCATCTCAAACCCTATTCCGTCACACGCAACGCAGCAGATTCCGTCACGATCCAATCGAGCCGTATATCATGAGGACCGGCTGGCAAGTCGTCGCGGACCTGCCCCGAAAACGCAAGCCCTACTGTCAACACAGCCTTCGTTTCGCGCAGCGCCGCGATCGTCCGGTCATAATAGCCACCGCCATAGCCGAGCCGGTAACCGCGCCGGTCGAAGGCCAGCATCGGCACCAAAATCATGTCGGGCAGAACCTGTTCGGCATCCGCTGGCGGCACCTGGATCCCGTAGGCGCCGCCGCGCAATGGCGCACCAGTTTCCCAGCGCCGAAACGCCAGCGGCGCGTCCGGTGCCACGACATCGGGCAGACACAAGCCGGAGCCGCGCGCGGCGAGCTGTTCCATCAACCCGCGCGGATCCAGCTCGCTACCGATGGGCATGTAGCCGGCGATCACGGTGCCGATTCCGGTTTGCGTCACCAGTTCTGTTTCGGTCATAAATCGCGCCGCCACGCCCGTTGCGGCCGCTGCTCCCAGGCCCGAGCTCAACGCATCGCGGTTTGCGCGCGCCGCGCTGCGATGGCGGAATTTCTCCGCGTCGATATGGTCTGGCGGGGTGGCGATGGCGCGAACCTTCAATTCAGACGGCGTACAATTCAGGCGGAGCAAAGGTGGACGGCGCCAGGCGAAGGTCGGCGAACGGGAAGTCCACCGAGACCTGCTAAAAGCAGGTGGGCGCCGTGATGCCGAAACCTCGATCCCGACAGGGACAGCTCCCTAGTGGATTAGTAAGGTCTCCAGGACTAGTTGCCGCCTGACGCGGCGCCCAGCAAACCGTCCGGTTATGAGGGTAGGCTTGCGAGGGGCCACCTGCAACCACGCGATGCCGGACTTTGTCAGTCCCGGGCCAGAACGCCTGCAAGCTGCTCGATCCGGGCCGCCAGCGCATCGATCTGGCCCGCCAGCTTGTCCTCGGTATTATCGATGGCGCTTTGCGTGTCACGCGCGGCCTGATTGCGGGCGTCTTCGAGCTCTTCGCGCAAATCCGACAATTCGTCGGTGACCAGCAGGCCGGCCATCACCATCAGGCTGGTATCGCCAATCTGTCCGACCTCACCGACCAGTTCCCCGACCTTCCCGTCCAGATAGCGGGCCAGGCTAGAGAGATGAGCTTCCTGGCCGTCTTCGCAGGCAATGCGATAGTCGCGTCCGTTGATCTTGATCTCGACCTGAGCCAAAGCGCGTCCCCGTTATTCGTCGAGCATGTTTCGCAAACGCCCGATCGCATCGTCAAGGCGTGAGGACACGGTGCCCGAGGTTTCCCGCAGCGCGGCGAAATCGGACTTCAGCTTGTCGAGTTCGGCCTGCAGCTGGGCGTTCTGTTCGGAGGCAGCCTGCGATTGCCCGTCATGCTGCAGCCGTTCAGCAACGGCTTTCTCAAGCGTCGTCATCGCCGCATCCAGGCGATCATTGGCTTCGTTCAGTTTCGACATGGCTCAACTCTCTGATTGCGCGCATCGTACGCATGGGCGAGTCGCACGGTCAACCGAGGGCACACCATGAAAGCCCCGGAAACATGCGGTGGAAAACCCGTAGAAACAGGCGTTGACGGCCTGCGGGGGGACCGGCATGTTGCGGCCGCGAGACGACCCGCGCATTTCTTCGTTCCGTCATTCATTCGCCCCCTCGAAAGGCGTCAGACGCATCATGAACGCAGCCACTTCATCTGCAGACCACAAGCAACTTGCCAACGCCATCCGTGCGCTCTCCATGGACGCTGTCCAGCGCGCCAATTCGGGCCACCCCGGTGCCCCGATGGGCATGGCCGACATGGCAACCGTACTGTTTACCCGCCACCTGAAATTCGACGCCGCCAATCCGGACTGGCCCGACCGCGACCGGTTTGTCCTGTCGAACGGCCATGCATCGATGCTTCTCTATTCGCTGCTGTATCTCACCGGCTCTCCGGATATGACGATCGAAGAACTCAAAAACTTCCGTCAGATGGGCAGCCGGACACCGGGGCACCCCGAATACGGTCACGCCGCGGGTGTGGAAACCACCACGGGTCCGCTGGGTCAGGGCATTGCCAGTGCTGTCGGCATGGCGCTCGCCGAACGGTTGATGAATGCCCGCTACGGGGACGATCTCGTCGATCACCACACGTATGTTTTCGCCGGCGATGGCTGCCTGATGGAGGGAATCAGTCACGAAGCGATTTCCATGGCGGGGCATCTGAAGCTCGGTCGCCTGATCGTCCTGTTCGACGACAACGACATCTCGATTGATGGCGGCACAGATCTCTCTGTCTCCGACGATCAGCTCGCCCGCTTCAAGGCGAGCGGCTGGGATGTGGCCCGCGTGGACGGGCACGACCCCGACGCCATCGACGCCGCAATCACGGCTACCAAGACAACCGACACACCTTCACTGATCGCCTGCCGTACGGTGATCGGCTACGGCTCACCGTCCAAGCAGGGCACCGCCGCGACCCATGGCGCACCACTGGGTGAAGACGAGATCGCCGCCACCCGCGAGGCCCTCGGCTGGCCCCATGCACCCTTCGAGATTCCCGATGACGTGCTCAATACCTGGCGCAGCGCCGGGTCACGCGGAACCTCCGAGCGCACCGCCTGGGAAGGCCGTCTCGCCGGAGCCGACAGCAGGCTGCGCGGGACATTTGAAGCCGCCATCTCCGGCGCCCTGCCCGCCGCTTTCGAAGATACGGTCAACGCACACAAGAAGCGGCTGAGCGAAGAAGAACCCAAATGGGCGACGCGGAAATCGAGCCAGGAAGCCCTGGAGGTCATCACGCCGGTTGTTGAAACCATGATCGGCGGTTCGGCTGATCTGACGGGATCCAACAACACCAAATCGGCCTGCATGGATCCGGTCTCGGCCGACGACTTCAGCGGCCGGTACATGTATTACGGTGTGCGCGAACATGGCATGGCCGCGGTCATGAACGGGCTGGCCCTGCATGGCGGCCTGATCCCCTATTCCGGCACCTTCCTGACCTTCACCGACTACTGCCGCCCCTCGATCCGCCTGTCGGCGTTGATGGGCCTGCGTGTCATTTATGTCATGACCCATGATTCCATCGGCCTGGGTGAAGACGGACCGACCCATCAGCCGGTCGAACACATTTCCAGCCTGCGGGCGATGCCCAACGTCAATGTTTTCCGTCCAGCCGATGCGGTCGAAACCGCCGAGGCCTGGGCGCTGGCGCTGCAGAGCGAGACCTCACCGTCCATTCTGGCGCTGACCCGCCAGGGCATCCCGACGGTGCGCACGGCACATACGGACGAAAACCTGAGCGCGCGCGGGGCCTATGTACTCCGCGAAGCGGACGGAGACCGCGCGGCGACCATCCTGGCCACAGGCTCGGAAGTCGAGTTGGCGCTGGCCGCCCGTGACACCCTTCAGGCTGGCGGCATTCCCACCGCGGTGGTGTCCATGCCGTGCTGGGAATTGTTCGATGCACAGGACGGGGCCTATCGCACCGAAACCCTCGGTGACGGCGTGCGTGTTGCGGTCGAGGCCGGCGTGACCTTCGGATGGTCCCGCTACGGCGTCGATGAAGCCAATGTCATTGGCATGTCGGGCTTCGGGGCATCCGCACCGGCGCCGGAAGTTTACGAACATTTTGGGATCACGGCGGACGCCGTGGTCGAACGCGTCAAGTCGGCAATCGGCTGACGCGTCAATCGGAAAGCAGGAAAGAACGAGGAGAGAGTGATGGCGGTTCGCGTTGCGATCAATGGTTTTGGACGAATTGGACGACTGGTCCTGCGGGCAGCTTACGAGCAGGGCCGGAAAGACATCGAATTCGTGGCGATCAACGATTTGGGTTCGGTGGATGCAAATGCGCATATGCTGAGCTACGATTCTTCCCACGGTCCGTTCCCGGGCAAGATCAGCACCACTAAGTCGTCGATCAATCTCGGTGCAAAATCCACCATCGGGCGAAGCATCAAGGTCTTCTCCGAACGCGATCCGGCGGCCCTCCCCTGGGGCGATCTGGACATCGACGTGGTTCTGGAATGCACCGGCATCTTCACCTCGAAGGAAGCCGCCGGGAAGCATCTCGAAGCGGGCGCCAAGAAGGTGCTGATTTCCGCTCCGGCTTCGGGCGCCGACATCACCGTGGTGCAGGGCGTCAACGGCAACAAACTGCGCAAGTCCCACAAGATCGTGTCGAATGCCTCCTGCACGACCAACTGCCTGGCCCCCGTCGCGGCCGTTCTCGACAAGGCCGTCGGCATCAAACACGGTTTTATGACCACCGTGCACAGCTACACCGGCGACCAGCCGGTGGTGGACACCCTGCACAAGGATCTCCGCCGGGCGCGCGGTGCGGCCACGTCGATCATCCCGACATCCACCGGTGCGGCCCGCGCGGTTGGCCTGGTGCTTCCGGAACTCGACGGCAAGCTCGACGGCACCGCCGTCCGCGTCCCGACCGCCAATGTCTCGATGGTCGACCTGGTGATCGAGGCCAAGAAGAACACCTCGGTCGAGGAGATCAACGAGGCCATGCGCAAAGCCGCGGCGAAGGGGTCTCTGAAAGGCGTCCTGACCGTCAACGACGCACCGCTGGTCTCCGTGGACTTCAATCACGATCCGGCCAGTTCGGCTTTCGATGCGACCCAGACGCAGGTCACAGATGGCCGCATGGTCCGCGTTCTGAGCTGGTACGACAATGAGTGGGGCTTCTCGAACCGCATGAGCGATACGGCTGTGCAGATGGCAAAACTCAAGTAACCATCTGTTTTTGAACATAAAGGTATGAATCAGGGCGCTGCGGGCGCCCTTTTTCATAGCCCTTGATAATCCATTTCGGTATAAATAGTGTGATTATTATACCTATTTATTCCGAAATGGATCGCCCTTATCTTCTTCTCAACGCGGCACGGTCCGCAACTCGCACACCAAGGAGAAGACGATGTCCAAGAAACTGCACCACAACGATCCGTTCGACTATCAAGCAATCGAAGAGCGCGCCCGCGCCCTCCAGGGTGAGGAAACCGTTCGCCTCTTCCGCGCCTCAGCACGGGCGTTGAGCCGGGCTTTCCGCCACTAGTAGAATGCACAGACCACAGCTACGAAAAAGCCCGGGACGATCCCGGGCTCTTTTTTTGTGGGGTTCAGGCCGCCTCGCCGAGCGGGCGTTCCTTGAAGTGATTGGCCAGGAAATCGACAAAGGCGCGCACCTTGGCCGAGAGATGGCGGCCCGGCGGATAGATCGCATGGACCGAAGGCTCGGGCTGCGCATAGTCTCCCAGCACCTCGACCAGACGGCCCTCTTCCAGATCCGGCCCGACCATCCAGGTCGGCAGATTGACGACCCCCAGGCCCTGCAGGGCGGCCTCGAGCAATGCTTCGCCATTGTTCGACGCCAGGTTCCCCGTCGCCTGAACTACGTGTTCCTTGCCGGCCGCATCGGTCATGCGCCAGGTGTTCCCGCTGGACAGATAGGAATAGGCGAGACAGTTGTGGGAACGAAGTTCCTCGGGCTTCTCCGGCTCACCATGCTTCTTCCAGTAGCCCGGCGTGGCCGCGACCACACGGCGTGCTTCGGCCAGCTTGCGCGCGATCAGGCTCGAATCCTTCAGCTCCCCGACGCGAATCAGCATGTCGGCGCCTTCGGCAATCGGATCGACGAACTGATCGGACATGGAGAGTTCCATGGTCACATTCGGATAATTTTCGAGAAACTCGCCAATGATCGGCATAATATGGCGCCGCCCGAACACAACGGGCATGTTCAGCCGCAGCACACCGCGCGGATCGGCATTGAGTTCGGTCACCGCCGATTCCGCCTCCGCGATATCGGCCAGAATGCGCTGGCAACGCTCATAATAGGCGCGGCCCTCTTCCGTCGGCGCCAGCTGACGGGTCGTGCGGTTGAACAACCGGGCGCCGAGCCGGTCTTCCAGACGGGAAATCTGTTTGCTGACCGCAGATGGCGTCAGGTTCATGGATCGCGCCGTCGCGGAAAAATTTCCGGACTCCACCGCGCTGACAAACAGTTCCATGGATGTGAGGGTGTCCATGACTCTCTCTCTTTTGTTCCCTAACGGCACAACTGATCTATCGGGTCTGAATGTCTTATACAAGAAGCGAATGGTCCGGGCGCAGAAAAGGCTGCCAATTTCCGCCCGTGCATCCTAGGAATCGATGCCATGACGTCGAAAATCAACCCAACCACGCAACCGGCCTGTTTCATCGTCCATGATCTGGAGCATGCGATCGCCGCGCTTGAGACCGCGCAGCGACGGGACACACAGGTGATGCTGGTCAGCGCCCCCGGGGCCGCGCGCACCGGCGGCGCAGGCTGGTGGCGCGAACTGATCGCCCAGGCCAAGGCACAAACCCCCGGAGCAGATATGATCAGCGTGCTCGATTGCGCAGACGAAGCCGGCATGGCGCTGGCTGCCATCCGCGCCGGGGTCGAGGCCATCTCGGTCACCGCGGGCAACGAGACCGGGGACCGGATCGCGGACATCGCCGGCCAGGCATTCGTGTCCCTGATTTCGATCCCCTGGGCCGAGGCGGTCGATCTAGCAGGAACGAACGATCCACAAGCTGTATGCGAAAACCACCTCGCCAGTCGCGCCGGCGGCGTTGCAAATCCCGGCGCCCTCGGCTAATTCACTGGCACAACAAAGTTCCTCCCGCGACTTGGCCACGCGGCATGAAGGACCGGCTCAGACCACAGGAAGACACGACATGAAAGTCACTCAGCGCGTCCGGAAAATTCTGTCCTGGTACGAAAGCGACAATCCCGGCACCAAGACCAATCTCGCTCGCATACTGATGACCGGCAAGCTGGCCGGGACCGGAAAGATGGTGATCCTGCCCGTCGATCAGGGCTGGGAACACGGGCCCGCACGGAGCTTTGCCCCCAACCCGCCGGCCTATGACCCCCACTATTTCCCCCAGTTGGCTGTCGATGCCGGGCTCAACGCCTATGCCGCGCCCCTGGGACAGATCGAGGCCGCCGCCGACAGCTATGCCGGTTCGGTGCCACTGATCCTGAAAATGAACTCCTCGAACTCCCACGCGACCACCAAGGATCAGGCGATCACCGCCTCGGTCGGCGATGCACTTCGTCTCGGCTGCGCAGCGGTCGGTTTCACGATCTATCCGGGATCCGATCAGGCCTTCGAGATGATCGAGGAAATCCGCGAAATCACCGAGGAAGCGAAGTCCGTCGGCCTGGCCGTCGTACTCTGGTCCTATCCACGCGGCGGTGACCTCAGCAAGGAAGGCGAGACCGCCATCGACGTGACCGCCTATGCCGCCCACATGGCCGCGCAGCTCGGCGCGAACATCATTAAGGTGAAGCCGCCGACCGACCATATCGAAAACAAGGATGCGGCGAAGGTCTACAAGGACCAGAACATCGACATCTCCTCGCTGCCCGCCCGGATCGCCCATGTGATGGAATCCTCCTTCGCCGGACGCCGGCTGGTGGTCTTCTCCGGCGGTGCGGCCAAGAGCACGGACGCCGTCTATGACGAAATCCGCGCGCTGCGCGATGGCGGGGCCAACGGCTCCATCATCGGCCGCAACAGCTTCCAGCGATCCCGTGAGGACGCGCTGGAACTGCTCGGCAATGTCATCAAGATCTATCAGGGCAAGTTCTGATCGCCGCGCAAAACAACGTTCCGGCAGACGACACCGATACGCCGCGCTGCCGCCTCTACCTGATCAGTCCCTCCAGTCTGGAAGGCCCGCGCCTGGAGGCTTTTGCGCAGGCGCTCGATGACGCCCTGTCGGTTGACGATGTCGCCTGTCTGCAGCTTCGCCTGAAAGATGCAGAGGAAGGTCCGGCCCCGGATGCCGAGATCCGGCGTGCCACGGAGACGCTGTTGCCGATCACTCGGCGCCACGATGTGGCGTTCATTCTGAACGACCGGCCCGACCTGGCCGCCGATCTGGGATACGACGGTGTTCATGTGGGGCAGGACGACGCCTCCTATGAAGAGGCACGGCGGCTCCTGGGAGAGCGCGCCATCGTCGGTGTGACCTGTCACGATTCCCGTCATCTGGCGATGGAGGCCGCCGAAGCCGGCGCGGACTATGTCGCCTTCGGTGCCTTTTTCCCGACCAGCACCAAGACCCCCAAGTTCAGCGCCCGCCCCGACCTGCTGCAATGGTGGGCCGAGGTGATGGAAGTCCCCTGTGTGGCCATCGGCGGGATCACGGTCGGGAACTGCGAATCTTTGGTGAGCGCGGGGGCCGACTTCCTGGCTGTGTCCGCCGGCGTGTGGGCCCACCCCGAGGGACCTGCCGCAGCGGTGCGGGCGTTCAATGACATCTTCGCGCGGGCGGCAGCGGCGACGGGGTAGAAAACAAACCCCGCACCTGCTAGTCATCCGCGCCGCAGATAGAATTCCACAGGCGAAGACGACATGAAAATCGACGGAAATGAAATCCGCCCCGGCAATGTGATCGAACATCAGGGCCGGCTGTGGCGGGCCGTGAAGACCCAGCACGTCAAACCCGGCAAGGGCGGTGCGTTCCTGCAGGTCGAACTGAAAGACATCCGCGACGGAACGAAGCTCAACGAGCGTTTCCGTTCCGCCGAGACCGTCGAGCGTGTCCGGCTGGAGCAGAAGGAATATCAGTTCCTGTTTGCCGACGGCGATTCCTACACCTTCATGGACCAGGAAAATTACGAGCAGGTCACCCTGAACAGCGATGTTCTGGAAGAAGACCAAGCCCGCTTCCTGCAGGACGGCATGCTGGTGCAGATCGAATCCCACGAGGAAGAGCCGCTTGGCGTGGCGCTGCCCGAACGGGTCACGCTGCAGATTGTCGAAGCCGATCCCGTCGTGAAGGGCCAGACCGCAACCTCGTCCTACAAGCCGGCCATGCTGGAGAACGGCGTCCGGATTCAGGTCCCGCCGCATATCGAAAGCGGAACCTCCGTCGTCGTCTCGACCGTCGATGCCACCTATGTCGAGCGTGCCCGCGACTGACCCTTGCACGAACCCCGGCCTGTCGCGCCGGGCCGGAAGCAGAACCCTATGCGCCCAGCGATTATCAACGTAATGGACAAGGCCGCGCGCCGCGCCGGCCGGGACCTCGCACGCGATTTCGGCGAGGTGGAGCAACTTCAGGTGTCCCGCAAAGGGGCTGCAGATTTCGTGTCGGCTGCCGACACCCGCTCAGAACAGACCCTGCACTACGAACTGATGAAGGCGCGCCCGGATTTCGGGTTTCTGGGAGAAGAAGGCGGACGCCAGGAAGAAGGCGATGGCGTTCATCGCTGGATTGTCGATCCTCTCGACGGCACCACGAATTTCCTGCATGGGCTGCCCAATTTCGCGATTTCGATCGCGCTGGAGGAACGCGGTCAAATCGTCGCCGGTGTGGTCTATGAGCCCCTGAACGACGAACTCTACTGGGCCGAGAAGAATAGCGGGGCATTTCTGCACGACCGCCGGCTGCGAGTCTCCGCGCGCCAGCACATGTCGGAATCCCTGATCGCCACCGGCATGCCGTTTCTCGGTCATGGCGACCCGGACCGCTACATCCCGACCCTGAAGTCAGTCATGGGCGAAGTTGCAGGCATCCGCCGCTTCGGGTCTGCCGCGCTTGATCTGGCTTATCTGGCCGCTGGCCGTTGCGACGGGTTCTGGGAATTCGGACTGAAGATCTGGGATATCGCGGCAGGGGTCATCATCGTCCGTGAAGCGGGCGGCTTCGTTACCGATGCCCAGGGCCGCGACCGGTCGCTGCAAACCGGCGATGTCGTCGCCGGCAATGACCGTATCCACGAAAAATTGCTGCGCTGCGTGAAATCGTCTGATCCCGGTCCCCAGAATCCCGCTTAACCGATTGTCCCATAAGCGGTTGTCGGTTTCGGCGCCATTACGGTATGATCGTTCGCAAATCGGCCCCGGCGGTCGATGCGGGGACATATCGAAGGGTTGAACGACATGATTCGGCGGCGACCGGTCAGAAACCTGACAAAGACATACCGTGCAGGCCTGCTTGCGGCGACCGCGATCGGCGCGCTTGCGCTCGCAGGGCCGGCCACGGCCCAGCAGTATCTTGGCTCGAGCAACGTCGTGATCGACATGAGCGCGCTGGGCGGACCCGCGTCCGCGGGCAGTCGCACGCTCGGTCGCGGCGGACAGGCCTATGTCAACGAAGGTATCGTACTCTTCCCGCCCAGCCAGAAACCTGTCTCCCGGCTTCAGGGCCCGCTTGCGAACCAGAACTTCAATCTGACCGCACCCCAGCGCCCGGTGCTGCAGCGCCCGCCAGCCGCGGCACCGCAGTCACAAGCAAGCGTGGCCACCGCGCCCGCGCCTGCACCCACACCTGCCCCGGCCCCTAACCTTCCGGTCGCCACAGCGCCGGCACCGGCATCGGCCCCCGCGGCTGCGCCCGCGCCCGATCTGCCTGTCGCAACCGCGCCGGCACCGCAGGTCACGGCACCGCCCCCGCCGCCGTCAACGGCTGAAGCACCGGTTCAGGCACCGGCCGCCGCACCCGCACCGCCCGTGCAGACCGCCGCCGTTCCGCCGGCAGCAAACCTGCTGGCCGGCGAGACACGCATGCTCTTTGAAGCCGGATCACCCGATCTGAGCGATGCCGCCCGAGCCACACTGGACAACCTTGCGGCAAGCCTCAACGCCGACGATTCCCTGCGCATCCAGTTGCAGGCCTTTGCCGACGGGACCGATGAAACCGCACCCGAGGCCCGCCGCCTGTCCCTCAAACGTGCCCTGAATGTCCGGGCCTATCTGGTCGAACGTGACGTCCGGAACACCCGCATGGATGTGCGTGCGCTTGGCGTGAAGTCCGGCGGCGGCCCTGCCGACCGTGTGGATGCCGTCATCGTGCAGAGATAAGAATACGGGCCCTCCGCCCTAAATTCGTCACATCGTCACGACATTGTCCCGACACGTGGGAGAGGTCGTGACAATCGGCCAACACGCAACCGGGCAGGATCGGGATGGCAAATCCACGAACATATTTGACCCGCATGGCGGTCTTTCTGGCGCTCGCCGTGATCGGTATCGCTGTACTCCATCAACAACTAACCGAAGCCTTCTTCGCCAACCCCGCGATCAATGGCATCATTCTGGTGGTGCTGTTGCTGGGTATTCTGTTCGTCTTTCGCCAGGTGCTTGTCCTGAACGTTGAGGTGAACTGGATCAAGGCCTATCGCAGCCAGCAGCCCGGCGTGGCCGTCAGCGATCCGCCCCGCCTGCTCGCGCCCATGGCCGCCATGCTCGGCGAACGCACGGGCCAGCTCCGCCTGAACACCACCTCACTGCGCTCAATCCTGGACGGTGTCAGCGCACGGCTCGATGAATCCCGCGATATCTCGCGCTATCTGATCGGTCTGCTGATCTTCCTGGGCCTGCTCGGCACCTTCTGGGGCCTGCTGCAGACCGTGAGCGCAGTCGCCAATGTGATCGCCGGCTTGCAGGTGGGCGGTGGCGATACGGTTCAGATCTTCAATGATCTGAAAACCGGCCTCGAAGCACCTTTGTCGGGCATGGGCACGGCTTTCAGCTCGTCGCTTTTCGGCCTGGCCGGCTCGCTGCTACTCGGTTTCCTCGACCTCCAGGCCGGGGCCGCTCAGAACCGTTTCTACAATGATCTGGAAGACTGGCTGAGCAGCGCCACGCGCGTGTCGAGCGGTGCGGCGATTTCCGCCGGTGATGGAGATGCTTCCGTTCCCGCCTATATCCAGGCGCTGCTGGAAACCACCGCGGACTCTCTGGACAATCTGCAACGAACGGTGGCCCGCGCCGAAGCGGCACGCAGCCAGAGCGACCAGGGCCTGAGCACCCTGACCGACCGCATGACCACCCTGACAGACCAGATGCGGACCGAACAGGAACTGATGGTACGCTTGGCCGAGAACCAGGCCGAACTGCGCCCGGTGCTGCAGCGCCTCGCCGAAAGCGGTGGCAGCGGTGGCGGCATGGACGAAGCCACGCGCGGACATATCCGGAATCTGGACACCCACATGGCCCGCATGCTCGAAGAGGCCGCCCATGGGCGGACGGAAATCGTGCAGGAGCTGCGCGCCGAGATTCGTCTGCTGGCGCGAACCATCGCGGCGCTGGCCGAAGAAGAACAGCGCTGACGGGCGCGGCAGGTGCCCGGATCTTCCTCACGACGGCGCCAGGGCGGCGCCAATTACTGGCCCGGCTTTGTCGATGCGCTGGCCGCGCTGCTTGTGGTCGTCGTGTTTCTGGTCATGGTTTTTGCGCTGGCCCAGGCCTTCCTCTCGGATGCCCTGTCGGGGCGCGATGAGGCACTGGGCAAGCTAAACCGGCAGATCGACGAACTGGCGCGTATGCTCGATCTCGAGCGTTCCACCAACACCGAATTGCGCCTCTCCGTCTCACAGCTCTCCGCACAATTGCAAAGCTCGATTTCGGAACGCGACGCTCTCGTGGCCCGGCTGTCGAACGCCGAAAGCGAGCTTGAGTCGATTCGCGCGGAAAGCGCCGAGGAGCTGGCCGTGCTTCGTGAGCAGGTCAGTGCCGACAAGGACACAATCGAGCTGCAGTTGCGCGATCTGGCGCGGCTCGAACGGGATATCGCCGCCCTGCGCGCCCAGATGGCGGCCCTGAACGAAGCCCTGGAAGCATCCGAGGCCCTGAACGCCGAGAAGGACGTCCAGATCGTCAATCTGGGCGAACGCCTCAATCAGGCATTGGCCACCAAGGTTCAGGAGCTTGCGCGCTACCGGTCTGAATTCTTCGGGCGTCTGCGCGAGGTTCTTGGGGAGCGCAGCGATAGTCGCATCGTTGGCGACCGCTTTGTCTTCCAGTCCGAAGTGTTATTCGAGTCCGGCGAGGCCGTCCTCAACCCGCAGGGAGAAACCCAACTGGCCCAGCTGGCGCAGACCCTGAAAGAGATTTCGGACCAGATTCCCCAGGATATCGACTGGATCCTGCGCGTGGACGGACACACCGACGAACGGCCAATCAACACGATACAGTTCCCGTCAAACTGGGAACTCTCCTCGGCGCGGGCGATTTCGGTGGTGAAGTTTCTGATCCGTCAGGGCATCAGCCCGGAGAACCTTGTGGCTGCCGGTTTCGGTGAGTATCAGCCGATTGATCCGGGCCGGGACGAGATTGCCTATCTGCGCAACCGGCGGATCGAGTTTAAGCTCGACCAGCGATGAACCGGTAATCTATTGCGCGGCCACGCCGGTGTTGCTGAGGTCGAACTGCAACTCGGCCAGGCGCGCGTAGAGGCCGCCCTGATTGATCAACTCATGATGAGTGCCTTCGGCGACGATCCGGCCCTGATCGACCACCACGATCCGGTCTGCGGCCATGACCGTGGCGAGCCGATGCGCAATCACCAGCGTGGTCCGGTTTTCCATCAGGCCGCCCAGCGCGTTCTGAACCGCGCGCTCGGATTCAGCATCCAGGGCACTGGTCGCCTCATCGAGAAGCAGTACCCTGGGGTCGCGCAAAATGGCCCGTGCAATCGCGATGCGCTGACGCTGGCCGCCCGACAGACGAACGCCCTTCTCACCCAGAAAGGTCTCGAAGCCGTCGGGCAAGGCGTCGAGAAAGTCCGCGGCCGACGCAGCCTCGGCCGCCGCCCGGACCTCGGCGTCGGATGCGCCGGGACGTCCATAGCGAATGTTCTCCCAGGCATCGGCCGAGAAGACAACGGGTTCCTGGGGCACCAGCCCGATCTCGGCGCGCAGATCGGTCGGGTCCAGATCACGCAGGTCGATGCCGTCCAGGGTCAAGCGTCCCTGATCGGGATCGTAGAACCGCAGCAGCAGCTGGAACACGGTCGTCTTGCCGGCACCCGACGGTCCCACAAGAGCCACGGTCTCACCCGGCGCAATGTCGAGGGCAAAGTCCTGCAACGCCGGTGTTTCGGGACGCGACGGATAGCGAAAGGTGACGCCCTGGAGGGCAACACGTGCAACCATGCCTGCCGGCAGCGGCTTCGGGCTGGCCGGGGCTGCGATTTGCGGCTGCATTTCCAGCAACTCGAACAGGCGTTCGACGGCACCGGCGGCCCGTTGCAGATCGCCCACAACCTCGGAAATTGCACCGACCGAGCTCGCCACGACGATTGCATAGAAGATGAATGCGGAAAGATCGCCGGCACTGATTCCCCCGGTGATGACCTCGCGCCCGCCCATCCACAGGATCACCCCGATGGCGCCGAACACCAGCAGGATGACGATCGCTGTCAGCGCGGCGCGCGCGCGGATCCGACGGATCGCGGTCTGGAAGGTGTCCTCGACCCGTCCGGAGAAACGCGACCGGTCCACATCTTCGTGTCCGAAGGCCTGAACGGTGCGGATATTGGCGATGGATTCATCCAGATAGGATCCGACATCGGCAAGCCGGTCCTGACTCTCACGGCTCAGGCGCCGCACCCTGCGACCGAAGACAAGGATCGGGACCAGAACGATCGGCACCACCAGCAGCACCAGAAGCGTCAGTTGCGGGCTGGTCACCGCGAGCATGACGAGGCCGCCCATGACCAGAAGCACATTGCGCAGCGCCATCGAGGCGGAGGTGCCGACAACGGTCTGGATGAGGGTCGTATCGGCTGTCAGCCGGGACATCACCTCACTGATTCGCATCGTTTCGTAGAAACCCGGATCGAGCCGCAAGGTGTGGTCGAACACGGCCTTGCGAACATCTGCCATCACTCGCTCGCCCAGCCACGACACGAGGAAGAAACGGGCATAGGTGGCGCCGGCCAGGACGACCACGATGATCAGCAATACGACCAGCGCCTCGTTCAGGAGGCTGATATTTCCGGCAGCGAAACCGTCATCGACAAGATGCCGCACACCCTGACCGATGGTCAGCACGGTCCCCGCCGCCACCGCGAGGGCCACGAGCGCGCCGATCACGTAGAGACGGTAGGGAATCAGGAACCGGCCAAGACGGCGCAACTCGCCAAGCTTGCGCTTGGGCGGCTGCGCGTTGTCGTCCATCCCGGGCGTATCTGTTTTTCGTTTTCGGGCCATCTTCGTCAGACGGTTTAGCAGGACACGGCAGGAGCGCCAACCAGCCGGTGATGCGGCGAACACGCACTGGTATCGCAGCACTTGCGGTCCGGCGGGCGCTTGGCTATAACCCGCATCTTCCGAGACCGGAGTAAATGCGATGAAAAAAGACATTCATCCCGATTATCATGAGATTACTGTTCTGATGACGGATGGCACCGAGTACACGACCCGCTCCACCTATGGTGAGCCGGGCGTTACCCTGCGCCTCGACATCGACCCGAAAACCCACCCGGCCTATACCGGCCAGCATCGTCTGATCGACACTGGAGGTCAGGTGGCCAAGTTCAACAAGCGTTACGAAGGTATGGGCATCAAGTAACCCAGCCTCAGGCTTGAATGTTTCAACGGGCGTCGCATCTGTGGCGCCCGTTTTGATTCCGGCATGGCGAACCCGGCCAGCCATGCAAAATCTTCATATCGCACGGGGGACAACCCCTTGATATCGATCACGCAATTCCCATCTGGAAAGTACCGCGAGGAATGCCAATACGGGTTCCGGATCGCGGAAAATCCGTCAGATCCCGGCCAATAAGGCGGGTGAAGCCGATGTCACAGTTGCTCAAAGGAGAACACGTGAAATGCGTACCTACAATCTTGATTTGACTCCCCTGTTCCGTTCCACCGTCGGTTTCGACCGTATGGGCCGGTTGCTCGACACCGTCTCGAATACCGAGGCACCGTCCTATCCGCCCTACAACATCGAGAAGGTCGCCGACGATCAGTATCGCGTCACCATGGCGGTTGCGGGCTTCAACCCGGCTAATCTGGATATCACCCAGAACAACAACTCCCTGATCGTGAAGGGTGACCAGGAAAAGTCCGAGAACGAGGCCCAGTACCTGCATCGCGGTATTGCCACCCGGTCCTTCGAACGCCAGTTCGAGCTTGCCGATCATGTGAATGTGACCGATGCCGGCCTCGAAAACGGCCTGCTCGTGATCGAACTCAAGCGCGAAGTTCCCGAGGAACTCAAGCCGCGCAAGATCGAGATCGGCTCGAGTGCAGGCGCGAAGACCATCGAACACGAAAAGAAAGCCGCCTAAGCGGCTTTCAAAACCACAACACGCAGACCAGGGCCCGCCGGAAACGGCGGGCCTTTTTTGCCGGCGGCAGCAGTGTATAACGTGGTCAAAGCATCAAACACACGACGCCTTAGGAGCCGCCGCCATGAAAACCAGTACCGACCGCATCCTGACGACCCATGTGGGCAGCCTGCCACGTCCGGCTAAACTCGAAGACCTGCTCTACAAGGTAGAGTTCGAGGAACCCTACGACCCGGACGAACTCGATCAGGCGGTTACGGAGGCCGTCGCCGAAATGGTATCCCAGCAGCGCGCTTGGGGCCTTGATGTCATCAACGATGGCGAGATGAGCAAGACCGGCTATGCGACCTATATCCAGCAGCGGCTCGGCGGCTTTTCCGGTGACAGCCCCTCGGTCCGTTTCGACGACCTCTCAAACTTTCCCGGCTACCGGAAGATGCTCGCACGCATGGCCGAGACACGCCGCCTGAACCGTCCATGCTGTACCGGCGAGGTGGTGATCCGCGACCGGGAACCTCTGCGCAAGGATCTCGAAAACCTGACGGCCGCTGCGCAGGACAGCGACGCCACCGAATTCTTCATGAACGCCGCCTCGCCCGGCGTGATTTCGGTCTTCCAGAACAACGAGTACTACCCCGATGACGACGCCTATCTGGACGCCCTGTCCAGGGTGATGCGCGAAGAGTACGAAGCCATCGCGAATGCCGGCTTCGTGCTGCAGATCGACTGCCCGGACCTGGCCATGGGCC
>JAYQBG010000032.1:0-13368 GCA_038137215.1 Alphaproteobacteria bacterium
TGGTCGCAATGGAAGTCCAGGCGGTTGCGGGTCTGATATCCGCGCGCATTGGGGTCGGCGAGTGTTTTTCCTTCATCGGTCACATGACCAAGGAGGTGCCCCCGGGAGTTCTGCGACACCGGACGTCCCATGTGAACGCCCAGGCCCCAATAGATGAGTGCGCATTCTTCGTCTGTGTACCGTGCACGCGGCACGCCGCGAATCAGAATCACACCCAGGCCGTCGGTCACCAGGGAGACGAGTTCGTCGAACTGGGACTTGAAGTTGGGTATGGGAAAAGCTTCGGGGCCGAAGGGGATTTCAAGACCCTGCGCCTTGACCGTCTGCAGGGCCGAATCGATTTCTTCGATATCCGCATCGCTGAGTTGATAGAGCCAGCGCGGGTCATCCTGAATGGCGGGGCCGACCCAGGCGTCGGGCGATGTGATGGGTTCTCGAATAATCTCTGTCATGGCGTTCTCCGAAAGCGCTTTTTTGCTTGGGCCAAGAATACCGAGATCGAACGCAAACCGGCAACATTGCCGCTGCAAAAATCAAGAGGAAAATCTGCATTGAGGATGATTTGTCAGGACAAATTCACTTGATCTCGGCGAATGTGCCTGCCATCGTTTCATGGTGAAGAAATACCGGATCCGGGCCTGACATTTTGGCGCGGCAACCGGATCGCTGTTTTCTGGACTCAAAAGAGTTCGATCCAACGGGAGGAACCCCCCATGAAGTTTATGAGCACCCTTGTTGCTGCCGCCAGCGTCGTCGTTCTTGCGACCTCCGCACAGGCAGCCGAACAGTATCGTATCGGCGGCGGCCCCGCCGGTGGTGGTTGGCACCCGGCCGTGAGCGCCGGCGCACAGCTGCTGAACAACGAGGTCGGTGACAAGTTCAAGTTCAGCTATTCGCCCTCGAATGGCTCGGTCGATAACGTCCGTCGCGTTTCGCTGGGTGATTTCGACACGGCCTGGGGCCATGTCGGTCAGATCTTCCAGTCTTGGAATGGTGTCGGCCTGTTTGAAAAAGACGGCGCGAGCAAGGACTTCCGCCTGATCGCCAACGTGCGTCAGCAGACCCAGATCATTGCCGTGCTGGCAGACAGCCCGATCAAGTCCTTCTCGGACATGAAGGGCAAGATCGTGAACCTGCTCAACAAGGGCTCGGGTTCGAACGTCAACTGCCGCAACATCATGGCCGGTTCCGGTATCATTGACGAGATCGAGGTCCGCAACCTCGGCTTCAGTGACTCGGCCCGTGCGCTCGGCGATCGTCAGATCGACGTGTATTGCTCGGCCGGTGCACCTTTCACGATTCCGGCACTGACCCAGCTCTCGATCACCAAGCCCGTGCGCTACATCACCATGACCGATGAAGAGCAGGCCGCTGTGATTGCATCCAACCCGTTCTATGCCCCGGTCACCATTCCGGTGCAGCCGGACGTGCGTGGCATGGACGCGCCGGCCAAGTCGATTGGCTATGACGTGTTCTGGATGGTCAACAAGAGCGTGTCCGACGAAGCCGTCGCGGCAATGCTTGAAGTGGCTGCCGATCCGGAGAACCTGAAGAAGCTGGCGGCGACCGCCGGTTACTGGCGGACGCTCAGCGGCAACTTCGAGAACCTGAAGGCGCTGAAGATCCCGGTTCACCCGGCTGCTGCCAAGTACTGGGAAGGCCGTGGCGTTGATGTGCCGGACGAGGTTGTCCAGGGCTACTAGTCGCGGATGGCATCCGGCTGGATGCATATCTAAAAACGTAGATCAGGCGCGAAGGGAAATTCCCTTCGCGCCGTGATCGCTTCTGCGGCCTTGATTGTCCGCAGCACAAACTTTGTCCATCGGGGGTGGAAAGATGGCCAGTCGTACCGTCAATGTACTCATGAGTATCGGCATTCTCAGTGATGAGATGACGCCGCCGCGTGACATGCGCGGGATCGTCAAGTTGCTGTTTTCGGTTATCGCCGTTTCCTACTCCTACTTCTTTCTGCACATTTCCTTTTTCGGCCCACCGGTCGAAGCCGTGTTCCGCGGGACCTTCTTCCTGGGTGTGGCGGTCATGTCACTGCTGCTCTTCAAGGGACGGCAACGGTCCTACCGCGAGAAAATCATCTGGCTCGACGAGTTCTTCGCGCTTGCCAACCTGTTCATGATTGGTGCCGCGCTGGCCATGCTGGCCCATTGGTATTTCGGTGCGCAGGTTGAGCTGTGGCGCCGCTACGAGAGTTCGGAAGTCTATATCGTCGGCCTGATCGGTGGCCTGATTGGCGCCGCAGTGTACTTCGTCGAAGGATGGCGCAAGGAGCAGCGCGACGGCTTTGCGGTCTCCGATATCTTGTTCCTTTTTGGTGCCATCACAGCGGTCCTCTGGTGGGTCATCAATCTTGATGAACTGCGCACCAATATCGGCTCCCTTGTGATCGCGCCGCTTGTGATCTTTGCCGTAATCCTGGCGTCGGTAAGTTTCGAAATTGCCCGCCGAATCGTCGGTCCTCTGATCCCGTTCCTCGGTTTCCTGTTCTTCATTTACTCCTTCGAATTCGTCGGACAGGCGATGCCAGGAATTCTGAACCATCTGGGCTTCCGGACCGCCCGGGTGATGGAGTTCCTGATGCTTTCGACCGAAGGTATGTTCGGTCTGATCACCAACACCTTCGCCACGTTTATTGTCATCTTCGTGATCCTTGGCGCGTTTCTGGAAAAAACCGGATTGGGCGCGGTCATCATTAATTCGGCCTATCGTCTGACCGGTGCCAAGACCGGCGGCCCGGGCCTGGCGGCGGTCATCAGCAGCGGCTTCTTTGGCATGATTTCGGGCAGCGGCGTTGCCAATGTCATGACAACGGGCACCTTCACCATTCCGCTGATGAAGCGGGTCGGCTACCGCTCGGAATTCGCAGGCGGCGTCGAAGCGGCCGCTTCGACAGGCGGTGCTTATATGCCGCCGATCATGGGGGCCGGCGCCTTCCTGCTCGCCGAGCTGACCGAGACCCCGTATCTGACCATCATCACGATCGCCTTCGCCCCGGCGCTGCTCTACTACGTGTCGGTTGGGCTGATCGTGTATTTCCGCGCGGTGCGCAACAATCTCCATGGAGTTCCGGTGGATGAGCTGCCGCCCTGGAGTGAAGTCCTTCCCCGGCTGCATCTCCTGCTGCCGATCCCGTTCATGGTCTATCTGTTGGTCATCGGTGATTCGCCGTTCCTGGCCGCTGCCAAAACGATCGTCGTTATCGTCATGCTCAAGGCGATCGACTTGCTGATGTCGATCCCGACCAGCCGCTCGGATACGTCCTGGAAGCTCCATCTGGCCATTGCCGTGGCTTTCGGGGTGCTCGTTTATTTCTTCGGCATGGCCGTCGGGCCGCCGTTCAGCTGGCTGGTCGAGGATTTCGTCGGAATCGGGATTTCCGATGCCTTCTTCTGGGTGCTGTTCGTCTTCATTCTGCTGAAAATTGGCGAGATCCTTGTTCTTGGCCGCGATGAGGAAGAAGCCGAACGCCGCGAAAACGCCGTGGAAGAGGATTTCGTTGGCGTCCACGTTCAGACCGAAACCATGACCGGCCTGAAGGATGTCGGGGTGGAACTTGTCCGCACCATTTATGCCTCCATGGAAGCAGGTGCGCGGAACACCCTGGTCGTGAGCTGTATTGCGGGTGTCCTGGGTATTCTGCTTGCGGCGGCCACCCAGAGCGCGCTGCCCAACAAGGTCGGCGAACTACTGGTCGCGGCCAGTGGCGGCTATCTGGGCGTCGCGATCTTCTTCGTGATTATTGCCGGATATATCGTTGGTATGGGCCTGCCGATTGCGGCGAGTTACGTGATCCTGGCGGTCTTCGCTGTCGGCGCGCTGGTTGATCTCGGTGTGCCCGCACTGACGGCTCATATGATCAGTTATTGGGTTGCTGTCGTCAGTGCCGTCACGCCACCGGTCGCCCTGGCAGCTTATGCGGCGAGTTCGATCGCACAGGGTGATCCGGTCAAAACAGGCAATCAGGCGCTGAAGCTGGCATCCCTGATCCTGATCACGCCATATCTGTTTGCCTATACGCCGATCCTGCTGGACGGTTCGACCTTCGACGTTACGGTGACGATCATCGCGTCCTTCGCGGGGGTCTATGCCTGGGCGCGTTTCCTCGACGGGTTTGGCATCGGGCGTAAGATCCCGTTCGAGCGGCTGATCTGGCTGTTCATTGCGACCTGCCTGCTGCTGCCGATTGGACCGCTCGTGCATTGGGCGACTGGATTGCCCGGCAATGTGCGTTATGAGTTCTATGCTGTCGGTGCGGTGGTCATGGTGATCACCTACTTCCTGCAGAATGTTCGCAAACCGGCCGAAGCGGCTTAGCCGGCGCCAACCATTCGCAGGGCACATGGCGGTCCTGAGCTGTATCGACCGGCCCGGCGTTGTTCGCGGCCGGTCGAGCGTTTATTAGTCTCTAACGAACGCCCCGCCCGGACGGGGCGCAAAAATTATTACACAGAGGGGAACTCGAAATGGCAAAGATGACCGGTGCACAGGTGATGGCCGACATGCTGAAGGCTTATGGCGTCACTCATATCTTTCACGTCCCGGCGGTCTTGCGGACGACCATGGTGGAGCTGGAAAAGCGCACCGACATCAAGCGGCTGCACGTTCATTCCGAAGCCACGGCGGCCTATATGGCCGATGGTTATGCCCGCGCGACCGGCAAGCCCGGTATCTGCATGGCGCAGGTGATCGGTGCTCTGAACCTTGCCGCTGGCCTGCGCGACCCGTGGCTGGCCAAGTCCCCCGTGATTGCCATGACCGGCGGTCGCGACCCCAAGACGAAATTCCGCGGCGTCTATCAGGAAATCGATGATGTCCCGGCTTTTGAACCGGTGACCAAGTTCAATGCCACCGTCGATGACGTGTCGCGGTTCCCCGATATGATCCGTCAGGCCTTTCGCGCGGCAACGACCGGAACCCCGGGGCCCGTGCACCTTCAGTTCCGCGGGAACGAGGGTCAGATCGATGTCGAAGAAGCCGATATGGAGCCGATGATCGAAGAGGCCTTCGCCCAGTTGCCGGCCTATCGCCCAGAACCGTCCGAGGAGTCGCTGCGGGCGGCCATGGCGGCGATTGAGGCGGCGGACCGTCCGGTGATCGTCGCCGGCGGCGGCGTCCGTGCTTCGGGCGCACAGGCCGATGTGGTTGCGCTCGCCGAGCGTCTGAACATCCCTGTGGCGACCTCGCTCAACGGCAAGGACACGATCCCTGCCAATCACCCGCTTTCCGTGGGCGTGGTCGGCACCTATTCGCGCGAGAGTGCGAACGTCATCGTGAATGAAGCCGATCTGGTGATCTATATCGGTTCCACCACCGGCAGCATGGTGACCCATTTCTGGGCCGTGCCCGAGATCGGCACCAAGGTCGTGCATATCGATATCGAGCCGCAGGAGATCGGGCGGAATTACCCCGTTGTCGCCGGTGTCCAGGGTGATGCCAAGGTGGCCGTCACCAAGCTTCTCACCATGACCAATGCAGAGTCTGCCGGACGGCGAGCCGGTTGGGCGGCGCGTGCCGGCGAAGCCGATCAGCAGTGGCGCGAGAAATACAACGATCTGCTGACCTCGGATGTAGAGCCGATGCGCCCGGAACGGATGTGCCACGAACTCAGCCAGCACCTGCCCGATGACGCGATTGTCGTGGCCGACACCGGACATACCGGTATGTGGATGGGCGGAATGTTCGACCTGACCTCGCCGAACCAGAGCTATATGCGCTCGGCCGGTCATCTCGGCTGGGCCTTCTCGGCGGCGCTGGGTGCCAAATGTGGCGTGCCCGACCGGCCGGTCTTCTGTTTCACCGGCGATGCCGGCTTCTGGTATCACATCGGCGATGTGGAAACGGCGGCGCGTTGGAGGATCAATACCGTGACGCTGGTCAACAACAACTCTTCGGGCAACCAGTCCAAGAGGGGCTTCGACCGGGTGTATGGCGGTGAGCAGACAGCCGAGGCCGAAAAGCTCTGGCAGTTCACCGATGTGAACTTTGCCCGCATTGCCGAGGAAATGGGCGCGGTCGGTATTCGTGTCGAAAAGCCGGGCGAACTCTCGGGCGCGATCCAGCAGGCCTTCGAGGCGGCCAAGACCCGTCCCGTCATCCTGGATGTGACCAGTGATCTCAACGCCCTGGCGCCCCTCGCGGTCAGCTAGGCAAATCCAGAGGACAGGCGGCGCGCATGACCGGATCTCCGTTCAAACTCGCGACGGTGGAAACTGGTCGCGCGCCGTTTGTCATGATAGTAGTGGACGAGCACGCCTTCGTGCTCGATACGCTCTACAAGGCCTGGCGGCAGGGACGTCGTGGTGGCGCGCTGGTCGGTGTCAGCAGCATCCAGCTTCTGCTGCAGGACTGGGACACCAACTTCGAAGGCCTTTGCGCCATGGCCGAGTTTGCCGCGGCGGGTGTTGTCCCGGACGGCGTGGAGATCGACGAGGCCTCGGTTCGCTATCTGCCGCCGATCCATATCCCCGGCAAGATGATCTATGCCGCCGCCAATTACGGCGATCACATCCGGGAGATGCTGAACGCTGGCACGGCTCAGAATGACGATAAACACTCCAGCATGCTCGACCGGGACAAGTCCCGCGTCCGGCCATACTCCTTTCTCAAGGCGCCGACAGCGCTTTGCGGCGCCCATGACGACATTGTCGCGCCCCTGGATTGCAGCAAGATCGACTGGGAAGTCGAACTGGCCATGGCTGTGGGGCGCCGCGCCAAGCGGGTTTCGGCGGACAACGCCATGGACTGCATTGCCGGTTTCATGACCACCAACGACGTTTCTGCACGTGACTGGAACATGCGCGACGACTGGCCGACCCTGCGCACCGACTGGTTCGGCGGCAAGAGCCATGACACCTTTGCGCCGATGGGGCCCTATTTCGTGCCGCGCGCCTTCGTGCCGGACCATATGAATCTGCGTCTCACGCTCAAGGTGAACGGTGAGACGAAACAGGACGGCAATACCGGTGAAATGGTGTTCTCGCCTGAAGAACAGATCGAGTTTGCTTCGGAGATGATCACCCTCGAGCCCGGCGATATTCTGTCCACCGGCACGCCGGCGGGTGTTGGACACGGGGCAGGAACCTACCTTCAGCCCGGCGATGTGGTGGAAACCGAAGTCGAAAGCCTTGGGGTCATGCGAAACACGGTCGTGGCCGAAACCGCGAATTGACGCCGCCGCGCCGACGCGCGAGGCTAGCGTCACAACACAGGAGATGGATATGTCGAACGCCGAAATCGTGGAACTTTATCCCAGCGTGCAGGATCAGGTGAGCGCCGAGGAGTGGGAGATGCGGGTCAATCTGGCCGCGTGCTACCGCCTCGTGGAACTGTACGACATGTCCGACATGACCCGGACCCATATTTCAGCCCGTGTGCCGGGTGAAGACACGTTTCTGCTCAATCCTTATGGACTGATGTTCAGCGAAGTCACGGCATCCAGTCTGATCAAGGTGGACCAGGACGGAAACGAACTCGACAATCGTGGCCCCTACAAGATCAATCCGGCCGGCTTCACGATCCACAGTGCGGTCCACGGACACAGTCATGAATTCGCATGCGTGCTCCATACCCATTCGGAGGCCGGGATGGCGTTATCGGCCATGGAGTGCGGCCTGTTGCCGATTTCCCAGCATTCGATGCGGTTCTACAATCGGATTTCCTATCACGACTATGAAGGTATTGCGCTCGATCTCGATGAGCGTGCACGTCTGATTGCCGATCTTGGTGACAACAGCGCGATGATCCTGCGCAATCACGGTTTCCTGACTGCTGGGCGCAATGTGGCCGAGGCCTTTTCGCAGGTGTTCTATCTGGAGAAGTGCGCCAAGAGCCAGATTCAGGCCATGTCGGCGGTCGGTCTGGACGGCCTCGTGATCCCGTCACCTGACGTGTGCGAACACACCGCGCAGCAATTTGCACGGAATCCCAATTTCTCGGACCTGGACTGGCCGGGTCATCTGCGTCGGCTTGACGAACTTGACCCCAGTTATGCGAGCTAGTTGTTTCGGCACATCCTCCGGAATAACTATCGACGCCAGGCGTCAGGTCGCATAGAACCTGCCGAACAATGACGACAGGTGGTCGGTTCACCATGCCGCGCAATATCGGTGGAACAATTCTTCGGCTTTTCATTCTCTCGCTTGTCGTGGGGATTATTCTGTTGGTGTTCGAAATCGACCCGGAAGGCCTGCTGGGTGCAATCGGGGGCACGGTTGAGAGTATCTTCCTGGTGCTGGTCGATGCGGTTGAATGGGCCGTGCCATTTGTGTTGATCGGCGCCATTGTCGTGGTACCGATCTGGTTGATTTTCGCGGCGTTACGGATGTTGCGACGGCGTTGAGCACTCTCGGGGGAGGGTGAATAAGAACAAGCCTTCCGGGGTGTCTCGGGAGCATCTGGAGAACAGGGGTAACGAGCATAGACAATGAAGTACAAGAGATTGTCGATGTGGTGGTAACCGCCCTCACATCCTATGGACTGAATGTGATCGGCGCGCTGGCGATCATCATATTCGGTCTGATTGCCGCCGGGTGGGCGCGCAAATTCGTCGAACGCGCCTTTTCGCGGAGCCGCCGGGCCGATCCGACGCTGACCCGATTCTTCGGCAGCCTGGTCAAATATGCCGTTATCGCATTTGTCGTCATCGCGGCGCTGCAGCAGTTTGGCGTTGAGGCAACCAGCCTCGTCGCTGTCTTCGGTGCCGCGGGTCTGGCCATTGGTCTTGCCCTCCAGGGCACACTCAGCAACGTCGCGGCCGGTGTCATGCTGCTGATGTTCCGGCCCTTCAAGATTGGCGATTTCGTCGATATCGGCGGCCAGGCCGGGACTGTGAAAGAAGTCGGCCTGTTCACCACCGAGATGGCGACCGGCGACAACGTCAAGATCATCATGCCGAACGGCCAGATCTGGGGTCAGGCGATCAAGAATTTCAGCGCCAATCCGACCCGTCGTGTGGACCTGATGATGGGCATCTATTACGGCGACAACATCGACACTGCCATGGCGACCATCAACCGGGTGATCAACGAAGAGGCCCGTGCCCTGAGCGATCCGGAATCAACGGGGGCTATGGCCGAATTGGCCGACAGCTCGGTGAATATCTTGGTGCGCGTCTGGGTTAATGCATCCGAATACTGGGGCGTGCGCTGGGACCTAACCAAGAAGCTCAAGGAACAGCTCGAGGCCGACGGCATCTCGATCCCGTTCCCGCAGCAGGTTATCCACCACGTCAACCAGGCAGCCGAGTAACTTTCGCGAATGCGTGCAGCGGTTCTTTCGGCGGCGGGGCTCGACAATCTCTCGGTTGTCGAGCTCCCCGACCCCGAACCCGGTCCCGGCGAAGTTCTCGTCCGGGTCCGGGCCGCCACGCTCAATTACCGCGATCTGCTAACCGTCGAAGGCGGCTACGGGTCGCGGCAGAAGACCGAGGGGTTGATCCCGGTCTCCGACGGTTCGGGCGAGGTGCTGGCCGTCGGCACGGGAGTGACGCGTTTCCAGCCCGGCGATCATGTGGTCGCCAATTTCTTTCAGAACTGGCTCGCGGGTGAGCCCACCGAGCACGCCATGCATTCGGGGCTGGGCGGGCTTCTCGATGGTATGGCCTGCGAAATGCGGGTCCTGCCCGAACACGGCCTGGCCCATACACCGCCACATCTGGACCACGCGGAAGCCGCTGCGCTCCCCTGCGCCGCACTGACTGCGTGGAGCGCCGTGATCGATCAGGGCGGGGTTAAGCCCGGCGATGTGGTTCTGACCCAGGGGTCGGGCGGAGTCTCGGTGTTTGCGCTGCAGTTTGCCAAGCTGGCGGGAGCGGAGGTCATCGCCACCTCCTCGTCGGAGACCAAGCTCGGGCGTCTGAAGTCTCTCGGCGCAGATCACCTGATCAACTATGCCGAAACCCCGGACTGGGCCCGTCCGGCGCGGGATGCTGTCGGGGGACGGGGGCTCGACCTTGTGGTCGAGGTCGGAGGCGCCGGCACGCTGGAACAATCCATCAAGGCAGTCCGGCTGGGCGGGGCGATCGCCCTGATCGGCGTGTTATCCGGCGCCAACCACGAATTCCGCCTGCCGCTGGTGGTAACCCGCAAGATCCGCCTCGAAGGCGTGACCTGCGGCAGCTTCGAGCAGTTCGAGGCGATGCTGTGTGCGATCGGTCAGAACGGCCTGAAACCCGCCCTCGATGAGACGCG
The DNA here is from genome assembly GCA_038137215.1 of Alphaproteobacteria bacterium. Lineage (GTDB taxonomy): Bacteria > Pseudomonadota > Alphaproteobacteria > UBA6615 > UBA6615 > JABJAG01. The sequence continues at coordinate 10,203 of JAYQBG010000032.1, forward strand.
GTTTAGCCTCGACACCCTGCACGATGCCTTCGCTCATATGCGCGCGGGCCGCCACTTTGGCAAAATCGTGATCGAGATTTAGTGCCCCGCGCCTTCGAAATAGGCTAAGGACAGTGAAACTCAAGGGGGGCGGCATGACGTTCTATGCAGATTCGAAATATCCGGTGAACGATGAGCTGTCCGGCGCCCATGCGCTGCAGTTCGAGAAGTTTGCGCAAGCGGGAACATGGGGCACGGCGGACCAGCGTCTGGCGGTGATCGCCGAAGCGCGCCAGGCCGGCATCGAGGCAGGGCTGCTCGAAGCCCCCGAAGATGGCGGCGCGGAATCCACGGTCACTTTGCCTGAGGAGCTTTGCGCGGTCATCCGGACCCTTGCCGTGGACTGCAAGGCGGTCGATATGGAGACCTATCAGCGGGCCCGGGCGGCGGGACTGAGCGATCCGGAATATGCCGAACTGGTCGCCATCGTGTCCTTCGTGGTGGACCTCGACGTGTTTGCCCGGGGGATCGGGGTTCCGCTTCGCCCGTTTCGCGATCCGCAGCCCGGGAACCCGTTGCGGGACATTCCCGAAGAGGCGGTGCCCGAAAAAGCCTTTGTGCCGACAATCCCCAACGTGCCCGATTGCGGCCCCTTCGGAACCGAGCTCTATGGCGGGCATTTCAAGCCCTACATCATGCGGGGGTTGAGCCTCGTGCCCGATGAGTACCGTGCCCATGTGGCCCTGGAACAGGCGCAGTACAATCCGCTGCCCAAGGTTCCGGTGGTGGAATACTGTCACCATGCCGGCCTGACCCGGCCCCAGGTCGAGGTGGTGGCCGGTCGGGTGTCTGCCCTCAACGACTGCTTTTACTGAACCACCGGGCACGCCCGGTTCCTCCGTGAGAGTGGACAAAAAGCAGATTTGAATGTGAACCCCGAAGCGCTGGTGCGCCCGGAACTGGACACCGGCGTGCCCCATGGCGCTGTGCTGCTGGCCTATGCCGATGCGGTGATCGGAACCGAACTCGACGCGCTCGACAAGGCTCGCACCGCCGTCGCTGAAGCCCTCGGCCCGGGGGCCGTCTCGGGTGTGGCAGCTGTGGCAGCGAACTTTTCGAAGAATGACCGGGTCGCCAATGGAATCGGTATCCCCATCGATGACATGGTCTTCAAGGGCACCGGGGAACTGCGCGAACAGCTTGGTCTCAACGCCTACAAATCGGCCGAGAATACCTTCCGGCATATGACGTCGGATTGACCGGAACCGGTTTACAAACCGGCCAGTTTCCATATATTAGAACTATTAAATGTATCTATCGTATTTCCCGGTTCGCGGTCGCCCTGACAGCGATATTCATCCTGTCTGGTGTTGCGGCGCGGGCCGAGACCGGGGGACGGGACGTGGACCTGCCGCCGCCAAACTTCCTGACCGAGAACACCCTGATCTATCCCGGCGATGACGGGCAGGAAAACCTGATCCATTTCGGCCGGTTCGGAAACTTTGACTGGTACTATCCCTGCAAGTTCGAAAGCGGGTTGTGGACCCTCGATGCCGACAACGTGCTTCGTCTGACCTATGACAACCGGTACCTGGCCGACCGCCAATACACGCTCTCGCGCCGCGGTGTGACCGTGACGATGATCGAGCCCGAGCGCAGGACCGAAGCGGATATGGTGGCCGGCAACAAGCTGCCCTATACGTGAAAGGTCGTCTGGCCGCCGTGAGCGGTCCCGCCGACCCCGAACATCCGCTCCTAGCGCGCGCCTGACACGTTCACTTTCGTGCCCGCGATGTAGGACGCCTCGTCCGATAGCAGGAACAGGATCGCATTGGCGACCTCTTCGGCCTGACCGACACGCTTCATGGGCAGGTTGGGGCCGACAGCCTCCACCCGGCCTTCGGGCTGGATTTCGGTGTCGATCACGCCGGGGCTGACCGCATTCACGCGGATACCTTCGGCGGCAACTTCCTGGGCCATGCCCCAGTTCAGGGAATCGACCGCGCCTTTCGAGGCCGCATAAGGCACGTTCACACCCGCGCCGCCCAGATGGGAGGCCGCCGAGGATAGATGCACGATGCCGCCACCCTTGCCGCCATGCTTGGTGGACATGCGCTTGATCGCCTCGCGCGAGCAGACCAGCGTTGAGGTGATGTTGATGGTCCACAGCTCCTGCAGGGCGTCCCAGTCGTCCAGCTCATCGACCCGGGCATAGGGGCCGACGATCCCGGCGCTGTTGACCAGATGGGTCACGGTGCCGAGTTCCTGGTCCACCGTCTCGAACAGGCGGACGATATCGGCTTCCTTGGTGATGTCGGCCTGCACGGCAATGGCCTTAGCACCGGCGGCTTCGCAGGCCGCGACCACCTGATCGGCGCGTTCCTTGTTGCCGACATAGTTCACGCAGATGGCTTCGTAGCCCCGCTCGGCTGCGCCGATGCAGGTGGCGGCGCCAAGGCCCCGGCTGCCGCCGGTCACAATCAGAACTCTGGACATGGAACTTCCCCCGGATTGGTGATGATTATCTGGGACCAGGGCATACCTGTTCGGGGGCCCGGGTTCAATTGTGGCCTTTGCGCCGCCGCCCGCACTGCGGCACAATCCGGGCCAGTGAGGCCCGGTCCGCGGGCGCGAATTCTTGATTGAGTGAAGACTGTTATGGCCGGAGACGATGTGAAGAGTTTTGAGGTCGCGTTCGAGTGCGATGCCACCGGCGTCGGCGCCATGCGCTGCGAGATGGATGTGCGCCTGATGGTGCCCGAGGTCATCGAATGGGAAATGGCGTCGGACGAATACGGGTTTCATGGCGGTGACGGCACGGCACCGCTGCCGATCGCCTATTTCATCGCCGGGCTGACCTCCTGCCTGATGACCCAGATGCGCGCCTTCTCCAAACGCCTGCGCGTCGATATCGAGAACCCGCAGATTTCCTGCCGCTGCGAGTGGATCGCCACCCAGAAGGGCCGCGCGCCCTATGAGTCTGCGCCCAAGAGCATCACCATGGATATCTCCATGGAAACGGAGTCACCGCTCGAAGACCAGCTCCGCCTGATCGAGGCTGCCAAGAAGGGCTGCTTCATCGAAGCCATGCTCACCCCCCAGAACGAAATCAAGCACCGTCTGAAAACGGCCGACGGCTGGGTGGACTGCTAACTCTCCCTCTCCTCCCATGGGGAGGAGGGGGCCG
>JAYQBG010000032.1:13378-28649 GCA_038137215.1 Alphaproteobacteria bacterium
TTCTCATCGTGCCCGCGCAGGCGGGCATCCATAAACGCCGATATTCAGCCTTTTCTGCGCCTGAGATTATGGACCTCCGCCTTCGCGGGGGTGACGACGAGATTGGCAGCATCGCTTGTTCACCAGCCTAAAATCGCGATAAGAGTTGCGTCGTCCAATTCTGGAGATTCACCGAGCCATGCCCAAATTCGCTTCCTGCCTGATGATGATGTTCACCGAGCACCCGCTGCCCGACCGGATCGCGGCGGCCGCCGATGTGGGATTCACCGGCGTCGAGATCCAGCGCCCCTATGATCAGGACCTGGACGATCTGGCGGCGAAGCTCGACCGGGCCGGGGTGGAATGCACTCTGCTCAACACGCCTTATGGTGACACGGACGCCACGAAGTTCGGCCGCGCCGCGATCCCGGGGGAGGAGGCGGCGTTCCTTGATGATCTCACGCTCGCAATGGACAGCGCCGAGGCACTGGGCTGCACGCGTATTCACGTGATGTCGGGCACCATGCCGGCGGATGCCAACCCGGCGGACCATCGCGCGACGCTGATTTCCAACATGCGTGAGGCCGGGCCGCGCGCCGCCGAGCGGGGCATGATGCTGCATCTCGAACCGCTGAACTTCACCGACAATCCGGGTTACTTCCTGGTCGGCCAGGCCATGGGCCACGAGATCACCGACGAGATCGGCCTCGACAATGTGAAGGTCCAGTTCGACCTCTATCACACCCAGATGGCCGAGGGTTTCGTGTCCGACAAGATCGCGAAATACCTCGCCAAATCCGCCTATGTGCAGTTTGCCGGTGTGCCCGGCCGCCACGAGCCGGATGACGGTGAGATGAACTACGAATTCCTGTTCAAGATGCTTGATGACGCCGGCTATGACGGCTGGGTCGGCGCCGAGTACAAGCCCCGCGCGGGCACGCTGGAAGGGCTGGGCTGGGCGAAGCCTTACGGGATCGGGTGAGGGGTTAGTCTCTTTCCCAAGGTCATGTGCAGACTTGATCCGCGCATCTTTTCCGGGTCTCGGGTGAGATGCCCGGGTCCAGCCTGGGCATGATGAAAGTCAAAGAAGTATCGCTACTTATCCGGCGTCCATAAAATATCCGTCGTGATCGAGCGTTCGTCGCGCATTCCCCAGCGGCCGGCGTCCACCCGGGCGATGAAATCCCCCAGCATCTGGTTGAACAGCGCCGGCTCCTCCAGGTTGATCAGGTGGCCCGAGCGGGGCAGCAGCACCAGCGCGGATGAGTGGATGTTCCGCTTCATGAACAGGCCCACATCGAGGCACGGGTCGTCCTCGTCGCCGTTCATGATCAGCGTCGGCACTTTCAGCGCCTGCATCTCTTCGGGAAAGTCATAGAGCGAGGGGCGACCACCCTGGACCGCACGCATGGTGTTGGCCGAGCCGAGGGTCGAGTGGTCGGCGAGGTGACCCGCAAACTCCGCCCAGCCGCGGGGGTCCTTGTTGGCGAACTGCACCCGGGTTGGGCCGATGGCGTAGATCTTCGAGAATTCGGCCATGGTGTCCGAAAGAATACGGGCGGAGACCTCTGCCGATTCCTGTTTGAACTGTTCGCGCACATCGGGATGCGCGCCGTAGCCCGCGCCCGCGACGGTCAGGGACAGGGCCCGGTCGGGATAGTGGAACCCGAAATGCAGGGTCGCAAAGCCGCCCATGGACAGCCCGACGATGTGGGCCTTGTCGATCTCCAGGGCGTCGAGGACGGCGAGGATGTCATCGGTGGCGCGCTGCTGGCCGTACATCGAGACATCCTCGGGCACCTCGGAGGGCGGATAGCCCCGCGCGTTGTAGGCGACGGCCCGGTAGTTCCGCGCGAAGTACCGCATCTGCGGCTCCCAGCTGCGGGTGTCGCCACCGAATTCGTGGACGAAAACCACCGGTATGCCGCTGCCGGCCTCCTCGACATGCAGTTTCACGCCATCGTCTGTGGTGATGTGGGTCATCGGGGTCTCCTGGGTGTCTCGTCCAAACGTCTCAACGCCTATAAGACGGCTCAGTGCTAATTTTGAATCGCTGTGGTCCGCGATTTTCTCGCCGATTGAGCGCCCACACAAGTTTATCGTCATGCCCGGACTTGATCCGGGCATCCACGTCTATCAGCCCCATCGATTCCAGCGTGGCACACCGACGTGGATGGCCGGATCAAGTCCGGGCATGACGAGCGTGGGGTAACCGCCGCTACTTCTTCTCCATCGCGGCGATCAGGGCGTTGACGGCGACGTCGTGTTCGTCGGTGTGGTGGGCCAGCGCCTGGAAGGCGGCGGCCATGTCGAGCACGGTCTCGAGGCGTGAGTGCACGCCCTCGCGCAGCAGCTTCTTGGACATCCGGAGCGAATGGCCCGGGTTGGCGGCGATCTTGCCCGCCAGGATATGGGCCTCGTCCATCAGGCTCTCATGAGGCACCACGCGGGAGACCAGCCCGCATTCGAGCGCCTCCTCGGCACCGACCATGTCGCCCGTGAAGGTCATCTCGGCGGCCTTGGACATGCCCACCAGCTTGGGCAACAGGAAGGCCCCGCCGTCGCCGGAGATGATGCCCAGCTTGGCGAAGCTCTCGGCGAAGCGCGCCTTCTCCGAGGCGATCCGGATGTCGCACATGCAGGCCAGATCGCAACCCGCGCCCACGGCGGCGCCGTTCACCGCCGCGATGGTCGGGACCTCCAGGTTGTAGAGGGTGAGTGGGATGTTGTGGATGTCGCGCTTGTAGTTGTTGCGGATCTGGTAGGGACCACCTTCCGACAGACCCTTGCGGTCGCGCATGTCCTTGACGTTGCCGCCGGCGGAAAAAGCGCTGCCCGCACCGGTGAGAATCACGCATTTGACGCTGTCGTCCCGGGAGATTTTGTCGGTCGCGTCCAGAAAGGCCTCGTACTGGCGCTCGCCCGAGAGCGGATTGCGCGCTTCGGGCTGGTTCATGGTCAGGGTGACGACCGCGCCGTCCTGTTCGTAGATCAGAAAATCACTCATGGGGGTTCTCCGGGAAACGCATTTTGTTGTTCCGGGTATCGTACTACTTCTGCCGGACCGGTGAGAAGGGCGTGAACGAACCTGTCTGGTCTGCCCAGCCGTCGCCCCTGCGAAGGCAGGGGTCCGTTGTCGCTGGCGGTTGCCGAGTTTAGTATCGGCGCTAATGGATGCCTGCCTGCGCAGGCATGACAATCAGGTCTGGTATTGGTCTCCGGTTGCCTGATACGACTGATTGAGAAACGCGTCAGGAGAAAGATGCCATCACTCACGTTCGAGCCATGTGACCTGCCGCCCGAAGCCGAAGCGCTTCGCGGCGAGGCGCGGGCGTTCCTGGATGCGGAGCTCAAAGGGTTTCCTGTGGCCGCGCGCGCCAGGTCCTGGGTCGGGTTCGATGCCGGTTTCTCGCGCAAGCTGGGGGCGCAGGGCTGGCTGGGGATGACCTGGCCCGAGCCCTGGGGACGGAACGCGAGCGCGCTGGAACGTTATGTGGTGATCGAGGAACTGCTAGCCGCCGGCGCGCCGGTCGCCGCCCACTGGATCGCCGAGCGTCAGAGCGGGCCGCTGCTGCTGCGCTTCGGCACGGATGAGCAGCGCGAGCGTATCCTGCCCGGCATCGCCGCCGGGGAAACCTATTTCTGTATCGGCATGAGCGAGCCGGATTCCGGGTCGGACCTGGCCTCGATCCGCTCGAAGGCCGTGAGGGCCGAGGTGAACGGTGAGCCCGGCTGGGTCGTAAATGGCCGGAAGGTCTGGACCACCTATGCCCAGCATTCCCACTGGATGATCGCGCTGCTGCGCACGGGCGAGGCGGGGGAGAACCGTCATGGCGGGACCAGCCAGTTCCTGATCGATCTGTCCTCGCCCGGCGTGGAGGTGCGGCCGATCCGCAACATGATCGGCGATGAGGAGTTCAACGAGGTCACCTTCGACGAGGTTTTCGTGCCCGACGCTATGCGCATCGGGGCCGAGGGCGAAGGCTGGCAGCAGGTGACCGCCGAGCTGGCCTTCGAGCGCAGCGGTCCGGACCGGTTCCTGAGCGCATTTGCCCTTCTGGTTGAGCTGGTGCGCTTTGTAGGCACCCTGCCGCCCGAGGCTGTTGCGGGTGCTCACGACGCGGTCGGACGGCTTTATGCTCACCTGTCGACCCTGCGCGCCCTGTCGATCTCCGTGGCGACTCAGCTGGATGCGGGTGCGGATCCCGCGCTGGAGGCCGCCGTGGTCAAGGATATGGGCGTTGCCTTCGAGCAGTCGATCCCGGAAATCGCCCAGCAGATACTGGGCGTGGCCCCGCGGGTTGCGGGCGGCAGCGATTTTGAGGCTGCGCTGGCCTATGTGCAGCAGGCCTGCGTGTCGTTTTCCCTGCGCGGCGGCACCACCGAAATCATGCGCGGCGTGATCGCCCGCGGGCTGGGGTTGCGGTGATGGGCCGATTGACGGAGCAAACCCACCTCACCCCGACCCTCTCCTCCCGGGAGGAGAGGGTGGCGCGCGCTGATGCGCCGGGTGAGGTGGGGGATGCACCGTTCATGACCGACACTCGCCACATGATCGCCGAGACGGCTGAGCGGCTGTTTGCGGACCATCTGGATCAAACGACCCGGGAGGCTGCCGAGGAAGGCACCTGGCCCGCGGCCCTGTGGGATGCCGTTGCGGCCAACGGCCTCGACCGGGTGCTGGTGCCTGAAGAGACCGGCGGGTTCGGCGGGGACTGGGCAGATGCGTTCGTGATCCTGCGCGCGGCAGGCAAACACGCTGCACCGGTGCCGCTGGCCGAGACCATCGGGGCGAGCTGGCTGCTGACGCAAGCCGGCGCGAAGCTACCGGAGGGGCCCTTGAGCCTTGCCGATGATGCGGCGCGGGTGCCATGGGCCCTGCACGGGGTCTGTGTGGTTGCTTCTCACAAGACCCGCTTCGTCGTGTGCCGACCGTCCACCGAAGAAGTGCCCCCCGGGCACAACATCGGGCGCGACCCGCGCGAGGCAATCCGCCGCGACTTCGAACCGGCAGACACCCATGCCGGCGATGTGGCCGCCATCGGCGCGCTGGTGCGGTCCTGCCAGATGGCGGGGGCGGTCACGCAGGTGCTCGATCTGTGCGTCACCTATGCCGGGGAACGGGTTCAGTTCGGGCGACCCATCGGGAAATTCCAGGCGATCCAGCAGCAGCTGGCGATCCTCGCCGGACAGGCGGCTGCCGCGGACATGGCCGCGCAGACGGCGTGCCGCGCGCTGGACCGTACCGGCGATGCCCGCTTCGAGATTGCGAGTGCAAAAATCCGCACCGGAGAAGCCGCCGGACAGGCCTGCGCGATTGCGCATCAGGTGTTCGGCGCCATCGGCTTCACCGAGGAGCATCATCTCCACCATCTCACCCGCCGTCTGTGGTCCTGGCGGGCCGAGTTCGGAACCGAAAGCGTCTGGGCGCAGCGGCTGGGCCGAATGGTCGTCGAACAGGGTGCCGATGCCCTCTGGCCGGGTCTGACGGGTCTTAACGCCTCGCCATAGCTTCGTCATACCCGGACTTGATCCAGGCATGACGAGTGAAGATGGCTGATGCTTGGCCGCGGACCTTCAAGCAGATAGGCTATGACCAGTGTGAGGGGGACATTCATCGTGCAATTCGTCAGTTTTTTGGGAGGTTCCGGCCCGACCTATGGGTTGGTTGTGGGCGACGGCGTCGTCGATCTGGGCCGGCGCGGTCCCCATGCGAGCCTGAGGGCGGCGATTGCCGCAGGGGACCTGTTGGAGGCCGGCGCCGCCGCCGCTGGGGAAACGCCGGATGCGAATCTTTCTGACATCACCTCCCTGCCGATCATCCCTGATCCGGTGCACATCTTCTGCGCGGGTAAAAACTACAAGGATCATGTGGAAGAGATGGGGTTCGAGATGCCCGAGCATCTCTCCCTGTTCCTCAAGGCCAACAGCACGCTGGTTGGCCATGGTGGCAAGATGATCCGCCCGAAGATGTCCGGATGCCTCGATTTCGAGGGCGAACTTTGCGCCGTAATCGGCAAGACCACGCGGCATGTTTCCGAGGCCGAGGCCCTTGACCACGTAGCGGGCTACACGATCATGGTGGATGGCAGCGTCAGGGACTTCCAGAAGCACTCGGTCACCGCCGGAAAGAATTTCCACGCCACCGGCCCGCTGGGGCCGGTGATGACCACGGCGGATGAGATCCCCGATCCGGCGCAATTGCACATCACCACCCGGCTGAACGGTGATGTGGTGCAGGATTGCGGTACGGACATGCTGATTTTCGATCTGCCCCACATTATTGCCTACCTGTCGCAGGTAACGGAGTTACAGCCCGGCGATGTGGTCGCCACCGGCTCACCCGAGGGCTCGGGCGCGGGCCGCACGCCGCCGCTCTGGATGCAGGGCGGCGACCGGCTTGAGGTTGAAGTTTCGAAGATCGGAACACTGTCCGTCGATGTCATCGACGAACACTGAGGGGGAACAGCCATGACCATCACCCGTGTCGAGAAGCTGATTTATGGTGTTGAGGATATGGAGGCGGGCATCCGCTACTACCGGGATTGGGGTCTGGAGCCGCTCGAGGGCAGTTCCCAGCGGGCGATGTTCCGCACCCGGGTGTATCAGACCATCGAGCTGCGTCCGGCCGACGATCCGCTGCTGCCGCCCACACCCGATCCGGCGAAATCAACCCTGCGGGCCGCGATCTGGGGTGTGGCCGATGCCGACAGCCTGACCGCGATGGTGGCTGATGTCTCGCGCGACCGGGATGTGCGCGAAGATGAGGGCGTGTTCTGGTTTGCCGATGAAAGCGGTAATTCCCTGGGGCTGACGGTCGCGCAGCCGGTCGAGGCGGAGGTCGATCTGGTGCCGGTGAATGTGAACAAGATCGAGCCGCGGATGAACGACTTCATCGACCCCAAGGCCCAGGCGAACCCGATCCGCATCGGCCATGTGGTCTATGCCATCGAGATGGCGGATCGTGAGAAGGCCGTTGGATTCTATCTCGACCGTCTCGGGTTCTGCCTGTCGGACAGCACGAAAACCGGCGGCGATTTCATGCGCTGCGGCGGCAGCCACGACCACCACAATCTGTTCCTGATCAGCCGGGCCGACCGTAACGCCTTCGATCACGCCTCCTTCGAGGTCGAGAATTTCGACATGGTGATGATGGGCGGCAAATACATGAAGGAAGCCGGCTGGGAGGCCGACACCACCCCGGGCCGGCATATCCTGGGGTCAAACTATTACTGGTATTTCCGGAACCCCTGCGGCGGCAACACCGAGTATTTCGCCGATATGGACCGGATGGACGACAACTGGGAGCCCCGCATCTGGGAGGAAAGCCCCGGTTTCTCGCTCTGGGCCCTCGACGACACGACGATGGCCTAAGATGCCGTCGAAGCCCTCACCCTGAGCCTGACGAAGGGCGAGGGCGAAACCTCATACTTCGACAGGCTCAGCATGAGGTTTCTGCGGGCGCGCGGCAAGGTTTGCGCCCGTGCTATTCCGCGTTCAGCACGGCCAGCATGGCGTCGAGATGGGCCACACCGAAGGCCTTGGTGCGGGCCGGGGACCAGCCAAAGGTCGTGTCCGGGCGGTCGGCATTGTCCTTGAAGGGCATTTCCAGGGTCAGCGCCAGGCACCCGAATTCCTCGGCCACCCAGTTCGAGCAGAGGGTCATGTTGCCCTTTCCCGGCTTGGCGTCAGGGTAGCCATATTTGGTCTGAAAATCCGCGCTCGCGCCCAGGAGCGCGTTGGAGAAAACCTGCTGCAGTGATTTCTGGCGTTCGCTGAGCGAGGGAATCCCCATCATTCCGGCGAGGAAGTTATAGGGCAGGGCCTCGTCGCCATGGACGTCGAGGCAAAAATCGACGCCGGTCGCCTGCATGCGTTCGCGCACCACGAACACTTCCGGGCTCCGCTCCATCGCCGGGTTCGACCATTCCCGGTTCAGGTTCGCCCCGGCAGCGTTGGTGCGCAGATGGCCGCGGCGCACGCCGTCCGGGTTCATGTTCGGAACGATATGGAACACCGCGCGTTCGCGGAGCGCCTGCGCGGTGCGGTCTGAGGGGTCGAGCAGGCGGTCGAGGAAGCCCTCCATCCACCACTCGGCCATGCTCTCACCGGGATGCTGACGGGCGATCGCCCAGAAATTCTGTTTGTCGGCAGACGGCGTACCGATGCGCAGCAAATCTATCACCTGGCCGTCCAGCGTCTCGCCGAGGACTTCCAGCGCCACGCCATCGGCCTGCTGGGCCCGAGCGACCAGGCGCGCATGCTGCTCCATCGTGTAGGGCGCGAAATACGCGTACCAGACGGCATCGGTCGCGGGTGTGTGGGCAATGGTCAGCACACCATCGTCATAGCTGGTCGGCACCCGCATCCAGGTTTCCCGGTCTGTGGAGGCGACCGCCTGATAGCCCTCCCAGCCCTTGGGATAGGCCGCGTCCTTCGCGTTCATGATCTTCAGCGAAACCGGCATGCCCTTCGCGCCGGTCAGCCGGAAATGGAACCACATGTAGAAGTCGGAGTTGTTGTCCTTGCTGATCTCCAGCTGGATATCGCCGGGATCATCGGCCCTCAGGCAGACGATATTGCCGCTGTCGAAATTGCTGCTGACGTGAAGGGGCATACGGTTGCTCCGGTGAGATAGGTGAGCGCGGGAACGAAATTCGCCATGCCCGCGCAGGCGGGCATCCATAAACGCCGATGCTTGACGGGGCAACGCCTGTGTTTATGGGTTCCCGCCTCCGCGGGAACGACCGGCAGAGGATGTCGTGCCTAGGGGATGATCCGGTTGTCGCGCAGTTTCGAGAGCTGGCGTGTGATGGTAGCCGGGGTGTCCCAGAGATCGTTCCAGCCAGTGCCGACGATCTTGGTCAGGCTGGAGACCTGATCGAAATCGTTGCCCAGCGCTATATCTAGATAGGCCCAGTTGACGATCTGGTCCAGCTTATAGGGCTGCAGGCCGTGCGCGGTGACCAGCCGGTCCCAGACCGGGCCCTTGTCGGCCATGGTCTCGGATATCGTCACGGGCTTCGGTGCGCCAACCTCCAGCTCGAAAAACGCCGCAATCCGCGGCCAGACGTGTTCCCAGCGGAACAGATCGCCATTGGTGATGTTGAAGGCGTTGTTGGCCGCCGCCGGTGTGGTCGCGACCCAGGCCATGGCACGGGCGAGAAGCTCCACATCGATCATCTGGTAGAGCCGGCCATAAAACCCGGGATCGCCCGGCCAGTGCAGGGTATCCCCTTCGGCCCGGGACAGTGCGCCATAACAGGCGATCCCCGTCAGCAGGTTCATGGCGCTGCCGGTCGAAAATCCCCAGACCCCGTGGGGCCGCAGGGTGGACCAGGTCCAGGCGCGGCCTGCCTGCCGCGCTTCCAGCCAGTCCTGCTGGGCGTGATAGAAATGGGTCACGGCGGGACGCGGATCATCCTCGCGTGCGGGGGTGCGGTATTTACCCAGAAATGTGCCGTACCACTTCGCCCCGTGCATCAGCTGCACATGTTGCAGGTCTGTGGCCACCGGTTCGATGGCATCCATCAGGTTTTCGAGCATACCCACATTGACCGGAATTTCCGCCGCGATGTCGGGGTTCGGGCTGTAGGCGGTGAAAAACACATGGGTTACCTGGTTGAGGTCTGCGAGGGCGGTTGCCGTGGCCGCGGCGTCGTGCAGGTCCACCGAGCGAAACTGCGCCGAAGTCTCGAAGTCGGGGGCCCGGCGCGACAGCGCGACCACCGACCACGCCGGGTCCTTGTCGAGATGCTCCACCAGTGCCCGCCCGGTGACACCGAGAGCGCCTGCGATGAGGGCTGTGGGCATTCAGGTGTCTCCCTTCTGGAAGGCACCCTCGTCCTGAGTTTGACGAAGGAGAGGGTGCGAAACTCATGCTTCGTCAGGCTCAGCATGAGGATGTCGGTGTTTGTTGGCGCGTTGCGGCCAGCGTCGAATCGTAGTTTAGCCGGGAACCCGGCGAAAAGCCTGCTTTCAGGGCTTGGACAGCCAAGATATTTACAAGATATATCAGTTGTGTTTTAGTGATGGCGAACAAGGGGAGCATCGTCATGGGCGCCAATCCGGGCATCAGTCTCACAGACCAGGCCTACGCACGGCTCGAGGAGCTGATCGTCACCCTGCAAATCCCGCCAGGCCAGGCGATCTCGGAGAGTGAACTCTGCGAGCAGACCGGCTTTGGCCGCACCCCTGTCCGTGAGGCCCTGCAGCGGCTGTCCCGGCAGAAACTGGTCAATATTTTGCCGCGCCGGGGGATGTTCATCACCGAGATCAATGTGGAGACCCAGCTCTATCTGCTGGAACTGCGCCGCGAGGTCGAACAGCTGATGGTGCGCCTCGCCGCCCGCCGGCGCACCGAGGACGAACGCTTCCAGTTCGGCGAGATCGCCAGCGCCATGGAGCAGGCCGCCGAGGCCCACGACGACGCGGCCTTTCTGGCTCTGGACAAGGCCTTCAACGAACTGGTGGGGCGGACCTGCCGGAACCCGTTCGCCCGGGCCTCCATGGAGCAGTGGAACCCGCTGGCCCGGCGTTTCTGGTATCAGCATCACCAGCAGGTCGGCGACCTGTCCCGCATGGCCGCCCTGCACGCGGATATCGCCTGGGCAATCGGTGCGGGCGACGAGGCCGCGGCCGGGGAAGCCTGTGACCTGCTCATGAATTATCTCACCGGGTTCACCCGCGCGGCGCTGGACGCCGAACACGCCTGAGCTCACATAAAGCCAGTAAATATCTCATAGATATATCAGATGGGCCCAATGCGGCCGGACGGAGACACCGATGACAGACAAGAAAACACTGAAATACTGGGGCTGGGGCTATGCCGAAGACGGGCTCTCCGCCGACGAGACCAAATCCCTCTTGCACACTTTTTCCGAAGGCTTCGGTATCGGACCCTCCCGCGACGGGGCATTTCCCGCACTGGATGCGATCGAGCTACCGGCGCCTAAGCTTGAGGCACCGGCCAGCGTGGCGAAGCTCTGCACGTCCGACACCCATGACCGGGTGGTGCATTCTTTCGGCCAGTCCCAGCCGGATTCGATCCGCATCTACAACGGTGATTTCGACCACGCGGTGGATCTGGTCGCCTATCCCGAGACCAGCGAGGATATCGCCGCCATCTATGACTGGGCGGGCGATGCCAGGGCGGCCGTGATCCCCTTCGGCGGCGGTTCCTCCGTGGTTGGCGGCGTCACCAGCGATGTGGGGGGCGGCTATAACGGTGTCATCTCCGTGGACACCACCCGCATGAACAGGGTGCTCGAGGTGGACGAGGTCTCCCGCGCCGCGCGCATCCAGGGCGGTGCCCGGGGCCCGGAGCTGGAGGCCCAGCTCAAGCCCCACGGCCTGACGCTCCGCCACTTCCCGCAAAGCTTCGAACACTCGACCCTCGGCGGCTGGATCGCCACCCGCTCGGGCGGTCATTTCGCAACGCTTTACACCCATATCGACGATCTGGTGGAAAGCACCACCATGGTGACCCCGGCGGGGGAGATCGTCTCCCGCCGCCTGCCGGGATCGGGCGCGGGGCCGAGCCCCGACCGTTTCGTGGCCATGGGCAGCGAGGGGGCGCTGGGCATTGTCACCGAAGGCTGGGTGCGCCTGCAGGGTCGCCCGACCTTCAAGGCGACAGCCGGATTTCGGTTCACCGATTTCTTCGATGCCGCCCGCGCCGTGCGTGCGGTTTCCCAGGCCGGGCTGTTCCCGGCGAATGTCCGCATCGTCGATGGCACGGAACTGAAGGTGAACGGCGCCGGCGACGGCTCCTTCACCCTAATGGTCGTCTCGTTTGAGAGCGCGGATCACCCTGTCGATGTGTGGATGGCCCGGGCCGAGGAATGCTGCCTCGACAATGGCGGTGTGGTCGATGTGGACTGGCGCGACAACCCCGAGGCCCATCTGCAGGGTGCCGTCGGCGCCTGGCGCACCGCCTTCATCCGCATGCCCTATAACCGCGAACAGCTGACCCCGCGCGGCATCATCTCGGACACCTTCGAGACCTCAACCACCTGGGATGCCTTCGAGAATTTCTACGAGGCCATCAAGGATGCCACGCAAACCGCGATCCGCGAGGTGACTGGCCATGAGGGTGCGGTCTCCTGCCGCTTCTCCCACGCCTATCCGGACGGGCCTGCGCCGTATTTTGCCTTCCACGCGCCGGGCGATCCGGGCGGCGACGGCCGGGCGATGCTGGACCAGTGGCAGGAGATCAAAAACCGCTGCTCGGATGCGCTCATCGCCAATGGCGGCACCATCACCCATCATCACGCCGTCGGCCGCGACCACCAGAAATGGTACGAGCAGCAACGCCCGGAACTGTTCGGGGATATCCTGGGCGACGCAAAGAAGCGGCTGGACCCGAAGGGCGTGCTCAACCCCGGGGTGATTGTGGGGTAGGGCCCCACCCGTACACCCGCATCGCGTTCCCGCCCATCAGTGCGGCGTGGTCGCTGGCGGACAGCCAGTCATCCTGGCGGAAGGCCTCCACGCCCTGTTCGTAGCTGAGTAATTCGACCGCCCGGGTCCAGTCGGTGCCCCACATGCAGCGGGGCAGGCCGAAGGCGTTGAGAATGCGCTCTACCGGTTCGCGGATGTCGGTATAGGGGAAGGGCTCGTGCGACAACGTGCAGGCGCCGCTGATCTTTACCGTGACGTTGTCGTAAGCGGCGAGTGCCAGCAGGTTCGGCAGGTCGGCCCAGCCGTCCTCGGGCGCGGGCGGGTGGAACGGCTGCACCAGACCCATATGGTCCACCACCAGCGAGACGTCCGGGAACCTCGCGGCGATTTCAGCTACCTGTTCGTGGCGCTGGGTGCAGTACACATTCACCGGCAGATCGTGCACCCGCGCCGCGTTGAGCAGGCGCGCGATTCCGTCGTCTCCCACGTCATCCGAAATCCCGTGGGCGAGCAGCAGGCGGATGCCGACCGTGCCGTCCCGCGCCGCCCAGTCGGAAATTTTGTTGGCCGCGTCCGGGTCGGCTGCATCGAAGGGCGTGACCAGCCCGAACCGGCCTGGATATTCGGCCTGCACCTCCAGGGCGAAGCTCGGGTCGTAGCGATACATGGTGTAGGCCGAGACGAGAATCGCGCCGTCAACACCCACGGCGTCCATGGCGGCGACCATCTCCGCGCCGTTGGCCGAGGGCGGGCCTGTCAGTACGGCAGCCCAGGGCCGGCCAGGATGGTCGTGCTCATAGGCGTGGACCTGGGCGTCGATAATCGGAGATTGCTGTTTTGCCATGGCCTTAT
This sequence comes from Alphaproteobacteria bacterium, assembly GCA_038137215.1. Lineage (GTDB taxonomy): Bacteria > Pseudomonadota > Alphaproteobacteria > UBA6615 > UBA6615 > JABJAG01. The sequence continues at coordinate 26,612 of JAYQBG010000032.1, forward strand.
TTCCCCCAACTGGGACTATAGCGCTGGCGGTGCGACTGTTCTCAACTTTGTTGGTTTGTCATCTCGACGCCCCGGTTTATCGTCGGCAAAAGAGACATGTGGTGTGTCCACAAAGGGGGGGAAGCACATGACCAAACACATCGGAACCTGGGCGCTGGTCCGGGTCGAGGCCGTTGACGCCGAGGGCAAACCCGTCGTCCCGCCGCCCTTCGGGGGCGAGAATTTCATCGGCCGTGTCGTGCTGACAGCAGAGAACCGTCTGTCGGCCATGATCACCGACGCCCGGCCCGTCATTCCCGATGGCGAGGTTCGCGACTACTCATGCTACACGGGCATCTACACCTTTGACGGGAAGACTTTGATCACCAAGGTCGATGCCTGCTCCGATCCGGCCCGCATGGGGACCGAACAAATCCGCGATGTGACCTTCGAGGACGGTCTGATGGTGCTGCGTCCGCCGTTGCAGCCCTATGGCGACCGGCCCGCAGAGCAGCGCAGCCTGTGGTGGGAGAAAATTTCTGACGTTTGAGTTCTGGCCGTTTTGTCTTACCCGGATGGCGGACGTTACTTTCAACCCTCTCCTCCCCCAGTGGGGCGGAGAGGGAGAGAGTGGATGGGTTCGTTCGGTGGAACCAAAGCGGATAGCCGCGCATCTCGTCGTCGCATGAGCCCTCATCCTGAGCCTGACGAAGGAGGGGGCGGCATCCTCATACTTCGTCCCTTGGCAAGCTCGGGATGAGGAGGCTCAGCATGAGGATGTTCAGGAGATACCCGGACCCAGCCCGCGTATGACGAATGGGGGATTTGTCCTTCCACGGACTCCCATTCCGCAGGCCCATGAGGCAAACTCCGCCGCATCGAATCAAGTCCAACAAGCACCCGGTTTCGCCATGCCCAAACCCATCCATCTGAACCTCTTCATCCAGTCCCGCGGCCATCATGAGACCGCCTGGGACCATCCCGGCGCCGATCCGCGTTCGCTGATGGACATCTCCTACTACGCCGATCTGGCCAAGCAGGCCGAGGCGGCGCGGTTCGATTCGATCTTCTTCGCCGATGTGCTGATGATGACCAACGATGCCATGGAATCCGGGCGTTTCTGGCCGGATCCGGTGATCATGCTTGCCGCGCTGGCCATGGAGACCGAAAAGATCGGCCTGATCGCCACGGGCAGTTGCACCTATTCCGAGCCCTACAATCTGGCGCGCCAGTTCGCCTCCATCGACCACATCTCGGGCGGCCGGGCGGCGTGGAACATCGTCACCACCTGGGTCGAGGCGGTCGCGGCCAATTACGGGCGCGAGCACACCGCCCATGGAGATCGCTACGAGATGGGCGAGGAGTTCGTTGCCTCCGTGAAGGATCTCTGGGACAGCTGGGCGGACGATGCGCTGGTGGACGACCGCTCTGGCAATGGCGTCTGCGGCAATCTCGACCGGATCACGCCGATCGATTTTCAGGGCGAGTACTATCAGGTGAAGGGGCCGCTTAACGTGCCGCGCTCCCCCCAGGGCCGTCCGGTTCTGGTGCAGGCGGGCGCGTCGGACCGCGGGCGGGATTTTGCCGCGCTCCACGCCGAGGCGATTTTCACCGCGCATCTGGAAAAGGAAACCGCCCAGGAGTTCTACAAAGACATCAAGACCCGCGCGAAGGAGTTCGGCCGCAACCCGGACCAGATCGTTGTCTTGCCGGGCCTGAACCCGGTGCTCGGCGGGACTGAGGCCGAGGCGAAGCAGAACCTGCTGGACCTGAATGCCCGGATGGACCCGGAAGTCGGCCGCCGGACCCTGTCCCAGCGGTTTGCGGGGCATGATTTCGACCATATCGATCTGGACCAGCCCCTGAAGGTCTCGGACTTCCCGGACCCGGAATCCCTGGAGACCATGAAAAGCCGTGCCGCGCTGATCGTGCGGATTGTCGGCAATGAGGGACTGACGCTCCGTGAATTGCTGGCGCGGTTCGCCGGCGGGCGCGGTCACTACACCACCGCGGGCACGCCGGAACAGATCGCCGACCTGATCGCCGACTGGTGCGACCC
>JAYQBG010000033.1:0-26107 GCA_038137215.1 Alphaproteobacteria bacterium
CACCGAGACCTTCACGGTAAACTTGGAGCCTGACGACGCCAACACGGTCGATGTCTGGGTCGCCAATGGTGAGGGTATGTATGCGATGAAGGGGCGGACGGAGTTCGCCTAAACGAAACGCGCGTCTCCGGAAATCCTCATGCTGAGCCTGTCGAAGTATGAGGATATCGCCCTCGCCCTTCGTCAGGCGCGGGGTGAGGGCTCAATCTGACAACCGGAACAGGCCAATGCTGGCCTAGGTCGCGACCATCTCGCGCAGCAGCGCTCATTTTACCACGTCATTGCGAACGCAGTGAAGCAATCCAGTCCACCGCTGAACAGGTCTGCTCTGGATTGCCGCGGGCCTGCGGCCCTCGCAATGACGGCTTGGTCGGCCTACGTCGCAACCATCTCGCGCAGGAGGTCGAGGTTCTCGGGTGCGGGTTCCAGTTCCCCGCGCCGGATTCGCTCGGTAATCTCGACAATGGCGGCATTGGCCGGGGCGGTCATGCCGCGCCCGGTCAGGGTGGCCAGCACCGCGCCGTTGACGTCGTTGGTCTCGCTCATCCGGTTCTTGTTGTGATCCATCAGCACGGTCGTCAGCGTGTTGGGCCGGGTGAACGACATCAGCTTGTCGTGCAGCAGTTCGAGCAGCTGGTTGGTGTTCTCCATATCCTCGGGCTTGAGGCCGAAGATCGGCACCACCGGGTGGTCCCGCACTTCGCCGGCCGCCAGCGCTTCGCCACCGTCTTTCAGCATCACTTCGCGCATGCCCGGCAGGGCGACGGCTTCGTCGATGGGCAGGCCGACCAGCGCCGTGGTGGCCAGCGTCATGGCGTTGCTGACCAGCTTCATCCACTTCGCGGCCAGAATGTCGTCCGATATCTCGACAAGCCCGGCGTGGCCCAGAACCTCGGCGATCTCGGGCTCCCGGCCTGCGGTCGCCGGGTCGGCGCTGCCGATGGCAAACCAGGACCCGCCATCGGGCGGTGAGGAACGCTTGACGATCCCCGGTTCGTGAAGTTCGGAAGCCACCTCAATCACGCAGGCCATGGCTCGCTCGACGCCAACGGCCTCGACAATCGCCTCATAGCTCATGCCATTCTACACGCCGACGACCATGCCGTCCGCGGCCAGATACGGTTCGATCAGGCGCGCCGCCCAGGGCGTGTCGTACGCCTTGAACAACATGAAGACGATGTCGAAGGGCTCGGTGAAGGTCGCCACATCGCAGAGGTGATACGCATTGACCGCCTCTTCGAGGGTCTCTTCCGGCATCTCGATCCGCGCGCCGTTGGCACGCAGGGCCTCCACATGGGCGGGCCACTGATCGATCAGGGTCACGTCGAGGCCCGCACGGATCAGGTCCACACCAATGGCGGTCCCGTTCGCGCCGGAACCGAGGATGGCGATCTTCTTGCACATGGAACGCTCCGGGTTAGGCGAGGGACTTCCCGTATCGCCAGCGATAGATATTGATCTCGGAAAACACGCCGGCCGCGGTTATGGGTTCGTTGGTCACAAGGTCGAGCGCGGCAGCACGATCGGGAACCTCGATGATGAACAGGCTGCCGATCAGGGTCTGTCCGTCATCGGAGCGCAACGGGCCATGGGCGACATACTTGTCGATGATCGAGCCCTGGTATTCGTGATGGGCCGCCGCGCTTTGCTTGCGCAGGGCCGGGGCATCGGGGCCGTCGATGCACTCGCAGACGAACATCTGCTGGTCAGGATCGGGTTCGCGGTCCAGCTGGGTCAAACGCTTGCTGCTGATGAACCGCATGATCCGTGGCGGCTGCAGCATGCCGGCCTTCGCAAACCCGTCGCCGGCGGCAAACGCTTCCGCCGATGCGCGGTCGGGCACATTGATGATCGACATGGTGCCGAGCGGGGTCGTGCCGTCTTCCGACAGCAACGGTCCGGCAAAGCGAAGCTGTTCGCGGTGCGCGGCCATATGCGCCAGATGGGGCTCCATGGCCTCGGCGCGCTCTTCGGCCGCCCCGGGCGCATAGAGGCTGCGGACATAGAACTCCGGCGGGCGCGAGAGGTAGTAATCCAGCAGCGCCTGACCCGACAGCCCGTAACGCGGATCGTCGGGCCGGTAGCCGCCGGGATTGTCCGGACCTGCGGTCAACGGCTATTCGGCCGCCGCGCTGGCGTCGTCAAAGAAGGTCCCGGCATGGGTGCCGCGCCGTTTCAGGCTGGCGATGAACTCTGCCTCGAAATTGTCGGGCACGGCGCCGGTGATCCGTTCATCGGCCAGCAGGGTGTCCGCCCAGGCCCGGATCAGCGGATAGTCGTCGATCAGGTTGTTTTTCAGAACCCTGTCCGCGAACAAATGACGCTGCAGGAACGGGGCATAGGCCGCATCGACCAGCGCCAGGTCCGGCCCGTTGAAATAGGGGCCGTCATTGCCGCGCCCTGCGAGCGCCCCTTCGACCTTGGCGAGCTTGTCTTTCGCATCGGCGACCGCCTGTTCCATCTCCTCCCTGGATTTGGAGTAATGGATGGTGCTGATGGCGCTGGCGAAGGTCGGCACAAAATCCGTCCAGGCGCGGTTCTTGGCGCGGGCCAACGGGTCTTCCGGATGGAGGCGCGGCGGGACCACCTCGTCGAGGTACTCCGCGATGGCGTTGGACTCGAACAGAATCTCGTCGCCGACCTTGAGCACCGGAACCTTGCCGTGGGGCGAGATTTCCAGGAACCAGTCGGGCTTGTTCAGCAGGTCGATATAGGTGACGTCGAACTCGATATCTTTGGCACGCAAGAGGATCACGGCGCGCTGGACCCATGGTCAGGTGAACGAGCTGATCAGATGGTATTTATCGGTCATGGAATTTCCCCGTGTTTGAGGTCGCAATCATAGGTGGCGGCGGGAAGCCGGTCAAAGCCGTGAGAATTCCTCACGGTGGTCATTGCGAACGGAGTGAAGCAATCCAGCAGCGCTGCTGCGTGAAAGTCTGCTCTGGATTGCCACGGGCCTGCGGCCCTCGCAATGACAGCCTCGTCATGACAGTGATTGCATCTCCATCGTCATGCCCGCGCAGGCGGGCATCCATAAACACCGTGTCAGACCGGGCGGCCGCCTGAGTTTATGGGTTCCCGCCTTCGCGGGAACGACGCGATGTGGCGAGGCGAACGGCGTGAAGCAATCCAGCAGCGCCGGGTTTAGGACGCCGGCGGTTCGTCCCGTGGAATCCCCGCCATATGTTCCAGTACGGCGAGGATGGACGCGGCGTCCTGCTTGCCGCGGCCCTGTGAACCGGCGGCGATGTAGTAGGGGATTGCCGCATCGAACATCGGGGTGGGGCTGCCGACCGCGTCGGCGAAATCGCGGATGATATCCTTGTCCTTCAGCTGGATCGCCAGTTCGGCGGTGGGGTCGTCGTAATCGCCGTTGATCCACTTCTCCGCCCGGATTTCGAAGACCTTCGAATAGGCCGCGCTGTCCATGACGGCATCCGCCATCTGGTTCAGGTCGATCCCCGCCTTGCGAGCGAGCAGGAAGGCTTCGGCGCAGGCCATGTTCTGGATCGAGATCATCAGGTTGATGACGTATTTGATTTTCGAGGACATGCCGTAGTCCCCGACATGGGTCACGCTCTTGCAGAACGCCTGAAGTGCAGGTTGAGCGCGGTCGAAGGCATCGGTATCCCCGCTGACCAGCATGGCAAGCTCGCCCGCCTGTGCCTGGGGGCGCGCCCCGCTGACCGGGCAATCGAGCAACGCGATCCCGGCGCGGCGGAGTTCTTCATGGGCCGCTTCCTTTTCGGACAGCGGGAAGGTGCAGAAGTCGGACACGATCAGCCCGCGCCGCCCGGTCGCCACGATGGCAGCCAGCGAGGCCCGCCACGCGGTCAAGGAGGCCACGGCCAGCACGATCAGATCGGCGCGCTCGGCGACTTCGGCCGCATCGGCGGCGTCCTGCACGCCCGCCGCGGTGACGCGCGCCGGGTCGATATCGAAGCCGACCACCGTGTGGCCCGCGGCGGCGAGGTTGCGCGCCACGCCGCCGCCGATATTGCCCAGCCCGATAACGCCCGCGTTCAGCGCCATGCCTACTTCTTCTTGGCGGTCTTGCGCCGGGCCGGTGCTCGCTTTTTCTTGCGCGGGATACCGGCCATCTGCTCGTAGATGCGCGTGACCACGCCGGGGTCTTCATTGTCATAGCCCTGGGCGAGCGCGGCATAGGCGGAGAACATGCTGGCCTGGAAGACGGGCACGGGCGCGTTGTTGTCCTTGGCGTAGTCCTCGATCAGGTTGTTGTCCTTGATCATCACGGTCAGATCGGCGGTTTTCACCTTCGGGTCGGCGTATTCGTCAGCCAGCATCAGCGGCCCGCGATACTCGATCACCCGCGAGTTGCCGGCGGATTTCTTGAGCACTTCCCCGAACACATCGAGATCGATGCCGGAGGCGCGCGCCAGCGTGATGGCTTCGGCAAAGGCGGCGCCGTGGACGCTGATCAGCATGTTGATCAGCATCTTCAGCTTCATGCCGTCGCCGAACGGACCGACATGATACTGCAGCATGGTGAAGGCTTCGAGCACCGGCTTGACCCGGTTGAAGTCCTTCTTGGTGCCGCTGACCATGATCGTGATATCGCCGGTGGCGGCCTGCTTGCCCGCGCCGCTGACCGGGGCGTCCATCAGGACCGCGCCCTTGCCGGCCAGGGCTTCGCGCGCCCGTTCCTTGTCTTCGATGCCCAGGGTCGAGGTTTCCAGAACGATCAGGCCCTTCTGGGCACCGGCCAGGATGCCGTCCTTGCCGGAGACGACCGCATCGAGGATCGCCGGCGAGGTGAGGGAGGTGAACACCACATCGGATTTGCGCGCGACATCGGCCGCGCTCTTGCCGGCTTTGCCGCCGGCCTTCACCAGTGCGTTCACTTTCGATTTTACCGGATCGAACCCGGTGACCTGAAAGCCGCCCTTGGCAATGTTCGCGGCAAACGCGCCGCCCATGATTCCCAGTCCGACAACGCCAACACGTAAGCTCATTTCAACTCCCCCATTTTGCTGTTTCTTGGAATTGCACCCAAGCGCGCAAGATTGGATGAAAGTATAGACGGGCGGGGGTGGCAGGCATACCGCTTCGAAGCTCCGGGGTTTGGAGAACCGGGTTTCGCGCTTTGGCCGCATGGCAAAATTTGTTCAGTTCTGTCGGGGCGAGGTGGCAGACAACACACGCGCTGCGCCCTAATATGTGTACTCGTTTTGAGTTCTAGAGAAGGTTTGAGGAAGAAACATGATCAACGCAGCAATTGTCGGCCTCGGCTGGTGGGGCAAGGTTCTGGTGGATTCGGTTCAGGGCAAATCGGACAACATCACCTTCACCCATGGCGCGACGCGCACCAAATCAAAGGCGCAGGATTACGCCGACGAGAAAGGCTTTACGCTGGTGGACAGCTATGAAGACCTGCTCGCCATCGATGACCTCGACGCTGTGGTGCTCGCGACACCCCATTCGAAGCATTTGGAGCAGATCGAGGCTGCCGCTGCGGCTGGCAAGCATGTGTTCTGTGAGAAGCCGCTGACCCTGACCAAGGCCGATGCCGAAGCGGCGTTTGCGGCCTGTGAGAAGGCGGGCGTGGTGCTGGCGACGGGCTTCAACCGTCGTTTCCATCCCTCGGTCCACCGGGCCAAGGAACTTGTGGAAGCCGGCGCGCTGAAAGAGCTGATGCATGTGGAGGGCACCATGTGCGCGCCCAACGGCATGTTCCTGGCCAAGGAGGCCTGGCGCGCCGACAAGACCGAAACACCCGTAGGTGGCCTGACCCCGATGGGTGTGCATCTGATCGACATCTACATCAACCTCTTTGGCAAGATCGACGAGGTCTATTGCCAGTCCTTCCGCCGCGCGGTGCCCAACGACACCGATGACACGTCGTCGATGCTGTTCATGTTCGAAAACGGCATGTCCGGCTACATGGCCAATATGCTGGCGACGGCCCCGAGCTTCCGCATGCAGGCCTATGGGCTGGGCGGGGCCATCGAGATCCGCAAACCCGACCTGTCGTCCTTCGAGTTCGTGCAGAACGGCGATGGGCCGATCACCGGCGCGACCGGGAAAATCGAATCTGCGTCCGAGGATTTCTCCGGCTTCGACATGGTCAACGCCGAACTGGAAGCGCTGGCAGCGGCATGCGCTGGAAACGCGGATTATCCGGTGCCGCAGGATGATGTGGTTCACGGCATTGCTGTTGTGGAAGCCGTGGTGAAATCGGCCGAAAGCGGCAAGCCCGTGAAGGTACAATAGCAACAACCATGAGTACTCCGCCGACCATCGAGGGCCTGTCAGCCGTCACGCTCGGCACCCACGACATGGCGCGCTCGGTGGCGTTCTACGAGGCACTTGGGTTTGAACGGATCTATGGCGGGCCTGATGAGGCCTTCACCTCCTTTGCCGCGGGCAATGGGTTTCTCAACATTATTGCCCAGCCAGAGAACGTGAAGCTGTCGTGGTGGGGGCGGGCGATCTTCTACGTCTCGGATGTGGATGCGATGTTCGTGCGCGCCGTCGATGCGGGGCTCGATCCCGATACGGCCCCCGAGGATGCGGCCTGGGGCGAGCGGTACTTTCACCTGACCGATCCCGATGGCCACGAACTGAGCTTCGCGCGCCCTCTGGCGGATGGCGGGGAATCTTGAGTGTTTCTCGTCATTGCGAGGTGCCGCAGGCACCGTGGCAATCCAGTCCGGTGTTTCACGTGGCACATGAACTGGATTGCTTCGCGTTGCTCGCAATGACTGCCGCTTAGATAAACCTTCAGGAGTTAGCCATGAAAGCGATCGTCATCACCGAATTCGGCGGACCGGAGGTCCTGTCGTATCAGGAGATCGACACACCCGAAATCGGCCCCGACGATGTGCTGGTCGAGGTGCGGGCGGTCACGGTCAACCGGACGCTTGATATCTATCTGCGCGACGGGACCTATGCTCACAAGCCGGCGCTGCCGCATGTGCCGGGCGTCGATCCGTCCGGTGTGATCGTTGAGGTGGGAGCGAATGTCACCGACCGCAAAATCGGCGACCGGGTCTTCTGCAGCCTGTTTCTGCCGACGGAAAATCCGAACCCACACGTGGTGATCCCCGGCCTTGGCCCCGCCGACATGCTCGGCGTCACGGTCTGGGGCGGCTACGCGCAATTTGTCCGAACGAATGCCGCGCGGACCGTGCCGATTCCCGAAAGCCTTGGATTCCATGAGGCCACCGTGATCGGCCGCCATCTGGCAACCGCGTCGAACCAGGTCGAAAACGTCCTTGAAACCAAGGCCGGCGACCGCGTTCTGGTGATGGGGGCGACCGGCGGGCTGGGCGCGGCCTGTATCCAGGTGGCCAAGTGGTGCGGTGCGGAGGTGATTGCGGCGGCGGGCAGCGATGATCGGGTGGCCGCGACCCTCGAACTTGGGGCCGACCATGGGATCAACTACCGCAGCGCGAACCTGCACGATGAACTCATGAAGCTGACCGATGGCAAGGGTGTGGACGGCGTCTGCGACAGCGTCGCCGACCCGGAATTGTTCCCGCAGGTCATCCAGTCCATGGGCCGGGGCACCAAACTGGTGACCGCGGGCAATGCCTCGGCAAGCGCGGATGTGCCCCTCGATGTGCGGCGGCTCTATCTCTATCAGTTACAGATCATCGGCGAACCGCGCGAAGCGCCCGGCGGGCTTGAGCAGGCCTTTGTGCGGGCGGGTGAGCGCGAGATCAAGGTGCTGATCGACAAGGTCTATCCGCTCAGCCAGACCGCCGACGCCCAGCGCCGCGTGGAAGACCGCGCGGGGATCGGGAAGGTCGTGATCGACCCGACGCTGGATTAGGCCGAGAACTCCGCACGGATGTCCTGCCCGTGCTCGTCCAACGCAGGCACGGAGCCGAGCGGGCTTGAATCGCCAACCACCCGCGCGGGTGGCGCCACCATGTCGAGCGGGCCTTCAGGGGTTTCCATGGGCGTTGTCCGCAGCTGCGGGTGGGCGGCGAAATCCGCGACGCTGTTGACGGCGCCATAGGCGATCTTGGCGGCCTTCAGGCGTTTGGTGATCTCGTCTCTCGAGAGTTTGGTGAAGGCCGCGGCGATCTCCGTATCCAGCGCCGCGCGGTTCTCGACCCGGGCGACGTTGTCGTGGAAGGCGGGGCGGTCGGCCAGGTCTGCGATCTGCAGGACCTCGGCGCAGAGCCGGACCCATTCCCGCTGGTTCTGGATCGCGATCACCACCTGGTTGCCATCCGCTGTGTCGTAAGCGCCATAAGGCGCAATCGAGGGATGGTGCAGGCCTTCGCGCTCGGGCGCCTTGCCGCCATAGACCTCGTGCAGGTAGGGCACGGTCATCCAGTCGGCTATGCCGTCGAAGAGCGAGGACTTGATCGCCCGGCCTTCGCCGGTCCGCTCCCGGTGGAACAGCGCTTCGAGGATCGCGGCATGGGCCGCCATACCACAGGCGATGTCGCAGACCGAGACCCCCACGCGACCGGGTCCGTCCGGCGTGCCGGTCACCGAGCACAGCCCGCTCTCGGCCTGCACCAGCAGGTCATAGGCGCGCATGTCCCGGTAGGGGCCTTCATCGCCATAGCCGGAGATGTCGCAGGTGATCAGGCGCGGGAAGGCCTGCCGCAGTTCCGCGCTGTCGAACCCGGCCCGGGCGGCGGCACCCGGCGCGAGGTTCTGGATGAACACATCGGCCTTCGCGATGATGTTGCGCAGCAGGGCGGCGTCCTCGGGGTCCTTGATGTCCAGCGCGATGGATTCCTTGCCCCGGTTGAGCCAGACGAAATAGGCGCTTTGCCCCTTGGCGACCCGGTCGTAGCTGCGGGCGAAATCGCCGTCTGGGCGCTCGATCTTGATCACCCGCGCGCCGCCATCGGCCAGGCGCGAGGCCACATAGGGCGCGGCGACGGCCTGATCCATGCTGACAACCAATATGCCTTCGAGTGCTGCTGACATTTCCGTCTCCCCTTGTGCCTGTCTAGGCCCGCTTCTTCTGTTGATGCTATGATAGGGGCAACCCATCGGGACGAGGAAGAACTCTATGACGGATCAGGCTTATGCGCGGGCCGAAAGCGGCTCGCCGGTTCTCGAAGCGCTGCAGGCGTTGCTCGGCGACCGGATTTCCACCTCTCTGGCCCTGCGCGAGCAGCACGGACGGGGCGAGGATTATTTCAAGCCGGTGCCGTCCGATGCGGTGTGCTTTCCGCACTCGACCGAGGAAGTGTCCGAGATCGTCAAGATTTGCGCGGCCCATCATACGCCGATCATTCCCTTCGGCACGGGCACCTCGCTGGAAGGCCATGTCACCGCACCCCATGGCGGCATCACCATCGATATGAGCCAGATGAACGAGGTGCTCGGGGTCAACGCCGAGGACCTCGACTGCCGGGTGCAGGCCGGGGTGACCCGCAAGCAGCTGAATGAATACCTGCGCGATACGGGCCTGATGTTCCCGATCGATCCGGGGGCAGATGCCTCGCTGGGCGGGATGACCGCGACCCGGGCCAGCGGTACCAATGCCGTGCGCTACGGCACCATGAAGGAAAACGTCCTCGGCCTGACCGTGGTGATGGCCGATGGCCGCATCGTGAAGACCGGCGGGCGGGCCAAGAAGTCTTCGGCCGGTTACGACCTGACCCGCATGTTTGTCGGCTCGGAAGGCACGCTGGGCGTGATCACCGAAGTGCAGCTCAAGCTTTACGGCATTCCCGAGAAGATCGCCTCGGCGGTCTGCCAGTATCCGTCCCTGAAGGACGCGGTGGACAGCGTCATCCTGACCATCCAGGCCGGTGTGCCCGTCGCGCGGATCGAGATCCTCGATGCGCTGATGATGGACTGGACCATCGAATACGCCGACCTCAAGGGCTACGAGGCCAAGCCGACGCTGTTCTACGAATTCCACGGCACCGAAGCAGGGGTCGAGGAGCAGGCCAACACGGTGCGCGAGATCGCGGATGATTTCGGCGGTTCGGCCTTCCAGTGGACCGCCAGCCAGGAGGAGCGCAACCATCTCTGGCAGGCGCGTCATGACGGGTATTACGCCGCGCTCGCCAAGGCACCGGGCAAGCAGGGGCTCTCCACCGATGTCTGCGTGCCGATCTCGCGTCTGGCCGAGTGTCTGCTGGCGACCGAACAGGACACGCGCGCCTCGGGCTTCGAGGTGCCGATCGTCGGCCATGCCGGGGACGGCAACTTCCACTGTATCTTCCTGCTCGATCCCGATGACGAGGACGAACTCAAGCGGGTGAAGGAATGTACCGAGCGGCTCGTCCAGCGCGCGATTTCCCTCGGCGGGACCTGCACCGGCGAACACGGGATCGGCGCAGGCAAGATGGATTTTCTGATCGCCGAACACGGTGAAGCCGTGTCCCTGATGCGGACCCTGAAGCTTGCCTTCGATCCGGACAACATCATGAACCCGGGCAAGATCGTTCGGGTTTAGAACGTTATAAGAGCCTCATGCTGAGCCTGACGAAGTATGAGGCGGATCGGCGATTGTGCCGCCCTCATCCTTCGACAAGCTCAGGATGAGGCACTGTTAAAGGGAGAGACCACCATGAGCTCGAATGTCGTGCAATTGCGGGACGTGCCGTCCGTTCGGGACAGCGTCAGCCCGGAGGAGTGGCAGGCTCGCGTCGATCTCGCCGCCGCCTACCGGCTGGTGCATCTCTACAACTGGGCGGACTCGATCTACAACCACGTCTCGATCCGGGTGCCCGGCGAGCCGGATTTCTTCCTGATCAAGGCCCATGAGCTGCTCTACGACGAGGTCACGGCGTCCAATCTGGTGAAGGTGGATTCCCGCAACGACGACGTGGATGAAAGCTTCCACGTGAACAAGCCGGGCTTCACGCTCCATGGCGGGCTGATGCGCGCCCGCCCGGACATCAACGCGGTCTTCCACACCCACATTCCCGAATGCATCGTGGTCGCCAACCAGCCCGAGGGGGTGCTGCCGCTGTCCCAGTCCGGCATGCAGTTCTGGAACAATGTCGGCTATCACGACTATCAGGGCATCACCGAAAACCTCGACGAACGCGCGGCCATCGCCGAAGCGCTGGGCGACAAGCACACGCTCTTGATGCGCAACCACGGGCCGGTCACGGTCGGCAAGTCGATGCGCGACGCCTTCATGCTGATGCGCGAGCTGGAGGTGGCCTGCAAGCTGCAGCTTCAGCAGCAGGCGGCGGGCAATGACTACACCATGCCGTCGAAAGAGGTGCTCGATCACTATGCCGAGCAGCGCAAGTCCCACAATGCCGGGCGCGGCTCTGCCGACTGGCCGGCCTGGCTGCGCCGCCTCGAGCGGATCGACCCGTCCTTCGCCGAGTAGCCTGGCCCGGGCACCGTGTTTCGCCTGCTGCGTCTGATCATTCTGGCCGTCATCGCGATGTTCATCGCGATCTGGATCAGCAATCGGGCCGAGGCGGCCAGTCACTTCGCAATTGTTCCATCCAGCCTGACGTCAAAGGAAGTTCTTCATGATCATTGATCACCGCACCTACACCACCAAGCCCGTCCACACCGGCGATTTTCTGGAACTCTGGGAGCGCATGGCGCTGCCCTATCAGATGCAATACCTCGAGGGCTTTGTGGGCATGTTCACCTGCGATGTGGGCGATCTGAGCCAGGTGGTGCATATGTGGCGCTACGAAGATCAGGGCGACCGCGAACGCCGCCGCACGGCCATGTACGAGGATCCGGGCTGGCTGGAATACGTCAAGGCGCTCAAGGAATCCGAACTCATCGTCAAGATGGAAACCAAGATCCTCAAGCCGGTGCCTTTCTCGCCGCTGCAGTAGCTTTCCGGCAACGTCTTTCCGGTTCTCGTGTCATACGAGGGCCTGACCCGCGTATCTCAAGGCGGCTCCCGGCAAGATGCCCGGATCAAGTCCGGGCATGACGAAAATTGATCTTCTTGTGGCCTAACCTGCTGGCGGTTTCCGGCCGAGCGTCATCAGGTAAACCCCGCCGATCACCAGCACCATGGCGATGGTGTGGAAGGTCTGGAACTCCTCGCCCAGCAGCACGACGGCCAGCAAAGCCGTGAACAGCGCGCGCATGTAGTTCGACATGCTCGCCTTGTTGGCGCCGATCCCGCGGATCGCGGCGTTCAGCAGTCCGACGGCAATGGCCGTCACCGCAATGCCGACCCAGAGAAACGACCCGATGGAGAGCCAGCTCACCGGTACGGGCAGGATGAAGATCGTTTCCAGGATATAGACGGGCAGGGCCGCCAGCAGCCCCGTCACCATGACCACGAACATCAGTTCGGGCACCTTGATCTCATCGGGAATGTTGCGGATCAGCACATTGTAGAGCGCGGCGAAGGCAATCGCGACAAGCATGATCAGATCGCCGATGTTGAACTCCATCCGCAGCACGGCGGCCGGATCGCCACGGGTGATGATGACCAGTACACCCAGCCCGGCAATCACGATCCCGACAGCCTGCTTCCAGGTGATCGTCTCGCGGAACAGCAGCCAGACCAGCAACACGGTGATCGCGGGCTGGGAGGCGGAAACCACGCCGCCATTGATCGCGGTGGTGAAGGTATAGGCGGTGTAGATCAGACCGTTGCCCAGGGGCACGAAGAGCAGCCCCATCAGAACAAACAGCTTCCAGTGCCGGACGATCAGCTGGTGGTGCTGGCGCAGTCCCGACCAGGCGAAGGGCAACAGGAACACCGCGCTGACGGCGCTGCGCCAGAACACCATCCCGAAGGGCGGGATCACCCCGCCGATATAGCGCGCCAGCACATGATTGGAGGCGATGATCAGCGCCGCCAGAACGATCATGGCATAGGGCAGGGCGTTGCCGACGCCGGGGCCCGGTGTGTTGTTCAGTTGCGTGATCGTCGTTGTCCGCGGTTCACGCGCTCTCGGCCAGGCGCTTGCGCAGCAGGTCGAGGACCGTGATCACGGCATAGCTGCGCATCCGCGACAGCACGCCGGGCAGTGCCACGGTCTTTGCTTCGGCCCGCTCGGGCAGAACCACGGCGACAAACACGGTCCCCGGCGGGTGCTCTTCGCCGTCCAGCGGCGCCAGCGCGGCGACCCCGATATCGGTGCCGATCATCTCCCGCGCGTTCATGGCGGCGGCCACAGCGCGGTCTTCGCCCGACAGAGCCCTGGCGTTTTCGTTGGTGCCGTGGGGGGCAATCGTCGCCCCCTTGAAGACTTCCATTCCCGGATCGAGAGCCGTCATGCGGCTCGAAAGGATGCCGCCGGTGAGGTTTTCGGCCGCGCTGAAGGTCAGGCCGCGCTGGCGCAGCATGGCCAGCACGACGGTCTCCATGCTCTCGTCATCGATCCCGAAGATATGGTCGCCCACCAGTTCGCGGATCAGAAGCTCCTCGGCGGCGATGATCGCTTCGGCAGCGGCATCGTCGGCGGCCTTGGTGGTAATCCGCACCTTGATCCCCTCGATCCCGCTGGCCTGGAACGCGATGGTGGCGTGACCTTCCGTGTCCAGCGCGGTCACACGATCGGCCAGGGTTTCGGCCAGCGCGGATTCGCCATAGCCCCAGGTGCGCAGCACCCGCGAGCGGATCACAGAGGTATTGCCGTCGCGCCGGCGCAGGTCGTCGAGAATGGTGCCCAGCATCATCTCGCGCATCTCGTGGGGCACGCCCGGCACGGCGTAGATCACCTTTTCACCGATGGGGCAGACCAGCCCGGGCGCGGTGCCGGGCATCTGCGCGATGGGCATGGCGCCCACGGGCACATCGGCCTGGCGCAGGTTGTTCTCGGGCATCGGGCGGCCGCGGCCCTCGAAAATCTCCCGGATATGGGCGGCGATCGCGTCGTCGCGCACCATCTCGACCCCCATGATCTTCGCGATCACATTGCGGGTGATGTCGTCCTGGGTGGGACCGAGCCCGCCGCAGCAGATCACCGCGTCGCTGCGCTCGAGCGCCTGGCGGATGCAGAACTCCATCCGGTCGAAGTTGTCCCCGACCTTCACCTGAAAATGGGAATCGATCCCGGCCAGCGCGAGCTGCTCTCCGATCCAGGAGGAATTGGTATCGACGATCTGGCCAAGCAGCAGCTCGGTGCCGACGGCAACGACTTCACAACGCATTCAGGTTACTCCGGGGCGGTCAGGCAGCCTTGCGGGGCCAGATGGAATCGAACCGGTGGGACAGGAACTTGCCCACATGGACCGGCTCGAATTTGGGTGGGTTGTCGTCGCTGACGAATTCGGGCAACGGCTCCACCAGCGCGGTCAGGTCCGGGTTGAGGAAATACGGCACCGAGTAGCGCTCTTTGCCCGACCGGTTGATCACCCGGTGCTTGATGGAAATGAACCGGCCATTGGTCCAGGTCTGGAGCATGTCACCCACATTGACGACGAAAGCGCCTTCCATAGGTGTCGCGGCAACCCATTCACCATCTGCGTTCTGCACTTCCAGCCCGCCGATCTGGTCCTGCAGCAGGATCGTGAAGGCGCCGGTGTCGGTGTGGACCCGTGCACCGAGAACGCGCTCGTCGAGTTCGGGCGGACGGGGCGGATAGTGCAGCAGGCGCAGCTGGTTCAGCGGCTTCTGGTAAAAGCGCAGGAAATAATCCTCGGGAAAATCGATCCCGATGGCAAAGGCCCGCTGTAGCCGGTCGGCCAGCGTGTCCATGGCGCGGTGGTACGCTATCATCGTGTCACGCAGCGCGCCGGGCTGGGCCGGCCACTGGTTCGGGCCATAGAGCATTTCCTCGTACTCGTTCTCGGCCCCGTGCTCTTCGCCCATCTGGAAGGCCTCCAGATAGTTCCGCTGGGTCGGGTCCGAGCCTTTCGAATCCAGCGGCAGGTAGCCCCGGAAACAGGTGGAGCTTTCCAGGCCGATCCCCAGCTTGTTTTCGTCAGCCGTGTCGAAAAACGCCGCGGCGGTCGAAAACACCCCGTCCATCAGGTCTTGCGGCACGCCGTGTCCGACGATGTAGAAGAACCCGTTGTTCTCGGCGGCATGGACGATCTGCGCCGAGACGGCCTTGCGGGCGTCGTCATCACCGTCGATCCATGCGCTCAGATCGATTACGGGGATTTCGCTGGGATCGGCGGTCCGGACGGGGTCGAGGGTCATGGCGGGGTCCTCTGTTTCGGTTGTGCGGTCTAGACGGGCATGGGCGGCTGGCCGCTTTCGCGGAGCGCGCGTTCATAGATCGGAATATCGGCAAAGGGCTGGGTGGCGCCAGCCTGACCGAACATGTCGGAAATCCAGCCCCGATGGTAGCTGCCATGGGTGACCAGATGGGTCAGGCACATGGCGCGCGACATGGACCCTGTGTTGCCGCCGATCAGTTCGTAATCGATGACCTCCTCCAGGTCTTCCGGGGAGAGGGATTCGACATAGGCCTTCAGGGTCTTGTCCATCTCACGGCGCGCGGCCCACAGGGCATCGAAATCCTCGATCTCCACGTCGCGCAGGGTCTGATAGTTGTGGCCCTTGCCCTGCATATGGCCCAGCCAGATATTATCGACATTGAGAAGATGGTGCAGGCTGACATAGATCGACTGCAGCGGCGTTTCCCGCTTCTTGGTGATCTCCTCCGGCGGAAGTTTCGAGACGTCCGAATAGGTCACCTCGTTCGCCCAGGCGTTGTAGTCGATCAGTGTGCTCAGATAGGTCTTGTCACGCATACTTTTGCTCCTTCAGGGCGCCAGATTAGCGCCCTGCGGCGGTCCTGTCGAAGGGACAGCGCGCAGGCGTCCATACCGATTTGTCATGGCCGGGCTTGTCCCGGCCATCCACGTCAACATGTCATGCCTGGGCAAATGCGGGGGCTGATGGACGTGGATGCCCGCAACGAGTGCGGGCATGACGTGGAATCAGGATGCGATCAGACCCGCCTTGAACTTTCGGTCCTTCTTGATCGCCATTTCCCGGCGCAGGGCGTCGCCATGGGGCAGGGGGCCTTCGGTGTGGATCACCGTCCAGGGCCCGCGCCCGCGTGTAAACTTCGCACCGGTTCCGGTGTTGTGCGCGTCCAGCCGCGCCGCCACGTCCAGCGCGATGCCGGTATAGGTGGTGCCTGCCGTGTTGCGCAGGACATAGACGAAATAGGTTGCCTCGCTCGCCATCGGTGCCGCGCGGACTAGTAGTGCGGGGGTGGCAGGTCGGGCTGGGTCTTTTCCGTCACCGCCTCGGCCAGTTCGCCCATCTGGCCGGACAGCCGCCGGACCTGTTCGCGCAGCAGTTCGACAAGGTTGGCCTGCTCGGCGACCACCGACGACAAATCCTCAATCGTCTGCTCCTGATGGGCGAGCCGAATCTCAAGCTCGGCGATGCGTTCGGCGTCGGTGGTCATGGCGGGCAGGTTAGCAACAGTGTTGGAGTCACACACAATTTGTCGTTCCCGCGAAGGCGGGAACCCATAAACTCTGGCGCTCAACCGGTTGTACGTCGGCGTTAATGGATGCCCGCCTGCGCGGGCATGACGGTCAAATACGCAACTACCGCCCCAGCACCGTCACCACGGTCGCCGCTTCCTCGATCCCGAAGAACCCGCCGCCGTTTTCGGCGGCTGCGATGCGCGCGCCCTCGACCTGGCGTTTGCCGGCTTCGCCGCGCAGCTGGGTGACGAGCTCGTGGATCTGCATGGCACCGGTTGCCCCGATGGGGTGGCCTTTCGACAGCAGTCCACCCGAGGTGTTTACCGGAATACGCCCGCCGAGTTTCGTCTCTCCGCTCTCGGCCAGCGCGCCGCCATCGCCCCGGTCACAGAAGCCCATGTTTTCGACCTGCACGATCTCCGCATAGGCCGAGGCGTCGTGCACTTCGGCCACGTCCACATCCTCGGGTGAGACCCCGGCCTGTTCATAGGCCCGGTCGGCGGCGACCTTGCCGAGATGGTTGTCGAAATCGTCCGGGTCGCGATCGGAGCCGCTGACCAGTGCGCTGCCGAGAATTTTCACCGCGCGGGATTTGTCGAACCGGTCGAGTGCGTCTTCCCGGGCCAGCACCAGCGCCCCGGCGCCGTCCGAAAGCGGCGCGCACATGGCGCGGGTCAGCGGCCACGAAATCAGCCGGTCGTTGAGTACGTCATCGACGCTGAAATCCTTCTGGTACTGGGCCAGCGGATTCATGGTCGAGTGATAGTGGCTCTTGGCCGCCGCCGCCGCGATCTGGCGCTGGGTGGTGCCGAAATGCTTCATGTGCTGACGGGCGAGCGAGGCATAGATATCCATGAAGACGCTGTGCTCGCCGGTGTCTTCCTGGGCCTCGGGCGGCAGGTCCAGCCCTTCGCCCAGCGCCAACAGGTTGGCTTCGGTCTCTTCCTGGGTGTGGACGTCCCAGCCGCCGCGAAACGCCTGAAACATCAGCTCGCGTTTTTCCGGGTAGAACATCTTCTCGCTGCCCGCGACCAGCGCGACCCCGGCCAGGCCCGCTTTCAGGCTGGCATAGGCCTGATTGAGGCCGGTGGAGGATGAACAGCAGGCGTTCTCGACATTGACGATCGGGATCGACTGGAAGCCCATGGAGCGCAGCGCGCACTGGCCGCGCACGGTGTTCTGGCCCTCCATCATGCCCTGACGGGTGTTGGAGAACCACGCGGCCTCGATATCGTCCATGGTCGCGCCTGCATCGGCCAGCGCGGTGGACACGGCCTCCCGCGTGAGTTCCTTCACCGACTTGTCGGGGAACTTGCCGAGCGCCGTCATGCCGACGCCAACGATATAGATATCCGTCATGTCACTGTTCCTTGTTGGGAGATGGCGATTTTGACCTGTCTCGGCCTGGATTGCCAATATCCGGGATCGATTGCTCGTTCCGTAAGACGACGGGATGTGAGGTTTCCGAATTGCGGGCACCGTCCCTAGAATAACCCTCCAAGGGGGAGATTTTTCATGACAGCACGTATCTGCGTTGTATCACCGATGGACCTGGCTCTGGATACCGTGGCCGAAGCCTTCGCCGAGATATGGCCCGAGGCGCAGGTGGTGAACCTGCTCGATGAGTCCCTCTATGCCGACTTCGCGGGCGGCAAGCCCCAGACGGCGGAAACCGGCGAGCGCGTCTCCAAGCTTTTGCACTACGCGGCCAATTGCGGCCCGGACGGGATGATCTTTGCGGGGTCGGTCTTCGGGCGCTGGGTGGAGGCGGCCCGGGCGGATATCGACATTCCCTGCCTGACCTCCTGCGAGGCAATGATCGAGGAGGCCTTCGAGCACGGCGACCGGTTCGGCATTCTCACCACCGCGGCGGGCACCCTGAAATGCCTGGTCGAGGATATCGATCGTTATTCCAAGGCCAATGATCTGGCCTGCACGATCACCGATCACATCGAGGATGCCGCACGCCCCGTGATTCTCGCGGGCGATATCGAGACCCATGACAGGATGGTGGCGGCCGCAGCGGCGAAGATGACCGATTGCGATTGCCTGATGCTTGGCCAGTTCTCCATGGGCAGTTCGGCGAAGGTCATCGCGGAGGTTCCCGGCCGACCGGTCCTGACCGCGCCGCGCGCAGGCGTGCGCAAGCTGAAGCGGCTGCTGGGGTAGGGAATTGAGCTCTCCGTCATGCCCGGACTTGATCCGGGTATCTTCGGCTGACTGAGACCTTACCCTGAGCCCGACGAAGGGCGAGGGCGACATCCTCATACTTCGACAAGCGCAGCATAAGGATATCATGAGATGCCCGGATCAAGTCTGTCAGGACGAATAGGCGGTGATGCGTAGATTTCGACAAGTCGAACCGAAGCATCTAAATTCGCGGTTTCTTTCCTGAGGGATTCTCCCATGTCCAAACCCAGAATTGGTGTCGTGTCGCCGACCGAAGTCGCATTTCCTACCGTGAAGGCCGCTTTCGAAGAACTCTGGCCCGAGGCGGAGCCGGTCTGTCTGCTCGACCAGTCGCTCTATGCCGACTTCATCAACGAAGACATGACCGTGCCGGACGTGATGCCCGATGCGGCCTATGCACGCATTGCAGATTTGCTGCGTTATACCGAGGACAGCGGCGCGGATGGCATCATCTTCTGCGGTTCGGTGTTCGGACGGCTGGTGGAGGCGGGCCGCGAAGGGATGAACGTGCCGGTTCAGACCTCCTATGAGGGGATGATCGCCGCGGCCTTTGCCGAGGGAAACCGGCTGGGCATTCTCGCGACAACCCCGGGCACCATCAAATGCCTCTCGGATGATATCACGCGCTATGCTGAGGCGAACGGCCTGACTTATGAGCTGACTTCTGACGTGGCCGATGGTGCGTTCGAGAAGTTGCTGGATGGCGACCGTGACGGTCATGACGACCTGGTGGTCGCAGCGGCGGCGAAGATGACTGATTGCGACAGCCTGATGCTCGGCCAGTTCTCCATGGGGCTGGTCCCGCGCAAGATCACGCCGGTTGCGGGCCGCCCCGTTTTCACCGCGCCCTATACCGCCGTGGCCCGGATGAAGCAGGTGATCGCCGCCTGATGGCGTCTCTCAAAACCAGCAACCTGCGCATGACGCCGGTGGAGTGGCTGTTGCTGGTGATCCTGGGTGGCTGCTGGGGTTGCACATTCTTTTTCAACGAGATTGCGCTGGAGGGCGTGCCGCCCTTTGCCGTTATCCTGTTTCGGGTGGCGGTGGCCTCGGTCATCCTCTGGGGTGTCGTTTATGTACGCGGAGTCTTCGTGCCGTGTGACCTGAAGGTCTGGTGGTCCATTGCGGTCATGGCAGCGATCAATTCTGCGCTGCCCTTCTTCCTGATCGCCTGGGGACAGGTGCACATTACCGGCGGGCTGGCGTCGATCCTCATCGCCACATCGCCACTTTTTGCGGTGGTGGCGGCCCACTACTACACCCAGGATGAGGGCCTGACCCCTGGCAAGGTGATCGGTGTTCTTTCGGGCCTGGTCGGGGTCGTGTTTCTGCTGGGGCCGGAACTGCTCGGCGCTATCGGACGTGACTTCGTGGCCCAGCTTGCCGTGCTGGGCGCGGCGATCTCATATGCCGGTTCCGCCCTTTACGGTCGGCGGTTCGCTGCCATGGGCGTGCCGCCCATGGTGATGGCCACCGGCCAGATGACCATGTCCACGGTGCTGCTGGCGCCATTTGCGCTGGTCGTGGCCCAGCCCTGGAACATTGCCATGCCCGACGGAACCGTCTGGGCCGCCCTGATCGGACTCGCGACCGTCTCCACCGCGTTCGCCTATCTGATCTACTTCCGCATCCTGCACAATGCGGGCGCGATCAATATCCTGCTGGTGAATTTTCTGGTGCCGGTCAGTGCGCTGCTGCTCGAAATTTTTGTGCTGGGAGAAACCCTGACGGTCGAGCAGACGATCGGGCTGGGATTCATTGCCGCAGGACTGGCTTTGATCGATGGGCGTATATTGGATCGGTTGCCACACCGGAGTACGTACTAATGGCCACCAAAACCAGCACCCTGCGCATGACACCCCTCGAATGGGGCTTAATCGGAATTCTCTCGGTGCTGTGGGGCGGTGCCTTTTTCCTGATCGAGATCGCGCTGCGCGATCTGCCGCCCTTCACCATCATGGTGTTTCGTGTGGGCGGAGCGGCGCTGTTTCTGTGGATGATCGTGCTGATTCGCGGCACCGAAATTCCGAAGGGCCTCGACATCTGGGGGGTGCTGACGATCATGGCGGTGTTCAATTCGGCGCTGCCGTTTTCGCTGATCTGCTGGGGCCAGATCCAGATCACCAGCGGGCTGGCCTCGATCCTGATCGCGATGACACCACTTTTTGCAGTGATCACGGCGCATTTCTTCACCGACGAAAAGGGCTTCACACCGATCAAGGGGCTTGGCGTGTTGTCGGGCATCATCGGGATTGTGGTGATGATCGGGCCGGAGTTTTTGCGGGACCTCGGCGCGAATGTCTTTGCCTAGTTGGCGGTGCTCGGCGGGGCGGTGTCCTATTCGATTGCTGCCGTCTTCGGACGCCGGTTTGGACACAAGGATATGTTGCCGATCTCCATCGCGGCAGGGCAGGTCACCATGGCGATGGTGCTGCTGCTACCCTTCGTATTAATCTTCGACCGGACGTGGACCCTCGATGTCCCGAGCTTGCCCGGTATCGGGGCTGTGGCCGGACTGGCGCTCGGCTCCACGGGCATCGCCTACTTGATCTACTGCCGGGTGCTGGCCAGCGCGGGGGCGACCAACCTGATGCTGGTCAACTTTCTCACCCCGGTCAGCGCGCTACTGCTGGGCATCTTCGTACTGGGGGAAGCCCTGACGACAGAGCAGGTGATCGGGATGGCGTTTATCGCGCTCGGTTTGGCCCTGATCGACGGCCGCCTGTTCGGGCGGCGTTGAGCGCGCCTAGCCTTCCTCGACCGGATTCACCAGCACGCCGACATTCTCAATGTGAATCTCGCAGGTGTCGCCGTGCTGCATGAAGATCTGAGGCTCGCGCGACTGGCCCACACCCGAGGGCGTGCCCGAGGCGATCACATCGCCCGGCTGCAGTTCCAGCATGTTCGAGACATAGGAGATGCAGGTCGCCACATCGAAGATCATGTCCTTCGTGTTGGCGCTCTGCAGGGTTTCGCCGTTGAGCACGGTCGAGATATCGAGGATCTGCGGGTCGGGAATTTCATCGGCGGTCACCATCCAGGGGCCGAAGCCGCCGGTCTTGGCGAAGTTTTTGCCCGGCACGATCTGGGCCGTGTGGTACTGCCAGTCCCGCGCGCTGCCTTCGTTGATGCAGGAATAGCCCGCCACGTGGGAGAGCGCGTCTTCCTTGGAGATGTGACGCCCGGGCTTGCCGATGATCACGGCCAGTTCGCACTCGTAATCCAGCTTTTGGACCACCGGCGACTTCATCAGCGCCTGCTTGTGGCCCACCATGGTGTCGGGATAGCGCCCGAAGATCATCGGGTGCTCGGACTTGGAGCGGGGCAGGCCGGCATCGATGGCTTCCTGCAGATGATCCATGTAGTTCACCCCGACGCACCAGATATGGGCCGGGTCGGGGATCACGGGCAGGAAGGAGATGTCGTCAAGGTTATGGTCGGCGTCTGCGTCGGCATGGGCGGCCATGTCCGCGACCTTGCCGCTGGCGATGAGTTCGCGCAGAGACGCAACCCCGGCATGTTCGGTCAGATCGACCACGCCCTTGTCGTTCACAAGACCCACGCGGGCGCCGGATCCGGCATCAAAGGTAATCAGTTTCATAAGTTCGGCTCCGGTTCAGGCGGCAAGTGTTTCACGCGCTTTGGCGACGACGCGTTCGGTGGTGACGCGGAACTCGTTTTCCATGGGTTCCGCATAGGAGACAGGCATACGCGGTGCGCCGATGCGCCGTCCATGGGTTTTCAGATCGCCCGCGCAGTTGTCGGTGACATCGGCAAGGATTTCCGCCGCGAAGCCGCCCACCTGCACGGCTTCTTGGGCGACCAGCAGACGGCCGGTCCTTTTCACGGAGGCATAGACCGCCGCTTTGTCCCAGGGCCAGAGCGTCCGCAGGTCGATCACCTCCACCGAGGCGCCATCCCCGGCAAGGGTCTCGGCGGCTTCGTGATTTCATCATACCGGGAACGCACCAAAGAGTCGGATGAAACGCAGGCATCCAAGGACGATGCCGATAAGGAAAAGCCTAAGAAACAGGACTGATCCACCTACGGATCGACGGCATTTTATCTTCAGCTTGTGGATTGGGACATGCCGCCAAAAGCACTAAAATGCAATACGCCGGCTTATTTCAGTCGGACTAATCAGATGAGCCGAAACTTTCTCTTCGACAAGGCTCCTGCATCATAAGAGCAGGCTTAATTTCGGTATCGGTCCAATGATCAAGGAATAGAGGCGTTGCGCTCCCTCCGATAGGAGGTACTAGCCAAGGCCAGTGTCCAAAAATATCCCGTTCAGTGTCTTGCTCGTTTTTGCAAAACTGAAGGAATTCGAGCGAAGCACTGTGGTGGTCAACAATTTTAACACCAGCCCTATCGAAACTCCAAAGCACGGCTTCTGTCATGGCGGTTAGCACCTTATCTCTCCAAAGCGAGCGTTCACGGCTCGTGTCGAGTTCCATTTTTTCAGCTATTTTGGATGAGAGATTGTAACGATCGACATCAGTAAAATTCCGAGCGCCAATCTCGGTAGCCATATACCATCCGTTGAAAGGCGCACATCGATAAAGAACGCCACCGCAATCGAATGCCATATCAGATACAGCGGGAATTGCGTACCACTTGAGATTCAAGTCCCCAATACCCGGTATTTGTGGGTGACTTATGGGAACTTCTTTACGGTTTGCGGGTGGAATTTCGTAGTATCGCGGTTTCTGTCCTGGAACGTCTATAACAATTGGTAAAAGATCGAAATTGCCACCTGCACCACGCCAGCCCAACCCTTCAATTGATCTTGTGAGCTCTAATTGCGCGGGATCTCCCACAATTTGTCCTGCGGAGGTTTGATAACCCGCATATCTCATTAGCTGTGGGTTCCAAATTCTGATAGAAGAATTATTCGCATCAACCTGGTCAAATACTGTCATCAGAGGAGTTAGGTTGCCGTCATTATAGGCGAGATCAAGGTGTTCAAAGAGAGCAGTTGCAATATCATCTGGATGGGTGAGGTGCCTGCAGTCACGTACCTTTAACCCAGACCAGTAAAGGCGACCGATACACCGTGACGCATTTCGCCATGCTACTCGAGCGCCAAAAGTTAGTTCTTCTTCAGTCTGGCGATAGCTTCCAGTTGTACGGATCTCAGTCTCAACCTCACGCCAACGGCTTTCAAATCCGCCAAGCCCGTTATTCTCAGTAAAAAATTGTTCTAGAAAAGATTTTGCTTCGGCTTCTGGCAGGCCCGGCTCATTTACTTTAAACACTTGCCACTTTGGTACTTTTGGCGGCCGGCCACTATCGCGCCACGCACCTGGACATACCATCTCGGGACCACTTGCAGAGCCAGCGTGAACGAAGACTTCTTTGCGAACGGCGATCCCCTTGTCGTTTAGGAGCTCCGTAATCTCGTTTGCCCAGACGAGCGGCCCACACACTAATGCTTCGGATGCTCCTGACGCTTGGATGGCGGAGTCTGCGAGTTTTGCTAAATCTGGTCTACCTCTAATCGAAGTGTCGTAAGGCATAAAGCCGATGCGGCCTTGATCAGCGGCTGCCTCAAACTCGTCGAGGTACGGTGCAGCAGTGCGGCCTCGATGTATATAAACCACATGGATGCGCCGCCGATCTGCAATTGCTCGAAGCGCTGCTACGGCGGGCGTTACGCCGATTCCTGCCACTATGAATAGAAGCGGCGAGCCCTCTTCACTTAATGGCTCGCCCTGTGGCGCCGAAACCCTAGTAAGTACAACTTTCTCTAAACCCGCTAGCCACGGTGAGAAAAGCCCCTGTTGCTCGATTTTGATGCCGCATTCAATCATGTCGGCGCCACTTTCAACAACTGTATAGCTCCGCGACACCCAAGCGCCGTTGATTAGGCCTTCAATAGAGACGTATTGACCTGCTGAAATAGTTGGTAGCTTGCAGCCGACTGGCTCCAGGCGCAATTGAACCGAGCCTTCACACAAAGGCGAGACTGAGGTTCTACATAAGGTAAAGTTCTCTCGTCCGAGGATCGTTGAGAGTCTGTTGTGACATCCGCCGCAAACACCGCCTGCACCGCAGACCCGCTCAATATCTACGAGAGCTGTTGCTCCAGCCTCTGCGTGTTTTCGGATTGTTCCAACCGTAACGGCCGTGCAAGCACATGCAGTAGCATCAGAATCTAAACTTGGTTCTTGAGCAAATAGCAGAGTTCCGTTGGCCTCAAACGCTGCTTGCCGCCATGTCTCTAGAGCTTTCCCAGACAGCAGATTATTCATCACTGCGGGGAGGTCTTCCCAGTCCTGTAGACCCTCGACTACCACTGGCACGTCATTACGGATCCCAATATGAGATAGGCCGTCCGGAGATGAAAGCGTCTTTTGGGGCGTCACCGCATCGCGCGCAATCACTACCTCCGATGAGAGTGCCCGTGTGACTGTAACCGTTCTGTTGCCGGCCAGTTGAATGGTGGTTACGACTTGGTCACCTTCGCTGCTGGAAGTTAGCACGCTGTACGCAATTCCACGGTTTGATAGTGCATAGCCGGCGCGCAACGCCGAGGTCAGAGAGGCAACGCCCGCCGCTTCACAAATGAGGCGCGTTGTCTCCGCCGACAAAACCAATACTGTTGAGTGTTCTAGCGCACGGACGGTAGCAGACCGCGGCTTGTTTTCTAGCACTCCCAGCTCACCGACTAAGGTTCCCGGGCCGCTTGCCCCAATCACGCGAGCAACTTGGTGGTCCCACTGAAGGGCCTCTAAGCAACCAGACAGAATAAGGCAGGCGAAGTCAGCTGTATCGCCCTCTGCAAAAAGGATTTCGCCGGGGGCGATGTCTCGCGCGACGATCTCGCCTGTTTCCGAAAGAAGTGCCCCAATCTCGGCGCCGGTAGCGGAAAGAGTTTCTAATCGCATTAGTAACTCATCTTGGCTGCTGGCTGTTAGAGCGTCACGCCCACGATAAGTACCGGTGCCTCGGCGTAGGAGTTCGTCGGGTATTAAAGCTAATCTGCATCGATCAGCAGCTAGAATACTTACATCGCGCTGCCCAACATGTCGCAGCCATCCCTTCTCTCCGATAAGTGATCCTCGCTCGTATCTCGAGAGGGTGACAATACGCTGATGAATGTCTTTACATACGGTACGCAGAGAGCCTGATAAGATAACATAAGCAACGCTATCAACTTTGCCCGGCATAGAAACAACATCATCGACGTCGTAGTCGTGAACAGCAATGTCCCGACCAACAATGGATGACGATGGAGAAGAGATAGCTTGCGCTATCAAATTGATTTCAGACTTTGATAATTTTGGGTTCA
This sequence comes from Alphaproteobacteria bacterium, assembly GCA_038137215.1. Classification (GTDB taxonomy): domain Bacteria; phylum Pseudomonadota; class Alphaproteobacteria; order UBA6615; family UBA6615; genus JABJAG01. The sequence continues at coordinate 25,778 of JAYQBG010000033.1, forward strand.
TTTTTATTTTACCCGTCACACTGATCAATTTATAAAAATTGTAATCTGTAAAGCCGAAAAATCACCTTTTCTCCGAAGAGGAGATGGTGTGCCTCTGTGTTGCCTACTCGGCATCCTCCGACAGCAGGGCGCTGGAGCCGATCAGAAGGTCACGCAGCCATTTGGCCTGCGCGCTAGACTTCTCCGACTTCTCCCAGTTGTTTGACTAGCTTGGCTCTACGCGAGGAATCAATAGCTATAATTGCATCCGCGTGTTCCTCTCCGAACTGATTAAAAGCGTTTTGAATACGAAGTACACTTTTCGCCGAATTTTAGGCGAGCTGCCTAGCG
>JAYQBG010000034.1:0-25507 GCA_038137215.1 Alphaproteobacteria bacterium
AGAATGTGCGCGACACCACTCCGGATATGCCGGTGATCTGTATTTCGGGCTATGCCGAAGAAACCTTCCGCAAACGGCTGGGTGAAAGTCAGGATATTCACTTCCTGCCAAAGCCGTTTTCCCTGTCGCAGCTGGCCGGGAAGGTGAAGGAAGTCATGGACCGCGGACCGCACTAGGTCCGATTCTCCGCCCGGTGGCGCAGCGATGCGCGGCCCTTGAACGGTCACGGTGATTCTGTTGCGTGGCGACTCCGCGCGGAGCGATAGTCTGCCTTTCTCGTCCGGTTTTCCAAGTGTTTTTCCGTCGTGGCGGATGAGAACAAAAAAAGAACTTTACAGTGAGAACAAAACCAGTACATTGATCCTCTACCATGCGGTGACGGGCAGACGGCCCACTGCAGCAACTTGTAAGAGAGGGGAGCGATCAATGGCTAATGCGCAGCTTCGCGTCGTTGAGGACAACATGAATACCGAAGACCGGAAAAAGGCCCTGGAGGCCGCGCTGGGCCAGATCGAACGTTCCTATGGCAAAGGCTCGATCATGCGCCTGGGCGACGATCATGCCGTGGAAATCGAATCGATTTCGACCGGTTCGTTAGGCCTGGATATTGCGCTCGGGATCGGCGGCGTGCCCAAGGGCCGTGTTGTCGAAATCTACGGTCCCGAAAGCTCCGGCAAGACCACGCTGGCATTGCACATCACGGCTGAATCACAGAAGGCTGGCGGCACATGCGCATTCGTCGATGCCGAACATGCGCTCGACCCCACCTATGCCCGCAAACTGGGCGTCAATCTCGACGATCTGCTGATTTCTCAGCCCGACACGGGTGAGCAGGCGCTGGAGATTGCCGATACGCTTGTGCGTTCCGGCGCACTCGACGTGCTGGTCGTGGACAGTGTGGCGGCCCTGGTGCCGCGCGCCGAACTGGAAGGCGAAATGGGGGATTCCCTGCCGGGGCTTCACGCCCGCCTGATGAGCCAGGCCCTGCGCAAGCTGACCGGGTCCATTTCCAAGTCCCACACCACGGTGATTTTCATCAATCAAATCCGCCACAAGATCGGCGTGATGTTCGGCAGCCCCGAGACCACGACCGGCGGCAATGCGCTGAAGTTCTACGCATCCGTGCGCCTCGACATTCGGCGCATCGGCGCCATCAAGGATCGCGACGAGGTCGTGGGCAACCAGACCCGGGTGAAGGTGGTCAAGAACAAGGTGGCGCCGCCGTTCAAGGTGGTCGAATTCGACATCATGTATGGCGAGGGCGTTTCCAAGATGGGTGAGCTGCTTGACCTGGGCGTGCAGGCTGGGATCATCGACAAGTCCGGCGCCTGGTTCTCCTATGGCAGCGAACGCATCGGCCAGGGCCGTGAGAACGCCAAGACCTTCTTCAAGGAAAACCCCGACATGACGGCGGAGATCGAGCACAAGATCCGCGAGAATGCGGGATTGATTTCCGAAGCCATGCTGGTCAAGCCGGACGCCGACGAAGCCGATGACGAGATGCCCTCGGCTGCCGAAGGCGACTGATCCGCCGCCGCGAGCGGCCGAAGTAACAGGCAGACGGCGTCCCGCCCGGGGCGCCGTTTGTCGTTTGGGGCAGGGCTATCCCCCGTTGTGGTGGCCTCGACACGCTTTCTGCTGCACGGTACAAACGCGACCGGCGTTTCGCCACGCTGTGCCTCGCTTTCCGGGCAAAACCGTTTTACGAGTTCGTCTGACATGGCAACGACAAACGATATTCGATCGACGTTCCTCGACTTCTTTGCGCAGGACAACCACGAGGTCGTGGACTCATCTCCGCTCGTGCCGCGCAATGACCCGACATTGATGTTCACCAATGCCGGCATGGTCCAGTTCAAGAATGTGTTCACCGGTGCCGAAACGCGGGCATACAACCGTGCCACCACGTCGCAGAAATGCGTGCGCGCCGGCGGCAAGCACAACGATCTGGAAAACGTGGGTCGCACCGCCCGGCATCACACCTTCTTCGAGATGCTCGGGAACTTCTCCTTCGGGGATTACTTCAAGGAACACGCCATTGAACTGGCCTGGAACCTGATCACCAGGGAGTACGGACTGCCTGCCGACAAGCTTCTGGTCACGGTCTATGCCGAGGATGACGAGGCCTTCGGTCTCTGGGGCAAGATCGCTGGTCTGCCCGATGACCGGATCATCCGGATTGCGACCCATGACAATTTCTGGGCCATGGGCGATACGGGCCCCTGCGGTCCCTGTTCGGAAATATTCTACGACCACGGTGAACACATCCCGGGTGGTCCGCCGGGCAGCCCCGAAGAGGATGGGGACCGGTTCATTGAAATCTGGAACCTTGTTTTCATGCAGTACGAGCAGGTGACGGTTGATCGGCGCGAGGATCTGCCCAAGCCTTCGATCGATACGGGCATGGGGCTGGAGCGGCTGGCTGCGGTTCTTCAGGGCAAGCACGACAACTACGACATCGACCTGATGCGCGGCCTCATTGAAGCCTCTGCCCATGCGTCGAACACCGACCCCGATGGCCCGGGGGCAATCAGTCATCGCGTGATCGCAGACCATCTGCGTGCCTGCTCGTTTCTGATGGCCGATGGCGTTCTGCCGTCCAATGAAGGTCGCGGATATGTGCTGCGGCGAATCATGCGCCGCGCCATGCGGCATGCCCATCTGCTCGGCTGTACCGATCCGCTGATGTTCAAGCTCGTCCCGTCGCTGATCGCTGCCATGGGGGCGGCCTTCCCGGAACTGGGGCGCGCAGAAGCGCTGGTCACCGAGACCTTCAAGCTCGAGGAAGAACGCTTCAAGGCCACGCTCGACCGGGGCCTGAAGCTCCTTGAAGAGGAAACCGACCGGTTGGGCGACGGGCAGGCTCTGCCGGGCGATATCGCCTTTCGGCTCTACGACACCTATGGCTTTCCGCTCGATCTGACCGAGGACATCCTCAAGGGGCAGGGCCGTTCGGTCGATAATGCCGGCTTCGACAAGGCCATGGATGAACAGCGCGCCGCCGCTCGCAAGGCCTGGTCGGGCTCCGGCGAAGCTGCCACGGAAAGCGTCTGGTTCGATATTCATGACGAGCACGGCGCCACGGAATTTCTCGGCTACGGCACCGAAAGCGCAGAAGGACAGGTCGTCGCCATTGTGGTGGACGGAAAACCCGTGGAGGCGGCGCAGGCAGGTGCCGAAGCGGCGATCGTTGTCAATCAGACGCCGTTCTATGGCGAATCCGGCGGCCAGATGGGTGACGCCGGCCTCATGCGTGCTGCCGTCGGCGCGCGCGTGGCGGTCAGCGACACCGAAAAACATCTCGGTCTGCTGCACGTGCATCGCGGGACTATCAACGACGGCGCCCTGTCTGTTGGCGATGTGGTTGAGCTGGAGGTGGACCACGCACGCCGGTCCCGTCTGCGGGCCAATCACTCGGCGACCCATTTGCTGCACGCTGCCCTGCGCAATGAAATCGGTGACCATATCAGCCAGAAGGGCTCGCTGGTGGCGCCGGACCGCCTGCGGTTCGACATTTCGCATCAGAAACCTCTCAACGACGACGAAATCGCCGCCGTGGAAGCGATGGTCAATGAACGGGTGGCTGTGAACGCGCCCGTTCAAACCCATCTCATGTCGCTGGATGAAGCGATCGAGGCCGGTGCCATGGCACTTTTCGGCGAGAAATATGACGATGAGGTCCGTGTGGTCTCCATGGGCGGGGCTGCTCAGGAAGGGGACGGGGCACAGGGTCCGGCCTTTTCGGTCGAACTGTGCGGGGGCACACATGTGCGCCGGACCGGCGATATCGGCCTGTTCAAGATTGTCGGAGAGAGCGCCGTCTCGGCGGGGGTTCGTCGTATCGAGGCGCTGACCGGCCCGGATGCGCGCGCTTATCTCGAATCCCACGACCAGCTGCTGCGCGATACAGCCGAAACGCTGAAATCGACACCCGAAGCGGTGCCCGAACGGGTCGCCCAACTGCTCGACGAACGCCGCAAGCTGGAGCGGGAACTGACCGATATGCGGCGCAAGCTCGCCGCGGGCGGTGGCGGCGGCGGTTCCGGTGCGGACGATGCCAGAGATATTGGCGGGGTCAAATATGCGGCCCGGGCGCTTGCCGATGTGCCGCCGCGCGAACTGAAAAGCCTCGTGGACGAACTCAAGGACCAGATCGGGTCCGGAATCGTGGCGGTCGCCGATGCCTATGACGGCAAGGGCTCTATCGTGGTCGGTGTCACCTCCGATCTCGTCAGCCGGATCAGCGCCGTGGACCTTGTAAGGATCGGCGTTGCCGAGATGGGCGGAAAGGGCGGCGGCGGCCGTCCGGATATGGCCCAGGGCGGCGGGCCGGATCCGTCCCAGGTCGATGCCGCACTGGCGGCGATCGAAGCCGAACTCAAGCAGAAGCTGTCCGCCTAGCGCGGATGTTGGGGGACACCCATGCGTTTTGAAGGCACCGAAGACTACGTTGCGACCGAGGACCTGCAGATCGCGGTCGATGCGGCGGTCACCCTCGAGCGGCCATTGCTGGTCAAAGGCGAACCGGGGACCGGCAAAACGGTGCTCGCCCATGAAATTGCCGAGGCGCTCGGAGCCCCGCTCATCGAATGGCACGTCAAGTCCACCACCAAGGCGCAGCACGGCTTATACGAATATGACGCTGTGGCCCGTCTGCGGGATGGCCAGCTCGGTGATGAGCGTGTGAAGGACATCGGGAACTACATCGTTCGCGGCAAGCTGTGGGAAGCCTTCGAGAGCGACGAACGTCCTGTGTTGCTGATCGACGAGATCGACAAGGCGGATATCGAGTTTCCCAACGATTTGCTGCTCGAGCTCGACCGGATGGAGTTCCATGTTTATGAGACCAAACAGTCGGTGGTGGCACGCCACCGGCCCATCGTCATCATCACATCGAACAACGAAAAAGAACTGCCCGACGCCTTTCTGCGTCGCTGTTTCTTCCATTACATCGCCTTCCCCGATGCGGACACGATGACCCGGATCGTCGATGTGCATTTTCCGAAGATCAAGAAACGCCTGCTGCGCGAGGCGCTGACGGCGTTTTACGACCTGCGCGAAGTGCCGGGTTTGAAGAAAAAGCCCTCGACCTCGGAATTGCTGGACTGGCTGAAGCTGCTCGTGGCCGAAGACATCGAGCCCGAGGAGTTGCGGACCAACGATCCGGCAAAGCTGATCCCGCCGCTCTATGGTGCGCTTCTCAAATCCGAACAGGACGTGCAGCTGTTCGAGCGTCTTGCCTTCCTGAACCGTCGCGAACGCGCGGGCAGCTAGGCCGGCAGCGCGGGCAGGGAAAATGTTCGCAGACCTTTTCTACACGCTGCGCAAGGCCGAGGTCCCGGTGTCCCTGCGCGAGTATCTAGACCTGCTTTCCGCCATAGATCGGGGCCTGGCCGAGTACGATGTCGAGGAATTCTACTATCTCGCCCGCGCCGTTTTGGTGAAGGACGAACGGCATATCGACAAGTTCGATCAGGTCTTCGGCCATGTGTTTCGCGGGCTGCAGCCGCCGGAATTCGATGACGCGGAGGCCGAAATTCCCGAGGAATGGCTTCGCAAGATGGGCGGGCTTGAACTGAGCGATGAGGAAAAGGCCCAGATCGAGGCCATCGGTGGCTGGGAGAAGCTGATGGAGACCCTGCGCGAGCGCCTGGCCGAGCAGGAGGGGCGCCATCAGGGCGGCAAAAAGTGGATCGGGACCCAGGGGACCTCGCCCTATGGCGCACAAGGCTACAATCCCGAAGGCGTGCGGATCGGTCAGGAGGGCAACCGGAACAACTCCGCCGTCAAGGTCTGGGGCCGGCGCGAGTTCAAGGATCTGGATGGCGACACCCAGATCGGCACCCGCAATATCAAGGTCGCGCTGCGGCGCCTGCGGCGGTTCGCCCGTGAGGGCGCGGCCGACGAGTTGGATCTCGACGACACCATCAGTTCCACGGCTAAAAATGGCGGCTGGCTCGATATCCGCATGGTCCCGGAGCGTCACAATGCGGTGAAAGTCTTGCTGCTCTTCGACGTCGGCGGCTCGATGGACCCCCATGTGAAGATGTGTGAGGAGCTGTTTTCGGCCGCCCGGACCGAGTTCAAGCATCTTGAGTATTTCTACTTTCACAACTGCGTCTATGAATCGCTCTGGCGCGAGAACCGCCGCCGCCGCGCGGGCGGGACACCCACCTGGGACGTGCTGCACACCTATCCGGCGGACTACAAGCTGGTCCTGGTCGGCGATGCCACCATGAGTCCCTACGAGATCGCCCATCCCGGCGGCAGTGTGGAGCACTGGAACGAAGAATCCGGTGAGACCTGGTTGCGACGTCTGGTGCGGACATATCCCAATGTCGCCTGGCTGAACCCGATGCCCCAGGACCGCTGGCGGTACTTCCCGACGATCGGGATGGTCAGCGAAATTGTTGACGGCCGGATGTATCCGCTGACCGTTGAAGGCCTGGACGATGCCATGCGTGGCTTAAGCCGTTGATTTCACGAAGAATTACGAATTATTCGCCTTTTCTGGAATGAAATCAGCAGGTCGGGTGTTTATCTTCTTGCAACTACCTGCACACACCTAATTTTCTCGAACAGGAGACATCCTATGTCCATCACTCGCATTCTCGCCGCAGCCGGCATCGCCTCCATCGCCTTCACCGGTACTGCTCTGGCCTAGGGCAACACCAACCCTCAGAAGTCCGCCAAGGACCAGATGATGAAGGAAGAGTCCATGAAGAAGGACGCCATGGGTAAGCATGGTGATTCCATGAAGAAGGATGCGATGGGCAAGGACTCCATGAAAAAGGATGCGATGAAGAAGTAACTTCACCGCACTGCATATTGGACCCTCGCGCCGCCTTCGGATGAGCACGGAAACCAAGCGCCAGGCGGTCGTCGCGGAAATCCCGCGTCTGCGCCGCTACGCGATTGCGCTGATGCGTGACCGCACCAAGGCCGACGATCTGGTGCATGACGTCGTGCTGCGCGCGCTGGACAAGCTCCATCTCCGGCGCGAGGGCACTAATATGCGGACCTGGTTGTTCACGATCATGCACAACCTTCATGCCAACGAGATGCGGCGACGCAGCCGTATGCTTAATGTGGTGCCTCTGGACTCTGCCCCGGCGCGTGCCGAGCCGGCCGGTCAGGACGCCGCTGTCGAATGGTCGAAACTGTCAGGTGCCATGGGTCGATTGTCCGAACTGCACCGCCAGGTGCTTCTGCTGGTGGGGCTTGAGGGCATGACCTATGCCGAAGCTGCCGGGGTTCTGGATGTTCCCGTGGGAACCGTCATGTCCCGGCTGTCCCGCGCCCGCGAAGATCTGCGGCGGCGGATCGACGAAGGCGCTTCAACCGCAACCATCCAGAGAGTGAAATGACAGAGGATCGCGTCACGGACAGCGAGCTCAACGCGCTCATCGATGGTGAACTGGATGTGGCGCGTCAGGCCGAAATCGAAGTCTGGCTTGCCGAGAATCCCGAAACGGCGCAACGCGTGGCCCGCTACCGGGCCCAGGGTGCGGGCCTGCATGCGCTCTATGACGATATTCTGAACGAAGAGATTCCGCCGAAGATCGCAGCGGCCTTTGAACGCCGTCGCCCCGGCGTGCCGCCCTGGGCGGCGATGGCGGCTGCCATTGCGCTGTTCGTGGTCGGTGCGGCGGGCGGCTGGATTGTGCGCGGCGAGGCCGGACCGGATGCCGCACCGCAAGTGGCCGAGGCGACACCTCCGATCGATACCCAGGAATTGATGGTCCGCGCTGCGATGGCGCATGTGGTCAACCACGAGGATGAGTTGCGCAGCCCCGTTGCGGGCGGGCGTGCGGCCATCGGCGACTATCTGGCCGACCGGATGGGGGAGCCCGTGCGCGTGCCGAGCCTGGAGGATTTCGGGTACCGGTTGGTCGGCAGTCGCGTTCTGCCCGACACCGATGGTCCGGTTGCGCAGTTCGTGTTTGCAGACCAGGCCGGCAAGAAGGTCTCGCTCTATGTCCGTGGTGAACAGGCCGACGGGGCGATATTATCTATGCGCTGGCCGATGATCTGTCGATGTTTTACTGGAATGATTCCGACCGACCCTATGCGATGGTCACGCGGGTGGATGACGAGCGCGGGCGCGAGGCGCTTCTGACCGCGGCCAAGGCCGTCCACGGTCAACTGAACCGGTAGCCCGCCTCCCGACTGTCGCACGGACAGCCGGTTCGGACCCGGGTTCCGGCCGCGCAACGGTCTTGTGCGCACTTGCCCTTTACAGATCGACACGCAGGCAGCATACAGAGCGCCGAAATCTGTCCGTTTGCCGAAAGGCGCCAGAAAACCAAAGAATTATTCCCGAGGGGACAACATGATTGACCTGATGTCTATCGCGCAAACCGAAGCTGCAGGCGGTGACCTGTTTGGAACTCTGGACTCACTTTATGAGCCTTCGGATGTACGGCCTGAGGGCTATCCCGATGCTGTGGTCTGGCAGGGTGGCAACTTTGTCGGAGACATCAATCCGGTCGCCCATTCGATGACCGATGCCTATGCGCTGCTGGGCACGATCGCTGCGATTGATATTCTGGGCCTGCCGTTTTACGCGGTGCCCATGTGGTCCCAGTACCGGCACGACACGAAGCTGGAATGCCTGGCCTGGTTCGGCAACATTCCCGCTACATCGATCAAGTGGTCCACAGCAGGCGATGCCTATGTGAATGACGGCGACGGCTCCAAGGTCGTGGTCATGGGCAAGTCGGGCAATGCGCCGCTGCGGACCCAGGCCGGTGTCTTCTGCAATGTGCGTCCCTATGGCCCGATCACGGTGGTGCGTTGTATGCCATGTCTGCCCTATTCGCAGGATCGGCCGAAGTTCAATGTCGATCCGCAGACCGGTCTTGTCCATTCCGAGATGAATTCACCGGGTGTGCAGATGGCCTATGCCAATCGCCTGTTCCTCAAGATGGTGCATGAGAGTGGGAAGATCGGGCGTGTCGCGATGAAGCCGACCCAGGCCATGGAGGACGGGATCAACGCCGGTCTTCACGCCTGGATGCTGGAGGGCACCAAATTCGAAGTGGGCCGCAAATATGCGGTCAATCCTTATGAAGAACATCGCGAGAGCATCGAGAAGATCGTTGCGCTGCTGCCGGATGACTTCAAGGACGGTATGGAGAACTGGGGCGGCCGCATCGAGCAGCAGGACTGCATCGTGCTGGCGACCGACCTCGATGGCGATCGCCTGACCGATCTGCTCGCCGATGTCTCCGATCCCCTGCGCGCCTTTGCCGGCCGCGTGGCCGAAAAGCTCGGGAATGGCGCGATCGACACTCAGGAACTCTGGAACGAGATGGGTTACACCACCGGCAATGGCCGCGACATGACCTCGGTGATGCACCGGATGTCCGGTCCGCCGATCCACGAGCAGACCCTGGGTTCGGCCGATGCCATGCTGCTGCGCCTGCTCGATGGCGATGAGTGGGTGGGCGGCACGAAGCAGCCCTACGACCCGCGCATTCACTTCGTACTGATCCGCGATGCCTATCTCGATGCCAATCCGGGCAACGAAAAGCTGGCGAAATGGCTCGATGATGCGCTCGACACCTTCGATCAGGTCTATGCCGGCGAACGCCCGGGCTTCCTCGACGGTTACGCCAAGCTGAAAGAAGCGATCACCCCCTGGCAGGGCTGATCACAGCCTAGATTTTGTCGCTATCCAGGTGACTTGATGCGCTCGCATGTTCTGCGAGCGCATCAAGTGCCGCCTCGGGTGTGTCGAAATAGGGGGCCAGTGCGGCGTCGTCCGGCTTTGCATAACTTGCGGCGATCATGTCCGCGGTCAGATCCCGAAGCCGGTCCCAGTAGCCATCCGTGTTCAGGATGGCGATCGGCTTGTCGTGCAGGCCCAGCTTTCGCCAGGTGAGGATCTCGAAAAACTCCTCCAGCGTTCCCATGCCGCCGGGCAATATAAGGAAGCCATCCGAAAGTTCGGCCATGCGGGACTTGCGTTCATGCATGTTCTCAACGACTTCGAGGCTGCTGATTTTTCGGTAGCCCACCTCCTGATGCACCAGGAAGTCGGGAATGATGCCTGTGACAGCACCGCCGGCTTCCATGACCGCTTTGGCAACAGCGCCCATCACGCCCACGCCGCCACCGCCATAGATCAGCCGGATATTGCGTTCGGCCATCATCCGGCCCAGCGCCACGGCCACGGTCCTGTGGGACTCGGGTCCCTCGTTGGAGGATCCGCAGTAAACGCAAAGCGAAGCAAGTTTGGTCATTGGTGGATACGCCCTGATCTCGTGTTGGGAACCCGTTTGCTTAGAATCAGGCTCCGTAATACGTTTTCATATAACAGGAATTTTTCCGGATTGGGCTCGTGAACCGTTCATTTATCTACGGCGGACTGGGGATTTTGGTGATCGCTGTGATCATCGGAGCCTACATGTTTTTTCAGCTTCCCGAACCCGATGCGCCGGTTGCCACCGAGACGTCGGCGCCGCCGGATGCCGGATCGGTCGGGGACCAGGCGCTGCAGCCCATGGCGCCGGCTTTCGACATCGTGCGCGTTGACGAAAACGGAAACGTAGTGATTGCCGGCCGCGCGACACCAGGTTGTGTGATTGTGGTGCGTGACGGTGAGGTGGAAATAGGACGGGTGACCGCCGACCGCTCCGGGGAATGGGTATTGGTGCCTGAGGCCGAACTGGCCGCCGGTGAACACCAGTTCACCCTCTTCGCCGAATGTGAGGGGGCCGATACGATCCAGGCCGATCGTGTGATCGCACTGGTGGTTCCCGAGCGTGAGGGTACCGCGCTCGCCGTGGCCGTTCCGCGTGAGGGAAGCGAACCGGCCGAGGTCCTCCAGCGCCCGGCGCTGGATGGGAGTGGCGCGTCCGTCGGATCGATCGATTACGACGATGCGGGCAACATGACCCTGTCAGGTATTGCCGCACCGAACAGCACGGTGCGCGTCTATCTCGACAATGAGCTTGTGGGCACCGCCCAGGCGGATGAGTCCGGACGCTGGAGCCTGACGCTCGAGCGCGCGGTGCCGCCGGGTTCCTACAATTTGCGGGTCGATCAGATCGATGGCGGCGGACAGGTGGTGGCCCGCTCGGAAATACCCTTTGTTCGGGCCGAACCTCTGCGTGACCTGCTCCCGGGTCGTGTGGTGATCATTCAGCCGGGTGACTATTTGTGGAGCATCGCCAGCCAGCGCTATGGATCTGGCTTCCAGTACACCCTGATTTATGAAGCCAACAAGGATCAGATTCGTGACCCGGACCTGATTTATCCCGGGCAGGTTTTCACGCTTCCCGCGGTAAACTAGGCCGTGCCGGGCTTCCGCCGGTCCCCCGAAAGGCTTGCAGGGTCTATTCCGCCGGTGCGCCCTTGGCGTCCGATGAGGGATCGTGTCTGTCCGCACGCCGTGCACGCCAAGCCAGAACGTTTTCCCGCAACATCAGTGCGCTTGGCGTAATGATCAGGGTCAGCACCGTGGCAAAGGAAAGCCCCGCGACGATAGCGGTCGAAAGCTGGACCCACCACTGGGTCGAAGGCGCCCCCAGGGCGACTTCGCGGCTGACGAAATCGATGTTGATCTGCAGCACCATGGGCAACAGACCGAGCACCGTGGTGACCGTTGTCAGGACCACCGGCCGGAGACGCTGCGCGCCGGTCAGGAGGATGGCATCACGGGCGCTGTCCATCTCTCTGCGCAGCCGGTCGAAGGTGTCGATCAGCACGATGTTGTTGTTCACTACAATCCCGGCAAGCGCGATCACCCCGATGCCGCTCATCACGACCCCGAAGGGCTGGCCGATGACCAGAAGGCCGAGCATGACGCCGATTGTGGACATGACCACTGCCGTCAGGATGAGCAGCGCGGAATAAAAGCTGTTGAACTGGGTAACCAGAATGATCGCCATGAGAAACAGCGCGACCGCGAAGGCCTTCAACAGGAAGGACTGGGCGGCCTTCTGTTCCTCGTCCTCACCGCGGAACTCGACCTCGACGCGCTCGTCGATCTCCGCATCCGCAAGCCAGCCCCGGATTTGCTGAACCATGTCATCGGCCAGCACACCGGGCAGTACGTCGGCGCGAACGGTCATGGCCCGCACAGAATCGACACGCCGGAGTTGGCCGGTCCGCGGCTGAGCGGACCGCTTCACGAAGTTGCTGATCGGCACCATGCCTTCGCCCGTCTGCAGGCGGATCTCGTCGAGCTGTGCGATTGTGCGATCGTTGACGGGATATCGGGTGACGATGTCGATTTCCTCATCGCTGTCGTCCGGCCGGTACTCCGTCACCTTCATCCCGTTGGTGACGAACTTGATCGCATTCCCGATCATGGCGACATCGGCGCCGTATTTGGAGGCTTCGGCGCGGTCCAATTCGATTTCCCATTCGATGCCGGGAAGCGGGCGGCTGTCCTCGATATCCTTGAGGCCCGTCAGTGTGTCCATGAAGCCACGGACCTTGGCGACTTCCTGTTCCAGGAGCTCGGGAAAACGTGAGCTCAGTTGCACCTGAACCGGCTTACCGACCGGTGGGCCGGCTTCGGCCTTGCGTGTCTCGACAAAGATTCCGGCCAGATCACCCGAGCGCGAGATCACGTCTGCCAGAATGATATCCGCCGAGCGCCGCTGGTCCCAATCGGCAAACTCCAGATTGATCGTGCCGACGACGTCTTCGGCATCCTCGTCCCGGATCGGGAGGTTGCCGGACAGGGAATAGATCGAATCGAATTCGCCGCGCTCGTCCTGCAGCTGGAGAATTCGGTCCTCGACCTGGCGGACCAGAGCGGCTTTTTCCGCAACCGACAGGTTGCCGCGCGCGTGAATCTGGATCGCCGCCTGTTCCGGTTCGACGTTCGGGAAAAACTCTATGCCCTTGCCCAGCGCGCCATAGGCCATCCAGGACCCGACCAGCAGCGCAAAGGCCGCAATCAGGACCAGTCCGGGTCGGCGCAGGGCACTGCCCAGAACCCGAAGATAAAGCCCGGTCGGGTCTTTGACCTTCGCGATATCCAGCTTGGATTCTCCGGAGAGAAGCCGGACTTGCTCGGCGTTGACGCCGTGCGTTGCATCATCCTTTTGCGCCATTCGCGCGGACAGCCAGAAGCCCAGCCAGAGCCCGCCGGCAAATCCTACCAGGGCCAATACAACGGGAACGATACCGGCCAGAGCACCGGCATCGAGCAACCCGACGAGTGCGCGTCCGGTGGAAGACAGGATCAGCGCCCCCAGGCTTGCCGTGATCCCGATCACCGCGAGGCGGAAAATGAAGGCGAAATTCGCACCCAGAACGGGAACGAAGATCAATGCCATCGCAAGTGATGCGGTCAGTGTCGCCACAAGCGTGATTGGCAGAAACTTCATGAATTCGCCCACGATGCCGGGCCAGAACAGCAGCGGCGCGAAGGCGGCCAGAGTTGTCGCGGTGGATGCGATGATCGGCCAGGCCATGCGTTTGGCGGCCATCGCATAGGCACGTTCGGGCGGCTCACCTTCGCGCAATTTCCGATCGGCGTACTCGGTCACCACAATCGCGCCGTCCACAAGCATGCCGACCGCGAGGATCAGCGCAAAGAGCACGATGATGTTCACAGTCAGCCCGAGCGCGTTGATGACCAGTATAGCTGTGAGGAAGGATCCGGGAATGGCAACCGCGACCAGAATGCCCGAACGCAATCCCAGGGCGCCCACGATGGCGATCATCACCAGTAGGACGGCACAGAGAACGTTGTTCTGCAGGTCCCGCAGCATCGTGTTGACTCGGATGGATTTGTCCTGTGAGAAATTGACATTGACGGCGGCGGGCCAGTTCGCCTGTTCGCGTTCTACGGCGGCGCGAACGAGCTCGATGGTCTCGATAATGTTTTCCCCGGTGCGTTTGGAAATTTCCAGCGAGACGGCGGGCTGTCCGTCCACACGAGCCAGGGTCTCGCGGTCGCGGAAGGTACGGTGAACGGTGGTGAGATCGCGAAAGGTGACAAGCGCGTTGCCATTGACCTTCACGGGCAGGTTCAGGATGTCGTCCACACTTTCGATCAGGCCGGGCACCTTGACGGCGAAGCGTCCTTGTCCGGTATCAAGAGAGCCGGCTGCCACCAGTTGGTTAGAGCGCGAAAGAAGCGTCAGCAAAGCCGCAGGGTCCACCGAGTAGCTTTCCAGCAACTCGGGCTCGACAATGATCTCCACGAGCTCGTCCCGGTCCCCGCCGATTTCGGCCTCCAGAACGGGTGGGATCGCCTCAATCGAATCCTGCAGGTCGCGCGCGAGACGCATCAGCGTGCGCTCAGGCACGTCGCCGGACAGGGTGACGATCAAGATCGGGAAAAGACTGAGATTGACCTCATTGACCGTTGGTTCGTCGGAATCGTCCGGCAATTCAGGTCGCACCAGATCGACCTTCTCGCGCACATTGTCCATGGCGGTGTCCGGGTCGAAGCCGGCTTCGAATTCCAGCACCACGTTGCCGCCGCCAAGATACGACGTGGCGCGAATCTCCTTTAGGCCCTCGATGGAACGCATTTCAGCTTCCATCGGACGCACCAAAAGGCGTTCGGAGTCCTCCGGGGAGATGCCTTCGTGATGCATCGAAACGTAGATGATGGGGATGTTGACGTCGGGTTCGGCCTCTTTCGGGATGGCCGAGAACGAGAACGCACCCGCGATAAAGAGCAGCAACAGTGTTGCCAGCACCGTGCGTGAGCGGTTCAGTGCTGCATCAATCAGACTCATGAGTCTGCGTCTGTCACGATACGGGCGTCACCCTCCACGGGTGTCACGGTTTCCCCATGGATCACGAACTCCTGGCCGACCGTAATCAACCGGATGGAATCGGGCAGGCCTCCGATCCAGACCCCGTCCGGTTCGTCGGCAATGGTACTGACCGGCCGGAAACGCACCGTGTTGTCGGCTTCGACGGTCTTGATGCCGACAACGCCGTCATCGTTCAGGGTCAGAACGGATGGCGTGACGAAGTGCGCGGTCGTGGTGTCCACCGGCAACTCAATCTGGGCGGTCAGCCCGTCGCGGATGGTCTGGTCGGGATTGGCCACTTCGAGTTCGAAGCGATAGGTGCGGGTGGCCGGGTCCGAGACCGAAGCGACGAAACTCACAATGCCGGAATGTTCTTCGCCGTTGATCAGCGTGATCGTTCCGGGCATGCCCGGATTGACCTTGCTGACATAGCGTTCGCTCACATGACCCACAATGAGGATCGGGTCCAGATCCACAATGGTTGCGGTCACATCTCCGACACGGACATAGTCACCCCTTTCGACATGTCCCACACCGACGGTTCCGCGGAAGGGAGCGCGGAAGGTGGTTCGGGCAATATCGATTTCCATTTGTTCGACGACAGCGCGCGCGGCATCCAGGCGGGCTTGCGCACCCGCCTTCTCGGTTTCGGACCGGAAGCCTTTCTCTGTCAGTTTGGCAGCGGCGTTGAATTCGATCTCGCGCTGGCTCAGCAGTGCCCTGGCTTCGGAAAGTTTGGCCGGGCGGTCATCTGCACGCAGGCGGGCTATTGGTGCGTTGGCATCGATCACTTCACCGCGTTGGACATAGAGCTCGACCACCTGACCATCGGTTTCGGCGCGCAGTTCCACTTTTCGTGAGGCTTCGGTCCGACCCGTGACGCCCACCGTCTCAATCCGGGGGATCGCATCCAGTTTGGCTACCCGCACCTTCATTGTCGTTGCGGTTTCCGTCGTCGCTGCCGACATTGTCTCTTCACTGGCCTCGCCGTTCGCACTTTCGGAACCGAACTGACCGGTCAGAATCCACCCGATGGCGAGGACGGCCAGGATGATCGCGGTGATGACGGATTTGTTTTTCATGGCGGTACTCTATTCCGCGACAGCGCGTTTCGGGATCAGTGAAGAAGCGACAAGCTGGTAGCGGTTCTCCGCGATATAGTCCGCCATCGCGCGCTGCACGGCCACGGCGAAAACGTTGAGAAAAGCTTCTCCGGTTGTTTCCTGCCCCGATTGTGATCGCGCCCGAATGCGGTCGAGATTGTCTTCAATCTCCTGCAACCGGATGTCGATCATCTGTTCCACGGCGGAGGGGGGCACGATATCGGCAAACATTATGCGGAACAGGAAATCCGAACGGGTCTTGTCGGGCTCTGTGGGTTCCTGGAGCGCGCGCAGCAGCGCCATGCGGCCGTCTGCGGTCAGGCTGTACACCTTCTTATCGGGACGGCCCTCCTGGGCGTATTCGGTGACGGATGTGAGGCCCTCATCGAGCAAACGCGAGAGCGCGGGATAGATCGAGCTGTAGCCGATATCCTGTATATGGCCGAAGGGGCCGCTTTCGACGGCTTTCCGAATTTCGTAGCCCGATGCGTCCCCCTGACTGAGGACCGCGAGGCAGAGTGTTTTGCGTCCATGAAAGCCTCTGAATGCCGAAAACCTTTCTCAAAATCTCATAAGATATGTCACGATACAATATACATCATACAGTTATATTACGCTGCCTGCGGTTGGGCAGGTGACAATTTCGCCTGGTTTGACCTGGGTCAACGGGCTCCGGCTGTTGACTTTTAAACGGGGCGCGTGGTTCCCGGAAGGTTGCACTTGGCGCGGGCTTCCGGAGCTTGTTTCGTTCCCCAACGGGGTTTTCAGGAGTCCACGGTGAATCAGTAGATCCCGGCGCACTACATGACGATGTCGGTGCCCCGCTACACGAGCTATCCTACGATTCCGCATTTCGGGGAGGGTGTGACCGCCCGGACCTACGCGGGATGGCTCGAAGCCCTCGATGTGGACAGGCCCGTCTCGCTCTACCTGCATGTCCCGTTTTACCGTCAGATTTGCTGGTATTGCGGATGCAACATGAAGCTTGCGAACCGCTATGAGCCCGTCGGCGACTATGTCGAGATGCTGTTGCGCGAAGTCGATCTTTTGGCCGGGTACCTGCCGGGACGGATGAAAATCTCGCATTTGCACTGGGGCGGCGGGAGTCCGATGGCGCTTGAGCCGGACGATCTGGCGCGATTGATGGAGCAGGTCTTCACTCATTTCGACCCGGTTTCCAATGCCGAACTGGCCATCGAATGTGACCTGCGCACGCTCAGCGCAGAGATGGCGGCACGGATCGGGTCACTGGGCTTCAATCGCGCGAGCTTCGGCATACAGGAATTTGACCCGCAGGTCCAAAAGGCCATCAACCGAATCCAGTCGCGTGACGTCGTGGCCTGGGCAGTCGATTCCCTGCGTTGTGCCGGGGTGGAAGGCATCAATTTCGATCTGACCTATGGGCTTCCCTATCAGACCAGCGAGACCCTGGCGCGCACGATTTCCCAGTATGCCAAAATCGGACCGGACCGGGTGGCCCTGTTCGGATATGCCCATGTGCCCTGGATGGCCCGCAAGCAGCGCCTGATACCCGAAGAGGCCCTGCCGGGCGCGCGGGGACGGTTCGAACAGTCGCAGGTTACAGCCCGGTGCCTTCGCGGTGCCGGATATGAACCCGTCGGCCTCGATCATTTTGCACGCCCCCATGATGGGCTGGCAAAGGCGTCGGCGCGGGGTGAGTTGCGGCGAAATTTTCAGCGCTATACCAATGAACTGGCCGAAACCCTGCTGGGTGTAGGGGCAACATCCATTGGTCGAACTCCGTCCGGACTGATTCAGAATATCAGCGAGACCGGCGCCTGGGCGCGCTCTGTGGCTTCGGGCCAACTGCCGGTGTCCAAGGGGCACGCATTTTCCGGCGAGGACAGGCTGCGGGCCCATGTGATTGAGCAACTTATGTGCTTCGGCAGGGTCGATCTGGTCGCGGCAGCCTCGATGTTTGGGGCGGCCCCCGACTGGTTTTGCGATGCAGGGCCCGAACTTCAGGGCCTGGCCGATGACGGTATTGTCAGCTTTGATGAGAGATCGGTGATTGTGCAGCCCGCCGCACGTCACGTGGTGCGTGTCGTGGCATCCGCATTCGATGCGTATTTCGTCCACCGAACAGCACGCCACTCCCTCGCCGTATAGGCCAGCCTGCCGAACGCCTGAACATATGTAAGGGAAGGTGGCTGGGGGACTAGGATTCGAACCTAGACTGGCGGAGTCAGAGTCCGCTGTCCTACCATTAGACGATCCCCCAACGGGATAACGGCGCGCTGTTTAGCACAAGAATTTTGTGCTGTGTACCTTCCTTGACCAGATTGGAAAAATATCCGGAACAGCCTCTCTTCACTCGCGTTTCCCTGTCACAGGGCAAATCAAAGCCTGAAACGACAGTCTGGAGTGACAGATGAATACCGAAGAATTGGAAGGCAAATGGAATCAGATCAAGGGTGAGGCCAAGCAGCACTGGGGCCGGTTCACCGATGACGAGATTGATGTGATCGATGGCGACCATGATAAACTGGTCGGCAAGATCCAGGAACGCTATGGCAAGTCCAAGGACGAGGCCAAACGTGAAGTCGATTCCTGGAAAATCTAGCAGGTTTGCGCGCGATGCTCGCTTATCCCGCAATATGGGCGCGCCTGATGGGTGTGTTTTCCACCCAGCGCGTCAACCAGCATCCGGACGAAAACCCCGGTCAGCCCGATACGGAAGAGATTTTCTCCCGCGCAGCAGGCACCTCGACCCCACAAGAGGTGCGGGACAATCCGCCCGAAAAGCGCCTAAAAGAAACCTCATGAATTCATTCAGGGTCGTCGTTCATACGATGGCTCCGGTTTCTCTGGAGGGCGCTTGAAGCATCGCTACCGGCTGATCAATGCGGATGGAGATAGCGTCGCAAGCGCGAGACCTGGCGCTTTCGGCGGTCACCGGCGCACAAAAATCTACGGTCGGCTGGATTGTGCCAGCGCGCGCCGCTGGATTGCACGTGGCCATTATGTGCAGCACCGCGTCTTTTTTGCCGATGAAGCCACAGCGCGAAGCGCGGGATACCGCCCCTGTGCGGTTTGTCTGCCCGACGCCTATGCCGCGAGGAAACGCGGTGCTTCGGAAACCTGATCCCGCGACGACCAGATGTTATCGCCGCGCAGTTGCTTGAGTTCAGATGCGAGGGGTATAGATTCGGCGGTACTGACGTCGTCCTGACGTGCGTGACAGGGAGACTTACGTGACTGCTAATCCGGCGCATCATGGCCGTGGCCGCAACGACACTCGCCCTAACGGGCGGTGGTCGCACACCTATGCCGCGCTGGACCTGGGCACGAACAACTGCCGTTTGCTGGTCGCCAAGCCCAAGGATACCGGGTTCCGCGTGATCGATGCCTTTTCCCGGATTGTCCGCCTGGGAGAGGGGCTCGGGGTTTCGAATGCTCTCTCGGAACATGCCATGGACCGGACGGTGGAAGCGCTGCGGGTCTGCCGCTCCAAAATTCAGCGCAACGCCGTGACCCGGTTGCGTGCCGTGGCCACCGAAGCCTGCCGGCGGGCCGAGAATGCCGACCTTTTCGTGGACCGGGTCCGTCAGGAAACCGATATCGAGCTTGAGATCATTGCACCGGAGGAAGAGGCCGAACTGGCGCTCATCGGATGTTCGCCGCTCTACGATCCGCCCGAAACCCCGCAATCCTATGCGCTGCTGTTCGATATCGGCGGGGGCAGCACCCAAATCACCTGGCTCGAGCTGGAACCCGGTGAACACCCAAACGGCGATGTGCGTACGCGGATCGTCGGCTGCATCTCCATTCCCTGCGGCGTGGTGACGCTGAGCGAAAAATTCGGCTGCGGTGAGGATGAGAACGGCCGGGCCTCACCGAGCCGTTATGCCGAAATCTGTGCTTATGTGCGTGAGCATCTGGCGCCCTTCGATGAGAGCTACGAGATCGGGTCCCGGGTGGGCGACGGTGTCGTCCAGATGGTGGGCACCTCGGGAACCGTCACCACCCTCACGGGCGTCTTTCTCGATCTGCCGCGCTATGACCGGGGCCGGGTCGATGGGCGCGCACTCGAATTTGCCCAGCTGGAACTGGCGCGCGACAAACTGCTGGCGCTCGACCGGCAGGACCGGGCGGCGCATCCCTGTATCGGCTCACAGCGCGCCGATCTGGTGATCTCGGGCTGTGCGATTCTGGATGCGATCTGTGACCTCTGGCCGGTGGGCCGGCTGCGTGTGGCCGATCGCGGATTGCGCGAAGGTATCCTTCACGGGTTGATGCGATCCGCCGATCTGGAAACCTTTTCGGGCCGGGCTTGAGCCCGGCCATGGCGAGGCGGCGAAAACCCGGCGGACGGTCTTCCTCGGCCCAGGGCGGTTCGCGGATGACCTTCGAGCGGGTGAAGACCGCGCGGGGGCGCCGGCTGTCCTCCACCCAGTGGCTGCAACGCCAGCTCAATGATCCCTATGTACAGGCTGCCCAGCGCGACGGATACCGTTCCCGTGCGGCCTACAAGCTGCTGCAGATCGACGAGAAGTTCGAACTGCTGCAGCCGGGCCAGCGGGTCGTCGATCTCGGCGCGGCGCCCGGCGGCTGGACCCAGGTGGTCGTGGACAGGCTGGAGCCCGACGAGGGTGACACCAACATTGTCGCCATCGATATTCTGGAAATGGAGCCCATGGGCGGTGTGCAGGTCCTGCTCGGGGATATCGAGGACGAGGCGGCGGTTGCTGAACTCCGCGCGGCCATTGACGGCCCGGTCGATGTGGTGCTTTCGGATATGGCGACCTCGACCACGGGCCACGCCTCGACCGATCACCTGCGCACAATGACGCTAGCCGAAGCTGCCTTTATGTTCGCCTGTGAGGTGCTTGCCCCGGACGGTGCCTTCGTGACCAAGGTGTTCCAGGGCTCCGACGAGCCGGCGCTGTTCAGGTCGCTTCAGGAGCGGTTTTCCAAAGTGCGGCGTTTCAAGCCGAAGGCCAGTCGCAGCGACTCGGTGGAGATTTTTCTCGTCGCCACCGGCTTCAAGACCGGCTCCGGGCCTGCGGGTTAGCCGGGCTTTTCGCGATCCGGTGCGGAATGCTTGTCCGCATGCGCGGATTGTGTATATAAGCCCCGTCAACTCTAGATCCCGCAAAGGCTTCGGTTGGCATGGAAATCAGCGACGCATTTACCTTCGACGACGTGCTTCTTGAGCCCGCAGAATCGCGCATTCTGCCCTCGGAAGCCAACACCTCGACCCAGCTCACCAAGAACATCAGCCTCGGCATTCCGCTGCTCTCGGCCGCTATGGACACGGTCAGCGAGGCCGAGATGGCCATCGCCATGGCCCAGGCAGGCGGGCTGGGCGTGATCCACAAGAACTTCGAGCCGGAAGACCAGGCCAACGAGGTCCGCAAGGTCAAACGCTTTGAATCCGGCATGGTGGTCAACCCGATCACCATCCATCCCGATCAGACGCTCGCCGAAGCACTGGATATCATGAACCGGGAATCGATCTCCGGCATTCCTGTTGTGGCGCGCGAGGGCGGGCGGCTGGTGGGGATCGTCACCAACCGTGACGTGCGCTTTGCCAGCGACCCGTCCCAGCCGATTGCCGAGCTGATGACCGAGGAACTGGTCACGGTGGGCGAGGGCGTGGATATGGGCGAGGCCAAGCAACTGCTCCACCGCCACCGCATCGAGAAGCTGCTGGTGGTCGACAATGAAGGCCATTGCGTCGGTCTCGTCACGGTCAAGGATATCGAGAAGGCCCAGGCCTATCCGGATGCCTGCAAGGACTCCCAGGGTCGTCTGCGGGTCGCGGCGGCGACCGGCGTGGGCGACAACGGTTATGAGCGTGCCGAAGCGCTGCTCGACGCCGGTGTCGATATCATTGTGGTCGATACCGCCCACGGACATTCCCAGGGCGTGATCGACCAGATCAGCCGCATCAAGCGCCTTAGCAACGAAGCCCAGATCATCGGCGGCAACATTGCCACGGGCGAAGCGGCCTCGGCGCTGATCGATGCGGGTGCAGACGCTCTGAAAGTCGGGATCGGCCCGGGCTCGATCTGTACCACGCGTGTGGTTGCTGGGGTCGGTGTGCCCCAGCTGACGGCCATCGAAGGTGTGGCGAAGGTGGCCCAGGGCCAGGGCATTCCGGTGATTGCCGATGGCGGCATCAAGTATTCCGGCGACCTCGCCAAGGCCATCGCGGCCGGGGCGGACTGCGCCATGATCGGCTCGCTGCTCGCGGGCACCGACGAAGCGCCGGGTGAAGTGTTCCTCTATGAGGGTCGCTCCTACAAATCCTATCGCGGTATGGGCTCGTTGGGTGCCATGGCGCGCGGCTCGGCGGATCGCTACTTCCAGGCGGAAGTCTCCGACACCTTGAAGCTGGTGCCCGAGGGCATCGAGGGCCAGGTCGCCTATAAGGGCTCGGCCATGACCATCCTGCACCAGCTGGTCGGCGGATTGCGGGCCTCCATGGGCTACACCGGCAACGGCACCATCGCGGAGATGCAGACCAATTGCCGATTCCTGCGCCTGACCAATGCCGGGCTGCGCGAAAGCCATGTCCACGATGTGGCGATTACCCGCGAAGCCCCGAATTACCGCCAGAATGCGTGATCGGGCATTCGGGCCGTTGAAGCCTCCTCATTTTGTCGTTCCCGCGCAGGCGGGACCCCATGGACATAGGCGGTTGCCTTGTTGGGCGAGGTGTCTATGGATGCCCGCCTGCGCGGGCATGACGATGGAGCTGATGGTGCCGTGCTCTGACGGATTTGGGTCAAGGCCATGACCCCCGCCGCGCGGGTGGCCGCGACCCTGGACATTCTTGAAGAGATCGCGCGCGCCGATGCGCCCGCCGATGCGATTATCGCCAACTGGACGCGCACGCACAGATTCGCCGGCTCCAAGGACAAGCGCGCCATCCGCGAGCTGGTCTATCGCGATCTGCGCGAGGGCGCCCGGCTGCGCTGGCTGTGCGGTGAACTCGACGCCGACCCGGCCTCGCCACGGACCCGCACGATTATCGCCAGCGAGCTGGAGGGCGCCGGCACTGCGGCGGCCCGCTTCAACGGCAGCAATTACGCGCCCGAGGTGCTGAGCGAAGCCGAGATTGCACTCGTCGAACGGCTGCACGAGACCGAGACCGGCAATGCCCCCGACTGGGTGAAATGCGGCTGCCCGCAAGACCTCTACGCAGTGCTGGCCGCCCAATGGCCCCAGGACGTGATCGAGGAAGTACAGGCGCTCAATGACCGCGCGCCGGTCGATCTGCGGGTCAACACCATGCGCGTGAATGTGGAGGCCGCTCGCGCCGCGCTGGCCGAGGCCGGCTACGAGGCCGTACCCACCGCGTTCAGCCCCATGGGGTTGCGGAGCAGCGCCCACACGAATTTCGGCGCGCTCGAACCCTTCAGGAAGGGCCTCGTCGATCCCCAGGATGAATCGAGCCAGCTTGTCTCGCTGCTGGTGGACGCGCAACCGGGCATGCAGGTGGTGGATCTCTGCGCCGGGGCCGGGGGCAAGTCGCTCAGCCTGTCAGCGATGATGGAAAACAGGGGCGAGATCGTCGCCTGCGACAACGCTGCCTCCCGCCTGGCGCGTATGGAACCCCGCAGCAAGCGCCTCGGGGCGACGAATATTCGCACGCTTCCAGTGGAAGCAGGCGAAGTGCCCGACGGCATGCCGGAGTCGGCAGATCGTGTACTGGTCGATGCGCCGTGCACCGGCAGCGGCACATGGCGACGCAGCCCGGAATTGCGCTGGCGCACGGCCCCCGACGATATCGAAGCCTATGCGGCCACCCAGACGGCCCTGCTGACCACGGCGGCGCAGATGGTGAAGCCCGGCGGGCGGCTGATCTATGGGGTCTGTTCGATATTCAACGCCGAGGGCCGGGACGTGGCCCGGGCGTTCGAGGCGGCGAATCCGGCGTTTTCACGGGTGCCGGTGGCCGATGTCCTGGGGCCGGACCTGGCGGGGCGCCTCAAGGCGGATGACGAGATGGTGCTAACGCCCCACCGTCACCGCACCGACGGCATGTACACCGCGGTGTTCGCACGGGAATCCTGACGGTCGCGCTACCGGCGCAGCAGCATCGCAGCCTGTGGATGAAGCGATTTCCGCATAGTGCGGGTCCATTTCGAATCGGGTATCAAACCCTATGACCAGCTCGTTTCCCGTCTCCGAAAAAATCCTGATCATCGACTTCGGCTCGCAGGTGACCCAGCTCATCGCGCGGCGCATCCGCGAGGCGGGAGTCTATAGCGAAATCCACCCGTGTTTCCGCATCGACAAGGCGTTTCTGGACGACTTCGAGCCCATGGCCATCGTGCTCTCGGGCGGCCCGTCCAGTGTCATGGCCGAGGGCGCGCCGACAGTCGATCCGCTGGTCTTCGAGCTTGGCGTGCCGGTGCTCGGCATCTGCTACGGCCAGCAGCTCATGTGTCACATGCTCGGCGGGAAGGTCGAGGATTCCGATCATCAGGAATTCGGCCGCGCGGCGCTGGATATCAAGGATGTCTGCGACCTCTTTGAAGGTGTCTGGGCGGTAGGCGCAAAGCCCCAGGTCTGGATGTCCCATGGCGACCGGGTGACCGGCCTGCCCGAGGGGTTCCGGGTCGTGGCGACCAGCGGCGGCGCGCCCTTTGCGGCGACGGCCGACGAGACCCGGCATTTCTACGGCGTGCAGTTCCATCCGGAGGTGGTGCACACCCCGGACGGCTCCCGGCTGCTCCACAACTTCGTGCGCCACGTGGCGGGCTGCAGCGGCAGCTGGACCATGGCGGCCTATAAGGCGACGGAAATCGAGAAGATCCGCGAACAGGTCGGCGACAGCCGGGTGATCTGCGGCCTTTCCGGCGGGGTCGATTCCTCGGTCGCCGCCGTGCTGATCCACGAGGCCATTGGCGACCAGCTGACATGTATCTTCGTCGATCACGGCCTGCTGCGCATGAACGAGGCCGAGGAGGTGGACAAGGTCTTTCGCGAGCGGTTCAACATTCCGCTCGTGGTGCGCGACGCCACCGACATGTTCCTCGACCAGCTCGAGGGCGTGGACGATCCGGAGACCAAGCGCAAGATCATCGGCAACACCTTCATCGATGTCTTCGATGAGGAGGCCGCGAAGATCGGCGGCGCGGATTTCCTCGCCCAGGGTACGCTCTATCCCGATGTGATCGAGAGCGTCAGCCCCTTCGGCGGGCCGAGCGAGACCATCAAGTCCCACCACAATGTGGGCGGCCTGCCCGAGCGCATGAACATGAAACTGGTTGAGCCGCTGCGCGAGCTGTTCAAGGACGAGGTCCGCGATCTGGGCCGCGAGCTGGGCATTCCCGAGGAAATCGTCGGTCGCCACCCGTTCCCCGGGCCGGGCCTGGCGATCCGTATGCCCGGCGCCATGTCACGCGAGAACCTCGACATCCTGCGCAAGGCCGACGCGATCTATCTCGACGAAATCCGCAAGGCCGGCCTCTACGACGAAATCTGGCAGGCCTTTGCCGTGCTGCTGCCCGTGCGCACCGTCGGCGTGATGGGGGATGCCCGCACCTATGACTTCGTCTGCGGTCTGCGCGCGGTGACCTCGACCGACGGCATGACGGCAGACAGCTACCCGTTTGAGCATTCCTTCATCTCTGCCGTCGCCACCCGCATCATCAACGAGGTCCGCGGCATCAACCGAGTGGTCTATGACGT
>JAYQBG010000035.1:0-24932 GCA_038137215.1 Alphaproteobacteria bacterium
CCATTGCGCAACCCAGACATACTCTTGCAGGTTTTTGCAGGTGAATTGCCGGATTTTGGCGCTTCACCTGCCATGCAGGAAGCAGGTTCCGTGCCAGAAATGATGACCACCCATGAAGTGGCCGATTATCTCCGCGTCAAAGAGCGCAAAATCTACGATCTGATCCGACAGGAACAGATTCCCTGCGCCCGTGTTTCGGGAAAATGGCTGTTTCCCAAAGCGTTGATTGATCGCTGGGTTTTACAAAATCTCCAGGGCGCTGCGGTGGAAACCGCGCCGGTACCCTCGGTAATCGCCGGCAGCCACGATCCGCTGCTCGAATGGGCCGTGCGCGAGAGCGGCTCGGCGCTCGCGTTTTTGGCGGGCGGCAGCCTGGATGGCCTCGAGCGGGTTGCCAATGGCGCGGCGGCGTTGTGCGGGACGCATATGCGCGATCCGGACACCGACGAATACAACATTCCCTGGGTCGAGCGGGTCCTGTCGGGCAGCGATGCGGTGGTGATCGCCTGGGCCCGTCGCCAGCAGGGGCTGGTGGTGGCACAGGGCAACCCGCTGGGGATCCGGCAGGTTACTGATCTGGCGAAGGGCGTGCGGGTTGTGCCGCGCCAGGAAGGTACGGGAAGCCGGCTGCTTCTCGAACAGCTTCTGGGTCGCGAGGGGATCGATGCGGCGCAAATTTCCTACTGTGAAACGGTCGCACGCACCGAGGCGGATCTGGGCGCGATGATTGTCGATGGCAAAGCCGATGCCGGGCTGGCGATCGGCGCGGTGGCCTCGATGTTCCGTCTCGATTTTCTGCCGCTGCATGAAGAGAGATTCGACCTGATCGTGCGGCGGCGGGCGTTTTTCGATGAGCCGTTCCAGAAATTGCTCGCATTCACGCGCGATCCGGCTTTCGAAATTCGTGCCGAGGAACTTGGCGGATACGATGTTTCGGCTACGGGTTCAGTGGTTTGGAACGGGGCGTCGGGACCTTGATCCCGCGCACCACGCCGAGGGGCGGCGGTGCCTCGGGGACGGCGGGTTTCAGCTTCGGCCGGGGGGTGCGGGTCTCGGCCCAGTCGATCACGGATTGCTGCCGGTCCGCGATTTCGGTTTCGATGGCCGAGACATCGAGGACTGTTCGGCCCTCTTCATTGAACACCAGATGTGAGGCCCGCGCCCGTTCGAACGGGCGTCGCGCGGCTGTCGGGTTCTCAAGAATGTCGGCCACCATGTCCCCCAGCTGCTGCCCGATGCCATAGGGTTCGATCACCATGGTTGCCAGGGCGCCGCGAATGACGCTGTCTTCGGAGTTGCTGAACAGGCGCAGGCGTTGTCCCTCCGCGGCCGCGGCGAGCGCTTCGACTGGCGCATCGGGTAACACGGTGACATCCAGGAACAGCGCGGTGGTGTCCGGGTCCAGGGTGCGAATGTTCTCATCGACCGCGTTTTCGGCCACCGAGACCGGCAGCGGTGTGACGGTGAGGTCCTGGGCCCGGGCGATGGCGACAAGTTCCTGCAGTTGCGCGGCCGTCGGGCCGTTTATCGGATCGACCGGCACTGCCACCGTGATCACCTCGGGAGCGAGCACCCTGATCAGCGCAAACTGATCGGCCCGCGTGTCGCTTTCGGCAATGCCCGTGATTGGCCGGCGGCGATGGTCCCGGGTGATCTGCCAGGCCTGGTCCATCGTCAGCCCGGTCCCCACGATCGGAATCCGGTTGTCCTGGGCCAGGGCGATTCTGATGGAGGGATTGGTGATTGCGACGATCACCCGGACGTTCCGGTTCACAAAGTCCCGGATCAGGTTGCTTGCCGCGGCGGGGTCGGCGGCGCTGTCGCGGATATCGAAGGCGATGTTTTCCCGCGGCCGGTAACCGCGTTCCGCAAGCCGGTCGCGCATCCCGTCGATCACCGCCTGGATTTCCGCGGTGATGGTGATTGCGGTGATCCCGATCAGCGGGGGCGCCTGTTCCTGCGCCATGGCGGCACGTCCCGCCGGGAACAGCAGGAACGGGACCAGAGCAAGAAGGACAGCGAAACGCAGCATGGCCGCTTCGGATGGTGGATCGTGCGAGCAGCCTGACGCGACGGCCCATGGCCGTCAATCGCCACAATGTGACAGTCACCTGACATCGTCGCACCTGTCCCGCCCCGGCGGCACATGCCGTCAAAACTGGATTGCTTCACTCCGTTCGCAATGACGGAGTGGGGCGGGGATTTTCGCGTCTCGCTTCGGTTGGTCGTTCGCGCGTGGGCGGGCATGATGATGGAGATAGGTGAAAAATCGTCATTGCGAGGGCCGCAGGCCCGCGGCAATCCAGTACGGTGTTACGGTCGCGCGGCGTTCGGGAAGAAAAGCTGCTGATCGCCGATGCGGAAGGCGGCAATCGCGGCCTGTCCGTCGGGCCCGGTCAGCCAGTCGATGAAGGCGCGCGCGGTGTCGGCCTGGATGTGCGGGTGCCGCGCCGGGTTCACCAGAATGACGCCATAGGGGTTGAAGAGGGGCGGATCGCCCTCGACCACGATCTGAAGATCCCCCCGGTTGCGGAAGCTCAGCCAGGTGCCCCGGTCGGTGAGGGTATAGGCGTTCAGGCCGGCTGCCAGGTTGAGGGTCGCGCCCATGCCGGAGCCGGATTCCATGTACCAGCTGCCAGAGGCGGAGGCCGGATCGAAGGCGGCGGCGCGCCAGATCCGCAACTCGGCCTTGTGGGTGCCGCTGTCATCGCCGCGCGAGATGAAGGGGTTTTCGGTCTCTGCGATCCGGGCCAGCGCCGCGGCGGCGTCCTTCAGATCGCCCACACCGGCCGGGTCGTCGCGGGGGCCGACAATAACGAAATCGTTGAACATCACGTCCCGCCGGAACGCCCCGTAGCCGGCGGCCACAAAGGCATCCTCGTCCTCGCGCGCATGCACCAGCAGTACGTCCGCATCCCCCGCGCGGCTGAGGTTCAGCGCCGCGCCGGTGCCCACCGCCACCACGCGGACGGGGATTCCGGTGGTTTTGGTGAATTGCGGCAGGATCTCTCCCAGCAAGCCGGAATTGTCGGTGGAGGTGGTCGAGGCGAGGGTGAGGGGCGCTGCTTGCGCAACAGCCCCCGCGAACCAGAGGAGCAGAATGGTCAGCGCAGCGGTCAGGCGGGTCACCACAGCAATTCTCCGGCGGTGAAGGCCCGTGCTTCGTCCGTGCGCGGGGTTTCGAAAAACTCTTCGGCAGGTGCGAACTCCAGCAGACGGCCCTTGTGCAGAAACACGATCTCGTCAGCGAGGCGGCGGGCCTGGCCCAGATCTTGGGTCGCCATGACGATCTTGGTGCCTGCCGCGTGGAAGCCCTCGACGAGGCTCTCGACGGACCGGGTGGCCGCCGGATCGAGGCTTGCGGTGGGTTCATCGAGAAAGAGCACCTCCGGCTCGGTGACCCAGGCCCGGGCGAGCGCCAGACGCTGCTGCTCGCCGCCCGACATCAGCCGGGCCGGTCGGTCGGCCAGATGCGCCAGCCCGGCCATGGCTAGCGCGGCTTGCGCACGCTCGCGGCGTTCGGGGCGGGAGACGTTCCGGATCTTCAGGGTGTGGAGGATGTTGGCCAGGGCCGAGCGGCGCAGCATCACCGGGCGCTGGAAGACCATCGCCTGTCGCCGGATCGCGCGCTCCCGGCTGCCCGCGCCACGCCAGAGAATCTCGCCCGATGTCGGTGTCAGAAGGCCGTGGCAAAGGCGTAGCAGCAGGCTCTTGCCGGCGCCGTTGGGGCCGAGGATCACCGTGCGGCGTCCGGATGCTAGGCTCAGATTGATATCGTGGAGCAGCCGGGTGCCATCGGCCTCGAAGACGAGCTGACGAATTTCGAGCGGCAGGATGGTTTGCAGACTACTCATGCCATCGCCGCCTTGCGGGCACCCGAGGCGTTGACCAGTTGCACCGCCGCGTTCACCGACAGCGCGATCACCAGCAGCACGATGCCCAGCCCCAGGGCGGTGGCGAGGTTGCCCTTGCTGGTCTCCAGCGCGATGGCGGTGGTCATGACCCGGGTCGCGTGGTCGATATTGCCGCCGACGATCATCACCGCGCCAACCTCGGCGATGGCACGCCCGAACCCGGCGAGCACGGCGGTCGCGAGCGAGAACCGCGCGTCGTTGATCAGCGTGCCGATCCGGTCGAGCGGGCTTGCGTCGAGCGAATTCAGGTGGTCGCCGTACTCCCGCCAGAGATCGGCAATGATCTGCCGGGTCAGCGCCGCAATGATGGGCGTGACCAGAATCGCCTGGGCGATGATCATCGCGGTCGGGGTGAACAGCAGCCCGAGCACGCCGAGCGGTCCGCTGCGCGAAAGGATCAGAAACACGATCAGCCCGACGACGACCGGCGGCAGGCCCATAAAGGTGTTGAGCAGCAGCGAGACGAGCCCGCGGCCGGGAAATTTGAACAGCGCGACGGCGGCGCCCAGCGGAAACCCGATCAGGCAGGCAATCGCCACCGCGCTGAGGCTCACCTGCAAGGAGAGCCCGACGATTTCGAGGAAATCCGCGTCAAAACTGATGAGCAAGGCCCCCGCTTCAGCCAGCGCGCTTCCGATGGTGCTCATGACTATCTTTTTTTGTGCATGATCAGGTGAAAAATACAATAATTGTCTGAGTTCGTTGCAAAAAGACAATGTAGGCATAGCGCGCAGAGTGTCCAGCCGTCTTTCACGCGGGTGCCGCCGAAGTTGTGCCAACTCCCGTAGCAAAGTTGTGCCACACACGTGCGTCCAGACACCTGTGATTTCCTCCGGGCGCGGACATGTTCTAGGTTCGGATCATGGACCCGCTGGCCCCCAATCCCGACGATCCGCGCCTGACCGAACCGGTCTCCGGAATCGATCAGAACGGCAACCCGGTCGAGAGCCGTGTGGTGGTCGAGCGGCCGCTCACGCTGTTTCTCAACGGCCAGGAAATCGTGACGATGATGACCATCGGCGATTACCCGGATTATCTCGCCGTCGGCTATCTGGCGAACCAGAACATGCTGCTGCCCGGCGACGCGATCACCGGCATCGATCATGACGACGACCTCGGCGTGGTGGTGGTCCGCACCGACCGCACCACCGATTACGAGGAACGCCTGAAGAAGAAGACGCTGACCAGCGGCTGCGCCCAGGGCACGGTGTTCGGTGACCTGATGGAAAGCCTCGAGGGGGTGCAGCTCAACACCGAGGCAAAGCTCCGCACCTCATCGCTCTACGCCCTGACCAGGGCCATCAACACCATGCCGAGCCTGTATCTGGCCGCCGGTGCGATCCATGGCTGCGTGCTCTGCCACGACGACCAGCCGCTGATCTATATGGAGGATGTCGGCCGCCACAACGCCGTGGACAAGATCGCCGGCTATATGCGCCTGAACGGCATCGCAGCGGCGGACAAGGTCTTCTACACTACCGGCCGTCTAACCTCGGAGATGGTGATCAAGACGGTGCATATGGGAATCCCGATTCTGGTATCCCGCTCGGGTTTCACCGCCTGGGGCGTGGAACTCGCTCGCGAGGCGAACCTGACTCTCATTGGCCGCGCTCGCGGCCAACGGTTTCTCGCGCTGGCGGGGGAAGCGCGCATCGTGTTCGATGCGGATGCTGCCCATGCCTGAACCTGTCCTCGGTGTCATCCTCGCGGGCGGGCAGGCGCGGCGGTTGGGGGGCGGCGACAAGGCCTTGCGCGAACTCGCGTGCAAGCCGCTGCTGGCCCACGCGATGGATCGGCTCGCGCCGCAGGTTGCTCAAATCGTGATCAATGCCAATGGCGACCCCGCCCGGTTCGATTCGTTCCCGGCCCCGGTTGTGGCCGACACGGTCGAGGGGTTTGCGGGACCGCTGGCCGGGGTGCTGGCGGGTCTTGAATGGGCCGCCGAACACGCGTCGGACTGTGAATGGGTAGTGACCTGTGCGACCGACGCGCCGTTCTTTCCCGAGGACTTTGTGGCGCGGTTGCGCGCGGCGGTGGCGGAGGGTGCCGACATGGCCTGCGCCGTAACAAACGGACGGAAACACCCGGTTTTCGGGCTTTGGCCGGTTCGCCTGCGCGCGGATCTGCGCCACGCGCTGGTCGAAGAGGATATCCGCAGGGTCGATCGCTGGACGGCACGGCACGTGTTGACGCCAGTGGAATATCCCGTTGAGGTTGTGGATCCGTTCTTCAATATCAACCGTCCGGAAGACCTGGTGGAGGCCGAGCAGATTGTGGCGGTTTTGAACGGTTCCAAACCCTGTCGGTTGTGAATTGACTCTTTATCGCAGACCCACTTAAATCGTAATCGCTTTTCGGGCACCCGTACAAAAAAGGGTGCCGCGCGCCAAGCGGATATCAAATCGGCGGCGCGCCATACGGCCCGAGGGAGGGGAGGAGAGTTGAGCAAAGTCGGGACGGCGCCTTACGCTGGTCCAGCGGGATAAAGGGGGGACAAGAAGACCTGCCCCGTAGAAAATGCTCTGTCTTAGGAACTGAATTCTGGGGACCGGTACGCGAAAGCTTACCGGCCCTTTTTCTTTTTGGCTTCACCTTGGACCGTGGCGCCTGTGGCGCCACGTAAGCCATGGTGAAGAAACTTCGTCATGCCCGCGCAGGTGGGCATCCAGAAACGCGGATACGCAATCCGACAAACGCTTTTGGCAATGGGTTCCCGCCTGCGCGGGAACGACGAACCATGGGAGGGTGACAGCGGTCTCAATCCCACGACGTCATGGCGAACGCTGTGCATCCATCCAGCTGCTCTGCTGCTTGTGAGTCCGCTCTGGATTGCCGCGGGCCTGCGGCCCTCGCAATGACGGCTGTGACCGCCTTCACGCGAACCACGAAGTGTTGGGAGGCGAGAGCAGTGTCAAATTCACGACGTCATTGCGAGCGCAGTGAAGCAATCCAGAGTTGGTGCACTGGAGGGCCGCGTTGCTTCGCTCCTCGCAATGACGGCTGTGACTGCCTTCACTGTCATGCGCGGGCTTGAGTGAGCCCTCACCCTGAGCCTTCTCATCCCGAGCTTGCCGAGGGACGAAGGGCGAGGGCGACGTCCTCATACTTCGACAAGCTCAGCATGAGGACGTTTCGATTGTTGCGCGGATCAGGTCCGCGCATGACGCGTTCGGGAATTACTTTTCCGCAACCTCTTGCAGGTTGCCCTCGTCATCCACTTCCAGGCCGGTCGCGCGTGCCGCATCGATCACACTCGGGTGCCATGACACCTTGCCTGCATCGGGCCCGCCGACAATGGCCAGCATCAGCGCGTCGGGTTCGCCCGAGATACAGCGAAAGCCGCGATAGACGCCGGTGGGCACATTGACCACATCCAGCGGTTCCAGGGCGATGGCGCGCTCGTCCTCACCTTCCAGCCAGACCACCTCCCAGGTGCCCTTCATGGGAATGAAGACCTCTTCGGTCTGATGCACGTGAAAGGCCGGGCCCGAACCGCTGCCCGCATGGGCCTTGTTGTACACAAGAGAAAACCCGTGGGCGTTGCCGAGCTTCGGCTCCAGATCCGGGTCGTCCATGTTCTCGGTGACGTTCATGCCGATCACATTGACGATCTCGCGCTCATGACCGGGCAGGCGCTGGTCGAGATAGGCGAGGTCCGAGCCGTTGCAATCGGCATAGCGGACCACATGGCGGGCTTCCATTTCGGCGGTCGAGATTTTGGGCGTGGTCATGGGGTTCCTCCTCGTTACGGCGAGTCTCGGTGGGTGGGGCGGGGGAGTCAATCCGGCCGAAACCACTCGTTCGTCGTCCTGGCCTTCGCCGGGGTGACGAGGTGAGGGATAAGGGAACCTGTATTGACGTCGCGGACTACTCCGCCGCCTGGCGTTCGGCGCGTTCGACCTTGGCGGCGCAGAACTTGAATTCGGGGATTTTGCCGAACGGGTCAAGCTGCGGGTTGGTCAGCAGGTTTGCGGCGGCCTCGGCGAAGCAGAAGGGGATGAACACCATGCCCTCGGGCACGTCCCGGTCGGCCCGCGCGGTGATCTCGACGGTGCCGCGCCGCGTGCTGACCCGGATCGGGTCGCCGGGCCAGATGTCGAGGCGTTTCATCTCGCGCGGGTGCAGCGAGGCAACGGCTTCGGGTTCCAGCGCGTCGAGGACCGTGGCGCGACGGGTGATCGCGCCGGTGTGCCAGTGCTCCAGCATCCGCCCGGTGGAGAGCACCATGGGGTAGGCATCGTCGGGCAGTTCGTCGGGGGCGACGAGCTCGGTCGGCACGAACTTGCCGCGGCCCGAACTCGTCGGGAAGCCGGCGGCGAACATGATCTCGGTGCCCGGGC
This sequence comes from Alphaproteobacteria bacterium, assembly GCA_038137215.1. Classification (GTDB taxonomy): domain Bacteria; phylum Pseudomonadota; class Alphaproteobacteria; order UBA6615; family UBA6615; genus JABJAG01. Next base: position 8,255 of record JAYQBG010000035.1, read on the forward strand.
CGTCTTCCTCTTCGCAGGGATAGATCACCGCGTCTTCCCGTTCGAGGCGCTCCCAGGAGATGCCGTCGATGGAGTTCATGGCCTGGCGCAGTTCTTCATAGACCTCATGCGGGCTAGCGTAGTTCCAGTCGAGCCCCAGCCCTTTGGCGAGGTCCTGGATGATCGCCCAGTCCGCGCGGGCCTCGCCGGGCGGATCGAAGGCCGGGCGGCCCATCTGTACCTGACGGTTGGTGTTGGTCACGGTGCCGGTCTTTTCAGGCCAGGCCGAGGCCGGGAGAATCACATCGGCGTGGAAGGCAGTTTCGGTCAGGAATATCTCCTGCACCACCAGATGATCCAGTGCGGCCAGTCCCTGACGTGCATGGTGCTGGTCCGGGTCCGACATTGCCGGGTTTTCGCCCATGACATACATGGCGCGAATATCGCCCTCGCGGGCCGCATCCACAATTTCGACCACGGTCAGGCCGGGTTCCGGGTTCAGGTCCTCGATATCCCAGAGCTTCTCGAAGCGTCCTCGCGCGGCGGGGTCGGTAACGCTCTGATAGTCCGGGAAGACCATGGGGATCAGCCCGGCATCGGACGCGCCTTGTACGTTGTTCTGGCCGCGCAGCGGGTGCAGGCCGGTGCCCGGACGGCCGACCTGTCCGGTCATCAGCGCCAGCGAGATCAGGCAGCGGGCGTTGTCGGTGCCGTGGACGCTCTGGGAGATTCCCATACCCCAGAAGATGATCGACCGTTCGGAGGTGGCATAGGAGCGTGCGACGGTGCGGATGGTCTCGGGATCGACGCCGCAGACTTCGGACATCTTCTCCGGCGTAAACTCGGCCAGCGAGTCCCGCAGGGCGTCATACCCCTCGGTATAGCCGGTGATGTACTGATCATCGACGAGGCCCTCTTCGACGATGGTGTGCATCATGGCGTTGAGCAGCGCGACATCGGTACCCGGCTTGAACTGCAAGAAGTGGTCGGCGTGGCGGGTCAGCGCATAGCCGCGCGGATCCATGATGATCAGTTTGGCGCCGCCCTTGGTGGCGGCCTTCAGAAAGGTGGCAGCGACCGGATGGTTCTCGGTGGGCCGCGCGCCGATTACAATGATGCAGTCGCTGTCCTCGGCCGCTGTGAAAGGTGCGGTGACGGCGCCCGAACCGATGGTTTCCATCAGGGCGGCGACGGAACTCGCATGACACAGACGTGTGCAATGATCGACATTGTTAGTGCGGAAGGCGGTGCGGATCAGCTTCTGGAACAGATACGCCTCTTCGTTGGAACCTTTCGCCGAGCCGAACCCCGCGATGGCGTTGCCGCCATGCTCGTCGTGGGTCTTGACGAGACCATCAGCGGCAAAGGCCAGGGCTTCGTCCCAGCTCGCTTCGCGAAAATGGGTTGAGGGATCTGCGGGATCGACCTCGTCGTCCCAGCGCTTGCTGACGCCTTCCTTGCGGATCAGCGGCACGGTCAGGCGATAGGGGTGGTGCACATAGTCCAGCCCGAAACGGCCCTTCACGCAGAGCCGCTGTTCGTTGGCCGGGCCGTCGCGGCCATCGACCTTGATGATCCGCTCGTCTTTCAGGTGATAGGTGACCTGACAACCGACGCCGCAGAACGGGCAGACGCTGTCCACGGTGCGGTCGGCGGCACCCACGCCCACGCCCGCGTCATCGACCATAGTGACGGGCAACAGCGCACCGGTCGGGCAGGCCTGGACGCATTCGCCGCAGGCCACGCAGGTGGACTGGCCCATCGGATCGCCGAAATCGAAAACGATCTTGGATTCCGCACCGCGCATGGCCATGCCGATGACGTCGTTGCTCTGAACCTCGCGGCAGGCGCGGACACAAAGATTGCAGTGGATGCAGGCATCCAGATTGACGGTCATGGCTGTGTGACTGTTGTCCGGCGCCGGAGTGTCACGCCCGGGAAACCGGCTTTCCGTGACGCCCGTCCGGTCGGCCCATTGCCAGAATTTGGAGTCTGCATCATGGGCAGTTGCGCGATCCGGCTGGTCGGCGACCAGCAGTTCCATGACCATCTCGCGCGCCTTGCGGGCGCGTTCGGCCCGGGTGTCCACCACCATGCCCTCGGTGGGCTGGCGCAGACAGGACGCGGCGAGCACGCGTTCGCCCTCCACATGAACCATGCAGGCACGGCAATTGCCGTCGGGCCGGTAGCCCGGCTCCGGGGCGTAGCAAAGGTGGGGAATCTCCACCCCTTCGCGGGCCGCGACCTGCCAGATGGTTTCATCCGGCCCGGCGTCAACGGTGCGCCCGTCGAGGGTGAAGGTGATGCGCTCGCTCATGACACAAGGGTGCCGTGCGGCGGACATGGTTGTCCAGTTGCCAAACAGCCCAATACCGTCATACGCGGACTTGATCCGCGTATCTGCCGAAACGGCCTCAAGCTGAGCTTGTCGAAGTATGAGGTCGTCGCCCTCCCCCTTCGTCAGGCTCAGGGTGAGGGCTCAACGGGAAAAGATACACGGTCAAGCCCGGGCATGACGAGAAGACGAACTGATTTGCGCTAGTTGATGGCGAGCAGTTCCACGTCGAACATCAGCGTTGCGTTCGGCGGGATCACGCCGCCCGCACCGCTGGCGCCATAGGCCAGATCCGGCTTGAGGATCAGGGTGCGTCTTCCGCCCGGCTGCATGCCGGCCACGCCTTCGTCCCAGCCCTTGATCACCCGGCCCGCGCCGAGCGGGAATGAGAAGGGCTGCCCGCGATCGACGGAGCTGTCGAACTTTGCACCCTTTTCGCCGTCATTGTAGAGCCAGCCGGTGTAGTGGACATCGACGGTGTCGCCCGCCTTGGCGGTGTCGCCCGAGCCGACCTCGTGCTCGATATACTGCAGGCCGCTGGAGGTGGTGACGGTCTCTTGTGCGTCGGAATTCTCGGTCATCGTAAATACCAGTGCCGCAACGAAAACCGCCGCAGACATCCATTTTGTGAGTTGAAGGGCAAACATCTACGCGAACCTCTTTGGTTTTGAAAGCCGTCGTCACCGAAGACGGAGCGGAAAAGCAGGACCGGTCCACATGTAGCCCGGTCCTGCGGTGTTCCGAAATGAACTGCCCGTGAGTTTACGCATCCCCGGGCCGCAGCACACCCCGCTGGATGGCGCTGTTCAGTGCGTTCCCGGTGTAGAGCCCCATGGCATTGGTTTGCTCCAGGAAACCGAACTTTCCATAGAACGATTCATTGCCAGCCGTGGATGTCAGATAGATCCGGTCGAAGGGCAGTTTTTCGAGCACGCCTTCCACGATCAGACGACCGAACCCCTGACCCTGGTGGTCCGGGGCGACCACCACATCGAAGACCGTCGCATAGAAGACACCGTCGGAGGTGGCGCGTGCCGCACCGACCAGCATTTCTCCCTTGAATGCAAAGACCGATGCAAAGCTGCCGTGAAAAGCACGCGCGATGTCGAACGGCTTGCGGTCGAACAGATGGGCAACGAGAAGTATCGCGAATATGTGGCGGACATACTCAGCGGCTCTCGTCATTTGCTGTCGATTGTCGAAGACCTTCTGAACGTTTCGCGGCTGGATATCGCGGACGAGAACCTGAATCTGGAATGGATGTCGGCCGGCGAATTCATCGAGGAAATGGTCCGGATGACGCGCAGTCTGACATCGGGACGCAAGCTTCAGGTCCTGACCGATCTGCCCGAGCGCCGCTACGAGTTCCAGGCGGACCGGCGTGCCCTGCGGCAGGTCTTGTTCAATCTGATTTCCAACGCGGTCAAGTTCACGCCGGCTGGCGGGGAAGTTTCGGTCCGCTGCGCACCTTCGGCCTTCGGCGGGACGGAAATCATCGTCCGCGATACCGGGTGCGGAATCGACGATGCTTCGCTGAAACTTATATTCGAGCCGTTTCGCAGCAACAACGCCATGATTGCGAACCGCCATGGCGGTGCCGGGCTGGGGCTCTGGATCAGTCTCCGCATCGTGGATGCGCATGGCGGTGAGATCGATGTGGAAAGCGAACCGGAGGAGGGCACGCGCGTGCGCGTCGGGCTGCCCGAGGTTGCCGATAAATCGATGCCGTCAGCGGTGCAGCAGGCGTCCTGACGGCTCAGGCCTCTCCCGGAAAATACTTCAGGAAAGATTCCATCGGGTTCGGTGCGGCCTGGCCCAGCCCGCAGATGGAGGCGTCGCGCATCGCGGTGGAGAGTTCGGCCAGAAGGTCCGTGTCCCATTCGCCGGACTGCATCAGTTTGACCGCTTTTTCCGTACCCACCCGGCACGGCGTGCACTGACCGCAGCTTTCGTCTTCGAAGAATTTCATCAGATTGATCGCCGCGTCGCGCACGCTGTCCTCTTGGGAAAGCACCACGACCGCACCAGAGCCGACAAAACACCCATGTTCTTCGAGCGATTCGAAGGCCAGCGGCAGGTCCGCCATGGAGGCAGGAAGGATACCGCCCGAAGCACCGCCCGGCAGATAGGCCTTGAGCGTGTGGCCGTCCGCCATCCCGCCGCAATATTGTTCGATCAGCTCGTTCAGCGTGATCCCGTTTGCCGCGATTTTCACTCCCGGCGCCTTGACGCGTCCCGAAACCGAAAAGGCCCGCGCGCCGGTGTAACCGTTCACGCCCTGGTCGCGGTACCAGTCCGAGCCGGTTTCCAGAATTTCCCGAATCCAGAACACGGTTTCCACGTTGTGGACCAGGGTCGGGCGTCCGAAAACCCCGTTCTGGGCCACATAGGGCGGGCGATGGCGCGGCAGACCGCGTTTGCCTTCAAGGGATTCGATCAGCGCGCTTTCCTCGCCGCAGATATAGGCCCCCGCGCCCCGGCGAAGCTTGATGAAACCCGGTCCGATCACACCCGCAGACTCGATGGCGGCAATCTCGCGGGTCAGGATTTCGCGCGCGGCCGGGTATTCGTCGCGCAGATAGATCCAGAGCTCCTCGGCATCAACAGCCCAGGCCGCGATCAGCGCGCCTTCGAGAAACCCGTGGGTGGCACGTTCGAGAATCCAGCGATCCTTGAAGGTGCCCGGTTCGCCTTCATCGGCGTTGATCACCACCGTGCGCGGGGCGTCTTCGGCGGTGACGAAATCCCATTTGCGCGCAGCGGGGAAGCCGGCACCACCCATACCGCGCAGGTCGGATTTCTCGATCGTGTCGCGGACGCTTTCATAGCTGCGATGGCCGTTCACGCAGGCATTGAAGATTGCATAGGCACCGTCCTGCCGGGTGTTCGACAGCATCGGGTAGGGCGGAATGACCGGTTCGACGGCCTTCTCGGTAACCGCGCCTGTGACCGTCTCGGCACTCGCCCGGTCGATATGGTTGTGCCCCACTTCGGCGACCGGCGCGCAATCGCAGCGACCCATACAGGGCGCGCGCAGAATACGGACGTGAGCGGGTGTTCGCGTTTCCAGGGCGGTGAGCAGGTCCTCCGCCCCGGCCATCGCGCAAGGCAGGCTGTCGCAGACCCGAACGGTGACCTCCGGCATTGCCCCGTCGTCATCGGTCGCGACATCGAAATGGGCATAAAAGGTCGCGACCTCATACACTTCGACCAGCGACAGCTTCATCAGATCGGCCAGCGCGGCCAGGTGACGCGGCGCGAGCCCGTGATATCGATCCTGTAGAAGATGAAGATATTCGATCAGCAGATCCCGCTGCAGGGCTTCGGCCCCGAGCAGGGCGCGCACCTCTTTCACCGCATCAGGATCAACCTGGCGCCCCTTGGGGTGAGGAACGGCGCGGCGGCGGCCTTCGCCGGGGTGATGAAAGCGTTTGGGTTCCTGCGCGGTCATCGGGCGTAACAAACTCCGGAGCCTGGTCTTCAGATCGACGGGGCCGAACGCCGTGTCGCGCATCTTCCCGGCGGCTGCATGGGTGGGACTGAGCGATTCGCATTAGATTGCGGCGCGGGGTTCGGGTCAACCATGGGCCCCATTGGCAAGAACGAGGAATTGGATGGAGCCCAGAATCGAACTGCGCGTGGCCGAGCTTCTGACCTCGCGCCTGTGTCATGACCTCATCAGTCCCGTCGGGACCGTGAACAGCGGTATCGAGTTGATGACCGAGTTTGGCGACGACCCGGATGGCGAGAGTATGCAGCTGGTGGCCACCAGTGCGAAGACGGCATCGGAGAAGCTTCAGTTCTTCCGGATTGCCTATGGCAATGCCGGTTCGGGCGCCAATATCCCGCTGGGGGACGGGCTCCGACTGGTTGAGCCGGTCTGTGCGAACCAGCGTACCTCCGTCGTGATCGACGATCAGACCGCCGGCGCCCTGCCGGGGGCGGGTCAAAGGCGTTGAACCGCGTCTGGCGAACCTGATCGATGAAATCGAGACACGAGCGAAGGTCGGACTCGCGAAATTGTCGTTGATCTGACAACCCCCGTTCGACGTCGGAACGGGTGAACATTTTCCAAAAAATTCAATATTAACAGTATCATGGTGCTTTTTTATGCTTGTCGGTGACGTCACAAAATCGTCACGCAATGCGTCTTGCCGGAGTCGGCTGCGCCGCATATATTCCGCGCCCTGTTAATCACATCGATTCGTAAGCTAGGGAACCAGGGGAAATGAGCGTCATGTCGTCCAATATGCTTCCACCAGACTATGCTCCCAGCGACGATGAAGACTTCATGAATCCGATCATGCAGGAGTTCTTCCGCCAGCGACTTCAGGAGTGGAAGGACGACCTGCTGCGTGAGTCCGGACAAACGCTCCAGAACATGCAGACGACCACCAGCCAGGAAGCCGATATCGGCGACCGCGCATCGGTCGAAAGCGAGCGTGCCCTCGAACTTCGTACCCGCGACCGTGAACGCAAGCTGATTTCGAAGATCGATGACGCGTTGCGGCGCCTCGAAAGCGGCGATTACGGATACTGCGAAGATACCGGTGAACCCATCGGGGTCCGTCGTCTGATTGCCCGCCCGATCGCGACCTTGAGCATCGAGGCGCAGGAGCGCCACGAGCGGATGGAGAAAACCCACCGCGACGAATAGCGTTGGGCCGACGTTTCCCCGTTCCCCCACGTCTTTCACATATCCGAAGCCGCGTACGGTTGTTTACCTGCGCTCCAAACCTGCTAGCTTTTGTCTCCAACGGACCCCGAACGAAGGTCTGGGAAACGAACTGCAGCGGAGGGGAACGCGATGCGCGCGATGGTTGTCAGGGAGTGGGGCCAACCGTTTACGTTGGAGGAGCGGCCTGATCCCGAACCGGGACCCGGCGAAGCGGTCATGAAAGTCCGTGCCGCCGGTGTCGGTCTGACACTGGTCACCATGCGGACCGGGGTTTTTGGTGGCGAAGCCCCGCGCGTGATGGGGCACGAGTTGGGCGGAGACATCGTGGCCGTGGGTGAGGGGGTGACCAATGTTAGCCCCGGTGACCGTTGCGGGGTCTATTTCTATCTGAACTGCGGGCATTGCCGCTGGTGTCATGGCGGGCGTGAGACGCTTTGCGAAAATCACGGCGGGTATGTCGGCGTCCACGTCGATGGTGGCTATGCCGACTATGTGTGCCTGCCGGCCGTTAATTTCCTGCCGATTCCCGATGGCCTGGACTATGAAGGCGCGGCGATTGCTGCCGATGCGGTCAACACCAACTGGCACTGTATGCGCGAACGCGCCCAGATTTCCCCGCATGACGATATTCTGCTCATTGGGGCGGGTGGTGGCGTGGGCATACACGGTGTTCAGGTCGCCAAGGCGTTTGGCGCGCGCGTCATCGCCGCCGATATCTCTGAGGAAAAGCTCGACTATGTACGGCAGTGGGGCGCGGACGAGGTTATCAATGTGCGCGCCGTCGATGATCTGGCCGAAGCTGCGAAAAAACTCACAGATGGCAAGGGGGTCGAGGCTGCGGTCGATTATGTCGGCGCCCCGCAAACCTTCGGCGCGGCGATAGCGGCGCTGACGACAGCCGGGCGCGCGGTGGTGATCGGCGCCCAGCCGGGCAATGTCGAGGTCAATCCCATCGATCTTCTGCTCTCGGAAAAGATTATCACAGGATCTCGCCATTCGACGCGTACGGAACTGATTGAGACGATGGAAGTGATGGCCCGGGGCACGATCAAGTCGGCCATCGGCAAGCGCGTGCATTTTACCGAGGTGGAAACTCTGTTCGAGGATTTGCAGGCGGAAACCCTGCTCGGGCGCGGGGCGCTGGCCTACGACGACTGATCGCCCGCACGTCCAGACCCAAACAAAACATCAAATAAGAAACATCGGAATATCAGGAGGAAACACATGGTCGAGTTCGCTCTTTCAAAACGCCAGATCGCCCTGCGCGACAAGGCTCGGAAATTTGCCATCGAAGAGATGATCCCGGTGGCCGAAGCCGGTGACCGGGAGCCGGACCCGGCGAAATCCTTCAACTGGGATGTCATCCGGAAAGCCGACAAGCTTGGACTGCGTACATTGTCAGTGCCGAAGGAATACGGCGGGGGCGGGGCCGATGTGATGACCCTGTCGATGGTGGGTGAAAATCTGGCCTATGGCGATCTGGGGATCGCTGTTGCTTTCGACCAGACCTGGAAGATCATGACCATGATCAGCCATCTGACCACCGCCCGACAGCGCAAGAAGTGGCTGCCGCGCGTGATGGACGATCCCGAATGTCTGCTGGCGGCCGCGGCGACGGAACCGCTCTCGGGCAGCGATTCCATCCTACCCTACAACAAGCCCGATGGCGGCGTCCGGATGACGGCCAAGAAGAAGGGCGACAAATGGATCCTCAACGGCGAGAAGCGCTACATCTCGAATGGCGGACTGGCCAAGGTGATTTACGTGATGGCCCGCACCGATATGCGCAAGCCGCCGCTCAAGAGCATGTCAGGTTTTCTGCTGACCGCCGACACACCGGGTTATTCCGTGACGGAAATCTGGGACAAGCTGGGCCAGCGCAACGTCGCCAATGGCACGATGGTGTTCGACAATGTCGAGATTCCGCAGTCCGACGTTCTCGGCACCCCGAACGGGGCGCTGGGTGAGCTCGGCGCCTTGCTGACACGCTTCGGCTCCAACATCCAGGCCGGGGCCACGGTTCTGGGCGTGGCACAGCGGGCCTACGATGTGACCCTCCAGTATGCCAGGCAACGGGTGCAGGGCGGCAAGCCCATCTTTGAGCACCAGATCCAGGCGCAGCGTCTGGCCCGCATGCGGATGCTGATCGAGTCCGCGCGGTTCTATCTCTGGTATTCCGGCTGGACAGCCAATCAGGGCACACCCGATGCGGTTGCGGCTTCGCTCTGCAAGGTCAATGCGGCGGAAAATTCCGTGAAGGTTCTGATGGAAGCCTTTGAGCTCTGGGCGGCCACCGGCTACATGAAGAAGAACCCAATTGAGAAGTTACTGCGAGACGGTTTGAGCTTTGTGCACTCCGATGGCACCAACGATGTCCTGCTGCTCAAAGCGTCAAACCTGCTGGGCGAGATCAAACGCGGCGACCCGCGCTATTCCAGGCGCGTGGAGCTGGCGGCAAAAGGCCGGTAATCCGGCACCAAATCATAGGAGAACTCTGGAATGTCCATACCTGTCGTGACGCGTGAAGAGATGTTGGCCAAACATGTCTCCCGCGCATCGGAGATGCAGGGCTCAACGCTGGCCTTTCTCGATCAGCGGATCCCTGCGCATGAACGCGAAAACATCAACATCATCGGCCTGAACGTGACCGAAAACGTCGATGATCCTGCGCTTGAACCTCTCATTGAGGCGCCGGCGCATGGTTTCAGTGTCGGCTATATCCGCGCGCGCAAGGGCTGCGGAGCGGCACTGCACATGCATGAGACGGAGGAAGTCTTCATCCCGATCAGCGGTCAGTGGGAAATCTACTGGATGACGGGCGAGGAAGAAGAGTCCGTGACGCTGGACGTCGGCGACGTCGTCAATGTGCCGGTCGGAATCTACCGCGGTTTCCGGTGTATCTCGGACGAGCCGGATTCCTTGATGCTTGCGGTTGTGGGCGGGCCCGATCCGGGCAAGCCGGGCTGGCACCCGTCCTTACTCGACGCCGCGCGCGAGACCGGGCTGGAAGTGGATGATGAGGGCAACCTGCGCCAGACATCCTAGAACGCGCAGCGCCTGTGCCGGCTGACGCCTCTTCGCTGCGGGGCGTCGGGTGGTTCAGTCCAGTGTATCGAGGAAGGCGAGGAGGCTCTGTGTGACCACGTCGGGTGCTTCCTGCTGAACCCAGTGTCCTGCACCTTCGATGATCTGACCGAGGCGCAGATCTTTGCAGCGTCGGCCAACGTCTTCATAGAGGTCGTGGCCGGGTACGAAATGTCGTGTCACGTCCCGGCTGCCGCCAATGAAACAGCTCGGCTGCCGGAGCGGCCCGGCATTCATCAGGGGCAGGTTTTCGTGATCGCGCTCGGCGTTGCGATACCTGTTCAGAGGGCCGCGAAATCCGCTCTCTTCAAAGTTTGCGACCAGATAGTCGAGATCGCTCTCACTTAGCCAGTTGGGAAAGGGGGCGGGGTCGATGAACGGGTCGAGTAGGCGTGGGCGCGGCGTGCGGTCGAGCCAGCGATCCGGCACAGGATCGTCACCGGACAGGGTGAAGTAAATCCGGCGCAGCGAAGACCGTATGTCAGATTCCAGCTCGGCTTCCGCGACGCCTTCGGCCTGAAAGTAGAGCTGGTAGAAGAAGTCGTCACCGTAGAGGCGGCGCCACAGTTCCGTTTCGGGGATGTCCAGGTGGCGATGATACGGCACGCTCAGAATTCCGATGGCGGAAACACGCTCCGGATAGAAGCTTGCCGTGTTCCAGCAGATCGGTGACCCCCAGTCGTGACCGATCAGAATGGCCGAGTCCTCACCAAAGGCGTCGATCAGCCCGGCAATGTCGGCGGTCAGGCTTGCCATGTCATAGGCTTCGACCGCGTCGGGTCTGGCGCTGCCGCCGTAGCCTCGGACATCCGGCACCACAACGCGGTATCCGGCCCGTGAGCTTCTCTTGGCGTTGTCGGGCGACCTTCTGCCGCACGCCCTGAGAATCGCGGATTATGGTTAATAACAAGTTAAGGCGGCCCCGGGGGACCGCCTTAACGAACTGATTCCGATACGGGGCAAGAGCGTTGGAGCTAGCTCCAGTTCTCCTGCGGGTTGGCGCGGGCGAAGTCGTCCGGGTTGACGCCGAGCAGCTTGGCCGAGTTGAGGCCGCAGATGGCTTCCTTGTCGGCGGCCGAGATGCTGTCGATGCCCATCACGTGTTCGGTCGGGTCGTAATCCGCCATGTCGAAGGGATAGTCGGTGCCGAGCACGATCTTGTCCGAACCGTATTTCTGGATCAGGAATTCCAGCTGATCGTTGGCGAAGACCACCGTGTCGAAATACATGTTCTTCAGGTAGCTCGTCGGCGGCTGGTCGATGTTCAGGCAGCAATCCTCGCGCTGTCCGCAGGCGTGGTCCATGCGCGCGGCATAGGCGGCCACGAAGGCACCGCCATGGACGACCACGAATTTCAGGCCCGGATGACGCGCCATCACGCCGTCGAAGATCAGATAGTGCACGGCGACGGTGGTATCGAGCGGGTTGCCGATGATGTTGGTGAGGTAGTGGGCGCCGAACCGCTCCGAGGCGAAGGAGGTCGGGTGCAGCAAGATGGGAATCTCCATCTCCGAGCACTTGGCCCAGAACGGCTCCAGACGCTCGGCCGACAGTTCGTCATTGCCGATCTGTGCGCCGATCTGGATGCCCCGGAAGCCGAGCTCATTGGTGATCCGGTCGAGTTCCTTGAGCGCCATGTCGGTGTTCTGCAGCGGTACCGTGCCGAGGCCGAGCAGACGATCGGGCGCTTCGGAGACGGCGCGCGCGATGTTGTCGTTGACCTTCTGAGCGGTTTCCTGGCCGAGCGCGTCGGGCGCGTCATAGTGCATCTGCGGCGGCTGCGGCGAGATCGCCATCACGTCGACGCACATCTTGTCCATGTCTTCCAGGCGCTTGGTCACGCCAACCAGTTCCTCGTGGCGTTCCTCGTTCTGCTTCTTGTTGAGCTCACGGGTCAGCGGGCTGGCATATTTGACCGCGTCCAGGCTCATGGCCGGGACATGCTTGCGCACTTCTTCATCGACGCCTTCGGTCATGATGTGACCGTGGATGTCGAGGGTCAGCGTATCCGGGCGCTTGAAATGGTCCGGATGTTCGCGTCCGGCGCTGGACTGGTACGGGCGAATATTGGCAACGTTACCGGGCATGGCGGGTCCTTCGGTGGCTTGTTGAGAATTTCACTATTGTGGAATGGGCGGTGTCTCAAACCAGCGCGCGCCGGTCAAGCCAAACCTGATAATCAGTCGCAAAAACTGTGTCCGGTTTCCCGGGGTCAGGCCGCCTTGCAGGACTCGCAGGTGCCGCGCAGTTCGATAATGGTCTTGTCGAGGTCGAACTTCTCGGCCCTGGCCCAGCTGCCCAGCCGCTGGGCGATCTGGTCATCGCTGAACTCGTCCACCTGTCCGCAATCCTCGCAGATGGCAAAGGCGATGGTGCCGTGGGCGTCGTCGTCGGGGTGATCGCAGGCGACGAAGGCGTTCAGGCTTTCCAGCCGATGCACCAGACCCAGCGCGACCAGCTTTTCCAGTGCCCGATAGACCTGCAGCGGCGCGCGGAATCCTTCATCGCGCAGCGCATCGAGGATGGTGTAGGCGCTGAGCGGGGCTTCGGACTTTTCCAGCGCCGCGAACACCAGCGACTGGTTCCGGGTCAGCCCGGTTTTCGCGGATTCATGATCGTGGGTCATGGGCGCGTATCCTCCTGTGGTGCGGGCTGTGGCACGGGGCGCCGGGTCAGCAGGCTTGCCACGGGCAGCAGGCCGAGCAGGAAAAATGCGAGTGCCGCGACAACGATGGTCGGGCCGGACGGTGTGTCCCATTCCAGCGAACCGAAGAGGCCGGCGATGACGGCGCCGGTGCCGATGACGGCGGCAAGGATCGCCATCTGTTCGGGACCGCGGGCAAAGCGGCGGGCTGTCGCGGCGGGAATAATCAGCAGAGCGGTGATCAGCAGCACCCCGACGATCTTCATGGAAATGGCGATCACCAGCGCCATCAGCAGCATGAAGATGATGTTGGCACGCTGCGGGCTGAGGCCTTCCGCCTCCGCCAGGTCGGCATTGACGGTCGCGGCAAACAGCGGTCGCCAGATCAGGGTCAGCACACCGATGACAACGATACCTCCGGTATAGATGACCGCAATATCGGACTGGGAGACGGCCAGGATATCGCCGAAGAGAAAGCCCATCAGATCGACCCGGACCCAGGTCATGAAGGCGAGCACGACCAGGCCGAGGGCCAGGGAGGAATGGGCGAGCAGTCCCAGCAGGGAGTCCGAAGACAGGGTGGCGCGACGCTGCAGCAACAACAGCGTCAGGGCGACAGCCGCCGAGACGCCGAAGACGGCTAGGGTGATATTGACCTCAAAGAGCAGCGCAAGTGCCACGCCCAGAAGCGCGGAGTGGGAGAGGGTGTCACCGAAATAGGCCAGCCGCCGCCAGACGATAAAGCAGCCCAGCGGTCCGGCGATCAGCGCCACGCCGATCCCGGCGATCATCGCGCGGGCGAAGAAGTCATCCAGCATGGCGGTGAACATCCGCGCCGGATACGGCGTCTTCATGGTGGCCATCATCGGGGTGGCAGTATTCGGTGACCGTTCCGTCGGCATGACGCACGCTGCCATCGGGCAGGTGGGTGTGGTCGTGGGCGTGTTCGTATACGGCCAGGGTGTTGGCGGCACGGCTGCCGAAGAGTTCCCGATATTCCGGGCTCTCGGCCACCGCCATGGGGGCACCCTGGCAGCAGATATGGCCGTTCAGGCAGACGACCTTGTCGGTCCCCGCCATCACCACGTGGAGATCGTGGGAAATCATCAGGATGCCACAGTTCAGGGTGGTCCGGATGTCGGAAATCAGATTGTAGAGCGCGATCTCGCCGCCGAAATCGACGCCCTGCACCGGCTCGTCCAGGACCATCAGATCGGGCTTACGGGTGAGCGCCCGGGCCAGCATGGCGCGCTGAAACTCGCCGCCGGAGAGATGCCGAACTTCAGACCCGGCGAGATGCGGGATACCCACTTGTTCGAGCGCCGTGGCGGCGTCGGCGGGACTCACGCGTTCGGTCAGGGACATGAAGCGCGAAACGGTCAGCGGCAGGGTCCAGTCGATCGCCAGTTTCTGGGGCACGTAACCGATCTTCAGATCGCCGCGGCGCCGGGCTTCGCCTTCATCGGGCTTTTCCAGACCCAGCGCGATCTTCGCCGTGGTCGATTTGCCGGCCCCGTTGGGTCCGATCAGGGTGACGGCTTCGCCACGATGCACAGTGAGATCGATCCCGCGCACGAGCCAGCGCCCGCCACGGTTCAGGCCGGCGTTCTCGAGAGTCACCAGAGGCTCGGCGGGAGCCGTATGTGAGATTTGTGCGTCCATGATTCTTCTTGTAGGTGATCTATGCGCACGTTATACCATTACAGTCTACACGTAACGTAATAACATAACATTCATAACGCTTTCCAACGGAGCTTCCAAGATATGCGTTCGTTTCGAGTTGCCCTGATCAGCGCCGTGTTGGCGGCCGTGCCCGTAGCCACGGCGCATGCCGAGGTCAAAGTTGTCGTGTCCGTCAAACCCATTCACTCGCTGGTCGCCGGCGTGATGGCGGGTGTGGGATCGCCGGCCCTGATTGTGCAGGGTGCGGGTTCGCCTCACACCTACAGCCTGAAGCCGTCCCAGGCCGCGCAAATGGAATCCGCCGACGTGATTTTTTGGGTCGGCCATAACATGGAAGCATTTCTGGAAAAGCCGCTCGAGTCCCTCGGCGGCAAGGCGCGGGTGGTGGAGTTAATGGACACGGACGGGCTGACGCAGCTTGCGATTCGTGAAGGCGGACCCTTTGAAGGCCACGACCATGATCACGATGCCAAGCAGCATGACGATCATGACCATGGCGATGCCAAGCACGATGATCATGACGACCATGGCGATCATGCCGAGGGAGAGGTGGACGCGCATATCTGGCTCGATCCGATGAACGCCAAGGTGCTGGTCGGTGAAATCGCGCACAACCTTGCCGAAGCCGATCCGGCCAACGCGGCGACCTACAAGGCCAATGCCGATTCCATGTCCGCGCAGATCGATGAGATGTCAGGGAAGGTTACAGAAACCCTTGCGCCGGTTCGCGAGCGCCCCTTCATCGTCTTTCATGATGCCTATCAGCATTTCGAAACCCGGTTCGGCCTTCAGGCCGCCGGCTCCATCACGGTCAGCCCCGAAGTCGTTCCCGGCGCGGCCCGGGTTCAGGAAATCCGCGATCGGGTTCGTGATCTTGGGGCCGTCTGTGTGTTCTCCGAACCGCAGTTCACCCCCCAAATGGTGTCCGTGGTGACCGAGGCCAGCGATGCCAATCAGGGCGTTCTGGACCCGTTGGGCGCCGAATTGGCGCCGGGCCCGGATCTGTATGTGGCTCTGATCGAAAACATGGCCGACAGCATGGCCGCGTGTCTGGCCGCGCGCAGCTGAACCAGGTCTGAATTAAACCTCCCCAACCCCTTGAAACCGGCGTCCGCTCCAAAGAGCGGGCGCCGTCTTTTTTTATGTGGCCGGATCGTCGTTCTTTTCGGAGGTGGTGTCTGTCTCGCTCTCACTGGTGTCGCTCTCGGCACCGGCCTGCTCGGCAAGAATGCGCTCATAGACTTCGCGGCGGTACACTGAGACATCCTCGGGATTGGATAACCCTCCGCGATGCTCGACGGGCTGCTCGTCTCAGACGTTTATCTGTTTCTGATGATATTCGCGCGCATAGGCAGCGCGATGGTCGTGCTGCCCGGGTTCGGGGAAGTGAATGTGCCCGTCCGGGTCCGTCTGATCATCGCGTTGACGATCTGTTTCGTGGTTTACCCCGACGTCTCGGTTGCACTGCCGGCCACGCCGCCCAACGTTGCCGAGCTGGTGCTCTTGCTCGGTGGTGAAATCCTGATCGGGATCGCCAACGGTGCGATCACGAGATTGCTCATATCCATGCTGCAGGTTGGCGGCATAATCATCGCGTTCAATGCCGGCCTTGCGAGCGCGCAACTCTTCGACCCGTCGGCCGGCCAGACCGGGGCGGTCAACTGATCATCGAGACCTCGAATGAAACCCTGGTTTCGAACCAGCGCCGCGGGGTCGAGCCGGTGCCGCCCGGCAACTATGTGGTGGTTAAAGTGTCTGATACCGGTGTGGGAATTCCCCAGGAGAACCTCGAACATATTTTCGAGCCGTTCTTTACGACCAAGGAGGTCGGCGCGGGGACGGGCCTCGGTCTGTCAACGGTGCACGACATCGTCAAGCAGACCGGAGGCTATGTGGTCGTCGATTCCCGGCCCGGTGAAGGCACGACCTTTACGATTCTTCTTCCGGCACATGCCGCAGAAGAAAAGGCGGCGGCCGATCCGGAAGCCGCCGATACTCCAAGCGCGGCAGAGACAACTGGCGCCGGCACGGTGCTGGTGGTCGAGGACGAAGACGCCGTCCGGCTGTTTTCGGCGCGCGCGCTGCGGGCCAAGGGATACACGGTTCTGGAAGCCAGGACCGGTGAGGCGGCGATGGAATTGATGGGGGTGATCGACGAACCGATCGACCTGCTGATCACGGATGCCGTGATGCCGGAGATAGACGGGCCGACCCTGATCAAGAATGTGCGCGACACCACTCCGGATATGCCGGTGATCTGTATTTCGGGCTATGC
>JAYQBG010000036.1:0-24515 GCA_038137215.1 Alphaproteobacteria bacterium
ATCGGCCGGACGGAACGGACCCCTACAGTGAAGCTGTGTATCAGAAGGGTGCTGAGAACCTGTCCGCGATGGCTGAGGCGGGGGTTCTGCTTCGCGATCCGTCACCTTGCTATTACGTCTATCGGATCATCATGGGCGACCACAGCCAGACCGGCATTGTCGCCGCCACCCCGGTGGAGGCCTACAACCGGAACATCGTTCGCAAGCATGAGTTCACGCGTCCCGATAAGGAAGACGACCGGGTCCGTCAGATCGATTCCGTGGATGCCCAGACCGGCCCGGTGCTCGTCGTGCATCAGTCACACGCCAGTGTGCAGAAGGTGCTGGCCGAGATGACGGCCGGCGACCCGACCTATGATGTGACCCAGCCGGACGGTGTCCGCCACATCGTCTGGGCGATCACGGACCCGGACGCGGTCTCCACGGTGGCGCAAGCCTATGCGCCGGTCAATCTGCTCTACATTGCCGACGGGCATCACCGGTCTGCCGCGGCATCGCGGGTCGCCGAACTGCGCGAAGCGCGCGACGGGACGGGCTCGGCCCATGAGCGCTTTCTGATCGTGGCCTTCCCGGCAGAAGAGCTGAACATTCTCGATTACAATCGTGTTGTGAAGGACCTCAACGGCCTGAGCCCGGAAGACTTTTTGGCAAAGGTGTCCGACATGTTCGAGATTTCGGAATCCGGGGACCAGGTGCGCCCGGAGCAGCCGCATCGCTTTGGCATGTATCTCGGCGGAACCTGGTACGTGCTCGATGCGAAGTCTCCGCCGGCCGACGATGCCGAACCGCTGGACCGTCTCGACGTCAAGTTGCTGTCGGACCGCCTCCTCGAACCGGTGCTGGGCATCGCCGATCCGCGCACCGACAAGCGGATTGATTTTGTCGGCGGTATTCGTGGTCTTGGTGCCCTGGAAGAACGCGTCGATAGCGGTGACTGGGCTGTTGCCTTCGCATTGTTCCCGACCAGTATTGAAGATCTGATGGCGGTTGCCGACGCGAATGAAGTGATGCCGCCCAAGTCCACCTGGTTCGAACCGAAGCTGGCCGACGGGCTGGTCTCCTATCCGCTGAGCGCGTAAGCCGGCGCACATGGACGATGCGCCCGTCATAGTGATCGCCGGGCCGACGGCGAGCGGGAAATCCGGTCTTGCGATGACGCTCGCCGAAGCGCTGGACGGTACAATCGTCAATGCGGATTCGATGCAGGTCTACTCGGATCTGCGAATCCTGACGGCCCGACCTTCGGCGAAAGACGAGGCCCGCGCCCCGCACCGGCTCTACGGGTATCGCGACGCTGCCAATATGGCTTCTGCAGCGGACTGGATGCGTGACGCCCGTTCGGCGATCTCCGAAATTCGCGAGGGCGGGCACCGCCCGATCGTGGTGGGCGGTACGGGGCTTTATCTGCGGGCGCTGATGGAAGGGATTGCGGAGATCCCCGGCGTGCCGTCCGAGATCCGGACCGCGGCGCGTGCATGGCACCGCGAGATCGGACCGGAAGCGTTTCACAAAGAGCTGGAAACCCGCGACCCGGAGATTGCGGCACGCCTCCATGTGGGGGACAGCCAGCGCGTTCTTCGTGCCTGGGAAGTCTTCGAAGGGACCGGCCGGCCCTTGTCGGAATGGCAGGCCGATCCGGTTACGCCGCCTGATATGGCCTTCCGTGTGGTAACGCTCCTGCCGCCGCGCGATGAACTTTATGCAACATGCGAACGGCGTTTTGACGAAATGCTCGACGCGGGCGCGCTAGACGAAGTGGGTGCGCTCGCAGCGCGTGCGGCAGGAGAGAGCCTGTACCCCTCTCTACCGATCTTCAAAGCGCTCGGCTATCCCGCGCTTTCGGCGCATCTGCGGGGGGAGATGTCACTGGATGCGGCGCGTGAAACCGCCTGTCAGCAAACCCGCAACTACGCCAAAAGACAGATGACATGGTTGCGCCATCAGTTGCCGGATTCAGACGATTCGGGGCCCGCACCGGAGCGTATATCCGTTTTGAAATTAAATTACATAGATGACGATATAATCTTTTCATTTCTGAGTTGACGTGGCCTAATTCTTTTCTTAAATTACTTATACGTTTCTAATGGAGTGCTGTCGCGGCGCTCTGGCGGAGCGATTTTTTGTGCCTGGCAATGCCGCAAGCGACGTCCGAAACGGCGACAGGTCGTCGCTGGCCGTTTCAACTGACCCAGAGTTCTGGCAATTCGGGGTCGATTCGGTTTCGTCCGCCGGTCTTGCACACGCAGTGTCGAGCCGATCCGGTCTGGGAGGAACCGGATCTGATTGAACGGAATGGAAAGGTTGAGTGATATGTCCGAAAACCGAATTACCGGTGCGGAAATGGTGATCAAGGCCCTGTCTGATCAGGGTGTGGAAGTTGTCTTCGGGTACCCCGGCGGCGCCGTCCTTCCGATGTACGACGCGCTCTTCAAACAGAATTCTGTACGCCACATTCTCTGCCGCCATGAACAGGGCGCGGTTCACATGGCCGAGGGGTATGCCCGCTCGACCGGAAAAGTGGGCGTTGTGCTGGTGACCTCAGGGCCCGGTGCGACCAATGCCGTGACGGGCCTGACCGATGCCCTGATGGACTCTATCCCGGTGGTCTGCCTAACCGGACAGGTTCCCACACATCTGATCGGGAATGACGCGTTTCAGGAAGCCGACACCACTGGCATCACGCGTCCGTGCACGAAGCACAACTACCTTGTGAAGGATGTGGATGATCTCAGCCGCACCATGCATGAGGCATTCTATGTGGCTGCGGCCGGCCGTCCCGGTCCCGTCGTGATTGATCTGCCCAAGGATGTGCAGTTCGCCGAGGGTGAGTACCGCTCTCCGGAGAACGTGACCCATCGTCATTACAATCCGCAGCGTGAAGGCGCGGATCAGGCGATCGAGGAAGCCGTCGAGCTGATCGCGAATGCGAAGAAGCCGATCTTCTATATCGGCGGCGGCTGTATCAATTCGGGTCCGCGCGCCTGCGAACTGGTGACCGAACTGGTAAAGCTGACCGGCTATCCGGCCACCACTACGATCATGGGGCTGGGTGCATTCCCGGCATCGTCTTTGCAGTGGCTGGGTATGCTGGGCATGCACGGCACCTATGAATCCAATCTGGCCATGTACGAATGCGATGTCATGGTTGCGATCGGTGCCCGGTTCGACGACCGGGTGACCGGACGGACCGATGCGTTTTCCCCGGGCTCAAAGAAAATTCATATCGATATCGATCCCAGTTCGATCAACAAGAACATCCAGGTCGATGTGCCCATCATCGGTGACGTGGAGAACGTTGTCGAAGACATGCTCGAGAAGTGGAAGGCGCGCAATGCCAAGCCGGACGGCAAGGCGCTGGAAGCCTGGTGGGAAAAGATCGAGGAATGGCGCGCAGTGGATTGTCTCGGATTCGAGCAGGGCTTCGACGCCAAGGACGAGATCAAACCGCAATACGCGATCAAGCGGCTTTATGAGCTGACCAAGGACCGTGATGCGCTGGTGACGACTGAAGTCGGACAGCACCAGATGTGGGCGGCCCAGTATTATCACTTCGACAAGCCCAACCGCTGGATGACCTCAGGTGGGCTCGGCACCATGGGCTATGGCCTGCCGGCTGCGGTCGGTGTGCAGATCGCGCATCCGGACCGGCTGGTGATCGACATCGCCGGTGAAGCCTCGACGATGATGAACATTCAGGAGCTCGGCACGATTGCGCAGTACAAGCTGCCGGTGAAAATCTTCATCCTGAACAACTATTGGCTCGGCATGGTCCGGCAGTGGCAGGAACTGTTGCACGGTTCGCGATATTCGGAATCCTATTCCGACGGATTGCCGGACTTCATTCAGCTGGCCGAGAGTTTCGGAATTACCGGGATGCGGGTCACCGATCCCAATGATGTCGATGATGCCATCCAGAAGATGATCGACACCCCGGGACCGGTCATCATGGATATGGTCGTGACCAAGGAAGAGAACTGTTTCCCGATGATCCCGGGCGGTGCTGCGCACAATGAGATCCTGCTCGGCATCGAGGATCAGCAGGAACAGAAGCAGTCGGAAGAGGGCATGGTTCTCGTCTAGGACCGGAACTCTGGCGGCGTTTGCCGGAACAGCACCAACAAGAAATTCAAAATAGAAAGATCGTGTGATGGCGAAGAGAAATGATCCCATCGAGCGGCATGTCATGGCCGTGATTGTCGACAATGAACCTGGTGTGCTGGCACGCGTCGTGGGTCTGTTTTCGGGACGGGGTTACAACATCGAATCCCTGACCGTGGCTGCGATCAGCGAGGATGAAACCTCTTCGCGGATCAATCTTGTGACCTCGGGTACGCCGATGATCATCGAGCAGATCAAGGCGCAGCTTGAGCGACTGGTGCCGATCCGCGAGGTCCACGACCTCACCGAAGAGGGCCCCCATGTGGAGCACGAAGTCTCCCTGGTGCGAATTGTGAACGAAGGCGCGGCACGCCGCGAGGCGCTACGCATTGCCGATATCTTTCGCGCCCGGGTCGTGGATACGGGAGTCGATTCCTTCGTCTTCTCACTGACCGGGGCATCCGAGAAAATCGACAGCTTCCTGGTGCTGATGCGCAACCTTGGCGCAACGGAAATCGCCCGCTCCGGCGTGGTGGCCATTCAGCGCGGCGGCAAACAGGGCAAGCCCAATTTGCTTGCCGGGATAGACGAAGAATAAGAAACCGCCAAGACTGGCATTGCCCATGGCGCATCGGGGCTGTAAAACCCCGCGCAACCGGGACTTCGGCGTGCCGAGCGTGGACACGCAACGACCACACCCCATCCAGACAGACGCAAAAAACAGGGAACGATAGATATGCGCGTTTATTATGACCGCGACGCGGACGTAAATCTGATCAAAGGCAAGAAGGTTGCCGTAGTTGGCTATGGCAGCCAGGGCCACGCCCACGCCATGAACCTGCGTGACAGTGGTGCAACCGATGTGGTTGTCGCGCTGCGTGAAGGCTCGGCGAGTGCGGCGAAGGCGGAAGGTGCCGGCTTCAAGGTGATGAACGCAGCCGATGCTGCCGCCTGGGCCGATGTGGTTATGGTTCTCGTTCCCGATGAGTTGCAGGGCGATCTGTACCGCGACCACCTGCACGACAACATGAATGAGAACGCCGCGCTGGCATTCGCCCATGGTTTGAATGTGCACTTCAGCCTGATTGAGCCGCGCGCGGATCTCGACATCTTCATGATCGCGCCGAAAGGGCCGGGCCACACCGTGCGTTCCGAGTACGAACGCGGCGCCGGCGTGCCCTGCCTGCTGGCGGTGCATCAGGATTCCAGCGGCAATTGCCACGACATCGGCCTCAGCTACGCGTCTGCCATTGGCGGCGGCCGGGCCGGGATCATCGAGACCACCTTCCAGGAAGAGTGTGAAACCGATCTCTTCGGCGAACAGGCCGTGCTTTGCGGTGGCCTGTCGGCGCTGATCCAGGCGGGCTTCGAAACCCTCGTGGAAGCCGGTTATGCGCCGGAAATGGCGTATTTCGAGTGCGTCCACGAAGTGAAGCTGATCGTCGATCTGATCTACGAAGGCGGCCTTGCCAATATGCGCTACTCGGTCTCCAACACTGCGGAATACGGCGATTACACCCGTGGCCCGCGCATCGTGACCGACGAGACCAAGGCTGCGATGAAGGAGATCCTCTCGGAGATCCAGACCGGTTCCTTCTCTCGCGAATGGATGCTGGAAAACCAGGTCGGTCAGACCGGGTTCAAGACCACCCGCCGCAACCAGGCCAAGCATCAGCTTGAAGAAACCGGCGCGAAGCTGCGCGGCATGATGCCGTGGATTGCCGAGAACGCCATGGTGGACAAGTCGAAGAACTAGACCACACGTCAGATTCGCTTCCGCGGGCGTATTTTTACGCCTGCGAGGCGAAACTGCTGTATATGGTTAACAAAACCGTTGCGGTGCGCTGCAATATCGCTCTAAAACAAGAGTGTATAGGTACTTTCTTTTCATATTGGTGGACGCCTTGTTCACCACTTGTTAACGCTCCTGCGCTGATTCTGGGCGTCTTGTTGCTTTTGTTTCGGCTGGAGCCGTTAAGGAGATCGGGGACGTGATCATCGTCCGGACAGTTGAAGGCCCGTCCTGCCGCGCGCAGCGCGCTGCGGTTGCTTGTGATGTGTGCCCGATTCTGATTGATCTTGATGCGCTTCTTATTGGCGGCGCAGCCCTGCGACTTAGGGGCCTCTGAACGACGACAGTGCCACATGGCCTTCATTGTTCAGGGGACGGAACCAAACCTAAGTCAACCCATACGATTTTGAGGCAGGACCAATGACCGCCAACGACACGACCACAGAGACCAACGAGTCACCGGTTGATACTGGTGCCGACAACTACGTTCGTATTTTCGACACCACCCTGCGGGACGGAGAACAGTCACCGGGCTGTTCGATGAACCTCGAGGAGAAAGTGCGCGTTGCCGCCGTTCTGGAAGAACTCGGCGTCGATATCATCGAGGCCGGTTTTCCGATCGCCTCGAACGGTGATTTCGAGGCCGTACGTGCGGTTGCGAACACGGTGAAAAATTCCAGCGTTGCCGGGCTGGCCCGTGCCGCCCATCAGGATATCGACCGGGCCTGGGAGGCTGTACAGGGCGCGGCACGGCCGCGGATCCATACCTTCCTGTCAACCAGCCCGCTGCACATGAAGTTCAAGCTCCAGATGGAGCCCGATGAGGTGCACGAAGCTGTCATCGACAGTGTGAGCTATGCACGCAACCTCTGCGATGACGTTGAATGGTCCCCCGAGGACGGGTCGCGCACCGAGCATGATTTCCTGTGCCGCACCGTCGAGAGCGCCATCCGCGCGGGTGCGTCCACGATCAATATTCCCGACACCGTCGGTTACGCCGTACCCCATGAGTTCGCGACGCTGATCGAGATGCTGTTCAACCGTGTCCCGAATATCGACCAGGCGGTCATCTCGGTGCATTGCCACAATGATCTGGGGCTCGCGGTTGCGAACTCCCTGGCCGCGGTCGGCGCCGGGGCCCGTCAGGTCGAATGTACCATCAACGGCATCGGCGAGCGTGCCGGCAATTGCGCCCTCGAAGAGATCGTGATGGCGCTGCGCACCCGGCACGATGCGATTCCCTACGTGACCGGCGTGGAAAGCACGGCGATTATCCGGGCCAGCCATCTGGTGTCCACAATCACCGGTTTCAATGTTCAGCCGAACAAGGCCATCGTGGGTGCCAACGCGTTTGCCCATGAATCGGGCATTCATCAGGATGGCGTTCTGAAGAACGCAGAAACCTATGAAATCATGACCCCGGAATCGATCGGCCTGAGCCAGTCCAATCTGGTGATGGGCAAACATTCGGGCAGTCATGCGTTTCGCGAGAAGTTGCGCGATCTCGGCTACGGCGATCTGGGCGACAACGCGGTCCGCGATGCCTTCACGCGTTTCAAGGATCTGGCGGACAAGAAAAAGGAACTGTTCGACGAAGACATTATCGCGCTGGTCGATGACACGATTCAGAACGACGATGCGCGCGTGAAGTTCGTTTCACTTCAAGTGCGTGCTGGATCGAAGGGGCCGCAGGAGGCCGATCTCGAACTGGAGATTGACGGCAAGCCGGTGGCGACCACGGCCCAAGGCAATGGTCCTGTGGATGCCGTTTTCAATGCCATCGGTGCCTTGTTCCCTCATTCGGCCACATTGCAGCTGTATCAGGTGCATGCGGTGACGGGCGGAACCGATGCACAGGCAGAAGTCACCGTCCGGCTCGAGGAAAACGGCAAGACCGTGAACGGGCAGGGCGCGGATGCAGACACTCTGGTGGCGTCTGCACGTGCATATCTGCACGGACTGAACAAACTGCTCGTGAAGCGGGAAAAGACAGCGCCGGCAGCTTTGTCGGCATAGGCGAGACCTGGGGCGGCGCTGCGCGCCGCTCCGGCCCCTGTTTCAGGGGCACATCACTGGACGAGGCGGCGAGATATGTTATCGCGAATTATGGGTGCGCTTTCGGCTGATATGGCCATTGACCTGGGAACAGCGAACACGCTGGTCTATGTGAAGGGTGGCATCGTACTCAACGAACCGTCGGTGGTTGCCATCGTCGAATCCAAGGGCAAGAAGAAGGTGCTCGCCGTCGGCAACGAAGCCAAGCAGATGCTCGGTCGTACGCCCGGCAATATCCAGGCCATCCGGCCCCTGCGGGACGGTGTGATCGCCGACTTCGAAGTCGCCGAAGAAATGATCAAGGAATTCATCCGCAAGGTGCACAACCGACGCGGTTTCTACAGCCCGATGATCGTGGTCTGTGTGCCATCCGGGTCCACCGCGGTGGAACGGCGGGCGATTCAGGAATCGGCTGAGAGCGCGGGCGCGCGGAAGGTCTATCTGATCGAGGAACCGATGGCGGCCGCCATCGGTGCCGGCCTGCCGGTGACCGAGCCGACCGGTTCGATGGTGGTTGATATCGGCGGCGGCACCACGGAGGTGGCCGTGCTCTCGCTCGGCGGCATCGTTTATTCACGCAGTGTCCGCGTGGGCGGCGACAAGATGGATGAAGCGATTATCGGTTATATCCGGCGCAGCCATAACCTGCTGGTCGGTGAATCGAGCGCCGAACGGATCAAGAAGGAAATCGGATCGGCCTGTCCGCCCGAAGATGGCGAAGGCCAGACCATGGAAATCAAGGGCCGCGACCTGATGAACGGCGTCCCGAAGGAGATCATCATCTCCGAGCGGCAGATCGCCGAGAGCCTCGCGGAGCCGATCAGCGCGATCATTGACGCGGTGAAGGTTGCGCTGGAGCATACGGCGCCGGAACTGGCGGCCGATATTGTGGACAAGGGTATCGTGCTGACGGGCGGTGGTGCCTTGTTGGGGAATCTCGATTACGTGTTGCGGCATGCAACGGGCCTGCCGGTCTCGATTGCAGATGATCCGCTCACATGTGTGGCGCGCGGCACGGGCCGCTCGCTGGAAGAATTCAAGAAACTGAAGGACGTGCTGGTCAGTATGTACTGATCGACATGTCCTGATCCGCAACCGGGGCTCGGCGAAACCCCGGGAGACAGGATAGTCTGGTGGCGAAACGAAACGCGAGCATGTCGGTTGCAGGCCTGGCCGTCCCGGTCCGGATCTGGGCGCAGCGCTTTGCGTTTCTGGGACTGCTCGCCCTCGCGTTTGCGCTCATGCTTTTCAGCAAGGCCGAAACCGGTGCCTTGGAACGCGCACGCGTGGTGATCGTGGATGGTGTCGCGCCGATCCTCTCGGTGATGTCGCGCCCGGTGGAAGCCGGTCAGGAGGTCTCCCTATCGGTCAAGAGCTTTTTCATCGTGCACGCCGAGAACGCCCGTCTGCGTCAGGAAAATGAACGCCTGATCCGCTGGATGCAGGCCGCGCGCCAGCTCGTGATCGAGAATGCGACCCTGCGCGCGCAACTGGACTATGTGGCCGACGTCGCACCACGCGCGGTTACCGCTCGGGTGATCGCGGACACCGGCGGCGCTTTCTATCACAGTCTCCTGATCAATGCGGGCGCGCGCCACTTCGTACAGCGCGGACAGGCTGTGGTGTCGGGAGCAGGTGTTGTCGGCCGTGTGGCGGAAGTGGGTGACCGGTCTGCACGGGTCCTGTTGTTGACCGATCTGAACTCGCGTATTCCGGCGATCGTGGAATCCACCGGTGACCGGGTCATCGTGACCGGCAACAACACCAACTGGCCGGAGGTGACCTATCTGGCTTCAAATTCGCCCGTCTCTGCCGGTGACCGGGTCGTGACCTCGGGCCATGGCGGCGTGTTCCCGCCGGGTCTGGCGATCGGGACGATATCGGAATCAAACGAAGCCCGGGTCGTCTTGCAGCCGGCCATCGATCTGGCGCGGTTGAGCGAAGCGCGCGTCCTCGACTACGGCGTTGAGGGCATCCTGCCGCCGCCCGAGCAGGTTCCTGCCGTGCAACCAGCGCCGCCCCCGAAAACGACCGGGAATTCCGCGCAATGAACCCGGCGGCGTTTGCCAGTTTCGCGAATTTGGCGCGCCGGGTCGTTCCGGGGTTCAGCACCCTGCTGTTGGTGTTTCTGGCGTATCTGCACCTGCCATTTCCCTTCTATGCCGACATCGCGCCGGCGCTTCCCCTGATGGGGATTTATTACTGGGTGGCTTTTCGTTCGGACCTGATGCCGCGCCTTCTGGTCTTCGCCATCGGCCTGTTCCAGGACGCGCTCATCGGCGCTCCTTTCGGGCTCTCGGCGCTGGTCTATCTGCTCGTCCACGCCTCCGTGCTGAGCCAGCGGCGTTTTCTGGTGGGCAAGCCGTTCTGGATCTTCTGGTGCGGCTTCGCGATTGTCGCGTCGATCGCGGGCACCCTGACCTGGTTGCTGGCTTCGGTGTTGCGGGGGGCCATTCTGCCGAGTAATGTGGTGTTGGGCGGCATCGGCATGACCATTATCGTGTTCCCGATCATCGCCTGGTTCCTGTTGCGGACCCAGCGCTGGCTTCTGGGCGCTGCGGAGCCCGCATGAACAGCCGCGACAACGATCGCCAGAAGTTCTTCACACGTCGGGCAGCCCTGCTGGCCGGAGGCCAGTTCGGTTTGCTGACCGCGCTGGTCGGACGAATGTATTACCTGCAGGTCGTCGAATCCAAACGCTACCAGACGCTGGCGGAAGAAAACCGCATCAACACGCGGCTGATACCGCCCTCGCGCGGCCGGATACTGGACCGGTTCGGTGTTCCGGTTGCCGTAAACCAGCAGAACTACCGGGTTCTCATCAAATCCGAGAACACCCCCGATGTGCCCGCTGTGCTGGACCGTCTGGCGATGATCATCTCCATCGACGCTGACGAGAAGGCACGTATTCTCAAGGAAATCCGGCGAACCAAGAAGTTTGTCCCGGTGACCGTGCGCGAATTCCTGGAATGGGAGGATGTGGCCCGACTGGAGGTCAACGCGCCCGATCTTCCCGGAGTCACGATCGACGTTGGCGAGCGGCGCTTCTATCCGCACGGTATCGCAGCGGCACATGTGCTCGGCTACGTGGGTGCCCCGCGCCGCGAGGATCTGACGGGAGACCCGCTGCTGGAGCTGCCGGGGTTCCGGATCGGACGCAGCGGAATCGAGCGCGCCTTTGACAAGCCTCTGCGCGGCAGCGCGGGCGCCAGCCAGCTTGAAGTCACCGCGGTGGGCCGCGTGATCCGCGAGCTGGACCGTCAGGAAGGAGACAAGGGCCGGGATGTTGTCCTGACCATGGATATGGCCCTGCAGCGTGCGGCCATGCGCAGGCTGGGCGAAGAGGCCGGCTCGGTCGTTGTCATGGATGTCGCGATGGGCGGACTGATCGTGCAGGCCTCGACGCCGAGTTTCGATCCGAACGCCTTCACCGAGGGTCTGAGCAACGCCCAGTGGCGCGCGCTCGCCGACAATGAACGCGCGCCGCTGCGCAACAAGGCGATCGCGGGCGAATACGCGCCTGGTTCGACCTTCAAGATGATCGTCGCGTTGGCGGCACTGGAAGAGGGTGTGATCACGCCGCGGAGCAGATACTTCTGTTCCGGGCATATGGAGGTCGGTGACGGTCGGTTCCATTGCTGGCGGCGCGAGGGACACGGGCATGTGGACCTGGAACGCGGGATCGCGGAATCCTGTGACGTCTATTTCTACGAGATCGCCCGCAAGATCGGGATCGACAAGATCGCAAAGATGGCCGAGCGCTTCGGTCTGGGGACCAAACTGGCGCTCGATAGCCCCGGAGAGCGATCCGGTCTCATCCCGACCAAGTCGTGGAAGCGTGCTGTGATCGGTCAGCCCTGGGTGCTTGGCGAAACCCTGCTCGCAGGGATCGGGCAGGGTTTTGTTCTGACAACACCACTTCAACTGGCCACGATGACGGCTCGCATGGTCAATGGCGGCAAGGCTGTACTGCCGCATCTGGCGCGTGACCGAATGTTCCGCGAAGACATGATCGCTCGGGGCAAGCCGGAATATCCGTCGATCAATGTCGATCCCGCGCATCTCAAAATCCTCATGGATACGATGGAAAAAGTGACCGACGATCCGCGGGGAACCGCCCATGCCGCGCGGATCAAACGTCCGGATATGTCCATGGCGGGCAAGACCGGGACGGCGCAGGTTCGTCGGATCAGCCTTCGGGAACGGGAATCGGGTGTCCGCAAGAACGAAGAACTGCCCTGGCGGTTTCGTGATCATGCGCTCTTCGTCGGCTACGCACCGATCGAAAATCCGCGCTACGCAATTTCCGTTGTGGTGGAACATGGCGGCGGCGGATCGTCGGTCGCCGCGCCGATCGCCCGGGATGTGATGATCGAGACACTCGAACGCGACCCGGCCCGTCTGGCACCGGGCGCCGATGTGGCCGGACTGGGTGGTCCGGAACGTCAGGGCACTTAGGCCCGGCAGGCGAGGCGGTTGGAGATGGCACAATTCGGCACGGCACAGCCTACATTCTGGCAGAAGCTCCTTCGTCTCAACTGGGAGCTGGTTCTTCTGATCATTCTGACGGCATCGATCGGGTTTGCGATGCTGTACTCGGCCGCGAACGGAAACCTCGACCCCTGGGCGTCGCGCCAGATGTACCGCTTTGCCGTCGGACTTGCGATGATGCTCTGCGTCGCGCTGATCGATATCCGGCTCTGGCTGCGAACCGCCTATCCCATCTATGCGTTGTGTCTGGGCCTGCTGGCCGCAGTCGAGATCATGGGGTCGATCGGCATGGGCGCCCAGCGCTGGATCAACCTGGGATTCTTCCAGCTGCAGCCATCCGAAGTGATGAAGATTGCCGTCATCCTCGCCCTGGCACGCTATTTCCACGGTTTCGATGTGGATGAAGCCGGGCGCCTGCGCAATCTCTGGATACCGGTCCTGATCGTGGTGGCCCCGATTGCGCTCGTGCTGCGTCAGCCCGATCTGGGCACCGCCATGACCGTCGCAATGGTCGGTGGCGCCATGTTCTGGCTGGGCGGTGCACGCCTCTGGCAGTTCGGCGTGGTGGCGGCCGGTGTGGCCGCAGCGGTCCCGGTCGCCTGGCAGTTCCTGCATGCCTATCAGAAACAGCGGATCTTCACCTTCCTCAGCCCGGAATCCGATCCGCTGGGGGCCGGGTATCACATCCTGCAGTCGAAGATAGCCCTCGGCTCGGGCGGCATGTTCGGCAAGGGGTTCCTGGAAGGCACCCAGAGCCATCTGAACTTCCTGCCGGAGAAACAGACCGATTTCATTTTCACCATGCTGGCCGAGGAATTCGGCCTGATCGGCGGCGTCGGACTGATCGCGTTGTATGGCCTGCTGATTGCCTATGGCATCTTCATCGCGTTTCGTTGCCGTAGCCAGTTCGCCCGGCTTCTGGCGATGGGGCTGACGGTGAATTTCTTCCTCTATGTGTTCATCAACATCGCCATGGTGATGGGCATCCTGCCGGTCGTGGGCGTGCCGCTGCCGCTGATTTCCTACGGCGGCACGGCGATGCTCACCGTGCTGATCGGGTTCGGCCTGATCATGAGCTGCTGGCTGCACCGCGACATGTACATCAACCGCCGCGGCGGGCTGGCCTGACGGGCGGATTTCACGGTTGGATTTCGGGGTCGCGCGTATCGACAAGCCCGGGCCCGGATGCTATATCCGCGCCGTTTTCAAGCACACGGTGGGTGCATAGCTCAGTTGGTAGAGCAGCTGACTCTTAATCAGCGGGTCCAAGGTTCGAGTCCTTGTGCACCCACCATTTTCTTCCGGGGTTGGCGAGACATCGTCGGCCCCTTTGTGTTTATGGGACGCGGGTCTGTCACGGAACTGTCACCGGCGTCCGGATTGCGGTGATGCGCCCGATGGATACAACCCCCAATCTAGACACCATGCTCTGCGTTGAAGCCCACCGCAACGCCCTGTTGCGGCCCGAACTCTCCACCCACAAGCCGCGCATCCTGCTGCTCCACGGCTCATTGCGTCCGCGCTCCTTCAGCCGTCTGGTCAATCAGGAAGCTTCGCTGATCCTCGAACATCTCGGGGCTGAAACGCGCATCTACGATCCGTCCGGATTGCCTTTGCCGGACGATGCGGAAGAGACCCACCCCAAGGTGCAGGAACTGCGCGAGGCGGTGATCTGGAGCGAAGGGCTGGTCTGGTGCTCCCCGGAGCGTCACGGGTCGATGACGGGCATCATGAAGGCACAGATCGACTGGATTCCCCTCGCATTGGGTGCCGTGCGCCCGACCCAGGGCAAGACGCTCGCTGTGATGCAGGTCAGCGGCGGCTCCCAGAGCTTCAACGCGGTGAACCAGCTGCGCGTCCTGGGCCGCTGGATGCGGATGATCACCATCCCCAACCAGTCCTCGGTCGCCAAGGCATTTCTAGAATTCGACAATGACCACCGCATGAAGCCGTCCGCCTATTACGACCGTATTGTCGATGTCATGGAGGAGCTGGTAAAGTTCACCCTGCTCACCCGCGACCGGGCCGACTATCTGGTGGACCGGTACAGCGAGCGCAAAGAATCCGCCGAAGAACTGTCGAAGCGCGTCAATCAGCGCTCGATCTAGACCCTTGAACAGGCCGTTTTTCTTTCTGCCATCGACGGACAGCATTGTCGTGACCGGGCGCACTCAGCTCAGGGGAATGTCGTTGTCCGCTTTCGTGGCCTGATAGACCGCCGACAGGTCGTCATAGGCCGCGCGAATACGCGCGATCTGGGCGTCCCGGTCCGAAACCTGGGCGTCCTGCTGCGCACGTGACAGTACGACCAGGTCCTGGCAGGTCCAGAAGGCATTTTCGTGGGCGTAGTTGCCGTTCTCGATCTTGAACACTTCCTGCAGGATCTTAAGATCGTGGGGAATGTTGAACGCATCCCGCGTGTCCTCGTAGCCAAAGAAGTATTAGAAATTGTCGAAGCCCGCCCAGGTGATGGCCGACAGGCAAAGCGAGCACGGCTCGTGGGTCGAGACGAAGATGCAGTCCCGTGCTGCGGGACGGCTGCTGTCCTTGAGGCCGTAATAGCTGTTCAGCGTTGAAATTTCGCCGTGGTGGAGCGGGTTCTCGATCCCGCCATTGGTATCGGCCACCACGAGCGATAGATCGGACTTGCGCAGAATTGCCGCCTCGAACAGCTTGTTGCCTGCGGCCACGCCGGCGCGGGTCAGCGGGATGACATCGTGCTCGATCACGTCGAGCAGGCGGCCACAGAGTTCGGAATCGTTCATGGGTTTTCTCACCCTCGGATTCGACGCGATGTCATCAGCGACGGGGTTGAAAGGCATGGGTTGTCCTTTGAGAAGTTGTGCGGAGCCGACAGTTGTTTGATCACGTCATACTAGCAACCCGCGGAAGCCAGAACACGGTATGATCTCGCTTTGTGGCAGCGTGGCGGCTTTCTCCCGCACCGGGAAGCGTTCTACGATGAGGACCTGATGATCCGCTTCGCGCCCAATCTCTATCACCTGTTCCTGGAACTGCCCTTGCGCGCCAGGTTCGCCGCCGCGGCGAAGATCGGCTGCACCGCGGTCGAGTATCACTTTCCGTATGAGATTCCGAAGGCGGAGCTGAAGCGTTTACTCGGCGATCTTGGCCTCGAGTTCACCTATTGCGTGGTTCCGGCTGACTGGGCCGGAGGCACCATGGGGCTGGGGGCCCAGCCGGGGCGCCAGGACGAATTCCGGCGCGCGGCCGACCAGGCGCTGGAATACATCACCCATTGCGATTTCTATTCGATCAATGTTGGCGCCGGCCCGGTGCCGGACGGCGAGAGCCGCGAGCGCTGCATCGAGTTGTATATCGAGAACCTTCGCTACATCGCCGACGCGGCGGGCGAGCATCGCTGCAAGTTTTTGCTGGAGCCGGTCACCGCGCAACGTATTCCCCACTGGGCCATACAGACCATGGCGCAGGCGCGCGATATCGTGGATCAGGTCGGTCGCAGCAATGTGGGACTGGTCTATGACACCCTCCACATGCGGTATGAGGAAACAGGCACGCTGTCCGATATCATGGACGAATTCTGGCCGCAGATTGGCTATGTGCAGATCGGAAACCCGCCCGACCGACATGAACCCGGTGTCGGCGAACTGGATTTGCTGTGGCTTACCCGTCGGGCCATCGAGAAAGGCTATTCGGGTGCCATCGGGATGGAACTCGATCCGTCCAAGGACAGCTGGTCGAGCCTGATGTGGATGAATGAGCTGGGATACAGCGTGGATCCGGCCCAAAGAAAGGAACTCGAATGAGTATTGTGAGAACGATACTGATGAGTGCGGTGATCGCTGCGCTTGGCTTCTGGTCTCCGGCCAATGCCGACTAGGCCACGCCTGCCGGATCCGTGATCCTGACCATTGGCGGGGCGGTCTCGAAGGCGAACCGGGGCGCGTCCAACGCTTTCGATGACGCGTTCCTGTCTGTGCACGGATACAACTTTGAACAGGCTGCGACCTTCGATGTGGCGGCACTGGAACGGCTGGGTACGGTGACGGCAGCGATCAAGGCGGAAACTTGGCCCCGCGCGGTCACGATCGAAGGCCCGCGCCTGCGCGATGTTCTGGCCGCAGCCGAGTGGAACGGTGAAGCCATTACGACCGTCGCGCTGGACGGGTTCGCGGTCGAACTTTCGAAGGCGGATATCGCCGCCCGGGACTGGATTCTGGCCATCAAGGCCGATGGTGCGTATCTGGGTGTGGGCGGACATGGCCCGGCCTGGCTCGTTTATGACGTGCCGGGCGGCAACGCGAGCGCCGAAGACGAATCCCACTGGCTCTGGGCCGTCTTTTACTTTCAGGCCGACTGACTGACCGGACCGTGACGGTATGAGAAAAAGGGTGGGTGGCGCACTTCCGTTCTGTCACCTTTTTCCACTATTCTACAAAAATTGAAACGTCGGACCGTGCACGCCACGTCACGGACCTTTGTAAATGTTCGCAAAAGCGAAACCTGTTTTGTCTGGGGAGAGTACCGATGGCGAAGAAGAAGACACCGTATATGGATGACCAGTCATGGTCCGATGAGCGTGACGGCATGCGCATTGACTGGGATGTGCCGATCGAGATGGACGACGGACTGGTGATCCGCTGTGACGTTTACCGCCCGATCAAGGCTGGCAAGTACCCGGTCATCATGACTTACGGGCCTTATGGCAAGTTCCTGCACTTTGACGATGCCTATCACGATCAGTATGAGCGGATGCTCGAGGATTTTCCGGAGATCGGTGCGGGTACCAGTGAGAAGTACCAGAACTGGGAGGTCGTCGATCCCGAACGCTGGGTACCCGACGATTACGTGTGCATCCGGGTGGATTCCCGCGGCACCGGCCGTTCGCCGGGCGTGATCGATATCTGGTCCCTGCGTGAAGCCCAGGATCTGGCGATTTGCGTCGATTGGGCAGGCGTGCAGTCCTGGTCGAACGGGAAGGTCGGCCTGAACGGCATTTCCTACTACGCTGAAAACCAGTGGCAGTGCGCGGCCCTGCAGCCCAAGCATCTCGCGGCGATCTGTCCTTGGGAGGGCGCGGCCGATTTCTACCGCGATATGGCTCATCACGGCGGCATTCTGTGCAACGGCTTCGTGAAGGACTGGTCGGAAGCGCAGGTCTATTCGGTGCAGCATGGCAAAGGATCGAATGGTCCGCGCTCGCGTATGAATGGCGAATGGGTGGCCGGTCCGATCACCCTGACCGAGGAAGAACTCGGCGCGAACCGCAACAATTTCTATGACGATTGCCGCACCCGGAAGCTCGATTCGGATGAGTACTGGCAGTCGCGCATGCCCGACTGGTCCAAGGTCAAGGTGCCGATGCTCTCGACCGCCAACTGGGGCGGCCAGGGCCTGCATCCCCGCGGCAATTTCGAAGGGTTCGTGCAGTCTGCCTCGAAGGAGAAATGGCTGGAGGTGCACGGCATCGAGCACTGGACCCATTTCTACACCGACTATGGCATGGATTTGCAGAAGCGCTTCTTCGACTACTACCTGAAGGGCGAGAAAAACGGCTGGAACAAACAGCCCAAGGTACAGCTGCAGGTGCGTCATCCCGGCGAGGTCTTTGTCGAACGGCATGAGAACGAGTGGCCGCTCAAGCGGACCGAATGGACCAAATTCTATCTCGATCCTTCGGATATGAGTCTGTCCACGACGCCCCAGAAGAAAAAGGGCGAGGTGACCTATGGTGGGTTCTCTGACGGTGTGACCTTCATGACCCCGCCGCTCGAAGAGGATATGGAGATCACCGGCCCGATCGCCTCCAAGCTCTTCGTGTCGTCAGAGACAGAGGACGCGGACATGTTCCTCGTTCTGCGCGTCTTTGCGCCGGATATGAAGGAGGTGACCTTCCAGGGTGCGCTCGATCCGCACACGCCGATCGCCCAGGGATGGCTGCGTGCCTCACACCGCAAGCTCGACGAGAAGAAGAGCCTGCCCTACCGGCCCTATCACACCCATGACGAGGAACAGCCCCTCGATCCGGGCAAGGCCTATGAACTGGATGTCGAAGTCTGGCCGACCTGCATCCATGTGCCGAAAGGCTACCGTGTCGCGTTTTCGGTACGCGGCAGCGATTACGTCTATCCGGGTGATTCAAACGCCCAGATCGGTGAGTATGCGAACTGGACGGGCTGCGGGCTGTTTCGCCATGACGATCCGCGCGACCGGCCGGCGCATATCTTCGGCGGCGATGTAACCCTGCACACTGGCCCGAAAGAACAGGCCTATGTGATGTTGCCGGTGATCCCTGAGGAAAAGGGGCGCGGTAGAAAGTAGAACGCTGTATCGGGCGGCCCGGAAATACGGGCCGCCCGAAGCGTTTCCGGTTCAAGGGGGAGGAACCACCATGGACGATATCAGGTACGAGGGCGACCCGATCTTCAAGACCGAGGTTCGCGAAGGTATGCGCGTTGACTGGGACGTGCCAATCGAAATGGACGACGGCATCGTGCTGCGCGCCAATGTCTATCGGCCCGATGATGGCGGCCAGTATCCCGTGGTCATGTCGCACGGGCCTTATGGCAAGGACCTCCATTTTGAGGAGATCTACAAGACCTGTTGGGATCTGATGTGTGAGAATCATCCGGACGTTCCGGCGGGTTCGACCAATATCCATCAGAGCTGGGAAGTCTGCGACCCCGAAAAATGGGTGCCCAAGGGGTTTGTCGTCATCCGCGTGGATTCACGCGGGGCGGGCCGCTCCCCAGGGTATCTGGAGCATTGGAGTCCACGCGAGACGCAGGACTTCGCCGCGTGTATCGACTGGGCCGGTGTCCAGCCCTGGTCGAACGGCAAGGTGGGCCTTTCGGGGATTTCCTATTACGCGGTCAACCAATGGCAGGTGGCTGCCCTGCAACCCAAACATCTGGCGGCGATTTGCCCCTGGGAAGGCTTCAACGATTTCTACCGTGAGCTGTCATATCAGGGCGGTATCTACACAACCTTCGCGCGGCACTGGTACGACATGCAAATTCTGAAGATTCAGCATGGCTATGGCGACCGTGGCTGGGTGTCGCGCGCCAATGGTGAGCTGGCGGCGGGCCCGGTTACCCTCTCGGACGAGGAACTGCTCGCCAATCGATACGATCTTTACAAATCCTTTATTTCCCATCCGTTCGATGATGACTGGTACGCGGCGCTGACACCGGACCTCTCGAAAGTCGAAGTCCCGGTGCTGAGCTGTGCCAACTGGGGCGGTGCGCCGCTCCATCCCCGCGGTAACTTCAACGGTTTCAAGCACGCAGCCTCGAAACACAAATGGCTGGAAGTGCATGGGCTCGAGCACTGGTCGCTCTATTACACCGACTACGGCAATGACCTGCAGATGCGGTTCTTCGAGCGCTTCCTGCGTGACGACGACTCCGCCTGGCCGGATGCACCACGCGTGCAACTGCTCGTACGCCATCCCGGCGAGAATTTTGTGCCGCGCGGTGAGGAAGACTGGCCCCTCCCGCGCACGCAATGGACGAAGTTCCACTTAGAGCCCAAGGGACAGATCCTGACCGACGCCCCGACGAATAACGCGGGCGAGATCACCTTCGCTGCAATGGGCGAAGGCCTGACTTTTCTGTCCGAACCGGTCGCCGAGGACATGGAAATCTGCGGTCCTATGGCGGTCAAGCTGAATGTCTCGTCCGATACAAAGGATGCCGATATCTTCGTGATCCTGCGGGTGTTTGAGCCGCATATGAAAGAAGTGGTGTTTCGCGGCGCGCTCGATCCGCACACACCGGTTGCGTCGGGCTGGCTGCGGGCGTCCCATCGCAAGCTTGACCCGGAGCGGTCCGAGGAGTGGGCACCGTTCCATCCCCACGATGAAGCCGAGGAGCTGACCCCCGGAGAAGTTTGCGAACTCGATGTCGAGATTCATGCCTCCGGCGTTGTGGTTCCCAAGGGCTACCGGTTCGCCCTCTCGGTCAAGGGTTGTGACTATGTCTATCCGAGCGAAACGAATGCCGGTCTGTCGAACATGAAGAACACCTTCACCGGGGTGGGGCCGTTTCTGCACGATGATCCGGACAACCGTCCGGCAGACGTGTTTCACAACAACATCACGGTGCATCTGGGTGGTGAGCGCGCGGGTTATGTCCTCCTGCCGATCATTCCGACGAAGTAGGAAGGATCGGCAGGGTGGGAGGTATTTACGGGGACGACCCACAATACCGCACAGAGATTCGCGACGGCATGCGGATCGAATGGGACGTTCCCATCGAGATGGATGACGGCAATGTGCTGCGCGCCGATATCTTCCGCCCCAAAGGGAAGGGCGTCTTCCCGGTCATCATGAGCCATGGCCCCTATGCCAAGGGGCTTTCGTTTCAGGAAGGATACGGGACCGCCTGGAACATCATGGTCGAGAAGTTTCCCGAAGTGGCCGAGGGGACGAGTAATAAATACGCCAACTGGGAAGTCGTCGATCCGGAGAAATGGGTGCCGGACGGCTATGCGGTGATCCGGGTGGATTCCCGCGGGTCGGGCCGCTCGCCGGGCGTGGTGGATGTGCGCTCGCCGCGCGAGACGAAGGATTTCTACAACTGCATCGAGTGGGCCGGTGTACAGCCCTGGTCCAACGGCAAGGTGGGGCTGAACGGGATTTCCTACTACGCGATCAACCAGTGGCATGTCGCGCGGCTGAAACCGCCGCACCTGGCTGCTATGTGCGTCTGGGAAGGCGCGGGGGATTACTATCGGGACTCCAACTATCACGGCGGCATCCTCTCCACATTCGTGCCCAACTGGTACGACAAACAGGTGGAATCCGTGCAGCACGGTTTGGGCAAGAACGGTCCACGCTCTGCGGTACACGGCGATCTGGTGTGCGGTCCGCCGACCTTCAGCAAGGCGAAGCTCAAGAAAAACCGCGCTGACCTGCCCGGCGAATTGCGCAAGCGCAAGCTGGACGACGACTGGTATCGCGGGCGTTCAGCGGACTGGTCCCAGGTCGAGGTGCCGTTTCTGTCGGCTGGCAACTGGGGCGGGCAGGGCTTGCATCCCCGCGGCAACATCGAAGGCTTCGTGAACGCCGCTTCGAAGCAAAAATGGCTGGAGATGCACGGGCGGGAGCACTGGACCGAGTTCTACACGGATTACGGCCTTGATCTGCAGAAGCGGTTCTTCGGGCATTTTCTGAAAGGTGAGGACACCGGCTGGCAGAAACAGCCCAAGGTGCTGCTGAACATCCGGCATCCCGGCGAAGCGTTTGTGCCGCGCGCTGAAAAGGAATGGCCGCTCAAGCGCACGAGGTGGACCAAACGGTTTCTGCACCCCGCGTCAGGCGCGCTGGTTTCAAAAGCGCCGGACAGGAAAGGAACGGCGACCTATGCCGGTCTGGGCGACGGCATCACCTTTCTGACACCGGCCGAGGACAAGCCGGTCGAGATCACCGGGCCGCTGGCCGCCAAGCTGTTCGTGTCTTCCGAGACCAAAGATGCCGATTTATTTCTCGTTGTGCGGCTGTTCGCACCGGACCTCAAGGAGGTCACCTTCAAGGGCGCCCTCGACCCGCACACCCCGATCGCGCAGGGCTGGCTGCGGGCCTCCCATCGCAATCTCGACCCGAAGAAATCGCGCCGCTACCGGCCTTACCACACCCATGATGAGGCGCAGCCGCTCAAGCCCGGGCGGGTCTATGAACTCGATATTGAGGTCTGGCCGACCTCGATTGTTGTGCCGCCGGGCTATCGGCTCGGCCTGACGGTGCGCGGACGGGATTATGTCTATCCCGGCGGTTCGGGCGGCAAGCTGTCCAACATGAAGAACGAATTCACCGGGGTCGGGCCGTTTATCCATGACGGCCGGGACGCCCGGGTCTATGGCGGCAATGTCACGATCCATTGCGGCCCCAAGCATCCGTCGCATCTGATGCTGCCGGTCATTCCGGAAAACACACGAGAACGACCATCCAGGAAACAGAAATAGCGCTGATCGCGGCGTATTGAGGGGGAGAATTATGGACGGTGAAGCCTATACCGATATCGGACAGAACTACGACAAGGTGATCTCCGGAATCCGTATCGACTGGGACGTGCCCATCGAGATGGACGATGGCATCGTTTTGCGGTGCGATGTGTACCGGCCCGACGATGACGGTCAGTATCCGGTCCTCATCAGCTATGGCCCCTATTGCAAGTGGCTACACTGGAAAGACGGTTATCCCTATCAGTGGAAACAGATGGTCGAGGATTATCCCGATTGTCTGGCGGGGTCGTCGAACCGCTATCAGAACTGGGAACTGGTGGATCCCGAAAAATGGGTGCCGGACGGCTATGCCTGCGTGCGGGTGGATTCGCGCGGCGCTGGGCGCTCGCCGGGCGTACTCGACGTCTGGTCGGCGCGTGAGGCGCAGGACTTCCATGACTGCATCAACTGGGCGGGCACCCAGCCTTGGTCGAATGGCAAGGTCGGCACCACCGGTATTTCCTATTACGGAATGAACCAGTGGCAGGTGGCTTCGCTGCAGCCAAAGCACCTGGCGGCCATGTGCGTCTGGGAAGGGGCGGCCGACTACTATCGTGATCTGGGCCATCATGGCGGCATCGCCTGCCGGTTCCCGTCGGTCTGGTACAACAGTGCGGTCGTGCCGCGTCAGCATGGCAAGGGTGAGAACGGCATCCGGAGCCGCCTGAACGGCGAGTGGATTTCCGGCCCGGAAACCCTGACCGAGGAAGAACTCGCCGAAAACCGGCGCGATTTCGGAAAGGATATCCTCGATCACCCGCTGGTGGACGATTACTGGAAGGCGCGTTTTCCGGATTTCTCGAAGATCAACGTGCCGCTGCTGTCATCGGGCAACTGGGGCGGGGTCGGCCTGCATCCGCGCGGTAACACCGAAGGTTACGTGAATTCGGCCAGCGATCAGAAATGGCTCGAAATGCATGGGCTTGAGCATTTCACCCACTACTACACCGATTACGGGATCGATCTGCAGAAGCGGTTCTTTGGTCATTTCCTGAAAGGCGAGGACACAGGCTGGGACCAGCAGCCTCCGGTTCAGCTTCTGGTGCGCCACCCCGGCGAGAAGTTCGTCGAACGCGCCGAAGACGCCTGGCCGATCCCGCGGACCGACTGGACCGAGATGTATCTCGACCCCTCGGACAAGTCTTTGTCGGACGCGCCGATGCGTGAAGAGACCGGGATCACCTATGATCCCATGGGCGAGGGGCTGACATTCCTCTCGGCCCCGGTCGAGGGTGAGACGGAGATCACCGGACCGGTGGCGGCCAAGCTGTTCATATCCTCGGCGACCGAGGACGCCGACCTGTTTCTGGTGCTGCGCGTGTTCACGCCGGACCTGAAGGAAATCGTCTTCAAGGGTTCGAACGATCCCCACACGCCTGTTGGCATCGGCTGGTTGCGGGCGTCCCACCGCAAGCTCGACCCGTATCAGACCCTGCCGTACCGGCCCTATCACACCCATGACGAGGTACAGCCCCTGACACCGGGTGAAATCTACGAACTCGACATCGAAATCTGGCCGACCTCCATTGTTCTGCCGGAGGGCTATCGCCTGGGATTGAGCGTGCGTGGCCGTGACTATGTGTGGCCGGGTTATGAGCCGGGTTCACCGGAGATTGCGGGCAGGGTTCAGTATGGGGTGGGACCCTTCAAGCATGAGCTCAAGGGCAATCGCCCGCTCGATGTCTACGGGGGCAAGGTCACCGTTCACACGGGGCCGGATCACCCGTCCTACGTGCTGTTGCCGGTGATCCCGGAGAAGTAGGCGGTTATTCCTTGTCCTGAGCTTGTCGAAGGACGAGGGAGAATGCCGCTCTGGATTGCTTCGCTCTGCTCGCAATGACGTTGCGGGTTCGGCATCGCTGTCGCCTCTCCCTAATCGTCATGGCCGGACTTGTTCCGGCCATCCACGTCGGTGTGTGACGCGTTGACATATGGAGAGCCGATGGACGTGGATGCCCGCAACAGGAGCGGGCATGACGCGTTTCGAATCACTGAGAAGTGCGCCCGGTCCGACAAGCGCCAGTTCATCGCCGGGAAGCGTTGTGACCCGCCCCCACTGACTGGTCTGTTTTGAATGTTAGTGCATCATCCGCTTTTC
>JAYQBG010000037.1:0-11329 GCA_038137215.1 Alphaproteobacteria bacterium
GGAAGATCACCATGCCGCCAAACACACCGGACTGCAGCGCGTTATAAACTTCGTTCAGGTTGGTCTGCACCTTCGAAGCGCCGGCATAGTCGAGCCATGGCAGGTTCGGACCCGCCGCGCCGACCTTCACACCCTTGAGTTCTTCCATCTTGGTCCAGGGGAAGGTGGTACCGAGACCGTAGTCGTCGAAGGCACCGCCGCCGACATAGGTCTGGTTATACTGATCGATGACCGTGCTGAAATAATCGAATTCTTCGTGAATCTGACGGGTGGTCGGACCCATGATCTTCGGATCGCCCGAGATGAACGGGGTGAAGTAGTTCAGGTTGTGGACGAAGAGTTTGGTGGGCTCAAAGCAGGAGCACATGGCGCCGATATCGACGATGCCCTTCTGGGTAGATTCGAGGACCTCGAAGAGGTTGGCGATGGTGCCGCCATAGCCTTCGATGAACCGGACCGTGTGATCGGTCTCTGCTGCAACACGCTTCGTCACATTGGGAACGAAAGTCTTGTTGAGCTGGTTGACCGAGGCCAGCGGGGCTGCCGGATGGCCGGCCGCTATACGCAGGTTGAAATTGTCGGCCAGGGCCGGTGTCTGAAAGGCAGCCAATCCGGCAGCCAGAACACCTGCACCGGCGACGGTGCGAAAGATTGTTTTGTCGATTTTCACTAAGATTCCTCCCGTTGATTGCTTTAAGCGGCATTTGAGCCGCCCGATTGTTCTTGGAACGAAAAAAGCACTCGGGACGTACTGAAACTCAGTTTGAAGTGAATCCGGATTGGAGGAAAGCAGGAATTCGTTGAACGGTTCGTGACCGCTGGTGATGCGCAATGAAAAAGGGCGGCCCGGAGGCCGCCCTTTGACGTGTCGAAGAAGCAGCCGAAGCTACTTGATCGTGTACTCGTGGACCGGCTTGGCGCCAGCGGCCTTGGCCACTTCCAGCATGCGGTTGAAGGTTTTCTTGCCGGGGAAGCCCTGGGCTTCGTACTCGGCAGCCTTCTCGTTCACCCACGGCTCAATGGCGAGAGCCATCTTGCCACGCTCTTCGGAACCCAGGTCGCGAACCGTCACGCCCTGCTTCTTGAGGTTCTCGAGCGCCGAGGCGTACTTGGCAACACCTTCGTCCTCGACCGCGACGTTATAGACACCGGTTTCTTCCAGGATGATCTTCTTCACATCATCCGGCAGCTTGGCCCAGGTGTCGTTGTTGACGGTCACCGGATAGGCGAGGACCGAGCCCCAGCCCATTGTGGTGTAGTACTTGGCCACTTCACCGAACTTGAAGCCGAAATACGGCGCCGGGAAGATCACCACGCCGTTAAACACACCGGACTGCAGCGCGTTGTAAACTTCGTTCAGGTTGGTCTGAACCTTCGAAGCACCGGCATAGTCGAGCCAAGGCAGGTTCGGACCGGCTGCGCCGATCTTCACACCCTTGAGCTCTTCCATCTTGGTCCACGGGAAAGTGGTGCCCAGGCCGTAGTCATCGAAGGCACCGCCGCCGATATAGGTCTGGTCATACTGATCGAAAATGGTGCTGAAGTAATCGAACTCTTCGTGGATCTGGCGCGTTGCC
Source organism: Alphaproteobacteria bacterium (assembly GCA_038137215.1). Taxonomy (GTDB): domain Bacteria; phylum Pseudomonadota; class Alphaproteobacteria; order UBA6615; family UBA6615; genus JABJAG01. Next base: position 1,578 of record JAYQBG010000037.1, read on the forward strand.
GGACCCATGATCTTCGGATCACCCGAGATGAACGGCATGAAGTAGTTCAGGTTGTGGACGAAGAGCTTGGTCGGCTCGAAGCAGGAGCACATGGCGCCGATATCGACGATACCCTTCTGGGTAGATTCGAGAACCTCGAAGAGGTTGGCGATGGTGCCGCCATAGCCTTCGATGAACCGAACCGTGTGATCGGTCTCGGCCGCAACACGCTTCGTCACATTGGGAACGAAGGTCTTGTTGAGCTGGTTCACGGTGGCAAGCGGGGCCGCCGGATGGCCGGCCGCGATGCGCAGGTTAAAGTTGTCGGCAACGGCCGTCGTCGTTGTTGCCGCTGCGGCAACGGCAATAACGCCAGCTGCGGCTACGGACTTGAGATTGTTACGTGCTGTCACTGAATAGTCTCCCTTAACACAAACGTTTTCATTTTCACGAAGTTACGAAACGACAAACACGCGCACTGCCAAGGAATGGCATCGTACGCCCTTACATGTCGGGATTAGAAAAGCAGGAATCGCTCGCGAAAGCTAGGGTTCAAAAGGGGATTTGTTTGGGTTCAGAATCATGCTTCTTCCTTTCGTGTGACAGCCATAACGGGTGCGATTCCGTTATTTTGCCAGTGGTTAGAAACAGCCTGTGCTGTGAATGTGGCAAGAACATCCCAACGGATTGACCGAAACTTGGCGATAACATGAAAAAAAACGAAAAATAACGTGATCGTCGATTTTACACAGCGCGCCAGTCTGCTAGTTTCCTCGTCGATTCCGCGCGGGAGGGTGCGGTTCTCGGTTCAGCCATTGACGTTGTGACCAGCGCCAATGTGTCAGGGAGGTATTTATGGTCGATCGGGTAGTTTATACCGTTACACGCGTGATGAGCACGATTGCCGCGTTCTGGGCACTGGCTCTCGCGTTTCTGATTCTTTACGACATCCTCGGTCGCACGTTCTTTAACCATCCGTTTGATGGTACGATTGAGATCGTCGCCAATTCGATGGTCTCGATCCTGTTCCTGCAGATGCCCTATACGATCTATCGCGGCGCGCATCTGCGCACGACCGTGATCTATCAGAACGTTCCGGCGATCTGGCGTCGGTTGATAGATACCGTGGTGGCTGTGCTCGGCGTCTGGTTCTTTTGCTCGATTGCATTGGGCGGTTACGAAGACATGATCATCGGCTGGGAGGTCGATGAGCGCGAAGGCGAAGGTTCGATCCGCGTTCCGGTTTATCCGGTCCGCACCCTGATCGTGGTGTTCGCACTGATCTCGGCCTTCACCTATCTCGTGCTTCTGTTTCACTTCCTGTTTGGCGGACAAGCCATCACGGAAGAGGAAGAGGGCAAATCCGAAGCCGTTTCAGGCTCTCAGATATAACATTACAGGGACCCGTTCGAAGGCGGACTTTGCTTTCATGACGACGGGATAAGGGGACGTATTATGGATCCAACCTCAGCCGTACTCTTGATGCTGGTGGTTCTGATTTTCGCCGTGATCGGCGGAATTCATATCGGTATTTCTCTCGGTGTCTGTGCCCTTGTCGGCACATGGTTGATGTTCGGCTCTTACGAGCTGGCAGCCGGGCAGGTGGGAAGTACCTCATTCTTTGCACTGCGTGATTTTGTGTTCGCGGTCATCCCGCTCTTTGTGCTGATGGGGGAATTCGTCAGCCGTTCGGGGTCGGCAGCGGATCTGTATCGCGTGATGAACTTTGGCCTGAAGCGCATTCCCGGCCGTCTGGCCGTGGCCACGGTGGCAGGCAATGCCGTTTTTGCTGCAGTGACCGGGACCAGCTTGGCATCGGCAGCGGCGTTCTCGCGGCTGGCCTATCCGGAGATGATGAAGGCTGGCTACAATCGCAAATTCGCGCTCGGTTCCGTCGCGGGCAGCGCCTGTCTTGGCATGCTGATTCCGCCCAGCGTGTTGCTGATCATCTGGGGCATCGTTACGGAAATCTCGATCGGTTTCCTGTTCCTCGCCGGGATTTTCCCCGGTGTCATCCTCTCGCTGCTGATGGCCTTCTATTGCTCCGGTACGGCAATCGTGAAGCCCGATATGGCGCCGGCGGTTGATTTGTCGGACGAGACGCTGACGCGTCAGGAAATTATCAGCGGCGGTGGTGTGATCTTCCTGATCGTTGCCGTTCTGGGCAGCATCTGGGTCGGTCTGGCAACCCCGTCGGAAGCGGCAGCTCTTGGCGCGCTATTCGGTTTGCTCCTTGCGATCATCAAGGGGGTCCGTTGGGACGGTATCCGTGAAGCCATTATCGACTCCGGTAAGGTGATCGCTCCGATCCTGTTCCTGCTTCTGACTGCGCAGATGTATTCGCGTCTGCTGACCACCGGTGGTGTGGTGAACCTGATCACCGACACCGTCGGTGGTGCCGGGATCGACCCGAACGTCGCGGTCCTGATCATGATCATCATCTGGCTGGTTCTGGGCACGCTGCTCGACTCGGGCTCGATCATCCTGCTGACCGTGCCGATCTTCTGGCCGATTGCGCAGCAGTTCGGTTACAACGAATACGCCTTTGCGATCCTTGGAATTCTGGCCATTGAAGCCGGGCTTCTGACCCCGCCGGTCGGACTTCTGGTTTATGCGGTGAAGGGCTCGGTTCCCGATCGAACCGTCCAATTGGGCGAGATTTTCGCGGGCTCGATACCCTATTGGATCCTGATCCTGGTGGTGATGGTTATGGTGTGGCTGGTGCCGCATCTGGCCACGATCCCGATCACCTGGAGTTCGGGTATCCAGTTCAATCATCAGATCGGTATATTCTGACCCGGTTCGATCATATCGAACCGGAACGGCGGCGCAGGAAACTGCGTCGCCGTTTTTTGGCCTACCCCAAGCACAAAACTCAGGCCGAAAGCTCGCCGCCCATGTGACGAGAGAGGCAGGCCGTCCCGCGGCCTGAGTAAAAAAAAACGGGCGCTTCAGCGCCCGTCTTTCAAAACCACAATATCTCTGTTTCTAGCCGTTGCGTTCCTCGGCGACACGCTCGATGGCGTCCACGATCGCCTGATAACCAGTGCAGCGGCAGTAGTTTCCGGAGATGAACTCGCGAATTTCCTCACGTGACGGCGAGGGGTGCTTCTTGAGAAGCTCTTCTGCGGTCAGCAACATGCCCGGTGTGCAGAAACCGCACTGGACTGCGTTGCGTTCGTGAAAGGCTTTCTGGAGGTCGGCAATCTCGCCCGAGTCCGAAAGTCCCTCGATCGTTTCAACGGTGGCGCCTTCGGCCTGTGCGGCGAGCATGAGGCAGCCGCGCACAATGTCGCCGTTAACCCGGATCGTGCAGGCACCGCAGACCCCGTGTTCACAGCCCACATGGCTGCCGGTCAGCTCCATCTCGTAGCGAACGAAGTCCACGAGATTTGTCCGCGCCGGAATATTCCGGCATACGGTCTGGCCGTTCACGTTCATGGTGATAGTGATGTTCTGGTCCATCTGTTTCTCTCCGCGCTAGGCCGCGAGCTCGGCAAGTGCGCGCTTTGTCAGCACGCGTGCCAGATGCATCTTCATTTCTGCCGGTCCGTTGAGGTCCGGCATCGGATCGAGGTCGGCATCGAGCGCGTCCTGCGCCGTCTTGATGGTGTCCTCGTTGTTGGGCTGGCCGTTCAGTGCCGCGCTCGCGCTCTTGGCGAGAATAGGCTGGTCCCCCGCACCGAAGAAGCCGAGCCGCATGTCGTCGAAGTTGCCGCCATCCACGCGGCCCTGAACCGCGATCCCGACAATGGCGTAGTCGCCATGGCGGCGTGCCAGCTCCATAAAGGCGGTCTTCTCGCCATCCTTGATCCGGGGGATCTCCACACCGACGAGAACTTCGTTCTCCTTTATGTGGGTTTCGAACAATCCCTGGAAGAAGTCATCGGCTGCGACCTTGCGCTGGCCACTGCGGCCCTGGATGACCATCTGTGCGCCAAGTGCGCGAGTGACGGCCGGCAATTCGGCGGCCGGATCGGCAAATGCGACAGAGCCGCCAAAAGTCCCGCGGTTGCGGATCGCCTGATGAGCGACATGTGGCATGGCCTTGGAGATCAGCGGCGCATAAGCCGCGACATCTGAAGATTCGAGGACCTGGGAATGGCGCGCCAGGGCGCCGATTTTCAGGGTGTCACCTTCCGTGGTGATGTCTGACAATCCGTCGATCCCGTTGATATCGATCAGAATTTCGGGGGCTGACAGGCGCATGTTCAGTGTCGCCATCAGGCTCTGGCCACCGGCGATAATACGCGCATCGTCGCCATGCTCGTCCAGCAGGTCAAAGACCTGATCGAGCGTCTCGGCTCGGACATAGGCAAATGGTGCGGGTTTCAACTCGTTTCTCCCATAAAACCGTCATTCATTGGCGCCCGGACTTCGTGTCGTTCCGGAACATCTGTTTCTACGCATTCGCAGGGACCAAGTCTATGCGCACAAAGCCTCTGTGCCTATGTTGACGGCGACCGATTCAACGTTATTTCGAAGGAAACTCCCGTGGCGGAAGCAAAAGTTCAGGTGAAAAGTGCCAAATACACGATGGTGGGCGAAGCTGTATCGCATTCCCGCACCGATATCAGTGTGCGTGACGTCAAGGTGATTACCGATGAGCCGCTTGAGCGTGGCGGCACCAATGTTGCGGCGTCACCGACCGAAACCATGATGGCCGCCCTGGTCGGCTGCACCAACAACGTGGCGACCCGTATTGCGCATCACAAGGAACTCAACTTCGAGATCGCCTCGATCGAGTGCGATGTCGAGTTCGACCGTCGCGGCGTGATCCTGGCCGAGCCGATTTCCGTTCCGTTTCCGAATATCACGCTGACCATCAATGTGCGCACCGATGCGACACCGGAGCAGCTTGCCGAAGTCGAGGAAATGCTTCCGATCTATTGCCCGGTCTCGAAGGTCTTTCGCGAAGCGGGGACCAATGTGGTCGAGAAGTGGAACGTGGTAAACTAGAACCACCGCGATCAAGGGGAGGGGCCGTCATGTCGCTGACAATCTGGGGACGTATCACATCATCGAACGTGCAGAAGCTTCTTTGGGGCTGTGCTGAGATGAATGTCTCCTACGACCGCTCCGAAATGGCAGGCGAGTTCGGTTTCACCGAAGAATATCTGGCGATGAACCCGAACCGCCTCGTCCCCACCATCAACGATGATGGGTTCATCCTCTGGGAGTCCAACGCCTGTCTGCGTTACCTGACTGAAAAGCACGGCCGAGGCACCCTGTGGCCGGAAGATCCGCATGTGCGTGCCGATGCGGACCGCTGGATGGACTGGCAGACGGCAACCTTCTGGCCCGCCTTGCGTCCGGTATTCCATCAGCTGATCCGCACCCCGCCGGAGCAGCAGGATGCGGATCTGATCGCGCGCGGGGTCAAATCGGCCGGCGAGATCAGCGGCGTCCTGGACCATTTCCTCGAGGGACGTGATTTCGTGGCCGGCGATCAGTTCACGATGGGAGACATTCCCATCGGCGGCGTGATCTATCGCTGGTATACGATGGACATCGAGCGGCCGGACCGGCCCAACATCCGCAAATGGTATGACCGCCTGTGCGAGCGTCCGGGATACGCCGAACACATCATGATCCCGCTTTCCTGACGGCGCGCTCGGTCATTTCCTTCTGACTGTGGCGAATATGCTCGGGCCAGCGGGATTTGATATAGGCAAGGACCGCGCGAATCTGATCGTCCGTCAGCACCCCGTCATAAGCCGGCATATCGGTCTCAACCGGCTGACCCACCAGGGCAGCCAAGCCGTATTTTGTCAGATTGAAAAGGGTTGCATCATCGTGGTGCCAGGTGTGGCCGGTTTCGTCATGCGGCGGCGCGGGCAGGCGGCCATTGGCCTTGCGGGTACGCCAGTTCGGCTGGCCTTCAAGATTGACGCCGTGGCAGGCTGCACATTGTGAGTTGTAGATGCTCCTGCCCAGTGCGATCTGGCCGCCGTCTTCCTGGGCAGGCGACGCGGTTTCAGGTTTGAAAGCCTGCGGCCAGAATACCAGGCCCGTGCCCAGCAGAATCAGAACTGCAAGGACGACAATGATGCCGTTGCGCGAATAGAGAACCTGTTTGCCGTCAAACATATCTCCGATCTACAGGTTCCTCCCGCTGGAAGGTCAAGCCGTGATCAGGCGGCCTTGCTCCAGAGCTGCTCCGAGGCCATGGCGGCACCTTCGGACATGGCCGCGAACTTCATCCAGACGATGTTGCGATCCACCTGCACACGTCCGGCGAAGGTGCCGAACCCGCAATCACCGCCGACCACCACGTTTTCGCGACCGACCACGCTCGCATAGTTCACAATACGGTCGCAGACCAGCTCGGGGTGTTCGACAAAATTCGACGTGGTGTCGATGACGCCGGGAATGATGAACTTGCCATCGGGCAGTTTCACATCGCGCCAGACCTTCCACTCATGCTCGTGGCGCGGATTGGCACCCGGGAAGGATACAGCGCCCGGTTTCGCACTCATGATGATATCGACGATATCGGCGAGCGGGACGTCCTCATGATGCGGTCCCATGGTGCTGGCCCAGCACACATGCATCCGCATGGCATCGCTGGGAATGTCGCGGACGGCATGATTGAGCGCCTCGACATGCATGGCGATCTCCTTTCGGAAATCCTCCAGCGAAAGATGCTTGAAAATCGTGTGGCGGCTGAGCGCCAGATCCGGGCAATCGAGCTGAAGCACCAGCCCGGCATTCACGATGGCCTCGTATTCCCGCTTCATCACCTCGGCCAGCGCGAAAATGTATTCTTCTTCGCTGCCGTAATGGAGATTGGGAAGAAAGCGCGCGATCTGCCCGGGTGAGGGGGAGGTCATGAACACATCCTCGGCCCTGGCCTGCCCGATAACGCTGGCGGCCCGGTCGATATCGGCCTGTGCGGAGTCCCAGTCCAGCCAGTCCACGGGGCCGGTACAGGCGGGCCGGTGGGTCAGGGGCGTTGCAAAGGGTTTGAGCATCTCGGTGAGTTCGGGAAACTCGTCCTCGTCCGCACTCATGGGGATTTGCTGGTTGGGGCCGTCATAACCGGTCAGGCGATCCTTCACATGGATCGTGTAGTCGGCGCGCCCCTGTTCACCGTCATTGATGATGTCGAGGCCCGCATCGACCTGTTTCTGCACCACCTCCGCAACAGCGCGGCTGACGGCCGCATCGAACCCTTCGGGTTGCGAGCCCGGTGTCTTCTCAGCCTCCATGAGAAAGTTCACCACATCCTTGGGACGCGGCAGGCTGCCAGTGTGGGTGGTGAGGATGCGCTCGGTGCTGCGTTTCATGATGTTCCCGTGACTATTTGACGAAGGTTACCTGGGCGCAGACTAGCACGGGTCTTTAAGGGTTTTGCGAGTGGGTTTGCCGGAATAGTGATTTTTGATCATCGTAAATCGAACCGGATGCAAGATTGGGGAAGGGCGCGGATGACCGTTCATGGAAGTTGCAACGCTGATTTCGCGGCGGTTGGCGAGGCATTCGAAGAGAATTTTGACTTGCGCGGCGAACTCGGGGCTGCCGTATGCGTCTATCGTGACGGAGAACGGGTGGTGGACCTGTGGGGCGGTCACCTCGATTGGGAAAGCACCGCGCCCTGGCGGGCCGATACCATCGTCTGCATGGCGTCTGTCACCAAGAGCATGACCGCGCTATGCCTGCATATCCTGATTGAGCGCGGCGAGGTCGAACTCGATGCGCCGATGGTCCGGTACTGGCCGGAGTTCGCGCAAGCCGGCAAGGCCGGCATCACGGTGCGGCAGAGCCTTGGTCATAATGACGGCGTGATCTTCAACGATGCCTCGCGTCCCGGAGACTGGCTTGACACGGATGCAATTGCTTCCGCCATCGCAGCACAGGCGCCCGAATGGGAACCCGGGACGCGCGGGGCCTACAATTCTTTCAACTACGGCTTCCTGATCGGCGAGATAGTCCGGCGGGTGAGCGGGCGCACGCCCGGTGAATTTTTGGCGAAGAAATCGCCGCACCGCTGGGAATTGACTACCAGATTGGGGTGCGTGAGGACGAGCTGACGCGAGTGTCCAATCTCTATCCCAATCCGGAAAGTGTAACGATGAGTTCCTTCAGTGATCCGACCACGAAGCTGGCACGGGCCTGGCATTCGCTTCCGGCAAGAAGCGACACGCTCGGCCCGTTCAATCGCGCAGAATTTCGAACTGGTGAGTTTCCGTCTGCAAACGGCACCGGAAACGCGCGCGCGATCGCCAGGGTCTATGGAGCGCTGGCGGGTGGCGGAGAAATCGATGTTGCGCGCGTCTGGGCGCCGGAAACGGTTTCGCAGATGCGGGAATTACAATGGGACGGGGTCTGCGGGATCACGGACCGGCCGTTCCGGCCAACGCGATCTTTGCGTCGATCACCGGTTCGTCGATCGCCTTGGCTTCGGTCTTCACCCGTGTGGCAATTCCCGAGATGCGCCGTTTTGGATACCAGCCGCGCTTCACGGTGGGTGTGGTCGCCGGGTCATCCGTCCTTGGCATGCTGATCCCGCCCAGCGCGATGCTGATTATTTATGCCATCGTGACCGCACAGTTGGTCGGGCGGATGTTTATCGCCGGTATCATTCCCGGAATACTGCTCGCAGTGTGTTTCGGAATCCTGATCCTGTTTCTGGCCTTTGCCTTTCCCAAATATGTCGGTGGTCAGGAATTCGCCAACATCGCTGCGGAAGACTGGGCGAACCTGACCTGGTGGGATCTCATCAAGAAGATCATCCCGGTCGTCATCCTGGTGCTGGTCGTTCTGGGCGGCATCTATGGCGGTGTGTTTACACCCACGGAAGCGGGTGCAGCCGGTTCGCTTGCGGCGCTGGTCATCGCGCTGATCAAGTGCAAGTTCGGTTGGCGCGATCTCTGGGAAGTCCTGGTCGAGACAGGCTACATCACGGCAACAATCCTCTTCCTGATTACGACGGCGTCGATGTACAGCCGGATGCTGGGCGTGGCGGCGCTGCCGACCGTCTTCGGGGAATGGCTAGCCAGTTTCGATCTGACCCTGACCCAACTGATGATCATCTATGTGCTGCTGATGGTTTTGCTGGGAACGATCATCGAGACCGCTTCGATTATTCTGATTGTAGTGCCGATTTTTCTCGTGGTGCTCGACAGCTTCAATGTCGATCTAGTCTGGTTCGGCATCATCACGGTGGTCGGAGCCGGGATCAGTCTGTTGACCCCGCCACTGGGGATTTCGTGCTCCGTGATCAAGAGCGCGATCAACGATCCGAGTGTCACGCTGGCGGATATTTTCGCCGGGGCTTTCCCGTTTGCAGTGACCATGTTCCTGGTGCTGATGGTGTTGATCGCCTATCCGCAACTCAGTCTGATCCTGCTCGAACTGGGCTATGTCTGACGACGTTTCCTGCGTCTACCCGTCTGGTTTTCCTTGGGATGTTTCCGCATAATCAACGGGAGTTAACACCCGAGGGAACAAATGCAGATTTTCAAGGACCGACTTCCGTATTCCGCCATTGTCGACCGCCCGGCCTGGAAGTTGCCGGACGGCAAGCGCATGGCGGTCTGGATCATCGCCAATGTCGAGGACTGGGACATTTCCCGGCCGATGCCACGCACGGTTCTGCCGCCTCCCATGGGCGTGCCTCTTCTTCCCGATTTGCCGAACTGGTCGTGGCATGAATACGGCATGCGCGTCGGGTTCTGGCGCATTCGCGATGCCCTGCGCGATCGCGGGATCAAGCCGACCATGGCGATCAACGGCCGTGTCTGTAAGAACTACCCCCGAATTGCCGAGGC
>JAYQBG010000037.1:11339-19708 GCA_038137215.1 Alphaproteobacteria bacterium
CGTGCTCCCCGCGACCCTCGGGGAGCGGCTCAGCATGCGCGAGCTCGCGTGGCTGCTCGGCTCCCTCGCCCTGCTCCTGCTCGTTCTGCTCGATGGGCAGCTCGACCGTGTCGATGCCGGCGTCCTGCTGGCGGCGTTCGTGCTCTACCAGGTCCTGGTGCTGCGCAAGCCTGGGGAGGAGGGTGAGGCTGCGCTCGAGCTGGACTGGGAGTTCATGGGGCATGGTTATCTGCAGGGTCCGATGCACAAGCACGACGATCAGCAGGAACAGATCGACCGGGCTGTCGCGGCCATCGAAAAATTCTCCGGCAAGAAGGTGCGCGGCTGGGAAAGCCCGGGCCTGACCGAGACCTTTCAGACCATCGACTATTTGCGCCGGGCGGGCGTGGAATATGTCGCCGACTGGGTGCTCGATGATCAGCCGGTCGAGATCGAGACGACGGAAGGTCCCATGTTGTCGGTGCCCTATACGGTGGAAACCAACGACATCACCATGATGGCCCTGCAGCAACACTCCTCGGACGAGATGTTCAAACGCTCCAAGGATCAGTTCGACCGGCTCTATCAGGAGAGCGAGGACTCCGCACGGGTCATGTCGATAAGTCTGCACATGTATCTCACCGGCGCCCCGCACCGGATCAAGTATTTCGAGGATATCCTCGACTACATCCTGGGTCATTCGGACGTGGCGATCGTGCCGGGTGAAGAGATCATGGACTGGTATCGCGCAGCGCACGCTTAGACGACCTGCAAGGACAATCCAACATGGCTTTGCTTCTGACACCGCCGGTGCAGGGAACGCTCGAACAGTGGCGTGACGGTATCCTGGAGGAAATACCCGATCTCGAGATTCGGCTCTGGCCGGATGTGGGAAATACTTCGGAGATCGAGTATCTGCTGATCGGGCGCTTCGACCTCGCCGATCTACCCGAATTGCCGAACCTCAAATTCCTGATGCCCATGTTTGCCGGGGTCGATCATCTGGTCGCGCATCCGAACATGCCCGCTGTTCCGATCATCCGGACCGGACCGCCCGAAGGCGATCCGGCAATGACGGAGTACACGGTGCTGCATGTCCTGCGCCATCACCGCCATATGCCGGATTACCTGGCGCAGCAGCGTCAGAAAATCTGGAAGGTCATTCCCCAGAAGCTGCCGCGCGATCAGCGCGTCGGTTTCATGGGCTTCGGCACCATGGCCGAGCCGCCGGCACGGGTGCTGCATTCTTTGGGTTTCGACGTCGCGGCCTGGACGCGGACGGAAAAAACGGACGTCGACATCGCGATATATGCCGGGCCGTCCGGTCTGGTGTCCTTTCTGTCGCGCACCGATATCCTGGTCTGCCTTTTGCCGCTGACCCCGGAAACCGAGGGAATTCTGAACGCGGAGAATTTCGCGCATCTGCCGGAAGGCGCGGCTGTCATCAATCTGGGGCGCGGCGCGCATCTGGTGGATGACGATCTGATCGCCGCGCTGGACAGTGGCCATCTTTCCGCGGCGACGCTGGATGCAACAAAACCCGAGCCGCTGCCCGAGAGCAGCCCGCTCTGGCTCCATGGACGTGTTACGATCATGCCGCATACGGCGCGTCGGGTGCGCCCTGATACGGTTGGCCCGCAAGTGGCGGAAGCCGTTCGACGCGATCGCGCCGGACAACCGCAGCCTTGGGCTGTCGATCTGACAGCGGGTTACTGAACGGAGAGAAAAATGCCACTGACGACGGAACAAGCCGAGCAGGCTGCCGACATCATTCACAACGCGTTCGAGGCCCGTACCACGATTGACGGGTTGCCGGATGAATGTGCACCCGCCAACGCAGCGGATGCTGTGATGGTTCAGGAAAAATTACTCGCCAAGGTTAGTTTGCCGGCGGCCGGGTACAAGGCCGGGTTCACCAATCCGCCGATGCTGGAGAAAGCCGGGCCGGACGGTCCGATGGCGGGCGTGATGTTCCGCGATTTCACGATCCCCAGCGGCCAGTCCCTCAAGCGCGCCGATGTCGGGACAGGCGCGCTGATTGAAGCCGAAGTGGCGTTCCACATGGGCAGCCCGCTTCCAGTCCGGGATGCTGACTATCGTGAGGAAGAGCTTCTCGACGCGGTGCAGAGCGCGATTATTGCGATCGAGGTCGCCGTGCCGCGTTTCGCGAATCCGCTGGGTCAACCCATCCCGTATCTGGCTGCCGATAACGGTGCGGCGCTGGCCTTTGTCTGGGGCGCCGACATTCCCGATTGGCGGAATCGGGATCTGAAGCTTCTCGATATCGAGCTGCTCTTTGACGGTGCCGTTGTTTCCGAGGGTATGCCCGTTGAAGCCCGCTGTGATGAAGCCTGGGCGCTTGCCTGGACGGTCAATCATTTCAGAGAGCGTGGTATCGCCATCAAGGCAGGTGATTTCATCACCACGGGCGCAGCGGCCGCACCCAAACCGCTTGGCACCGCCAAAGACGTGGTGGCGCGTTTTGCGGGAATAGGTGAGGTGGCTTTCACCGTCGAAGACTGATCGTGCTGCGCGTATGCCTTGCCATTGTCGCGTTCCTGTTCCTCGGGGCGGTCGTCCAGGCCCAGGCTCAGGACGCAGATCTGGAGGCGCTGAAGAAGCGGCTGTTTCCCGGTATCAAGGGCGAAGACAACCGGCGGATTATCGACTCCAGTGACTATCCGCGGAGCGCCATAGGGCGAGTGAATTCACGCCTCGGGGGATTTTGTACCGGGACCGTGATCGGCCGGCAGGAGGTCCTCACGGCAGCTCATTGTTTGTGGAACAAGCGGACACGCCGATGGCTGGGGCCAGATGCTCTGAATTTCCTGGCTGGTTACAGACGTGGGGAATTCATCGCCCATGGAGAGGTGGTCGATTACCGCCTTGCCGATCCGGCTATCACGCCGGAAGACGGTGCGCGATTTCGGGCCCTTGACTGGGCCATTTTGCGGTTGGCAGAACCGATCGATGAAATCACGGGAATTCTGCCGCTCGGCCGGTCCGGAACTCAGGTGCGCGAATATCTGCAGGCTGGCTATAGCCGCGACAAGCCGCATATTCTGACCCTCGATGAGGGGTGCGAGGTCGATGACCGGCCGCGCGCGGACCGGCTGTTGCTGCACAAATGCGATGCGGTCAGCGGCGATAGCGGTTCGCCGATATTGGGCATTTCCGGTGATGAACTCGTGGTGCTCGGTGTGCATATCGCGACCCGGCGTCCGCGGTCAGGAGAGAGTACGGGAATTGCAATTCCGGTCGATTCCGTTGTGACCGGAGGACGTTAAACACGACTGCCTCTTGTCCCGGCGTGATTCATGCCATACCTCTCAGGGACAACGAAAAATGGATAGTGTCCCGATATGGCCGAAGCTGACGCAATCACCACATCTCCTGTACTCGATGCGCTAATCAACCGTGCGTCGATGCCGCCACGACTGTTCAGCGATCGTGTGCTGCCACGCGAGGACATCGAGAAGATGCTCGAAGCCGCCATGAGCGCGCCCGATCACGGCGCGGTCCGGCCCTGGCGGTTTCATATCGTCGAAGGAGAGGCGCGCAACAAGCTCGGCGATCTGTTTGCCGAGGTGCTGTTGGACCGCGACCCCTTTGCACCGACCAGCGCCATCGAGAAGGCCAAGGGTCGTCCCTTACGCGCGCCGGTGATCATCACGGTCTGTGCGAAGGTCGATCCCTCCCGTGCGCCCAAGGTGCCGGTGGTCGAACAGATCGTCACCGCTGCTGCGGCCATGGAACATGTGGTGATTGCCGCCCAGGCTATGGGCTATGGCGCGATCATTCTGACCGGGCCGAATGCCCAAGCCGGCAAGGTACGCGCGGCCTTCGGCTGCGATCGTGAAGACGAGCTTCTGGGATTTATCTATATCGGCTCTCCGGTCGAGCCCACGCCCGTCAAGGAACGCCCCGACGCCGGCGAGTTCACCAGCGACTGGACGGGTTGAATTCTTTCAGCTGAAGACAGAAACGACTCACCCTGAGCTTGTCGAAGGGCGAGGCGTCTCCAACTTATGCTTCGTCAGGCTCAGCATGAGGCAGTTGTCGTTTTTCGGGGCTAGAAACTCTCGTTCCAGTGGACCATCGGCAGGCCGGCCACCGGTGAGGTGAAGTAGGGAATATTGGTCGCGCGCAGCGAGCCGACATAGACCGTCTTCAGGTCCGGGCCGCCGAAGGTGACCGAGGCGCACCAGGTGGCGATTTCTCCGCCCATTTCCATCAGCAGCTCCGCCGTGACCTCTTCCTTCTGGAAGGCATCGTCCATGCGCTTCACTTCAGCCGGGTTCGAATCATCGAAGATGATGTGGAGGTCACCATCCGGCTTGATGGCGAAGATCCCGTCATTCATCACATGGGTGCCCCAGAGATTGCCGTGGGCATCGAAGGCGACGCCGTCGATCAGGCGTCCGTGATCCGTGGGGCCGTAGATTTCCTTGCCCGACAGGCTGCCGTCATCACCGATCTTGTAACGAGCAATGTTGCGGCCGCAGGTCTGGACGACATAGAGCCATTCCTCGTTCGCATCGAGTTTGCACTCGTTGGAAAAGTGAACGTCGTCGGCAACGATGCGCACACCGACACCCTCTTCATAGAGCAGAATGCGGCCATCGATAATGTTCGGGCTGATGGCCTTGGGCCAGTCATGGAGCATGGTCGAGACCGTGATCCAGATACGGTTCTTGCTGTCGCGGGCCACGAAGTTGACCTTGCCGATGGGTTCGCCATCGACCGTGTCGAACATGACCTCGGTTTCGCCGGTGCGGGTCATGCGTTCCAGGCAGTCCGTGCCGAAGTTGGAGATCAGGATGTCGCCGTTGTCAGCAAAGGCGAGACCGTTGGGCAGCGTGCCGTCCACGAACTTGTTGGCGTCGTCCGAAGAAGATTCGAACGCATCGGCGTCGTGCGACTGGGTGATGATCTGCTGGCTGCCGTCCGGCTTGATCCGGACCACGCCGCCGCGGGCATCGGCCGACCAGAGATCGCCGTTCTTCTCGGCGAGAATACACTCGGGCCGCTGAAGGCCTTCGCCGATGAATTTGAAGTCTTCCTTGCTGACGGTGAACCCGTCGATTGGATTGGTGGACATCCGTTCCTCCCGGTGTGAATTGATCTGGAGACGAAAACGCCGCGCGATCGGAACCGCGCGGCGTTTTTTTTTAATTTGGTCTTCGTTGCGTTTCTGCTGAAGCTAGAACTTCACCATGTCGCCGCCCTTGAGATCGAGGATCTCGCGGGCTTCGTCGGGCGTGGCAACTTCCAGCGAAAGGTCTTCCACGATCCGGCGGATCTTGGCGACCTGCTGCGCGTTGGACTCGGCCAGCTTGCCTTTGCCGATATAGAGCGAATCTTCGAGGCCGACACGCACGCTGCCGCCGAGCAGGGCGGACTGGGTGACGAAGTTCATCTGATGACGACCGGCACCAAGCACGGAGAAGACATAGTCGTCCCCGAACAGCTTGTCGGCGGTTTCCTTCATGTGCACCAGATGCTCAAGTTCGGCACCGATGCCGCCCATGATTCCGAAGATGAACTGCAGGAAGATCGGGCCCTTCAGGCGGCCCTGATTGTACCAGTAGGCCGTGTTGTAGAGATGGCTCACGTCGTAGCACTCATGCTCGAACTTCACACCACGCTTATCGTGCAGTTCTGTGATGATGTATTCCATCTGCTTGAAGGTGTTGGTGAAGATGAAGTCGTCGGTCATCTCCAGATAGGGCTTCTCCCAGTCGTGCTTCCAGGTGTCGTAGCGATTGGCGAGACCGAAGATGCCGAAGTTCATCGAACCCATGTTGAAAGAGGTCACTTCCGGCTCGGCGCGCACGGCGGCGGCAATGCGCTCATCGACGGTCATGCCCAGGCCACCGCCGGTGGTGATGTTCACGACCGCATCGGTGTTCTGCTTGATGCGAGGCAGGAACTCCATGAAGACGTCCGGATCGGGCGTCGGCTTGCCGTTCTCGGGGTCACGGGCATGAAGATGGATGATCGAGGCACCGGCTTCAGCGGCCTCGATCGAGGACTGGGCGATCTCGTCCGGCGTGATCGGCAGATGGTCCGACATGGTCGGTGTGTGAATCGCGCCGGTAACCGCGCACGAGATGATGACTTTACTCTGTTTCGCCATGAATATTTCCCCTGTGGCCGAAGTTTGTTCTGTTTTCGTTGACCCGATCATGGGTCGCCCGGAGCACTGATGTCCACCATTTTGAAGGCCGTTTCACCAGTGTGGTCGGCATTCATGCGCGATGGTCACCGCTCCGATGAATGTGCGGCGAAAGTACTAGGGCGATACACCCAAGTCCAGAACCTCAGCGGCATTTCCCAGCCGGTTTTAGCCAAGTTCAAAAGTGCTTATGCCGAAAGTGCGGAAAAGCGGCAGTTCGGGCGCAGTGCCGCGGTATATCCGCGCCGTTTCAAAGACCGGTTTCAGCCCAAGGCGGCCGCATAATTCGACCGCGTCGGTGTTTGGTTCCGGCGGGTCGATAAAGATCATTCCACCGACGGCATGACGGGCGAGTTCCCGGAGCAGAGATTCAGCAATATCGGTGGTCTCGGCAAAGAGAGGCCCGATCTTGTGGCCGTCGACACAGGGGCGGATCACGCCATAGCCGTTGATGTTGCTACCTTCGCGGACCATCAACCCGACATGTCCATCGGTGCTCAGCCAGCTCTCCAGGAACCGTCGCCGCGGGGCCGGAAAGCATGTCCGGTCGTAATCCGAGAGCGCGTCCGTATCGGACGGTTCGATGGGAACGATCCCTGTATCCCGCACCCCGTCTTCGGGAAGGACCCCGCCGAAGCGAATGTTCCGGTGGGCCAAGACGAACCCGGATTTGCGGTAATTGTCCTGCTGATCGGGCGCCCCGCCGAGCCCGATGGTCTGTACCCGGGAGGTCGCCAGAACGTGCTGCCAGAGTGCGTATCAGATCCCATGGCCGCGCAGATCCGGGCGGGTGATGTAGAAACCCAGAAAGGCAAACTCCGGTGCGTAGGTTACCAGCGACATGCACGCGGCAACATCGCCATCGAGCCGGGCGACCCAGAACCCGTTCGGGTCGGCAGCCTGGAAACAAGCTGCGTCCTGGCGGCCCGGGTTCTAGCCCTCCCGGGCGGCCCATGCGACTATGGTCCCGACATCTTCGATGTCTGCGATGGCGAATGTCGGGCTGTTCGCCACCGCCTACCGACCCCAGTTCAGGGCGACAGGGTCCAGTTCACGTACAAGTCCTAGCAGTGTTGCTCTTACATCCGGTGCCAATGGTGCGATCGGGTGTCGGCAGAAATCCGATCGGATGACGCCGCCCTGTTTGAGCACGGCCTTGGCGGCCCGGAAGCCGCACAAGCGGTTCTCGTGGTTGATCGCCGGCAGAACACGTTCATAGACGCTTTGTGCCGTTGCGCGGTCTCCCGCCAGATGCGCGACGATGGCCGGCCGGATCACGTCCGGAATCATGGCTGACGTCATGCTGCCGGTCGCACCCGCATCGAGATCGGCCAGCAGCGTGATGCCTTCTTCCCCGTCGAACGGCCCTTCGATGGCGTCACCGCCCTGCGCGAGAAGGGCGCGCAACTTGTTGGCGGCCTGGACGGATTCAATCTTGAAGCACTTGACCTGTTCGATCTCCTGCGCCATGCGGACCAGCAGGTCGACCGGCAACTCGACACCCGAAAGCGGTGCATCCTGCACCATGATGGGAATACCCGCCTGTCCGGCCGCCTCGAACTGCGCGAAGGTCTGGTCCGGTGTGCCGCGGATCAGCGCGCCGTGATAGGGGGGCATCAGCATGATCATGGCCGCACCCAGTTCGGCGGCCTGCCTGGCCCGGGCGACAACAATATCCGTCGCAAAATGACTGCAGGTGACGATGACCGGGACGCGACCATCCACATGCTCCAGACAGAGGCGGGTCAGGGTGTCGCGTTCCGCATCGGAGAGCAGAAACTGCTCGGAGAAATTGGCAAGAATACAGATCCCGTCCACACCCTGATCGATCATGCAATCGAGAATGCGGGCCATACCCTCGAGGTCGAGCGTCCCATCGTCGCTGAAGGCGGTCGGAGCAACAGGCCAGATACCGGAATAGTTTAACTGGTTTGACATGTCCCAAAGCCTGCGTGATGACATCCAAGTTATATCCTGCGGGCGTGTGTCACTCCAAACCGCGTCGGTTGACAGTCTCACACGCGGCCACGTTCAATGCAGGCGCTTGATCTCGGAAGGACACAGGCCATGGCAGAAACCCTTTTTACCAATATACGGGTGATCGACGGCACCGCCGCCGCCGCTTTTTCGGGCGAGGTGCTTGTGAAGGGGAACCGGATCGCCGGGGTCGCCCGGGACGGTGCCACCATCAAGGCGCCGGATGCGACTGTCG
>JAYQBG010000038.1:0-12549 GCA_038137215.1 Alphaproteobacteria bacterium
CCCGCATTGGACCCCGGCACGGTAAACAATTGGTTAGCGCAGCACTCCGGCGTTCTGCCGTCAGGTATTGTCCCCGCCTGGAGGAAGCGTATCGCGCTCAACACCCGCTTCCGGCTGGGTCGGCTCGGGAGACACGGCGGTCGGAGCGACCATTGCGCGATGCACGCGGGGTGGCTGATTCCATTCGAGGGTGGCAAAACCACCGCAATTGCCGCACACCGCCATCCACTCATCCGCGACGGTCCCGCAATCCCCGCACACCCATTGAGAATCCGCATCCGCGGCAGCCGCGCGTTCGAGCCAGGTCTCAGGCGACGACGTGTCCTCGTTATCTTCCTCGGCCAGGCGCGCGCGAAGCTGGAACACCCGAAGGGTCGGCCGCTCGGTTTCCAGCGCCTGCAGCTGTGCCCGGGCCTCGCCCCAGAGCTTCGCGTTCAGGGCCGCTTCGGCCAGGGCCAGCCGGCTTTCCGGATGGGTCCGTATGGTTTTCACCATCGCCTCGACCGCCTTGTAACGATCCAGCGGCGCATCGCTTTCCACGCCGATCTCCAGATAAGCGTCCATCAGATCGGGATGGGGCTTGCGGGCCCAGGCGCGTTCAAGAACCTTGCGGGCCCGACGGGCGCGCCCGTCTTCAGCCACCAGCCGCGCCAGAAGTTCAGCCGCGGGCACTAGTTCGGCATCCAGATCATTGGCCTTGCGCGCCTGCGCAAAGGCATCGGCCAGCTGTCCCGAAGCACGGGCCGTGCGGGCACGCTCGGTCAGCAAGACCGCCTGCTGGTGATTGCCGGCCGACCCTTTGGCCCGTTTGCCCTTTTGCGATTCTTCCACGAGCCTTTGCGCCTCGCGCCAGTCTCCGGCGCGGCTGTGCAGCGAAATCATGGTGTCGAGCACCCAGGGCGTGCGCGGTTTCAGGGCATAGGCGCGGCGCGCATAGGCCAGCGCCCGGGCATCGTCATTCTCGCGCAGGGCATCGGCAATCAGTCCGCGCAGACCCAGGAACTCGGTCTCGGGCGTCTTGAGCATCTTTTCAAAGATGAGCCGGGCGGCCGCATCGTCCCCGGCAATCTGCGCCGTTTGCGCTTCCAGCAGCAATGTTATGGGTGCGTGGTCGAGCATGCTGCCGGCCTTGCGGGTTTGCTTGCGGGCATTGTCGGCATCTCCGGCCGCAATCGCCACGAGGCCGTCTGAAAGTGCCTGCAGCCCGGTTTCCTGCCGGTTCAGCTTTCGTCGCCAGGACCATTCGCGCGGGCGGCGGCGCAGCCACTTCCAGGTCGCGTAAATCGCGGCAACCAGAACGGCGAAGAGAAAGGCGCAGAGGGCCAGAATGCCCACGGATGTGTCGATCCGGTATCCCTGCCATTCGATCAGGACCGTGCCGGGCCGGTCGGCGAGCCAGACCGCCAGCGCGATAACGACGGCAACTTCGGCGATGTAGATCAGCGTGCGCATCACTGGGCACCACCCGCACCGGCCAGGCGCGTGAGCACATGGTCATCGAGGGTCTGCAGGGCTGCCTGCAGATCGGCATACGCGCGCGCGCGTTCGAGCCACGGTTCGGCAGCTGCACGTGCCGGGCCTTCGAATTCTTCCAACACCGTCACCGCGCCGGCCACGTCACCTGCATTCAAGCGGCGCTCGGCGCGCGCGATCCGGCCATCGACCGAATCCGCGGGAAGGTCGGTGCCCACCCGCCGGACCCGCACGACCCGGCGCGCGCGGTCGAAAATTTCATCGACAATATCGTTCTCGGCATCGGCAGGTGCGTTGTCGAGAATGGCAACCGTGGTTTCGGGAAAAGCGAACTGCAAAGCGTCGAGGGTCGCGACGCCTGAATCGGCATGGGGTGCCAGCCGGACAACCAGACCCGAGAGCACGGGTTCATCCTTGGCGATACCCTCCAACGCGGTCAGCACGTCAGCATAGGGGACACCCCGTTCGGACGCGGTGCGCAGTCGGTTGGCGAGCAGCGAGATGCGGATCGCCGCCAGCGCTGCGGCTTCATCCTGCGCGTCCTCGCGCGCAAATCCGGTGAACTGCTCTTTCAGGGCGTCCTCGCGCGCCTCCAGCATGTCGAGGCGGCTCGTCAGATCCGCCAGACCACCGGAAATCTTCTCCGCATTTTGCGTGGCCTGGTCGGCAATGGTTTGAAGCTCGGCCGCCAGTTCATCCAGGCGTTGGGCCAGGGCCGGACCTCCCGCGCCGTCGCTCCCGGTTCCGATCTGCCGGACCTGGCCGGCGAGTTCGGCGAGTTCGGCACGCAGGGGATCGACCACACTGTCGAGATCAGGTGCCGAAAACGTCTCGAGTTCGCCGCGCAGGCTTTCGATCTGCCCGGCAAGCGCTTCTCGGACCGCCTTTCCCGGATCGGATGCCGTACCCTCGGCGAGCCGCGCCACCCGGCCTTCCAATGCGGAAAGGCGTGAATTCTCAACACCGTCCACTCCGGGACCTTCCGTGGTCCACCAGACCCAGCCGGCACCACCCAGCGCCACAAGCAGGGCCAGAACCGAAAGGCCGGTCGCGAGACCGCCAGCCGATCGTCCGTCCGTGCGCGGTTCGGTCTTCTGCCCGGACGATGACGAGATGGCAGGGCTCGCAGCCGTCACACCGGATCGGGACGGCGAATCGTCGTGTCCCACTGTGTCACCCGTCGTGGCAGCCGGTGTGGCAACCGGTCTGTCAGCGCCGTTCTCGTCCGGTGTGTTTTCACCGGGTGGGGGCAGCGTGATGTCGTGCTGCGCGGCAACGTTGCGTATTTCGGCCATACGTCCGGCGGGAATGGTGCCGCGCTGCTTCCAGCCCTGAACGGTACTGACCGGCGCCCCGAGCTTGGCCGCCATTGGCCGAATTCCGCCAAAGGCCTCGATAATCGGGCCTGCCGACTGATCTGCTTTGACCGACATGATGCACTCCCAACCCGTTCAAACAGCGTACACACGTACATACGCAGCTATTCGCCGGACAATCAAGGGGTCAGCCCAGAAGTTCCAGCAATTGCGCCTGTTCCGGGGTGTACGAAACCTGTACGTCCGAAAACGGCAGTGATTCAAGGCCATCTGCAACCGCCCGGGACAGGCAAAAAGCGTCTATATCTGCAAGTTTTTCGACCAGACCGGCGCGATTCACGAGATCCGCAAACGTACGTGCCGTGCGCGGAGAGTAGAAAAGCGCGGCATCGATGCCGCCGTCGCGCAGAAGGCTCTCTAGCGCTGCCGGAAGCACCTCCGGCGTCTCGGCACGGTACAGCGCCTTTTTCTCCACATCGAACCCCGCTTTTTCGAGGGTTCCGCCCAGATCACCGGCGCTGACCGACCCGGCGGCGTGAATTAGCCGTCCACCGGACGGAACTAGACGCGCCGTCACGAGCGCAGCGAGTGTCTCGACATCCCCGTCGGCGCTTTCCACATGGTCAAACCCCACCGCACGCGCCGTTTCCGCGCTCGCCGCCCCTACAGCGAACACCCTGACGGATCGCGCCGGGGTCGCCGCAGCCAGGACCCGGGCACCGTTGGCGCTGGTGACCAGAAACGCCTGTACGTCCCGGATCCCGAACGGCTGGCCGGGCGCCAGCAGGACAATTTCGAGGAGCGGCACAACCAGCGGCACGTGGCCCCGCGCGCGCAGCAAGGCCGCCGTCGTATCGGCATCGGGCCGGGGGCGTGTCACCAGAACGCGCATATCAGTCGAGCTGGTCGAAGAACTCCGGGCCGATCTGCGTCCGCAGATGCGTTCCGACAGCCTTTCCAAGCGCAACCGGATCCCCGGACGGGCCGGTCATCTGATGGCGAACAAGCGTCGAACCGTCCGGCCATGCGACGAGTCCCTGCAGCAGGATCTGATCGTCCCGGATCCGGGCGAGACCGCCGATCGGCGTGCGGCAGGTGCCATCCAGGGCATCGAGCATGGCCCGTTCGGCCTGCAGGCAGGCCAGAGTATCCGGATCGTTCAGGGGCACAAGCGCCTGCGCCGTGGCGCGGTCCCCGGTCAGGCAGGCAATGGCGATCACACCCTGCCCGGCCGCGGGCAACATCTCCTCGGGCTCCAGGATCGTATCGGCGACATCAGCGCGCCCCAGCCGGTTCAGCCCGGCCAGTGCCAGAAGCGTTGCATCCGCTTCGCCGGCCTCGAGTTTGCGCAATCGGGTTTGTACATTTCCCCGGAACAGAATGACGTCGAGGTCCGGGCGGTGCGCCAGCAACTGCGCCTGACGCCGCTGGGATGCCGTGCCGACACGCGCACCCTCGGGCAAAGCGGCGATCGAGTCGGCGCCGATCAGCGCATCACGCGGGTCTTCCCGCTTCAGTGTGGCGGCAATCGTGATGCCCTCGGGCAACCAGGTTTCCACGTCCTTGGCCGAGTGCACCGCGATATCGACCTCCCCTGCGAGGAGCGCCCGGTCGATTTCCTTGGTGAAAAGGCCCTTGCCGCCCGCATCCGCCAGAGGCCGGTCGGTGATGATGTCACCGGCGGTCTGAATCACCACAATGTCGGCCGCCGGCGCTTCCGGATGGGCGGCGGCCAGCAGATCGCGCACCGTCATGGCCTGGGCCAGCGCGAGCGGACTGCCGCGCGTCCCGATGCGGAGAGAGGAACCGATCATGCTCACCTCTTAGCCGAACCCGCCGGAAAGGCAAAATCCGTTTTGCAGACCCGCGCATGCATTTTGCGCTATATCGGCAGCATGATTGTTCTCGGCATCGAAACCAGTTGCGATGAGACCGCTGCCGCCATCGTCCGTGACGACGACACCGGCGCGGGCAAGATCGTCTCGAATGTGGTCCTGAGCCAGCTGGACGATCATCGCGCCTTTGGCGGCGTGGTGCCCGAAATCGCCGCCCGCGCGCATCTCAAACATCTCGATGCCATCGTGGCGCGCGCGCTGGACGAGGCAGGTCTCGACCTCGCGGAGATCGACGGTATTGCCGCCACGGCGGGACCGGGGCTGATCGGCGGGGTCCATGTGGGCACCATCACCGGCAAGGCCATCGCCTCAGCACGCGGACTGCCCTTCGTCGCGGTCAACCATCTGGAGGCACATGCCCTGACCGTGCGCCTGACAAACGACTTGGCCTTTCCCTATCTCTTGCTGCTGGTCTCCGGCGGTCACTGCCAGCTGCTGGCGGTTGAAGCCCTCGGGCAATACACCCTGCTGGGCACCACCATCGACGACGCCATTGGCGAAGCCTTCGACAAGACCGCGAAGCTGCTCGGGCTGGGCTTCCCCGGCGGCCCCGCCGTGCAGGAAGCAGCCGCACATGGCGACCCGAAACGGTTTTCCCTGCCGCGCCCGCTGAAGGGGCGTGAGGGCTGTGACTTTTCGTTTTCGGGCCTGAAAACCGCGGTGCGTCAGGCTGCCCTGAAGCTCGACGACCCCGCGCCGCGTCAGGATATTCACGATCTGGCCGCCGGATTTCAGGCCGCGGTCTGTGACACAGTCGCCGACCGGTGCCGGAATGCGTTCGATCTGTTTGCGCAAGCCCATGACGGGGACCCGCCCGCGCTGGTTGCAGCCGGGGGTGTCGCAGCCAACCTCGCTCTGCGCGAAACTCTCGAGACGATCTGCGTCGCGCGCGGCGTCGCGCTAGTCGTGCCGCCGCCGGCCCTGTGCACCGACAACGCCGCCATGGTCGCCTGGGCCGGGCTCGAACGCCTGCGCGCGGGCATCACCTCACCCATGGACTTTCGGCCACGGCCCCGCTGGCCGCTGGCCGAACTGAGTGCCGCTGAATAAGGTAGCTTCTGACCCCGATAGCCCGGTTGAACCTCATGCCGCCCGCAGACACGCCGAAAACCAAGATTCAGATCGAGCCGCTCTTCGCAACGCCGGTCGCCTTTGCGCCGCTGCCCAATGCCGAGGCTGTCAACACGGCATTGCGCCGGACCATTCTTGAGCGCGCCGAGACCCATCCCTCCACGGCGCACTCGAATCTGGGTGGCTGGCAATCCTCCTGGGACCTGCCGGAGTGGGGTGGCGAGGAAGCGACATTCCTGTTGTCATTCGCGAGACAACTCGCGGACAAGTTTACCGCCGATCGGACCGGCAAACCGGCGCCGCAGGACTGGCGCATGAATGCCTGGGCGAACATCAACCGGAACGGCCATGGGAACGAGTTCCACACCCATCCGGGCTGCATGTGGTCGGCGGTCTATTACGTAGATGACGGCGGTGCCGCCGAAGACCCGTCGCTGGGCGGGGAGTTCGAAATTCAGGACCCGCGCGGGGTCGCCCCGGCCATGTACCGGCCCGAGATCGTGCCCGCCGTGCCCGGCGGTGCGTCCATGGGTGCGAGCGAGATGATCAACCCCGTGGCCGGAACCGTGATGATGTTCCTGTCCTGGGTGTCCCATGCGGTGCGTCCCTATACGGGCGCGGGCACGCGCATTTCCATCGCCATCAATCTGAGCTGATCATGACGCCATCTCTTCAACGCATCACCGTGATTGGCGCCGGGGCCTGGGGGACGGCGCTCGCCACCGTCGCGCGGCGCGCGGGCCGCGACGTCCTGCTCCATGCCCACGAAGCCGCAACCGCCGATGCCATCAACACCCGCCACGAGAACGAGGTGTTTCTGCCGGGGGTCGCGCTCGATCCCGCCATTCGCGCGACCACCGATCTCACCGAAGCCGCGGAGACCGCCGATGCCATTCTCATGGTCACCCCGGCGCAATTCCTGCGCGCCACGCTGGACGGCCTGGCACCCAGGCTGGCCGCGAACGCACCGGTGGTCATTTGTTCAAAAGGAATCGAACTCGACACCGGCCGCTTGATGAACGAGGTCGCCGAGACCGCCGCGCCGGGCGCGAGGCTCGCCGTTCTGTCCGGCCCGACCTTTGCCGCAGAAGTGGCGAAAGGCCTGCCGACAGCCGTAACCCTGGCCTGCCGGGACGACGACATAGCCAGTCAGCTTGCCGACGCGCTGGGCACGCCGTCGTTCCGGCCCTACACCGCCAGCGATGTGGTCGGCGCCGAGGTCGGCGGCGCCATCAAGAATGTCATCGCGATTGCCTGCGGTGTCGTGGACGGACGCGGCCTGGGCCAGAATGCCCGTGCCGCCGTCATCGCGCGCGGACTGGCCGAGATTGCCCGGTTTGCAGCGACGCTGGACGCCGATCCGCGCACACTCATGGGCCTGTCCGGACTGGGCGATCTGACTCTGACCTGTACCTCCACCGCTTCGCGAAACTATGCGCTGGGTGCGAAACTGGGCGGGGGGACGTCTTTCGACGACGCCATGGCCGGCCGGAAAACCGTGGCCGAAGGCGTGACCACCACACCCGCCGTGCTCACACGCGCAACAGAGCTTGGCGTGGACATGCCGATCTGCGCCGCGGTGAACGCGATCCTTCACGACCAGGCCGGTATCGACGACACCATCGCAGCCGTGCTGGCGCGCCCGTTGCGCCCGGAAGGTTGAGATGCCGGATGGTCCCGGGCGTCGCAGGTTGCATGTCCACAGTGCCGATTGGATTTCCCGATCGGCCGCCGTATATCTGAACCACCGCAAGCGAACCGAGAACACCGGCATGGCATATTGGCTGTTCAAAACCGAACCCGGCACCTGGTCATGGGACGATCAGGTCAGGAAGGATGTCGAGCACTGGGACGGCGTGCGGAACCACCAGGCCAACAACAATATGAAGGCCATGAAGGTCGGCGATAAGGGCTTCTTCTATCACTCGGTTAACGAGAAGAAGATCGTCGGGATCGTTGAGGTGGTGCGCGAGCACTATCCCGATCACACGGATGAGTCCGGCCGCTTCGGCATGGTTGATATCAAGACGGTTTGCCCCGTCGGGACACCGGTGAGCCTGGCCGACTGCAAGGCCAACCCGAAGCTTGAAGATATGGTGCTGGTCAACAACTCGCGCTTGTCGGTGCAGCCGGTCTCGGCCGCCGAGTGGAAAGAAGTCTGCCGCATGGCGGGCGTGAAGGCCTGACGCGCCACCGCAGCTGTGAAACTTCGACGACTACCGCAATGCGGTGCTTGTCTTTAAATAACTATATATCTAGTTATTTCGAATCATAGGAGGTGGCCATGAACTGGGAAACCGCAGCACAAGGATTTGCGGCGATGGGATCGGAAGCACGACTGACGGTCCTGCGGACGCTGGTTCGCGCCGGGAGCGAGGGCCTGTCTGTGGGTGACATACAAGATCGAACGGGTATTCCACCCTCAACCCTTGCCCACCACCTGAAGTTCATGGCCGCAGCCGGACTTGTCGAACAGGAACGCCTGGGTCGCGTCGTCATAAGCCGGGCCGACTTCGACACACTGGAAGAACTCGCAGGTTTTATCCTCGGCGAGTGTTGCGCCGATGTCGCTCCGAAGGTGGCCAATGATGGTTGAGACCGTTCAACTCAACACGAACACAAACACCGCTTGGCGCGCGCGATTGCGGTCCCCCTGGACGGTGGTGGTTGTCGTGCCGCTTCTCATCGCAGTGCTCGATCCAGACAACCTCCTTGCTGTGACAAGCTTTGCTGTCACAGCCTTCGCCGGGACGCTGCCCTTCATCGCCTTCGCAGTGGCCACCATCGCCTATCTGAAGGCCGCAGGCGCAGAAGCGATGATCGCCGAAGCATTCAAGGGCCGTGAAAGCCGGATGATTGTTCTCGCCGCGTTGTTTGGCGGGCTTGCGCCGTTCTGTTCTTGTGAAGTCATCGCTTTCATCGCAGGGCTTCTGGCTCTTGGGGCACCCCTGTCGGCGGTCATGGCGTTCTGGCTGGCCGCGCCCCTGATCGATCCCCCGACCCTGCTGATCACGGCAGCGGCGCTCGGCTGGCCCTTTGCGATCGGCAAGATGGTCAGCGCAGTGGCGCTGGGTCTGTTTGGCGGGTTTGCCGTCAAATTCCTGATCGCCCGCGGCGCCTTTTCCTCGCCACTGCGCGCTTTCGGCGGATCGGCCTGTGGCTGCGGCCCCTCGCCCTTCTCGGGCAGGCCTGTCTGGCGGTTCTGGGCCGAACGTGAACGACGGGCAACCTTTGCCAGCCAGGCGCGCGAGAACACGTTTTTCCTCGTGAAGTGGCTCGCTCTGGCCTATGTGCTCGAGGCGTTGCTGGTGACCTATGTCCCGGCCAACCTCATCGCCAGCGTCGTGGGGGGTGACGGCATCGAATCCATAGCCATCGCGGCTCTTGTCGGTATGCCTGCTTACCTCAACAGTTATGTGGCGCCGCCGCTGCTCGCAGGATTGATGGAGCAGGGCATGAGCGCAGGGGCTGCGATGTCCTTCATGGTTGCCGGTGCGGTGAGTTCCATCCCCGCCATGGCGGCTGTCTGGTCACTCGTCCGCCGTCAGGTGTTTGCCGTTTACCTCGCGCTGGGCGTCACAGGTGCGATCGCGACAGGACTCATTTTCCAAAGCGTGATCTGACACCACCACTCCCGCTTCAGCGGTTTTCGGAGCACGGACGATCTGGTATTGGCTGACGGAGAGGAGCATTGATCCGTGACCACTGAGCCCGATACCGAGACCCCCGAGATGCGCGGCAATCGCCGCGTGCTGTGCCATATCGACGAGGTGGGCGAGGCCGGCAAAGGCTTCGTACTGCGCGGCATCTACCAGGACAGGCCTGACGCGGTGCTGCCGGTCTTCCTGATCCCAGACGAAGGCACCGTGCAGTGCTACATGAACATGTGCCCGCATCAGGGCATCACGCTGGATATGAAGCCCGACACCTTTCTGGACATCGAACGGGAACTGATCCAGTGCTCCACCCATGGGGCGAAGTTCCGCAAGGAAGACGGCTACTGCACCAAGGGGCCATGCGTGGGCAAATCCCTCACCAAGTTTCCGGTGACGGTCGATGACGACGGGATGGTGCTGTTCGGGGCCTAGACAACATCTGAGTCCTTTGGACCAGTTGTGTGCCCCCGCCGATTTCCCGATAATGCCGCCCAACAAATCCGGCTCTGCAAGAGAAGCTGGCAAACGTGATCAAAGGGGAGGGCTGGGGCCATGTTCCGTGAAGAATTTCCTGTGCCGGACGAGTGGGCGAAACGCGCCTGGGTGGACGAGGTGAAATATCAGGAGATGTACGAGAAGTCGATTTCGGACCCGGAGGCATTCTGGGGCGAACACGGCAAGCGCATCGACTGGATCGAGCCCTACTCGAGGGTCAAGAACGTCTCCTACGATGCCGCCAATCTGCATGTGAAATGGTACGAGGACGGTGTCCTCAACGCCTCAGTGAACTGCCTCGACCGGCATCTCGCCAAGCGCGGCGATCAGACCGCCATCATCTGGGAGGGCGACGACCCCGCGGATGACGCAACCATCACCTACAAGGATCTGTACACACGGGTCTGCAAGCTCGCCAACGGGATGAAGGAACTCGGCGTCGCCAAGGGCGACAGGGTCACAATCTATCTGCCGATGATCCCCGAAATCGCTGTCGCCATGCTCGCCTGCGCGCGCATCGGCGCGGTCCATTCGGTTGTCTTCGGCGGCTTCTCGCCGGACTCGATTGCCGGCCGGATTCAGGATTGCGAATCCACCTTTGTGATCACCTCCGATGAAGGCCTGCGGGGCGGCAAGACAATCCCGCTGAAGGCCAATGTCGATGAGGCGCTCGCACAGTGCCCCGACGTCAAGACCTGCGTAGTGGTCAAACGGACCGGAGCCGAGATCGAATGGAACAAAGATCGCGACGTCTGGTATCACGACCTCACCGAGGACCAGCCGGGGGAATGTCCGGCGGAACCGATGAACGCGGAAGACCCGCTGTTCATCCTCTACACCTCAGGTTCGACGGGTAAGCCCAAGGGGGTTCTGCACACCACCGGCGGCTACATGGTCTATGCCTCCATGACCCATCAGTACGTCTTCGATTATCACGACGGTGACATCTACTGGTGCACCGCGGATTGTGGCTGGATCACCGGCCACAGCTATATCGTCTATGGCCCGCTGGCCAACGGCGCGACGACACTGATCTTCGAAGGCCTGCCGAACTATCCGACCGCCTCGCGTCACTGGAAGGTCTGCGATAAGCACCAGGTCAATATCTACTACACCGCGCCGACCGCCATCCGCGCCCTGATGCGCGAAGGCGATGAGCCGGTGAAGAAAACCTCGCGGGAGTCGATCCGTCTCCTGGGCACGGTGGGCGAGCCGATCAACCCGGAGGCCTGGCACTGGTATCATCAGGTCGTCGGCGAGGACCGCTGCCCCATCGTGGACACCTGGTGGCAGACCGAGACCGGCGGCATCCTGATCACCCCGCTGCCCGGTGCGACGATGCTCAAGCCCGGTTCAGCGACACGTCCGTTTTTCGGGATCAAACCGATCATCGTGGACGCAGAGGGCAAAACCCTGGAGGGCGCCACCGAGGGCAATCTCTGCATCACCGATTCCTGGCCGGGCCAGATGCGTACCGTTTATGGCGACCATCAGCGCTTCATCGACACCTACTTCAAAACATATCCGGGAACCTATTTCACGGGCGACGGCTGTCGCCGCGACGAGGACGGTTACTACTGGATCACCGGCCGGGTCGATGACGTGATCAACGTCTCCGGTCACCGGATGGGCACCGCCGAAGTGGAGAGCGCGCTTGTCGAACATGAGGCCACCGCCGAAGCCGCCGTGGTCGGTTACCCCCACGACATCAAGGGTCAGGGCATCTACGCCTATGTCACCCTGAAGGTGGGTGTGGAGGCCACCGAAGACCTGCGCAAGGAGCTCATCCAGTTCGTGCGCAAGGAGATCGGCCCCATCGCCACGCCGGACCTGATCCAATGGGCCCCCGGCCTGCCGAAAACCCGTTCGGGCAAGATCATGCGGCGTATCCTGCGCAAGATCGCGGCCAACGAACACAACCAACTGGGTGACACATCGACCCTGGCCGATCCGTCCGTGGTCGACGACCTCGTCGAGAACCGCCAGAACCGATAAATCCAAATCCAACCGGAGTATGTTTCATGCAAGTCGCCATGGTTGAATTCGCCGTCGGACCTGACAAGGTCGATGCCTGCATCGCCGCGCTGACAGATATCACCGGAAACCTGGTTGCGCTGCAGCCCGCATTTCATGGCGCCAGGGTGCACGTGGAGAAAGCCACCGGCACGGCGATCAACTACATGCTGTGGGACACCCACGAAGACTTCATCAACTTCCGGGATTCAAATGCCGAACGTATCGGCGAAGTTGTTGGCGAGTTCGGTCCCAAGGGCCGCATGATCGACGTGGTCGCGGAGATTCCGAAAAAGTAGAACGCTACCCCAGCGACACGCTGGCCTCTTCGAGATGCGCCAGCACCCGCACCAGCGCGCGGGAATCCGCCAGCGCGTCATGGGCACGGCCGTGATCTGGCAGGCCGAACCGGGCCGGCAGGTCCGAACTCATCATAGCCTGGCCGGTGATGGTCTCAATCGCGGGTCGTATATCCCGCCAGTCACAGGCCGCGAGCGGGTTGGCGAGAGATTTCTCGGCGCATTCGCCGACCACCAACCGGTCGTCGCCGCCATGGGTGAGGATCGGCAGGCCGTCGGCGAAGGCCGCGAATGAATTCAGGGCCTCTGGCAGGGACACACCTGCGCGCGC
>JAYQBG010000038.1:12649-18844 GCA_038137215.1 Alphaproteobacteria bacterium
GCGCGCGCAACGCGCACCGCACCGATCTGGACGATTTCCCGGAAATCGCCGGGGGCACTCCAGCCCCGCGCGAGCGCACCTTCCCAGGCGGTGTATTCGAGATCGGCAACGACGAAATCGCCGTGCGGAAGGACCTTCATACGCGGTGCGGCGGCGTCAGAAATCGACGCAACGGCCGTCGCGTTCCCAGTCCCCGAACCGGGTCGGCTCGGGACCCTTGGGGCCGCCCACTTCGCCGGTTTTCTCACCATCTGCCCTGGCAGGCTCTGCCGTCGCCGCATTTTCGGCGGGTTTGCGCGCGAGAACCGGCTTCCGCGGAGCCGCGCCATCGGGCGTGCGTTCGCGATAGAGCGGTGCAGGTGTGCTTGTATTGTCAGTTTTTTCAGCCAT
This sequence comes from Alphaproteobacteria bacterium, assembly GCA_038137215.1. Taxonomy (GTDB): domain Bacteria; phylum Pseudomonadota; class Alphaproteobacteria; order UBA6615; family UBA6615; genus JABJAG01. The sequence goes on from JAYQBG010000038.1 coordinate 13,040, forward strand.
CTCTTTGATATGGATGATCGATCCGGTTTTGCCAAGAGACAAGTATAACCAGTTATTTGAAGACAGCCATTCTGCTCGCCGCCCTGACGGCGATTTTCATGGGTGCAGGCTTCCTGCTCGCCGGGGAAGGCGGAATGCTGATCTCGCTGGCGATGGCCGCCGCGATGAACCTGTTTGCGTGGTGGAATTCCGGATCCACCGTGCTGCGCTACTACAAGGCCCAGGAAGTCGCACCGAACAACAGCCTGCACCGCATCGTATCCGAGCTGGTCGCGCGGGACGGGATGCCGATGCCCAAGGTCTATGTGATCGAAAACCCGCAGCCCAATGCCTTTGCCACCGGCCGCGGTCCGGAAAATGCCTCGGCCGCTGCCACCACCGGGCTGTTGCTACTGATGAACGAACGCGAAGTTGCCGGGGTCATGGCCCATGAACTGGCCCATGTGAAAAACCGGGACACCCTGATCATGACGGTCACCGCCACCCTGGCCGGTGCCCTGTCAATGCTGGCCAACTTCGCGCTGTTCTTCGGCGGCAACCGCAACAACCCGCTGGGTATCGTCGGTGTTCTGGCCATGATGATCCTGGCGCCCATGGCGGCGATGCTGGTGCAGATGGCGATCAGCTGCACCCGGGAATACGAAGCCGATGCAGGGGGTGCCCAAATATGCGGCAATCCCGACTGGCTTGCCGATGCTCTGGAGAAGCTGGAGGCCGGGGCCCTGCGGATCGACAATCAGGCCGCCGAAAACAACCCGGCGACCGCGCATATGTTCATTGTGAACCCGCTCCACGCCAACAAGCGTGACAAGCTGTTTTCGACCCATCCCAACACCGCCAACCGAGTGGCCCGCCTGCGTGAAATGTCCGGAAATTCTGGGCCGTCATCGGTGGTGACCCCGGCCGGGCCGCAGGGGCCCCTGGTCGCCGCACAAGTTACCCCCAAGGTCACCGAGCAACCCCGTGCGCCGCGGGCGCGGCAGCGTGCCCGGCGCGGGTTCCCGGCGCAGGCGATAGGACCAAAAATGGCCAATTTGACCCAAAATCTCGTCCAAAATTCAGCATATTGTCCACATCTAGTATCCCCTACACTATTTTGTAGCCTTGCTCCTTCATTCCCACATGATCTAGTCTCCGTTTCTGGATTGAGGCGGCCTGCGCGGCGCCTCCAAATGTGAACGAACAGATGGGACACCAATATGTCGTGGACTGATGAACGGGTCGTAATGCTCCGGGAATTGTGGGCGAAGGGTCTGAGCGCGAGCCAGATTGCCGTCCAGTTGGGCGGGGTCACCCGCAACGCGGTGATCGGAAAGGCGCATCGCCTGGGCCTGGAAAGCCGCCCGTCACCGATCCGGGGCAACGGCACCGGATCGCGCCGGCGCAACCGTGCCATCGACCGGGCGCTGGAAGCCAAGGCCCTGCGCGGGACCATGGCGGATGAGGAAATCGGCGGCGAAAAAATCGTTCCCGATGGCGACCAGCGCATCAACGAACCCGCCCTGCCGCCGCTGGCGCGGCGCGGCGGCGACGTACAGGCCTGCCTGTGGCCGACCGGCGATCCGGGCGAAGATAATTTCAGCTTCTGTGAAGCCGACACAGTGCCCGGACGGCCCTATTGCGAGAAGCATTGCGCGATGGCTTATATCCGCAAGGATAAGAGCGCAGCCTGACCTGTTTTCGCAACGATCAGTCTCCAATGTGAACGAGGGCGGGCAGCAAACCCGCCCTTTTCCATGCCCGCAGCTTTGTGTCCCCTTCGGAATATGGTCTAAAGCGCCATGAGCGATACCCGCGAAATTTCCTGCGATATTCTGGACACCGTGCTCGATCAGGGCGCACCCCTGGATATCGCGCTCGGCGACCACAAGGCGCTGGCCAGACTGGAGCTCCGCGACCGTGCCCAGGTCCGCCGGATCGTCGGGGCGACCCTGCGCCGTCTCGGCGAGATCGATGCTGTTATCAAAGCGCGGCTGAACAGCCCTCTCTCCAGCCGCCACAACCGAATTCGAAACGTTTTGCGGATCGGCGTGGCAGAGCTGGTGTTTCTGGACACCCCGCCCCACGCCGCCGTCGATGCCGCCGTGCGGGTGGCAACGCGATACCGCAAGAGCGCCCTGAAGGGCCTGGTGAACGCGATCCTGCGCCGGATCGATCGCGAGCGGAGAGGCGGGGCAACCATCTCCGACCCGGCCAATCCGGGCGAGGCGAACACACCCAACTGGATGTTCGCCCGCTGGAGGGCCCAATACGGCGCCGAAACGGCAGAGGCCATCACAGCAGCGCATCTGATCGAGGCACCGCTGGATATCTCCCTGTCGGCGAAAGCCGATGCTGCCGAATGGGCCGGGCGTCTGGAAGCAGAAATCCTGCCCGGCGGCACGCTGCGCCGGTCCGGCGGCGGGCGCATCGCCGAGCTGCCCGGCTTCCACGACGGCGTCTGGTGGATTCAGGACGCGGCCGCCGCCCTGCCCGTGCGCCTGCTGGGAGATGTCTCCGGCCAGTCTGTCATTGACCTCTGCGCCGCGCCCGGCGGCAAGACCCTGCAACTGGTCGATGGCGGCGCCCGGGTGACGGCGCTCGACATTGCCGGGGACCGCCTGGGGAGTTTGCAGGAGAACCTGTCCCGCACCGGCCTAGAGGCCGAGATCGTCAACGCCGACGGTGTCGCATGGCGGCCCGACACGCCTGCCGATGCAGTGCTGATCGATGCGCCGTGCTCGGCCACCGGTACGATCCGGCGGCACCCGGATATTCCGCGCCGCCGCAAATCCGGAGACATCGAAGCGGTGACCGGCCTGCAGCAACGCCTGCTCGGCGCCGCCGTGGACATGGTCCGCCCGGGCGGGACCATTGTCTATGCCGTCTGTTCGCTCGAGGCCGAGGAAGGCCCGGCCCAGATCGAGGCTCTGCTGGGCGCCGGTGCCCCGGTCAGTCTCGACCCGATCGATCCGGCCACCCGGCCGGAGCTTGAGGGTCTCGATCCTGCCGCAATCACACCCGAGGGTATGCTTCGAACCCTACCCTGCCACTGGTCTGACCGCGGCGGCATGGACGGGTTCTTCGCCGCGCGGCTGAAACGCAACTAAGCGGCAGCGGCTTCACCCGCGCCACGCTATTTCTTGCGGCGCAGTGCGCAAATCAGGTACCAGAAACCATGGCTTCGACCCCCGAGGCGGAGACGCCCGTCCGAATTGCACCCTCGATTCTCGCCGCTGATTTTGCGCAGCTCGGCGCGGAGGTTCGCGCTGTCGCCGAGGCGGGCGCGGACTGGATCCATATCGACGTGATGGACGGGCATTTCGTGCCCAACATCACCATCGGCCCGGCGGTGGTGAAGGCCCTGCGGCCCCATTGCGACCTGCCCTTCGACGTCCATCTGATGATCAGCCCGGCCGACCCGATGCTCGAAGGTTTTGCCGAAGCCGGTGCGGACATCATTTCCCTGCACCCCGAAGCCGGCCCACATCTGCACCGGTCACTCCAGACCATTCGCGGGCTGGGCAAGAAATCTGGTGTCGTCCTGAACCCGGCCACCCCGGTGAATATTCTCGACAACGTCATGGACATGGTCGATCTGATCCTTGTGATGAGCGTCAATCCGGGCTTTGGCGGGCAGGCCTTCATCGAAAGCCAGCTCGACAAGATCGCAGCGCTGCGGGCGCGGATCGACAATCATATGGCCGGCGGCGGACAGCCTATCGACCTGGAAGTCGATGGCGGCATCGACCGCACGACCGCACCGCGCGCGATTGCTGCCGGGGCCAATGTGCTCGTCGCGGGAACCGCCACCTTCCGGGGCGGGCCAGAGGCCTATGCCGATAACATCGCAGCCATGCGGGCGGGCACGTGAGCGGCAACCTGTTCCAGGATTTTCGCTACGGCATGGGCAAGCTGCTCTATGCCACGCCCATCTACCGCTACACACTGGTCGGCCGGTCGCCGGAAGAACTGGCGGTGGTGCCGCCGGATTCCTGGCCGGGCAATGCGGAACGGGGCAGCGCGATTTCGGCCGGCGAGTTGTCTTTCCTCGGCGAGACCGTGCGCGGCGGCAAGCACGCCTGGCACCCGGTCGGCATGAGCGATGCCTGGCTGGCCGAACTGCACGGCTTCGACTGGCTGCGCGATCTGCGCGCGGTCGGGGGTGATGCCGCCCGGCGGAAAGCCCGCGATCTGGTCGGCGACTGGATCGAACGCCAGACCAGCTGGCAGGAAATCGCCTGGCGACCCGATGTTCTGGCTACGCGCCTGCATGCCTGGCTGGGCCAGCATGATTTTTTCTGCGCTTCGGCCGACGACCTGTATCGCCGCCGCTATCTGGCGAGCATTGCACGCCAGTCCAGACATCTCGCCCGGGTGCTGCCCGGCGGGGTCGAAGGTGCCGGACTGATCCGGGCCACGAAGGGCCTGATCACCGCCGGGGTCGCCCTGCCCAACAACGAGAGCGCGGTCCGGCAGGGCCTGAAGGTCCTCGAGCGTGCGACCGAGCGGCAGATCCGCGCCGATGGCGGACATATTTCCCGCAACCCGCAGGTGCAGGAAACTGTGCTGCGCGACCTGGTGGATATCCGCAGCGCTCTGCTGGCCTCGGGGACCGAGATTCCGTCCTTCCTACTCGCCGCCATCGACCGGGCCGCGCCCTTCCTGCGTATGCTGCGCCACAATGATGGGGGGCTTGCGCTGTTCAATGGCAGCGGAGAGGGAGAGGACTGGCGGATCGACATGCTGCTGGCCCAGGCCGATGCCCGTGGCCGCCCACCGGCACAGGCGCCCCATTCGGGCTTTGAACGGCTGGTCGCCAACCGGACCGTGGTGCTGATGGATGCCGGCGTCCCGCCGCAGGCCGGGCTGGACACCGCCGCCCATGCCGGGGCGCTCAGTTTGGAAATCTCCATCGGCAAGGAGCGCCTGATCACCAATTGCGGGGCCCGCCCGGGCAACCGCGAGCCCTGGGCCGCCGTCCAGCGCTCCAGCGCGGCCCATTCGACGCTGGTCATCGACGACACCAACTCGGCCGAGATTCTGCCCGACGGCACCTTCGGACGCCGCCCCACGAACATCGTAACCGAGCGCAACGAAGACGACGGCAATCACTGGGTCTCTGCGCGTCACGACGGCTATGTGCCCGTCTTCGGCCTGGCCCATGAACGCCGGATCTATGTGGCGGCGGGCGGCGAAGACATTCGCGGCGAGGACATCGTGACCCGCAACGAAGGATCCAGCCCGGCCCGTCCGGCACGGGGGTTTGCCCTGCGGTTTCACCTCCACCCCACGGTGCAGGCCTCGCTCGTCCAGAACGGATCGGCGGTCCTGCTGCGCCTGCCCAGCGGTGCGGGATGGCGGCTGATCGCCGAGGGCGGCACGCTTTCGCTGGCCGAAAGCGTTTATCTGGGCACGGCGGACGATGTCCGCCGCACCGAACAGGTGGTCGTTTCGGGAACCCTCGACAGCGGGCCGGATGCCGGTCGCGTCAAATGGGCTCTCAAGAAAGTGCCGAAAAAGTCCTGAGCCGCAGGGGCCGGACCACGATCCTTACCCTTCCTTAACCATATTCGCCGAGCATCCCCGCATCCGGCCGTCCGGCGGCCACTCTTGCGTGTGAGGCACTGTGTCGAAGGTTCTTGTGACAGGCGCGGGCGGGTTTATCGGCTCCCATCTGGTGGAGCGGCTCGCCGCAGACGGGGTAGAGGTACGCGCCTTTGTCGAATACGATTCCCGGGGCTCCTGGGGCTGGCTCGACGATACGGCACCCGAGATTCGCGACGGCATCGAAATCATTGCCGGGGACATCCGCGATTCCCATGC
>JAYQBG010000039.1:0-18690 GCA_038137215.1 Alphaproteobacteria bacterium
CAGTCATAGCCGTTCCACATGAAGTCCTTGTAGAAGACGTGGCCGAGACCGTCCCACTGGGTGCCGCACTGCAGCGGCATCATCACCAGGTCGTCCGCGCCGCGGATGCCGCGATGATCGAGCACACCGGAATAGGCATCCGTGCCGGTCCGCAGCATCATGTGGATCGGGTTGAAGCGACCCATCTGCGGGTAGGGGGTTTTGGCGCCCTGGGGTCCGAACTGGTCGAAGTTCAGGCCCATGGACATGACCTTGCCCTTCTTCACAAGCTTGGCAGCCTCCACCACATCGGCTTCGGTGGTGTAGTTCAGCGTGCCGATTTCATCGTCATCGCCCCACTTGCCCCAGTTCTTGCACTTCTCGGCATATTCCTCGAGTAGTTCGTGGGTGACGCGCAGGTCGCTATTGGGATTGGCCATCGTGAATTCCTTTTTTGGCTAGGCTTGGAGTTTGTTCAGGGTTGATCGCGAACCCGGCGAAGCCGCATCGGCTGGCGCCGGGTTTCGAAACATTTGGGCGAGGGTCGGTACGAGCTTCTCAAGCGCACGATCCGGGTCCGAGGGGTCGCAGGCTCCCTCGCTCAGGACGTTGATTCGGCCGGGATTGGCGAGGGTGTAGATCATCGATCCCAGCAGGATGTGAAAGCGCCAATGCAAATCCTGGGGCGGTAAATCCGGCAGGGCTGCCTGCAGAGCTTCCAGAAACTCGCCGGTCGATTCGTTGAAATGGCTGGCGTACAGGTCACGTGTGAGTTCGGTGTTTTCAGCCAGCAGCCGCCCGCGAAACCGGGCAAAGGCTTCACCGCCATGGCGCCCGCGCATGCCAGGTTCCAGAAACGCCCGCACGATCTGTTCGAGCAGGGGTGGCCGGCCGGGTTCCTCGCGGCAGTCCCGCAACAAGGCGGCCCGTTCCTCGGCAATCCCCGTCGCGTGGCGGGCGAAGACAGCTTCCAGCAGACCGGATTTGGAGCCGAAATGATAGTTGGCTGCCGCCGAGTTTGCGCCTGCTTCGGCCGTGATGGCACGCAGGGAAACCCCGTTGCTTCCATGTTCGGAAAACAACTTCTGCGCTGCATCGAGAATACGCTGGCGGGTGGCTTCCCCGCGGGCGTCTCCGGCGATGGCAGCGTCGTCTCCGGCTTTTACAAGCGGAATGGCGCTCACTGTTCCTCCCAAAGGCATCCGTTGGCCGGATGCTCTCTATGGGAAGGATATTCAATCAAGCGTTTGATTGAGTCAAATGAGGATCACCTGAGCGGTGGATATCAGCCCTTGTAACCACCCAGAACGTCGGCCGCCCAGTCCGCCATATATTCGGCGCCCAGTGCGCTGTGATCGACCTGGCAGTGCTCGATTCCGCCGTCATTTGCGGTGAACACCTTCAGATCGGTACGCGGGCTCTTCACCGCCTCGCGGATCGTTTTCAAAGCCATCTCGAGCGGAATCTGCCGGTCTCCCTCACCGTGCACCACCAGCAGGGGGCATTCGATATTGGGAACCGCCTCTTCCAGGTTCATCCGGTCCACAACCTCTAGGATTTCCTCGGCGGAGTTGGTGCCGAAGACCCAGTTCATGTGCTCTTCCCAATGGGAGACCGACAGCTTGGTTCCGGTGCCGTCGAGCCGCCCGCGGGTGATCTTGCCGTAGTCGTTGATCGCGCCCCAGGCGATGGCGCATTTCAGGCGATGCTCGAACCCGGCTGCACGAGGCACGTAGTATCCGCCCAGGCTGATCCCCGCCATGCCGATCCGGTTGGCATCCACATCGTCACGGGTTTCCAGATAGTCCATTGCCGCCCCGGCCGGAATTTCGGTTTCCGGGAACAGCTTCAGCCCTCGCAGGCGTAGCGCCTCGCCGACGCCCGGGTGGTCGATTAGCAGGGTGGAAATGCCCCGCGCGGCATAGGCGCGGGCGGTGCCGGCCAGATAGAGATACTCCTTCATCACATCCAGACCATCGAAATGGATGATGCAGGGCGGCGGTCCGTCGGGGGTCACCGCGTCCGGGTTTGCCGGATAGAACAGCGCGGGCAGGGTCGTGTCCGTACCCTCGTGTTTGTAGGGAACCTCGACCCATTCCACGGGTCCGTTCTCGCGCTCCACACCCTTGCGAAACATGTCCAGCATGCGCTTGTAGGTTTCGATCCGGATCGGGGCCTCGGACTTACACATGCGTTCTGCGGTCATGTAGTACACAGCCGCCCGTTTGTACTTGGCGCTGGCGCTGATCCGGCGGCCGGCGGCATCGTCTTCGTCTGCCAGACGTTCGCTGCGCTCGCCCAACATCATCCAGCGGGCGTGCCAGGCATCGTTGGCGTCATCGTCATTCGCCCCGGCAACAGGCTTGAGCGGCTCGAGAGCTTCGTGAACTTCCGACAGCACCGCGCCGGCATTGATCGCCATGACAGCGGCCATCGACCAGGGATAGTTGTCGGGGAAATATTCAAACATCATGGCTGTGGTCTCCTTCTGGCGGGGCTTTTGCCCCTTGTTTTAGGATGTGTTTTCGTATGCGGCGTTTAGGCGTTATCCGTCCGAAAGCTCTTTCATCACCTTGTACAGATCGGCCTGGGCCTCGAAGCCGATCCCGGGGCGCTCTTCATCCAGCGTGAGATATCCGTCGATCACTTCGGCATCGTCGGCGAAATCGGAGAACATGCCGAAGGTGTTGGGATAGGATTCGCAGAGCAGCATGCCGAGCCCGGCGGCGATGTGCAGCGACATCTGGTTGCCGCCATGGGGCATCAGGCCGTTGGCGCTCCAGCCGTGTTTTTTCAGCATCTCGATCGTGCGCGAGACCGCGACCACGCCGTAGCTCTGTGGCGGATCGGATTGCAGCACATCGTGATCGGTGCGCATGCCGCCGAACCGGACCAGGTTTTCCACGTCCTGGGTCGAAAATAGATTTTCCCCGGTCGCCAGCGGCGGTTCGTAGATCGCCGCCAGTTCGGCCAGCAGGGCATAGTCGAGCGGGTCGGTCGGTTCCTCGAACCAGCGCAGCTTGTAAGGGGCGAGCGCCTTCGCATATTCGAACGCGGCTTCACGCGTCAGGCCGCAATTGGCGTCCACGGCAAGGTTCCAGCCATCGTCGCCGACCAGTTTGAGCACGGCTTCGAGGCGTTCCATGTCTTCGGCAACACTCGCACCGCCGACCTTCATCTTCAGCTGGGTATAGCCCATGTCGAGATAACCCTGCATTTCGTCGCAGAGTTCGGGAACACCCTTGCCCGGTGCGTACCAGCCGCCGCCGACATAGACGAACATCTTCGGCTTGGCCCCGCCGGGGTTAAGGCGGGCCTCGATGGAACGGAAGAGCGGCTTTTCCTCGATCTTCGCAATGGCATCCCAGACCGCGAATTCGATGGTGCCGATGCCCACCGACCGGTCCGAGTGCCCGCCCGGCTTTTCGCCCTGCATCATGGCGGCGAGGATTTTCTCGGGGTCGAGATTGTTGCGTTCCTCGTCGATCAGGCTATCGGGATCGGAATCGAGAATGCGCGGAATGAAACGTGCCCGCATCTGCGCACCGCAGGCATATCGACCCGTGGAATTGAAGGCATAGCCGACGACAGGCTTTCCGTCGCGAACAACGTCGGTGATAACGGCGACCACGGATGTGGTCATCTGGCTGAAATCGAACACCGCATTGCGCAGGCTCAGATTCAGGGGGATCGCGAACTCGCGGATATCGGTAATGCGCATGATGAGCGACTCTTACGATGGGCGGGCGGTGCAGGCCAAGGGCCGATCAGTCTCGTGACGGGGAAAACTTCGCTTTCACCTCGCGCCGCAGCACCTTGCCGACGGCGCTGCGGGGCAGGTCGTCCAGAAGATGAACGGTCTTGGGCGCCTTGACCGAACCGAGTTCGGCCTTGGCGTGGGCGATGATGTCGTCCGGTGAGGCCGATGCACCGTCGCGCAGCTGGACGGCAGCCTCGACCCGTTCGCCCCAGTGGTCGTCCTCGGCCCCAAAGACCACACACTCATAGACATCCGGGTGCTTGACCAGAGCGCCTTCCACATCACCAGGATAGACGTTGAACCCGCCGGAGATAATGACGTCGCGCAACCGATCTTTCAGGAACAGGTATCCGCGCTCATCGATCAATCCGCCATCGCCGGTGTGCAGCCAGCCATCCTTGAAGGTCTCTTCGGTGGCCTTCGGGTTCTTGTAGTAACCGGTCATGGTCAGGCCGCCGCGGACCACCACTTCACCTGTCTCGCCCGGCGGCAGGATATTGCCCTCCGGGTCCATGATTTCGACCCGCATCAGGGGCGTCGAACGCCCGACCGAGCCGATATTCTCGTCCATCTCCAGTTCGGCCGCCGTCATGGTGGTGCAGACCGAGGAGGCTTCGGTCTGGCCATAGAGAGTTTCGAGCGCGTGGGGGAAGACCTGCTGGGCTTCCCGCACCTTTTCCGGCGGCATGGGCGCGGCGCCGTAGATCAGATGCCGGAGTTTCGGAAATTTGCGGGCCGCCATGTCCGGCTCGGCCATGGTCTTGTAGATCATGGTGGGCGGCATGAAGATGGTGCTGGCATCGCGTTTTTCGAAGGCGTGCAGAATTCGGTCCGTGTCCGGTGCGGGCAGAACGATGTTGCGTCCGCCCATCGCAAAGAGCGGCAGCATGAGGATGAAGGCGGCATGGCTGACCGGCGCGGCGGCCACCTGAATATCGTCGGCGTTCAGGCGGAACACCGACAGCACGGTTCCGATCAGCGTGGTCCCGGTCCGGCAGGGCTGCATGACCGCCTTGGGCAGCCCGGTCGAGCCGCCGGTGAACTTGATGGCCTGCAGATCGGTGTTGGGGTCGAGCAGATGCCGCACCGGCGTCTTGCCGCGGAAATCGTCGATCAGGCCATCCACGCTGTCACCGGCAGTGGTACGCCCGTCCGGGCCGGCGACGATCAGCGGCGTGTCGCCAATGTCGAAGGCATCGCGTGCAGCATCGTCGGCAATCATCAGATCGGGTTCGACCAGATCCATTAAAGCGGTGTTCTCGGCCTTGCCGCTGCGCGGGTTGACCGCCACCCAGATATGTCCGGCCAGTTGGGTCGCGAGAATGGCGATCACATGCTGCAGGTTGTTGAACCCGCAGGCGCCGATCTTGGCCTGGGGCGTGGGCAACCGGGTCTGCAGGGCGGCGGCCAGGGCCTCGACCCGGGCGACCAGCTCGCGATAGGTCAGCTGCGTGGTATCGTCTTCCAGCGCGATTCCGTCCGGGTTGATCTGGCGGCCGCGATAAAGACTGTCGATAGGAAGCATGGCGGTGTCTCGGCTGGGTCTTGATGGAGGTGCCTCGGCTGGGTCTTGATGGAGTCGGAGGAAAAATCATGCGCGGGTCTATGCTTCGCGTAACATGAAAACTAACTTAGAGACAAAGCGATGCACGGTGCGGAACCGCGCGGTCTCACATTCTGGGAGAATACTGATGGCGAAGAAAATCGAACATTGTCACTGGCCTGACGCACCGGACATCTGGATGCCCTATGCGCCGGCGATCAAGGTGACCGGCGGTACCACAGTCTATCTGGCCGGTGTCACAGCCGCGCCGGTCTATCATAGCCATCCGCATGTGCCCGAGGAGTTCGCGGATATGCCCGACGATATGGACGGCCAGGCGCGCGCGGTTCTGGAGAACATGAAGAAGGGTCTCGATGCCGTTGGCGCAACCTTCGAGGACATCGTCGTTGCCGACCGGTTCCTGACCGATATGGAAGACCAGGATGTCCTGAACAGGGTTTGGGCCGAGTACTTCGGCGACAACAAGCCGGCAACGACAACGGTGCAGATCGTCCGCCTTGCGACCGATCCGCGCTGTATCCTGGAAGTCAATGCGACGGCGGTGATCGACTAGCCCTGCGGTGTCCTGTCCGGTGCCGGGTCCCGGTACCGCATGATCAGGTCGTCGGGGTCGAGGCTGTCCACCTTGCGCAGTTGCGGGAACAGCCAGGCGAAGGTGACGGCGACGGTCACGGTTGCGGCCCCGCCGACCACCACGGCCGGAACGGTGCCCCACCAGTGCGCGGTGACGCCCGATTCGAACTCGCCCAGCTCGTTGGACGCGCCGATGAACACCGCGGTGACGGCGCTGACCCGGCCGCGCATTTCGTCGGGCGTGATGATCTGCACCAGGTTCTGACGGACAAAGACGCTGACGGAATCGGCCAGGCCCATCACCACCAGGGCGAAGAGTGAGAGCCAGAAGATCTCCGACACACCGAAGACGATCACCCCGACACCGAAGGTGCCCACGGCGAACAGAAGCTTCAGGCCCGCATGACGACGCACGGGCATCTGGGTCATGTAGAGCGCGCCGATGAAGCCGCCGGCGGTGAAGGCCGAGCGCAGAATGCCAAACCCGTCCGCCCCGACATTCAGGATGTCCGTTGCATAGACGGGCAACAGCGCGATGGCGCCGCCGAACAGCACGGCGAACATGTCGAGGCCGATGGCGCCGAAGATCACCTGTCGCGAGGCGATGAACTTGAAGCCGGCGAGAATGTTGCCGATGGTGATCGGCGCGGCGCTGACCACCTGCACGGGCTTGCGCACCAGTGCGGCGAGCAACGTGGCCAGCAGGAAGATTGCCACCGCGAGGACATAGACAAAGAACTCGTCTTCACCCCGGGTGGCCCCGAAGGCGATCAGCAGGCCTGCCACGGTCGGACCGATGATCCGCGCCATCTGAAAACCGGAAGAAGACCAGGCGATGGCGTTTGCGAGGTCATGGCTTGGCACCAGGTTGGGCACAATGGCCATCTGGGCCGGCGCCTGAAATGCGCGCGCCACACCGAACATCACCAGAATGGCCAGAATGATCGGGAAGTCGATTCGCCCCGACCATGTGCCCCAGAGCAGGGCGGCGGCACAAATCGTCTGCAATCCGACACAGCCCAGGATGATCCGCATCCGCGGCAGGCGGTCCGCCGCGACGCCCGAGACGAGAAACAGCATCGCGAAGGGCGCGAACTGCGCCAGTCCGATCAGGCCTAGATTGAGTTCGCTGGCGGTCAGTCGATAGACCTGCCATCCGACTGTGGTGACCAGCATCTCGGTGGCCAGAATGCCGGAGACGCGCGTTGCCCAGAAATAACGAAAATCCCGATGCCGGAACGCCCGCATACCCGTCAGCGCGCTGCGGGGCGCCGGGTCGGTGTCGGGGGACTGGGGAACGGACATAACGTCCTGTCGGGAAAGAGATGGTGCCGCCGGAGTGAATTGAACACTCGACCTCACCATTACCAATGGTGCGCTCTACCCCTGAGCTACGGCGGCACTATGTTCGAAAACGCGCGGGTTATGCCACGTGTCTTCGAGCGCGGCAAGGACTGGTGTTGGCCTGTGTCCAGCCACGTGCAAATATCCGGCGATTGCGTGGTCGAGGAGTTTTATCCGGTGTTCGAACGGTTTCGTCTGGAATTGCAGCGTCACAAGCATCGCCCGTTCCTTGAGGCGGTCGCGGCAGCCTGTGCGCTGGTGGCGACGGCCGATGGCGAAGTCAGCTTTTCCGAACGCGCGCGCCTGGATGCGGTTATCGAGAGTCTGTCCGAATTGCGCTTGTTCGACCCCCACGAGGTGGTGGATGCCTTCGATGAAAACGTGACGAAGCTGGAGCAGGGTGAGACTGGTGCATCGGCGCTGCTCGACGCCATTACATCGGGTACTCGTCAGGACGGGGCTGCCGATCTGCTGATGCGGATCAGCGCGGCGATGAGCCTGGCCGACGGTCAGGACAGCCCGGATGAGCACCACGCGATCCATCAAATCTGTAACGCATTGGGATTGCCGGACAGCGCCGTCGATGACGCGCTTGCGGCGATCCGGGGCTAGGTCCCTGCGCGGACCGGAGGGAGAAATGACATGCTGAACTTTGTGAACCCGGACACGCTTGCGCCACCACCGAGCAATTTCAGTCACATCGTGGACGTGCCCGACGGCACGCGGATGGCATTCATCTCGGGCCAGGTCGGGGTCGATGTGGATGGCAACAACGCCGAGGATTTCGAGGGGCAGTGCAAACAGGTCCTGCGCAACCTGGAGCGCGCGCTCGAAGCCGTCGGCATGGAAATCACCGATCTGGTCCGGCTGAATGCCTTCATCACGGATGCAGGCGATGTCGGTGCCTTCCGCGATATCCGTGATTCATGGTCGGGCGGTCACCCGGCGGCCTCGACGCTGGTTGTGGTCAGCGCACTGGCCTCGCCGGCATGGAAGGTCGAGATCGAGGCGGTGGCTGCGCGGGCGACATGACCCGAACCGGCAAACCGCCAAAATCCTCGGAGAGCGTGAAGGCGCGATTGGAGCGTCAGTCTGCCGCACTGCGCGAGAATCTGCGCCGTCGCAACGCCCAGCGCCGGGCCAGGGAAACGGGCGCGCGCGACTCCGGGAAGACGAATGGCGAACCGGCAGACTCCAAGTAGCTGTTTTTGAACACGAAAGTACGTGTCTGGCCCCGCGCTTGAGGGGGCTCGGGCCATTCGGTACAAGCGGACGTGACCTAGAGAAGCTGCGGAGACCCCGAAATGCCGATTCTGCCTGACACCTGGATCCGCCAGAAGTCCCGGGACGAGGGTATGATCGAACCGTTTGTCGATGAGCAAACCCGCGAGGGCGTGATCTCCTATGGCCTGTCGTCTTACGGGTATGACGCGCGCGTCTCCGAGGAATTTAAGATTTTCACCAATGTGGATTCGGCGACCGTCGATCCGAAGAACTTCAACGAGAAGAGCTTTGTGGATCGCACCACAGATGTCTGCATAGTGCCGCCGAACTCCTTCGCACTGGCGCGCACGGTGGAGTACTTCCGTATTCCGCGCGATGTGCTGGTGATCTGTCTGGGCAAGTCAACTTATGCCCGCTGCGGCATCATCGTGAACGTCACACCGCTGGAACCGGAATGGGAAGGGCATGTGACCCTGGAGTTTTCCAACACGACCCCGTTGCCCGCGAAAATTTACGCCAATGAAGGGGCGTGCCAGTTCCTTTTCCTGAAGGGTGAGGGTGAACCGGAAGTCTCCTATGCCGACCGCAAGGGCAAGTACATGAAGCAGCGCGGAATCACGGTCCCGAAACTCTGAGCCGGATCCCACGTTGAACACCACGCAAATGCCGTAATCGGCTTCTAGAGGCTTTGTCCTCGCTTACTTTACCGAACGCAGACGACCGATGGACAAGATCAGAATTCGTGGCGGCCAGCCCCTCAACGGCACCATCCGTATCGGTGGTGCCAAGAATGCGGCCCTGCCCCTGATGGCGGCCTGTCTGCTTTCGGACGAGCCGCTGATTCTGGGCAATGTCCCGCATCTGGCTGATATCACGACCATGGCGAACCTGCTCGGTCAGCATGGCGCGCTGGTCTCGCTCGAAGGCCACGATACGAATGACGGTCATACCGGCCGGGTAATTTCCCTGACGGCGAAGGATATCGCCAGCACCACCGCCCCCTATGATCTGGTGCGGCGCATGCGGGCCTCGGTGCTTGTGCTCGGTCCGCTGGTCGCACGCGAAGGCGTGGCCACGGTCTCGCTGCCCGGGGGCTGCGCGATCGGCACCCGCCCCGTTGATATCCATCTTTCCGGACTTGAGGCGCTGGGCGCCGAGATCGAGGTCGAGGAAGGCTATATCCGGGCCTCTGCCCCGAAGGGCCTGCGCGGCGCACGCTATGCCTTTCCCAAGGTCTCCGTCGGCGCCACGGAAAATCTGTTGCTGGCCGCCAGTCTTGCCGATGGTCAGACCGTACTCGAAAACGCGGCGCGGGAACCGGAAATCACCGATCTGGTCGATTGCCTTACCGCGATGGGCGCGAAGATTGACGGGCGCGGGACGGGAACGCTTGTCATCGACGGCGTCAAAACGCTGCACGGCACGCGCCACGACATCATGCCGGACCGGATCGAGGCCGGGACCTATGCCATGGCGGTCGCGATCGCCGGCGGTTCGGTGGAACTGGAAGGCGCGAAGCTGTCTCATGTGGATGCCGCTATGGCAAAGCTTCGCCAGACCGGGACCGCGGTGGAAGAGACCGACCGGGGCTTCCGGGTCAGCCGCAACGAGACAGCCTTGCAGGCGGTCGATGTGGAAACCGATCCCTATCCTGGGTTTCCAACGGATCTTCAGGCGCAGTTCCTTGCGGCGATGACAGTGGCCGACGGTGCGTCGGTCGTCACCGAGACGATCTTTGAAAACCGCTTCATGCACGTCCCCGAGCTGGCCCGCATGGGCGCCAACATTACGGTCCAGGGACGAACCGCGCTCGTGCGCGGTGTCGAAACGCTGAAAGGCGCGCCGGTGATGGCGTCGGATTTGCGCGCGAGCGCGTCCCTTGTGATTGCCGGCCTTGTCGCCGAAGGTGTCACGGAGGTACGGCGCATCTATCATCTGGACCGGGGTTACGAACGGCTGGAGGACAAGTTGCGCCTGGTGGGCGCCGATGTGGAGCGGGTCGAGGACACGGGATGAGTGAGACGACGCCCTTGCTGCGGCTGAAGGCGCTTGGTGACACCGATCTCGAGATCATCTCGGGTGCTCTGCAGGATGCCATCGTTCCCATTGGCGACATCGCCTATGAGCCGGTCACCAAGCAGTTCGTGTTTGTGGCTAACCGCTTTCGCTGGGAGGCAGAATCCGCAGCCAGCACAAAGGAACCGGCAGAGCGCATCAATTCCGGCGTGACCTTCTCCAATGTCACTGCGGTCAAACGCCGGGGTATCGATTTTTGCGACCGCGCTGCGTTTCTGAATCTTCTGGCGGTGACCTGTGCCGTAGAACCCGACATGGCGGGACCGGTGATCGAACTGACCTTCTCCGGAGAGACCGCAATTCGGCTGGAAACCATCGGACTCCTGTGCCATTTAGAGGACTTCGGCGAACCCTGGCCGACGCAGTGGCGGCCCCAGCATGCGGACGACTGATCCTCCAACCGGCAAAACTGTTGGTGAGCTTGGCGTTCGGGCTGTTTCATAGGGTCGCAGGGAAGGTGAGTTGTGCCGACGAAGACCGATAAACTGATCCTCGCATTGCCCAAGGGCCGCATCCTCGCAGAGGTGTTGCCGCTGTTGGCGCGTGCGGGAATTGAGCCCGAGCCCGAGTTCAGCGACCCCGACACACGCAAGTTGCGCTTCGACACGAACGATCCGGGGATCGAGATCATTCGGGTGCGCGCCTTCGATGTGGCGACATTCGTGGCCTTCGGTGCGGCCCATTTCGGCGTGGCCGGCAGTGATGTGATCATGGAGTTCGATTATCCCGAGCTCTATGCCCCGCTCGATCTGGATATCGGCAAGTGCCGCCTTTCCGTGGCCGCGCCCCAGTCGGTGGTCGCGGTGGACAATCCGGTGCGCTGGAGCCATGTCCGCGTCGCCACCAAATATCCGAACCTCACCCAGAAGTATTTTGCACGCCGTGGTGTGCAGGCCGAATGCATCAAGCTGAACGGCGCGATGGAACTCGCGCCGACACTTGGCCTGTGCCGTCGTATCGTCGATCTGGTTTCGACCGGCGGAACCCTGAAGGCCAACGGTCTGGTGGAAATCGAGAAGATTGCCGAGATAAGTTCGCGCCTCGTGGTCAACCGGGCGGCGCTCAAGACCCGGGCGAGCACCCTCACAGGCTGGATCGATCGGATTCGGGACGCCCTCGAGGACGGACGCGATGCCGCTTAGGCTTGATGCCAGTAAAGACGGTTTTGCCGAAGCCTTCGAGGCGATGCTGGCCGAACGCCGGGAGGCCTCGGTCGATGTCCGTGACGACGTGGCCGCCATTCTTGCGCATGTCCGCGCACAAGGCGATTCGACGCTGATCGAACTAACGGCGAAGTACGACCGGCTTGAACTGACCGCCGACACGCTGCGTGTCACCGCGCAGGAAATTGCCGCGGCGCGGGAAAGTTGCGAAAGCGAGGCCCTTGCCGCGCTCGAAGTCGCGCGCGCGCGTATTGAGGCTTATCACGAGAAGCAAAAGCCCGAGGACATCGACTATGTCGATGATACCGGGGTGCGGCTCGGTAGCATGTGGCGGGCCGTTTCGGCGGCGGGGCTCTATGTTCCGGGCGGGACGGCGGCTTACCCCTCTTCGGTGCTGATGAATGCGGTGCCCGCACGCGTGGCCGGGGTCGAACGTCTGGTGATGGTCGTGCCGTCCCCGGATGGTGTGCTCAATCCGCTGGTTCTGGCGGCCGCCGACATCGCGGGCGTGGACGAGATTTACCGGGTTGGCGGGGCGCAGGCGGTTGGCGCCCTGGCTTTCGGGACCGAAACCATTGCACCGGTGGACAAGATCGTCGGGCCAGGGAACGCCTATGTGGCCGAAGCCAAACGGCAAGTCTTCGGCGTTGTCGGGATCGATATGATCGCCGGGCCTTCGGAAATTCTGGTTGTGTCTGAGGCCGATGCCGATCCGGACTGGATTGCGGCCGACCTGTTGAGCCAGGCCGAACACGACCGTGTGGCCCAGTCGATCCTGATCACGGATGACGGCGCCTTTGCCGATCTAGTCGGACTGGCCGTGCTGACGCAGCTCGAAGAATTGTCGCGCCACGAGATTGCCCGCGAGAGCTGGGAACGTTTCGGGGCGCTGGTCGTGGTGCCGGATATGGAGACGGCGCTGCCGCTGATCGACCGGATCGCGCCCGAACATCTCGAGCTTGTGACACCGGGTGCCGAGGCGCTCGCAGGCCGGATTCGCAATGCCGGTGCCATGTTCCTGGGTGCCTATGCGCCCGAGGTTCTGGGAGACTATCTGGCCGGGCCGAACCACGTTTTGCCGACGGCGCGCACGGCGCGCTTTTCGTCCGGTCTGGGCGTTCTCGATTTCATGAAGCGAAGTTCGATGTTCTCGGCCAATGCTGAGAGTTTCGCAGCGCTGGCCGGACCCGCGATGACGCTTGCGCGCGCGGAAGGCCTCGACGCGCATGCCCGGGCCGTCGAGATACGTGTGGCCGGGACCGACCATGAGCGGCGATAGCCAGCGGATTGCACGCGTCGAGATCGATAACCCGGGCGTCGTCCGGTATCACCCGGATGTCGAGCGCGAACTTCAGGTCGCCATTTATGACCTGGCCGACGAAAACAGCTTTCAACCCGACCCGGTGCATTTCGGAAACGATGTGGGCGGTCCCTATGTCCTGATACTGCGGGTTCAGGGGCGCCAACTGGTCTTTGATATCTCTGCCGAAGATGGCGACGCCGTCGGCACGTTGCCGCTGCCGCTGACGCCGTTTCGCAAGACCATCAAGGACTATTTCACGATCTGCGAAAGCTACTACGAAGCCATTCGCTCAGCCTCGCCCGCACAGATCGAGGCTATCGATATGGGACGCCGGGGCTTGCACAACGAAGGCTCGGAACGTCTGCGTGGCCTTCTCTCGGGTCGCATCGATATTGACCATGACACCTCGCGCCGGTTGTTCACGTTGATCTGCGCATTGCACATCCGCGCCTGACCATGGCGGATTTACCCGGAAGCGTTCTGTTTGCGTGCGACCGCAACACCATTCGCTCACCCATGGCAGAAGCGATCATGAAACATCTGGCCGGCCACCGGATCTTTGTGGACAGCGCAGGCGTTCAGCCCGATGGCCATGATGTGGACGGTTTTGCCGTGGCCGCCATGCAGGAACTCGGGCTCGATATCACGCGTCATCATCCGAAAGGCTTTGAAGAACTTGGCGATGCGTCGATGGACCTGATCATCACCTTCACCCCGCAGGCCCAGCATCGTGCCATGGAGTTCACGCGGACCCTGGCCTGTGAGATCGAGTACTGGCCGGTCATGCATCCCGCCGAAGTGCCCGGCCCGCGCGACGTGCGTCTGCAGGCCTATCGGGATGTTCGCGATACCCTCTTTGAACGAATCCGGGCGCGGTTTCCGACCCCCGAGCGGTATGCCTGAACGTTACAAAACGACGAGACAACCGGAAAACACTTGAGTTTCGATGGGTTTTCGGGTTGCTTGCGCTCAATCGTGACAAAACCTGTCTGATAACAACGACGCGACGAGTTGTATGGCGAAAGAAGATCTTCTTGAATTCTCCGGCACCGTGACCGAGATCCTGCCCAACGCGATGTTCCGCGTGGAGCTGGACAACGGCCACGAAGTCCTTGCGCACACGGCCGGCAAGATGCGCAAGCACCGCATCCGCGTTCTGGCTGGCGATAAGGTCAATGTCGAAATGACGCCTTACGACCTGTCCAAGGGACGCATCACGTTCCGCTTCAAGTAGCGGCGTGTCGCGGCGCGGCATGGCATCGTGCCTGCGCCCTTCGGGCGTGATGGTGACCATCAGAACCTCCTGGATACCGGCTTGAACGCCCGACTGATTCTGGCTTCGGCATCCCCGCGGCGCCGGGCGTTGCTGGCGCAGATCGGGATTGCGCCCGATGCCGTGGAACCGGCCGAGATCGACGAAGCACCGCGCGCGCGCGAATTGCCCGCCGATTTGGCCCGGCGTCTGGCCACGGACAAGGCCGCGGTCGTCGCGTCACGGTCCGCGGGCGCCTACGTGCTTGCCGCCGATACCGTGGTGGCGGTCGGGCGCCGTGCACTCGGAAAACCAGAGACTTTGGACGAAGCCCGCGATTTCCTGACGCTTCTCTCGGGCCGCCGCCACCGGGTTCTGGGCGGGATCGCCGTTGTTGCGCCTGATGGTCGCCGTTCCGAACGCCTCTCCACGACCATGGTGCGCTTCAAGCGTCTGACCGAGGCTGAAATTTCGGATTATCTCGACACCAATGAGTGGGACGGCAAGGCTGGTGGCTATGCCATCCAGGGTCATGCAGCGGCATTTGTGCCCGCGATCAGCGGTTCCTACACAAACGTGGTCGGTCTCGACCTGGCAATGACCCGCGCCATGCTGGAAGGCCTCGGCTATGGAGCAGACGCATGAGCAGCGGCTCGGCAATCCTGATCGAGGCCAGCCCGGGTGAAGTCCGGGGCGCGCTGATCCGCAACGGGGATGTCTGGGATGTGGTGCATCACCGCATCACCCGTCCAAGCCTGATCGACGCCGTCTATCGTGGCCGGGTCCGCCGGATCGATCCCGGGATCAATGGCGCCTTCGTGGATATCGGCCAGGGCCCTGAAGCTTTTTTGCGGGCCCGTGATGCCTCCATCCCCGGCGAACGCGCCGCGCGCCGCGCGCGGATCACCGAAATCCTTCACGAAGGTGCGGAGATCGACGTGCGGGTTGTCGCCGACGGGTTTGTGGACAAGGGACCGCGTGTCGCGCGGATCGCAACGGTGGACGGGGCGCGCGGGGAAAAAGCGCCCGCCGAACTGGTCGCGCCGGCCGATCCGGTGGCCCATATCCTGGCGCGGTATTCTGAGGATCGTGTGCGGGGTGTGATCTGCAGCGATCCGACGACGGAAAACCTGGCGCGAAGCTGGTGCAAGGCGAACCGGCGGGAATTGTCCGATCATATCGTGCGCGAGCGGTTGGGCCTGTTTGAAGAGTACGGCGTTGAGGATGCCATCGAGAGCGCGCTGGAACGCAGCGTGCCGTTGCCGAGCGGCGCCGAGCTTGTTTTCGATCAGACCGAAGGCCTGTGCGTGATCGACATCAACTCGGCCACCCATGCGGGCAAGGCCGGGCGCGGACCGCGCGACGTCAATGCCAAGGCCATGCCTGCGATCGCGCGCCAGTTGCGGCTGCGCAATATAGCCGGGGCCATTGTGATCGATGCTCTGAAGATGGGCTCGGGCGACGATCGCAACCGGGTTCTCGTGCGGTTGCGCGAAACCCTGAAAGGCGACCCCGGTTCCTGTCATGTGCTGGGGATGACCAATCTTGGGCTGATCGAAGTCACCCGCACCCGGATTGGACCCTCCCTGGCCGAACGCATGCAGGCACCGGCCCCGGCGCCGCCCGCGTCCGTAGAGGCGGTCGCGCTGGCGGCCTTGCGTGCCGTGATCCGGACCGCGGCGGCGACGCCGGCCGGCGGCTACCGGCTTGCGGTGGCTCCGGCGCTTGCCGATACCCTTGAGGGATCGCTGCGCGAGGCGTTTGATGATGCCGCCCGCCATGTCGGGCAACTCGTCCTGGCCCGCGATCCGGCGCGGGCGCCAGCGCGATTCGAGGTCATGTTAGGTTTGCAGGAGAATAATCCGAAGGCGTCATGAGCAACTCCTGTCCCATTTGCGAAAAACCCGTGCACGAGAAACACCGCCCGTTCTGTTCGGAGCGGTGTGCGAATGTCGATCTGTCCCGCTGGCTGGGCGGCAATTATCGCATCCCGACCGACGAGGCGCCGACCGTTTATGAGGGCGGTCTGAACGACGGTAAGGACGAACAGGTCTAAAACCTGCTCGGACGCTGGACAGGACGTCGGAATTTACGTATATCCGCGCCTTCCAACTGACCGTGTGCCCAGGTAGCTCAGTTGGTAGAGCACGCGACTGAAAATCGCGGTGTCGGTGGTTCGAATCCGCCCCTGGGCACCACTTTCTCGCCATTCTGCGATAGACTGACGCTCCGCCGATTTGTTCGGGTTTAACAGGGGGTGGTCCGATGACAGGTTCTGACGCAGAAAAGGCCTTCGACAGCGAGGTTTTTGAGTACTGGATCCCGCGGCTCGTCGCCGACGGGATGGACGTCAAAGACGTCAACAAGGTGCGTCCGCAGGTCGCGAGTTGGGATGACTGGCCGGGTGCCTGGGAGAAAGTCGGGGATACCTATCTTTCGCTGGCCCGTGAACGGCTCTCGCAGGGCAGCGCGGTGAGCGCAGGCGAAGCCTTTGTCCGGGCGAGCCTGTGTTTTCATGTGGGGCAGGTGGTGGCCAATCACACACCGGCGGTCAAACGCGACCTGCAGCGCCGCAAGGAAGCGGCGTTTCGGGACGCAGCACCGCATCTGCTGCCGCCGGCCGAGCGTCTGGAGATCGACCACAATGGCGTTACCCTGCCGGGGTATCTGCGGATGCCAGTTCACGGCGAAGCCCCCTTCGCGTGTGTGGTTCTTGTGCCGGGGCTCGATTCCACCAAGGAAGACTTCATAACCCTGTCAGCGATGTGCGCCCGGCGCGGGCTGGCCAGTTTTGCCTTCGACGGGCCGGGGCAGGGGGAGGTGCATGCCCATGCCCCCCTGAAAGAAGGCTACGAGGCGTCAATCCTAACCGTGTTCAAAGCGATGGCTTCGCGCGCGGATATCGACGACACCCGGATCGGCATGCTCGGTCGCAGCCTGGGCGGCTACTACATCCCACGCGCGGCGGCCGCCGAGCCCCGGGTCAAGGCTCTGGCCGTATTTGGCGGTGCGTTCGATCTGGGAGACTGGGACGAGATGCCCCGCACGATCCTGGATGGCTTCCTGTGGGCATCCGGCGCGGACAATGAGACGGATGCCCGCGCGGTCATGGGGCCGGCGACCTTGGCTGACTGTATCGATGATGTCACCTGTCCGACGATGGTCATGTATGGCAAACGCGACGGCATCTTTCACTACAGTCAGGCAGAGCGAATCGCCGCGGCACTCGG
The DNA here is from genome assembly GCA_038137215.1 of Alphaproteobacteria bacterium. Taxonomy (GTDB): domain Bacteria; phylum Pseudomonadota; class Alphaproteobacteria; order UBA6615; family UBA6615; genus JABJAG01. The sequence goes on from JAYQBG010000039.1 coordinate 17,469, forward strand.
TGACAAGGCTGAACTGGTGATCGAGGAGAATGGTGTGCACTGCTGCCACAATTATGGCTTCCGCTACCGCACCCTGATGATCGACTGGATGGCGCGCATGCTATGACACCGGCTGCAGATCGTCGGGGCTTTATCTGTAAAGTAGTTTACGGCTAAACAATTGAAAAAGCTGATTTAATTTGCGGATCGGGCAAGCCCGTCGCTAGGGTTTTCGTGTCGCCAACAAATGTGGCGATACCGAAACTCAAGCAGGCGAAAGGTGCCAGACCCATGAACCAGATTTCCAACGCAGCACGGCCCGATCTTCGCACCACCGAAACCGTGTGGAGCGCTCCGGGAGCCCCGTCCATCGACTATGACAAGGATGGAAACCCGGCCACCGTTGTCGTCGCCTTTCGCGCCGAGGTTTGTCCGGCCCCGGTTGTTCGCCGCGCCGAGGCCCCGGTCATCAACATCCCGCGTTCGTCTGCGGCCGACTATGACGATGGAAACCCGGGCACGGTTCTCGCGTAAACCGGCACCGCCTGACGGCCGTGCGTATCGCGCGCGCCACAGCGAGACCAAAACGCCTCCCAAACTAAAATTAACAAGCCCCTCTCCATCTCGGAGAGAGGCTCTTTGGTTTCACATCAGGATTGTCGGGGAGGGGAGCCGTTTGTCAGGCCGCGTCCCGGGTCTTGGGAATGCCGCCCATTTCCACGTAGCGGTACCGGTCGGCGAGGATCGGTGCGAGCTGACGGCGACGGTGGTCTGTCATGCCGATCCACATACGCAGCAGATGGCGCTTGCGCTCGGGCTCGTCATAATCGTCATAGGCCTGCCGGGCGTGAAGGATCGAATGATTGTTGATGAACTGCATGTCTCCTTCCTGGAAGTCCATTTCCAGGCGCAGTTCTTCGCGGTTGGAAATTTCCTGGAACACATCCAGCGCTTCAGCCTGGATGTCGCTCAGCGCCAGTTCCTCGCCATAGCGTGAGACAGATTCCATGAAGGAGCGGTTGGTCACCCGCGCCGCGATCCGGCCTTGATGGGCTGTGAGCATCGGAACGTCGTACCAGGGCTGCTCGCCCTCCGGGTGATCGCCGCGCCAGTCTACATGGAAGGGCTGATACAGGACTTCAAGCAGGTCCGGCCGTTCGGCGAGCATCACATTGTGGACCGCGGGCGCACTCACGAGATAGCTCGCGCCCCCCGACTTGGCCGTGCGCAGGCAGAACAGGCC
>JAYQBG010000040.1:0-17232 GCA_038137215.1 Alphaproteobacteria bacterium
TGTGCGCGGTCGCGAAAGAACTTCGACGCTCACCGTAAGCCTTAGGGTTTTATCTTCACCCTGCGAATCCGTACAAAATATCTACTGATTGTGGTCGCGTTGGCGGCGGCACTGACCGCCGCCGTCTCAATCTATCAGTTTTCGTTAACAAGCCGGGTGACCGGCGAATTTCAGAACCGGAGCCTGCAGCGGCTGGAAGCAGCACTGCTTGAGAGCGCTGAGGCGCATGCCCTGTCCCTGAGCACTCTGACGTCTGACAGTTTGCTGGAACCGCTGTTTTTTGAGGATCTCGATGCCGTCGGGAATATTGTTCAATCCTTGCTCGCCAAGGATCAGATCATTTTTGCCAACGTGTATGACGCGGAAGGGCGTGTTTTCGCAATGGATCTGACAAACTGCAAACCTTCGGCGTTACCGCGCCGCCCGAGGTCCTCGAAATTTTGGGAGAATCCACCACCTCGGTGGAAATGCAGGACAATATGACGATCCGGATTATTCATCCGATCGTGGCAGACGGCTATGTCTTTGGGGTTCTTGATGTGCTCATCGACACAATGTTTGTCTAGAACCAGATCGCGATGATGCGCACCGAGCTGATCGCTGCTGCCGAAAGCGAACTGGAGCAGCAGGTGACGCAGCTCATCCTCGTCTCGTTTCTCGTATTGTTGCTTGCAGGTCTGGTCGCGACCATCCTGGCCGCGCGGCTGAGTGCCCCAATTCGGGACCTGGCAAACGCTACAGATCGCATATCCCGGGGCGATTTCAGTGTCGATATTGCCACGCGGCACACCGACGAATTGGGCTCGCTGGCCCATTCCTTCGACGACATGTCGCGCGCCCTTCGTGAAACCATGGTGTCTCGCTCGGAGCTGCAGAAAACCGTTGAAGACCAGACGCGCGAATCGCGCCAGACAGATGAGCAGCCGATCTCTGACCTGGAACACGATGCCGAACATGCCCTGCGAAATCAGGATTCCGCCATGGAACTGCGCCATTCGATGTGCCAGCTTCTGCTGCGAATCCGGGATATCCGACGCCTGCTGGACGATCTGCGGTTTGCCAGCCGCTCGGATGAGCCACGCAAAGCCGCACGCCGCTGAGTGGCTGTTCTGTTTGTGCGTGCCGCAACGGTTTTCTTCCGCGTGCGCGGATGCTAGCTAACCCGTTGTGGAAGGGTGGCCGAGTGGTTGAAGGCACCAGTCTTGAAAACTGGCAGGCGTGCAAGCGTCTCGTGGGTTCGAATCCCACCCCTTCCGCCATTCTTTTGTGTCCCTCCTGCTTGCTGAAATGATCCAGTCTGAACTCAGAATCAGGCCCGATTCGCCGGAGAAGTCCGAGGTTCGCGCACTGGTTTCTCATGACTTCGCAACGGCGCGGGCCGCGACCGATGAGGCCAGTGCCCATGCCCTCGATGCGGACAGTCTGACGGCTGACAACATCCGGTTCTGGAGCGTCTGGCGGGGCGACAACCTTGTCGGCATCGGTGCCTTGCAGGCTCTCTCGCCCGAGCATGGCGAAGTGAAATCGATGCACACCGTTGAAAGTGCAAGCGGTACCGGGGTCGCTGACACCCTCCTCTGCCATATTCTCGAAGAAGCGCGCCGCAGTGGTTTCCAACGTCTCAGTCTCGAAACCGGGTCCATGGCGTTCTTTGCACCAGCGCGTGCGCTGTACCGTAAGCACGGTTTCGTCGAATGCGCGCCCTTCGCAGACTATACCCACGATCCCAACAGCACCTATATGACGCGCGCACTCACCGGGACAGGTCAGCGCGAGGCGTGACGTCAGGCTGAGCCAGATCAGGTCAAAAGATGATTTGCCGACCGAAAGCCTGTCCTGCGGCAGTGCTGAGCAGGTATCCTGACATCTGGTCAATCTGCGGTTTCATCGGCAGATTGCGTGAAAAGGTGTATCGATCATGACGGAAACAGGCGGAACCGGAGAATCTGGCTCAGGCGGCAGCATCGGTGATTTGATTTTTCGCTGGCAGTCTCTGATCGGGACTTTGTTCGGGTTTGCCGGTGTGATTGTCACGCTTGCGATTTCAGCAGAACTGGCTCTCGATCAGGAACGTTTGCGAGACCATCTCGACCGCCGGACCGCGTTTGAGCAGAGCCTTGCTCTTTCTGCCCTGCTCGATGCCGAGGTCCGTCAACGCGGGAACACACTCTGTGCGATGTACACGCGCATTCCCCAGCATACGGATATTCAAGGCACGACGGCCTGTCCGGCTGGAGAAGCGACATCAGCTGGTTCTTCTTCCTCGCCGTTCGATGTGGCATCCCTGCGCGCTTGGACACCGCGAATCCAGGCTTCTGTGGATGTCGATGCGACGGTCTACTCCTCAAATCTCAACCGGCTTGAGGTCTTGCCGCCGGAGAGTGTGGGGCCGATCCTCGACTACTATTCCCATCTCTCCGCCCTGGAAGCGATGCTGAAGTCGGCACTGGGAACCCATGATACGGAAACCGGCGCTGGGTAACGCCCGACAAGGCGCTCTGGCCAGGGCAGATGAATCACCTGAAGACCGCGTTTATCCGTCTGTTCGAGGTTCAGGACAGAGCCATCGGCGCGTTGGAAAACGCGTCCGGCAAGATATCGAAGCAGATTGCGGCTCTACCGATCAAAAGCAGGGAATAGCCGAAAACATAACAGACCAGCCCTGCACGTGACGCCAAGCTGAGCGTTCGTGAATACGTTATGCTGCGTTTTCGCTGCCGTTCCAATTTGCCGTGAGATGTCCTTGGAGCCCCGTCCCTCCGTTTTTGCACCCTTTGCCGTGCGCAGTTTCCGGTTCCAGTGGCCGGCCGATCTGGCGACCTCCTGGTCGTTCGAGATGGAGACGCTGATTCTGGGCTGGTTCGTGCTCGTTTCCACGGATTCTGTGCTGTTGCTCACCCTGATTGCCGCGCTGCAGTATCTCGGAACGCTCGGGGCGCCCCTCTTCGGCGTTGTCGGAGACCGGCGGGGTGCACGGGCGGTTCTGTGTTCCATGCGGGCTTTCTATATGGTCCAGGCGGCGGCGCTGACCGCATTTGCCTATTTCGACGCGCTGGGGCTGGTACAGGTGTTTGTGATCGGCGCTCTGATGGGAATCGTTCGCCCCTCCGACATTGCAATCCGCTATTCCCTGGTCGGAGAGACCATCCCGGCACGGCAATTGGTCGGTACAATGGGAATTTCCCGCACCACAACAGATTCGGCACGCGTGGCGGGTGCCCTCGCCGGGGCCGGCATGGTAGCAGTCCTCGGTATGGCACCGGCTTACACGGCGGTGACCGTGCTTTATGCGTTATCGTTCCTCCTGACCTTCGGCACCGCACGAAGACCCGCCCCAGATGATTCATCGTCGCTGTCTCCGGAGACCTCAACAAAACCGCAATCCGCGCTGCAGGATATGGTGGATGCCTTCGCCTATGTCTGGCGCACGCCGCATCTTCTCGCGGCGATGGCAGTCGCCTTGCTGGTAAATTTCTGCGCCTTTCCGTTGATGGGCGGCGTACTGCCCTATGTGGCGCGGGAGGTGTACGGCACGGATCAGTCGGGGCTCGGCTACCTGGCAGCCAGTTTTGCGTTCGGCGCGCTTGTCGGATCTCTCATCCTATCGGTCAACAAGCGTGGGCTCCGCTCGGGTCGCATGATGATCGGGTTCACGATCGCCTGGTTTGTCACCCTGCTCGCCTTTGCCTGGGTCGATCATCTGGTACTGGGTGTCTGCATCCTGATACTGGCCGGACTGTCCCAGACTATGGCGCTGGTCCCGTTATCGGTCATGCTGATGCAGAACTCGGTACCGCAGATGCGGGCCCGCGTACTGGGGCTCCGGATGCTGGCGATCTATGGGCTGCCCATGGGGCTGCTAGCATCGGGTCCGTTGATCGACAACTTTGGCTACAGCGCGACGGCGACCAGCTACGGACTTTTCGGTCTGCTTGTGACTCTGCTTATCGCCTGGCGCTGGTTCGCCCATGTCTGGCGGATCGACGCTCCGGCGAACGCAACCACGTGATCAGGCCGCGGCGTCACGCAACACGTCGAGAAACACGCCGCCCAGGTCTTTGAGCTTCTTCGGTCCGACACCGTTCACCATGGCCATTGTGTTCATATCCTTCGGCTTCAGCACGCACATGTCGTGCAGCGTGGCGTCGGAAAAGATCACATAGGCGGGAACTTTGCGCTCCTGCGCCAGATCACGCCGCAGGGCTTTCAGACGCGCGAACAGTTCTGCATCGACATCATCCAGGTCGATCTTTGCCGCACGGGATTTTCGGGCCGCAGTGGGTTTGGTTTTAGGAATGTCCCGGTATTCGAAGCTTTCATTGCCGTGGAGTAGCGGTTCGGCCTTTTCGGTCAGTTGCAAACCGCCATACCCCTCCACATCGATCATCAGGTATCCCGAGGCGACGACCTGGCGGATAAACGCAGTCCAGAAGTTCTTCGGGCGGTCTGTCCCGGCACCATAGGCCGAGAGCCTGTCGTGGCCCTTGAACAGAACCTTTTCCGAAGCCGATCCGCGCAGAACATCAACGATATGCGCGGCACCGAACACCTGGCCGGTCTGTGACACGGCGGACAGCAGCATCTGCGCCTCGGCGGTTCCATCGATCAGCTTCGGTGGATCGAGGCAAATATCGCAATTGCCGCAAGCTTGGGTCGTCTCACCGAAATAAGCCAGCAACGCGACCCGGCGGCACTGGATGGCCTCTCCGAAAGCCAGCAGGGAATCGAGGCGTTTGTGCTCGCGTCGCTTGTGGTCCTCACTCCCCTCGTCCTGAGCGATGAACTGCCGCCGCATCCGGATATCTTCGAGCCCATAGAGCATGTGCACGTCAGCCAGTTTTCCGTCTCGTCCCGCACGGCCGATTTCCTGGTAGTAGGCCTCCATGCTGCCGGGCAAATTCAGGTGAAAAACATAGCGAATATCCGGCTTGTCGATCCCCATCCCGAACGCGATCGTGGCCACCATGATGGTGGAGTCCTCGGCCATGAAGATTTCCTGGTTCTCTCGGCGGACGTCCTGCGGAAGGCCGGCGTGATAGGCGAGAGCCTTGTACCCTTTCTCTTGCAGGAACGCCGTGACCTCCCCGGTCAGTCGACGCGACAGGCAGTAGACGATCCCCGCACCGTCCCGACGTGGTTCCACAAACTCGAGAAGCTGGTTCCGCCAGTCCGTTTTGGGTGTGACGGCCAGCCGCAGATTAGGCCGGTCGAATCCACGCACAACGATGTCACCCTGTCCGCCAAACAGCTTGTTGGCGACGTCCTGACGGGTCGCGGTATCGGCGGTCGCCGTAAAGGCGCTGAGTGTGGCATCGGGAAACCGCGCACGGAGACCGGACAGGGCCTCGTATTCCGGGCGAAAGCTGAAACCCCATTTCGAGATGCAATGCGCCTCATCGACCACGAACATGGCCGGGTTGAGTGCTTCGAGCGCAGTCAGCATGCGCTCGGTCATCAATCGTTCAGGTGACAGATAAAGCAGCTTGATCGAGCCGTCCTGCACCCGGCGCCAGTCCGCGATATTGGCCTCGCGCGGCCGGTTTGAGTGGATGCAGGCCGCTTCCACACCATTGGCCTGCAAGCCCGCCACCTGATCGTCCATCAGCGCCACCAGGGGCGAGACGACGATGGTCAGGCGTTCGCCCATCAAGGCGGGAAGCTGGTAACAAATCGATTTCCCCGCGCCCGTCGGCATCACCGAAAGCGTGTGGGTGCCGGCCAGCAGCCGGTCCACGATCTCCCGTTGGCCCGGACGAAATTCCGGGAACCCGAAGACAGATTTCAGAAGTTGTTCCGGTTCGGCATTCATGTGGGACCATGCAAAAGAAAGGGCGACCCGAGGGCCGCCCTTTCGATACGCGCTATTGGTCGGGATTCGCTACTTGCCCAGGAGTCCGCGGATGGCCTTGCCCGCATCTTCACCCATGCTGCCTGTCCCCGAGGTGGCATCTTCAATGGCCTTTTGCGCATCTTCGGTGGCCTTGTTGACCTCTTCTATCGCCGCACCCATCAGCTTGCTGACATCGATCTTGGCCTGGGCCACGGCATCCTGTGCCCCCTTGAGAACCGCCGCCATCACCTGATCGGCAATTTCCTCAGGCGTTGCGCCCCTGCCTTCCTTGCCGATATCCGTGAGGCGGATCGTGGGAAGCGGGACCGACATTTTCTCGTTCAGCAACGGAGCAATGACCGACACCGTACCATCACGCAGGTACACGTTTTCGATAACGATGTTGGGGGTGTCCCCGCTTTTACCCGAACTTCCGCCGCCACTGCCGGCTTTTGACTGAACATTCTGGTTCAGACGGTCGAGGTTGCTACCGCCGTCATCACCGAATTCATACACGACGTTCGGACCCTGGATGACGATTTTCTTGATCACGACCGGATCGCTTCGCACCGTGCTGATATCCAGTTCGACGGAAACTTCGTCGAACTTGAAGGCGTCATCGTCACTGAAACCGCTGGGATTTGTGACGCTGAAGCCCCGCAAGGCACCCTTGCCGGATGTCAGTTCGATATCGACTTCGTTCAGCGTGACATTCGTCTGGGTCATATCGGAGCCGACTTTCTCGACCGCTGCGCGAACGATGTCGTTCAGACTGCCCAGAAATACGTAGACGCCGACAGTGACCAGAATCACCAGGACACCAAGTCCGATCAGTATTTTTTTCATCGTGTTTGCCTAGTCTCAATTTGAGTAAATGACGTGCTTTTCGTGACCATAGGAGCAAATAGCCTGCCAAGTGTTTCGAATTTTGTAGCTCAATTCCATTTTTTCTCCGGAAACGAAAAACGGCCATCCCTCAGGATGGCCGCTTCGATCAACAACATGTTGAAATAATTACATGACTTCGCGGGTTCCTGAAGCGAAGTTCACCTTGACGGTTATTGTTCCCTCATTGATCAGCCAAGGACGAACGCGGTAATCGCGCGCGCCACTGGTGTGCATGGGGTCGGCCGCGGCAATTTCCTTGGCATGCGCCAGGTCCCGTGCGCGGACGACAAACATGCCTTCTCCGCCCCAGGTTTCCTCATCGTCTTCCCAGTGCGGGCCAGCGGCGATGAAGATGCCCTCGGCTTCCATCTTCGCCTGGTGCTCAAGATGCGGTCCGATGTTCTCCATGACCGGGCCAAGACCATTCACAGGATAAGTATGAACCACATATACCTGCCATTTGAGCATGTCGCCGCTGGCTTCGAGAATTTGTGTGCGTGTTGGTACGCCGTCGGCCATGAAAGGGTCCTCCATATGTTTTAACGAGTTTTCCTCGTCCTAAAAGCGAGTGGCGAATGTAGGCAATCATGAGCATAAAGGCCAAGTGAATTCACGTGAACGGACGCCATACGAACGGTGGATAGTGATTTGAGACCGAAACCGAAAAAGTCGGGGAAGCCCCTGCCGCAACGCGTCCTCTTCATGTGCTTTGGCCTGTACGTTGCCGCTGCGGCAGTGCTTTTTTCCCGGGACGCAATGGATACATCCCGGATCCGCGTCACCTCCACCGATGCGCTCTCGCGCTACTTTCAGGAAATCGACTACGGTCCCAAGGTCTTGCGGGTGGGACAGGCACAGGTTCCGCGCCTTGTCGTCGCCGACATCCCGAAAGACTGGGCCGATGGTCTGAGCGTAGACAAGCGGAAGAGCCTGTTTTTTCGAAGCCTGCTGCCGATGGTCCTGATCGCGAATGAGGAAATTCTGAGCGATCGTGAACGTCTGCTGGCTCTTCAGAAGCGTGTTGCGGCTGAAGAACCGGTTCCGGATCGCGAACGTGCATGGTTTGAAGATCTGGCAGAGCGCTACGGGATGGCTCCGGAGGATCGAGAGGATGCTGTTGCACTCACGTCAGATGCGATCAGGTTGATCTTGCCCCGCGTCGACGTGATCCCTCCTTCCCTGGCCTTGGCGCAGGCCGCCGTGGAAAGCGCCTACGGGACATCGCGATTTGCCAGCGAAGGAAATGCTCTCTACGGGCAATGGCATCTCGGCTGGGGTCTGGTCCCCGGTGAGCAGCTCACGAAACTGGGCGACTGGCGGATCAAGGCATTCGATACGCCTCTCGGGTCGGTACGTGCCTATATGCGAAACCTCAACACCAACCGGGCTTACGCGCCGTTCCGGCAGCTGCGCGCAAAGGCACGGGTATCCAGTGAAGTTCCGCGCGGCGCGCCGCTGGCTGCAGGTTTGTTGGCCTATTCCGAAAAGGGGCAGGCCTATGTCAGCCTGTTGCGCAGCCTGATCGCCCGGAACGGTTTGTCGGCCACCGACACCGCGCGTTTGCGGGCCATGCACGCCATCCGTATCACCACAGGACCGCTCTAGTCGGTGCCTGCGCCTTTGTCTCCGGATGCAAACCAGGCGAAGACAAGTGTCGCGATCACGGCGGCGACGAGTTGGACCACCACGAACAAGGGTGCGTCTTCAGGACGGATGCCCGCGAAAGTATCCGAGAATGAACGCGCAATGGTTACCGCAGGGTTTGCAAAGGACGTCGATGAGGTGAACCAGTAGCCCGCCGTGATGAACAGCCCGACGGCATAGGGAATGGCTTCCGGCCGGAACCGCAAACACCCGAGAATCGTTGCCACGAGACCGAAAGTTGCGACGAACTCTCCCGTCCAGACTCCCAGTCCCGTTCGCGTGGTCAATGACGGAGAGAAACTCGGTTCTCCGAACATCACATGAGCCACAAATACACCGAACAATGCCGCGATGATCTGTACGATCACGTAGATCACGGCGTGCGGAACACTGATATCACCACGGACAGCAAACGCCAGCGTCACCGCCGGGTTGAAGTGAGCACCTGATATCGGGCCGAAAACCAGGATCAGAACCGCAAGAATGGCCCCGGTCGCAATCGTGTTGCCCAGAAGCGCGATGGCCACGTTCCCGGATGAGAGCGTGTCACCCATGATGCCGGAGCCGATAACAGTAGCAAGCAGGAAAGCTGTGCCGAGGAATTCCGCTGCCAGCCGGCGCCGTAAATTGAGTGGGTTCATTTCGGAAATCTAGGCCGATTCGGCGAGATTCTGGCCCACTTCGTCGAGGCGCTTCTGAAGTGAAAGGCGGCTGAGCGTATCCATCGGCAGATTGACGAATATCTCGATACGGTTGTTCATCATCCGGTAGGTTTCGGCGAATGCGGCGGCGATTTCGGCTTTTGAACCCTCAACAGCAGCCGGATCCGGCAGTCCCCAATGGGCTGTCATCGGCTGACCGGGCCAGATCGGACACATTTCACCGGCTGCCTGATCACAGACGGTGATTACGAAATCCATGACAGGGGCTCCCTCTTCAGCAAATTCGTCCTAGTTCTTGGAGCGAAAATCATCGGTGGCGTGAGTCAGGCTCTTGAAGGGAGCAAGAGCATTGGGATTGACCTCTCCGGCGGGATGGCTCCCCGCGCTGAAGGCCTTTAACCGTCCGGCACCGGCGCGGTTCAGAATTGCTTCGGCAATAATGCTGCGCGCCGAATTTCCGGTGCAGAGAAACAGCACATTCATCATCTGCTGGTCAGCCATCTTTGTCCCCCATCTTGGTTGCCAGACGGTATGACCGCGGATTGTTACGTCATCGTGATAATCGTGTGACGTTCACGCCGTGCGGAAGATCGGGACCATTTCGTCCACGGGGGCCGGACGCATAAGTTTGCTTTCCTGTTTGACGACCAACGGTCGGACTGCCTCCTGAAAGGCAACCCATTCGGGGTTCATGCGCACAGCGTTGTGCCGGCGTGTCCGGTCGTCAAAGCCGTCGAAAAACCAGTAGTGATAGACCTGATGGAGTGGCCCGACCATCATGAAGAACGAACCCAGCCGGTTGGTGTCGAGAGGACTGAGCGCCTTCGATCCGGTCTGGTCCATCGCCTCCCAATAGCGTGCGAGCATGCCCGGAGCGAGGCTGATCACCTGTTCTTCGAGAAGCAGATCGCGCATGTCCTCCGAACCTGGCAGAGGACCATCGCCGCGTTGCCAGTAGTCGCCGATCCCAAAATGCGGCGAGAGCTTGTCGAGCGGTGCAGGAAGCAGGACATGGTTTTCCTGCTTGAGCATGATCGGGCGCACTTTTTCGAAATACGGTTCCAGCTCGGGAATGCCGTAGAGCCCATGTAGCCGGTCGCGCCAGTCCTCAAGAGAATCGAAGGCATAGAGATGCACGACCTGTTCTAGCGGCCCGTCCACGGTGGAAAAATAGCCGACCAACCGGTCCAGCACCGGCGCAATTGCATCAAAGCCGCGTTCGACCTGGAGTTCGTAAAACCGCTCCAGCAAACCGATCTGCATGGTGTAGGCACGATGTTCGAGAATCATATTGTTTTCCTTCCCCGGCGATTATGACTGATCCCTGACCGGTTGCGCACCACTCTTGACCGCACCCGAATTGCCGCGCAGGGTTTCGCAATGCTTCAGATCGACATTTATTTGGACACTGTCTGTCCCTGGTGCTTCATCGGCAAGCGCAGACTCGAAAAAGCGCTGGCAGCCCGGGAAGATATCGAGGTATCGGTCAATTGGCGGGCCTTCCAGTTGAACCCGGACATGCCCGTTGAGGGGATGGAGCGTTCGGCCTATCTGTCTGCCAAGTTCGGGAGCCCGGAACGTGCCGAGAGCGTCTATTCGGCGATTGGGCGGGCGGGCCACTCGGAACGAATTCCGTTCAATTTTGAAGCCGTCTCCCAAATGCCGAACACGGTGCAGTCGCATCGGCTGATTCGTTTTGCCGGGCGACACAAGCGCCAGGACGCCATCGTCGCAGCCCTCTTCAAGGCCTTCTTCCTGGATGGTGAAGATATTGGACAGAACGAAGTCCTGGTCCGGCTGGGGCGTCATGTGGGGCTCAACGGCTCCGACCTCGAGCATTATCTGGCCGGCGAAGAGGACCTCGATTCCGTTCTGGCTGAGGACTTGCGGGCCCGCCGCATGGGCATCAAGGCAGTCCCCTCGTTCATTATCAACGGGGCCTACGCCATCTCGGGTGCGCAGGAACCTGAAGCCTTTTTCCCGCTCTTTGATCTGGCGGATGTGGTTCTGGCAGCCGAATAGCTTCTACTTCGAGTCCTTGCCGCCCAGGGCCACCTGCGCAAGCTTGCGCATAAAGCCGCGCACGCCCGTCATGCGCTTTCCGATATCGCTCCAGTCCCGCCGATAAACGAGTTTGTGATCGGGACGAAGCTGCACGGTACCTGACTGCTCTTTGATGAATTCGACAAGCGCCTGTGGATCGGGAAACGTGTTGTCACGAAAAGTGACAACGGCGCCCTTCGGCCCGGCGTCGAGTTTTTCGACATGGGCATCCCGGCACAGCCGTTTCAGGGTGATGGCCTCCAGCAGGTTTTCGACCTCATCGGGGATCGGTCCGAAGCGATCGATGAGTTCTGCGGCAAAGGCCTCGATTTCCTGCTCATCGACCAGCGAGGAAACGCGGCGGTAAAGGCCGAGACGAACGCCCAAATCTGCCACATAGGCATCAGGAATCAGGATCGATGCACCGACAGAAATTGCAGGTGTCCAGTCCTCTTCCGGCGCTGAAACCGAACCGGATTCCCGTGCGGCCGCAACGGCTTCTTCCAGCATCTGCTGGTACAGCTCGACGCCTACCTCGCGGATATGTCCGGACTGTTCCTCGCCCAGCAGGTTGCCTGCGCCGCGGATATCAAGATCGTGACTGGCCAGGCTGAACCCTGCCCCGAGCGTGTCGAGGGTCTGCATGACATCCAGGCGGCGGCGTGCGGTTTCGGAGAGAATCTGGTTCGTCGGCAAGGTCAGATAGGCATAGGCGCGGGCCTTGGACCGTCCGACACGCCCGCGCAGCTGATAGAGCTGCCCCAGACCGAACATGTCCGCCCGGTGGACGATGATGGTGTTGGCCGTCGGCACGTCCAGGCCGGATTCGACGATGTTGGTGCTGAGCAACACGTCGAATTGCTTGTCATAGAACGCCGTCATGACATCTTCGAGCGCGGTGACCGGCATCTGGCCGTGCGCCACACCGAAGCTGACCTCCGGCACCAGTTCCCGCAGACGTTCCTCAAGCAGGGTGATGTCACTCAGGCGCGGACACACATAAAAGGTCTGACCGCCCCGGAAATGCTCGCGCATGATCGCTTCGCGGATGGTCACGCTGTCATAGGGAAGAACAAATGTCCGCACGGCAAGCCGGTCAACCGGCGGTGTCGTGATCAGACTGAGTTCGCGCACACCTGTCAGCGCTAATTGCAGCGTGCGTGGGATGGGCGTTGCCGTCAGCGTCAGTACATGGACGTCGCTGCTGAGTTGCTTCAGCCGTTCCTTCTGCCCCACCCCGAAATGCTGTTCCTCATCCACAACCAGCAGACCAAGGTCGCGAAACGAGACGGATTTCGACAGCAGCGCATGGGTCCCGATCACGATATCGACCTGCCCCGATGCCAGACCGTCGCGGGCGGCCTGAGCGTCCATGGACGTCGTCATGCGTGAGAGTTGGGCGATGCGCACCGGAAGGCCCGCGAAACGTGCCTTGAAGGTTGCGAAATGCTGGCGTGCCAGCAAGGTCGTGGGCACGACCACGGCCACCTGCCGTCCGGCCATGGCGGTCACGAAGGCCGCACGCAGGGCGACCTCTGTCTTGCCAAACCCGACATCGCCGCAAACCAGCCGGTCCATGGGTTTGCCGGCTGCCAGACTGCTGACGGTATCGTCGATGGCGCGGCTTTGATCATCGGTTTCGGCAAAGGGAAACCGGGCGCAGAATTCATCATAGGCGCCGGGCGGCACCTCCATGCGCGGTGCGTGGCGCAACTCGCGTTCGGCGGCCAGCGCCATCAGCTTGTCGGCCATTTCGGTGATCCGGTTCTTAACCCGCGCCCGGCGCGCCTGCCATCCGGCATTGCCGAGCTTGTCAAGCTGTGCCTCGCTTTCCTCCGAACCGTATCGTGACAGCAGTTCCAGATTTTCCACCGGCAGGAACAACTTGTCATCCCCGGCATAGATCAGACGCAGACAATCATGCGGCGCACCGCCTATCTCCAAGGTCTCGAGCCCGTCATAGCGGGCAATCCCGTGCTCGACATGCACCACAATGTCGCCCAGGGTCAGGCTCGACATCTCCGAAATCAGATGCTCCGACGGGCGGCTGGCGCGCCGCTTGCGGACCAGCCGGTCGCCGAGAATGTCCTGCTCGGTGTAGATCGTGTGACCGGGAAAGGTGAAGCCATTGACCAGCCCCAGCACAAACATCGGAATGTCATCCGGTGCGCAGGATAGGACTTCGGACCAACTCCTGACCGGTCTTGTCCCCCCTATCTCGTGATCGGTGAGCAACTGCATTATCCGGTCCAGGGAGCCTTGCGAGTAGCACGCAACCGCCACGGCCTGATTGTCACGCTGCTCGTTGGTGATCCGTGTTCGCACCGCGTCGAACAGATTCAGATCCGCCCGGTTCCTGGCTTCGGAGAAATCCGTCGTGCGCCGACCGGCAATGGAAATCGAAGCGCCACGTGTTTCAGGCGCTTCAAAGCTGTCAAAGGCGACGACCTGGCGTGCGTTCAGATGGTCGTCCCACTCGACCGGACTGAGGTAGAGCGCATCGGGCGGAAGCGGATTGTATGGCGCTTCCCCTTCGGCGGCGGTTGGTGCGTTGGCCCGCGCGCCATGGTAGTCGACAATCTGGTCGAACCGGTCTTCCCGGGCATCGTCGGTTTGCGCGCCCAGCACGACGGGACCGTCGAGATAGTCAAACAGAGTCTCAGGCTGTTTGTAGAAGAGCGGCAACCAGTGTTCCATGCCGGGATGGCGTATGCCCTCGCTGACAGCTTCGTAGAGCGGATCGTCGCTGCGTACGGCGCCGAAGAGCTCCCGGTAGCTGCTCCGGAACCGGCCAATCGCATCCTCGTCGAGCAGAATTTCATTCGAGGGCAGTAGCGTCAGAGCGTCGATCACCTGGGTGGTGAGCTGGCTCAGTGCATCGAAGCGCCGCAGCTTCTCAACCTCATCGCCGAACAGGTCGATCCGGACCGGTTCTTCAAAACCCGGCGCAAAAACATCGACGATATCGCCACGGATCGCAAATTCACCGGGTTCACGAACGGTTTCGGTACGGTGATATCCGTTGGCGGCTAGGAAGCTGACGATTTCATCGAGATCCACCCGGTCTCCCGGACAAAGCTCAAGCTTTGCCGCCGAAATTGTCCCGCGCGGGGGCACACGCTGGAGGATCGCTGCTACGGTGGTGACAACGAGCGTGCCTTGTTTCGGCGCGTCACCCTTCGAAAGCGCTGCCAGCGTGGCGAGGCGCTCGGCAACCACATCCCCGCGGGGCGGAACCCTGTCATAGGGCAAGCAATCCCAGGCCGGAAACTTCAGGACATGTGTCTCGGGGGCAAAGAAGCCGATCGCATCGGCAACCCGGTTCATGCGGACATCATCGCTGGAGATATGGACGATGGTGCCCGATGCCGTTTTCAGTAGTTCGGCCAGAATCAGAACATCGCAACCATCCGGCACACCGGTAATCCGTGTGCGTGAGGCTGTCGTGTCCCAGTCAAAAGTCTTGGTGAGCAGCAAATCAGTCTTCGAAGGTGAAAGCCTGAAGACGGCGCATGATCTCGCCATCCCATGCCGGAGGAACCGGCTTGCGTCCGCTGATCCACATATAGAGATCAGGATCGCTGTTTTCGATCAGCGCTTCGTATTCATTGAGCAATGCGTCGTCCAGACCCTCGAGATGGCGGTCGGCAAATTTACCCAGCAGCAGGTCGGTTTCTTTCGTGCCCGTGTAGCGGCTGCGATAGATCAGCCGACGGATCCGGGTGTCTCGGTTTTCTTCGGTCATGATTCCGCTTCTGCTCGCTACTGACTGGGCCCTGTGACTGCCTTAGGATATAGCCCTCCGCATCACCGATGTCAGCCACACCGCACAGGAAAAGGTTCCCACGTGCCGCCGCGTTCCCGACCAGAGATACTGTTTCCTGTTTTTGCGCCTGTCACGGCGCTGAAAGGGGTTGGGCCGCGCATCGGCAAGCATATCGAAAGGCTGGCGGGTGAACAGATCGTCGATCTGTTGTGGCATCTGCCCACAGGGATCATCGACCGCCGCTACAGCCCGTCTCTCGCCGAACTCGAACCGGGGCGTGTGGCAACCCTCGAACTTACGGTCACCAAACATCATACTCCGCCGGTGGGCAATCGGCGGTTTCCCTATCGGATCGACTGTTCCGACGGGACCGGAGAGATCACCCTGATCTATTTCCACGGGCGAAAGGACTATCTGAATTCCGCACTTCCGGAAGGCGAGGTGCGCCTGGTGAGCGGGACCACGGAACTCTATGACGGCCGGCTGCAGATGACCCATCCCGACATGGTGGGACGGCCCGAGGAACGTGAGAACATCATGCGGGTCCAACCGCTCTATCCGCTGACCGAGGGCGTTTCCCAGAACGTTTTAGGCAAGGCGATTGCAGGGGCACTGGAAAGGGCACCCGAGATGCCGGAATGGCTGGACCCTGCCTTTCAGGCCGAGCGCGGCTGGCCGAGCTGGCATGACGCCTTGATGGCCGCTCACCTTCCCGAAGATCAGAAAGACCTCTATGCCGGCACCCAGGCCCGCTCGCGTCTGGCCTATGACGAAATTCTGGCAAGTCAGCTCGCTATCTCGCTGGTGCGGGCGCATGTATGGCGGCAGCCCGGACGGGCAACCTCCGGTGATGGCCATCTGCGCAAACGGGTCAGTGCCGCCCTGCCCTTTTCCCTGACCGGCAGTCAGGAGACAGCCATCCGGGATATCGATGCCGATATGTCCGGCGAATACCGTATGCTGCGCCTGCTGCAGGGCGATGTGGGGAGTGGCAAAACCGTGGTGGCCCTGATGGCCATGCTGTCTGCTGTCGAAGCCGGGCGTCAGGCCGTGCTGATGGCTCCCACGGAAATTCTGGCCCAGCAACACCACGCGACAATCGCTCCCCTGGCCGAAGCGGCCGGGATCGAATGCGTGCTCCTGACCGGGCGTGACAAGGGCAAGGCGCGTGCAGCCCTGCTCGAACGTCTGGAATGCGGTGATGTGCCGCTGGCGGTCGGGACCCATGCGCTGTTTCAGGACGATATCGCGTTTCGGGACTTGGCGCTGGCGGTGGTCGATGAGCAGCACCGGTTCGGTGTGCATCAGCGCATGTTGCTGGCCGACAAGGGCAAGGACGTGGACGTTCTGCTGATGACCGCCACACCGATTCCGCGCACCCTGATGCTGGCAGCCTATGGCGACCTCGACGAATCTCAACTGCGCGATAAGCCCGCCGGGCGCAAGCCGGTCAAGACCACCACGGCCTCTATCGAACGCCTTGAAGACGCGGTCGCAGGTGTGAAGCGGCAAATCGATGCCGGCGGCAAGGTCTTCTGGGTTTGTCCGCTGGTGGAGGAATCGGAAACCATCGACGTGGCAGCGGCCACGGCACGCTATGCAGCACTTCAACAGCGGTTTGGCGAGCGGGTCGGACTGGTGCACGGCAAAATGACCGGCAAGGAGAAGGATGCGGTCATGGCGCGTTTTTCAGGTCATGGCGCGCCATCCTTCGACATTCTTGTCGCCACCACGGTGATCGAGGTCGGGGTCGATGTACCGGATGCCACGGTGATGATCATCGAACACGCCGAACGATTCGGACTGGCCCAGCTTCACCAGTTGCGTGGCCGGATCGGTCGCGGCTCCCGGGAGGCCACTTGTTTATTGCTCTATGGCCTCGACGCCGGCCAGACGGCCCGGGAGCGCCTGCGGGTTCTGCGGGACACCGATGACGGGTTCGAAATTGCCGAAGAGGATCTGCGCCTGCGCGGTGCGGGCGATGTTCTGGGCACGAAACAATCCGGGCTTCCGGAGTTCCGCATGGTCGATCTGGAATCCCATGCCGAGTTGCTGGCGATTGCCCGGGACGATGCCCGCCTGATTGTCGATCGTGACCCCGAGCTCAAATCTGCCCGTGGCGATGCGTTGCGAACACTGCTCTATCTGTTTGAGCGGGACGCGGCGGTCCGCTATGCGCGGACGGGATAGTTCCCCAGATCAGTCCCCGTCTGCGGCGGCCTTGGTGCCGTCGTCATTCACGGCCTTGAGATTGGAATTGGGCCCTATCGTGGTAGTGTCCCCGTCGGCCGGTCCCACGCGCTTTGTCTCCTGAAGTGCGGTTGAGCGTCTGTCAGGTGGCGTCACGATGCCGCCGGAGATGATCATTTTGATGCCTTCCTCCACCGTCATGGAGAGCG
>JAYQBG010000041.1:0-16896 GCA_038137215.1 Alphaproteobacteria bacterium
CCACTGCTGCCTCCCGTAGGAGTCTGGGCCGTGTCTCAGTCCCAGTGTGGCTGACCATCCTCTCAGACCAGCTACCGATCGAAGCCTTGGTGAGCCGTTACCTCACCAACAAGCTAATCGGACGCAGGTTGCTCTATGGGCGCCGGAGCTTTCCCCCTTGGGGCGTATACGGTATTAGCCGTCGTTTCCAACGGTTATTCCGTACCCATAGGCACATCCCTACGCGTTACTCACCCGTCCGCCAGTTTCCACTAGAGCAAGCTCTAGCTTCACCTTCGACTTGCATGTGTTAAGCCTGCCGCCAGCGTTCGCTCTGAGCCAGGATCAAACTCTCAAGTTGATTCCCCTGACGTTCAGAACCGAAGTTCATCCGGTCAGGTTGACTAGAAGCATTCACTTGCACAAGCGAGGCACAAATTAATGTACCTCGTTTACATTCCAAGAATGCGCGTGCAGGCGAACGTGTATTATCACGCACCGCCGCCTGCGCATCCCTTCTTCAGGTATTCACAATGTCCAACAGCGCAAATGCCTATCGCTCCGAAACTAAGGGCGCGAAATAAATCGGCATTTTGCAGAGCCGCCCAACCGGGACCAAAGACCCTTTCCTGGGCGGCGAAGCCGGGTTGTAAGACCACGCTCCATCCAAGTCAAACGCTTTTTCGACCTGACGGGAAAGTTTTTTAACAAACCCTATTCCAACCGATTGATCCGCTTCACTCTGGTGTCACGAATCAGTCATGTCGTGGAGCGGTTGATAAAGGGGTGGGCCCATCCGAGTCAACCGCATTTTTTGCAATGCAACAAAAGAAATTTTTCAGCCCGTACAATCGGCCAAAAGACCCGCTTCTGCTTGCGCAGCACGAAGGTGCAATGCAACCGTCCGGCATGATGATTTCGATCCGGACACTCCGCACATGAAACGACTTCTCCTGATGCGTCACGGTGACTCCGGTCTGGGTGATGAAAGCCTGCCGGATTTCGATCGCACGCTGACCGAATCCGGCGCCGTGGCGAGCAAGGCAACCGGTGCCTGGATCGTTGCAAACGCCCTTGCACCGGAAATTGTTCTGGTTTCTGCGGCCCAACGTACCGTTCAGACCTGGGATGTCCTGAAAGCCCTGTTGACAGATTCCGTTGCGATACTGTCGCGCGATCTCTACCTCGCCTCACCCGGCACGCTGCTCGCCAATATCGAGAAGCTGCCCGATAACGCCGGCACGGCCCTGGTCATCGGGCACAATCCGGGGCTGGAATCGCTCGGCCGCCTGATGGCCGGCCCCGGATCTTCCGACAAAGCCACAGACAACCTGCTGCGTGGTTTCCCGCCGGCCGGCCTGGCCGTGTTCGAACTCAATGGCGAAAATTGGCGGACCATGTCAGCCGAAGGCGGGCGGCTGACCGACTTTGTCCGGCCCGGCACCGCGTCGTGAGCACTTTCACCTAGCCGCGCAAACCTTTCACAAAGCCTGCCAGCGCCGGCGAGACCGTGATGACCCTCGACGGTCCCGCACGGGCCATCCTGACGGCCGAACGCACGGCCCTGAACATGATGTGCCACCTCTCGGGCATCGCGAGCGTGACGGCAGAGCTGGTGGCTGCCGTCGGTAACAACAAGGCGCGGATCACCTGCACCCGCAAGACCACACCGAACCTAAGGGCGCTCGAGAAGCACGCCGTGAGGGCCGGCGGCGGTGTCAGTCACCGCTTCGGGCTGGACGACGGCATTCTGATCAAGGACAACCACGTGGCCCTAGTCGGCGGTATTCGCCCCGCCATCCAGCGCGCCAAGACCAATCTCGGCCATATGGTGAAGGTAGAGGTCGAGGTGCACACCCTCGAACAGCTCGATGAAGCCCTCTCGGAAGGCGTCGATGCGGTGCTGCTGGACAATATGGGTCCCGACACGTTGCGCCGGGCTGTCGAGACCATCGACGGGCGCGCCATTTCCGAAGCCTCGGGGCGAATCACCGCCGAGAAAGTGCCCGCCATCGCTGCATCCGGCGTCGATATCATCTCGGCGGGCTGGATCACGCATTCCGCGCCGTCGCTCGACCTCGGACTGGATGTCGGCAACGCCGCCTAATTGAAGTAGAGACCGCCGTTCATGTGGACGGTCTGGCCGGTCATGTAACCGTTGGTCGCCAGCATCAGCACCGCCGTCGAAACTTCAACAACATGGCCGCCGCGACCGACCGGCGGAGCAAAGCGCTTGTTTTTCTCGGTCGCCGTACTGCTCATATCGGTTTCGATCATCACCGGCGCGACGCAGTTGGAGGTCACCCCCTCTTCCATGAGCCGCAGCGCGTAACCCCGCGCCAGGGCCTCCATGCCACCCTTGGCCGCTGTGTAGTGGAGGCCGACCCGGCCGCCGTTATAGGCGGCGCCCGAACTCACATAGATCAGGCGGCCCCATCCACGATCGCTCATGCCCGGTACCACGGCCTGGGAGCACAGGAATGCCGAGGTCAGATTGGTCTGCAGCGTTTCGTTGAAATCTTCCTCGGTGGTCTCTTCGATCTCGAGGCGTTTGGCCACGCCCGCATTGGCGACCAGAATATCGATTGGTCCAAGATGCTCCTCGACCGTTCCCACCACCAAAGAGACAGCATCCTTGTCGGACACATCGCCCCGTACGGGGATGGCCTTGCTCCCCAGCTCTTCGATTTCGGCGACGGTCCTGGCCGCCGCCTCTTCGTTCGAGACGAAGTTCACGCCGACCGACGCACCGGCTTCGGCCAGAATTTTACAGATGGCCGCACCAATACCGCGGCTGCCGCCGGTGACCAGCGCCACCCGACCGGACAAATCCATTGCTTTCATTGAAATGCGCCCCGACTACATTACCGCTCCGACTTGCCACGGGATGAATTCGTTGTCGCCGAAGCCCAGTTCCTCCGACTTGGATTTCTTCCCGCTGGCCACATCGAGCATGTAGTCGAAGATTTCTTCGCCCACATCCTCGATAGTCGCATCGCCATCGGCGATCTTGCCTGCGTTGATATCCATATCCTCGGACATGGAATTGTACATCGGCGTGTTGGTCGCCAGCTTGATGGATGGCGCGGGCTTGCAGCCATAGACCGAGCCACGTCCGGTGGTGAAGCACACCAGGTTCGCGCCCGAAGCGACTTCACCGGTGATCGAGGCCGGATCGAAGCCCGGCGAATCCATGAACACGAAACCCTTGGTGTCGACCGGCTCGGCGTATTTGTAGACACCGGTCAGGTTCGTGGTGCCGCCTTTGGCAGCTGCGCCGAGCGACTTCTCGAGAATCGTGGTCAGGCCACCCGCCTTGTTGCCCGGTGACGGGTTGTTATCCATCGAGCCGTGATTACGCGCGGTGTAGTCTTCCCACCACTTGACCCGGTCAACGAGCTTCTGGCCGACTTCTGCGTTGATCGCACGTCGGGTCAGCAGATGTTCGGCCCCATAGATTTCCGGGGTCTCTGCCAGGATACCTGTCCCACCATTGGCCACCAGACGATCCACTGCATTGCCGAGCGCCGGGTTCGCGGTGATGCCCGAATAGGCATCCGAGCCGCCGCACTGCAGGGCGACCGTCAGTTCACTGGCCGAGACCGTGGTCCGGACGGCCTTGTTGGCGGGCTCCAGCATGGTCGTAATGCGTTCAATCGCACCATCCACGGTCTTCCGCGTACCACCCGATTCCTGGATGGTCATGGTCTGGAAGGTGTCGTTCAGCTTCAGACCATAGGCGTCGAGCAGGAACGGGATCTGGTTGACCTCGCAGCCCAGCCCAACAACCAGCACACCCGCGAAATTGGGATGGCGCGCAAAGCCCCAGAGGGTGCGCTGCAGATTTGCGTAGCCGTCACCGGAGTCCGCCATGCCACAGCCCGTCGCATGAACAAAGGCCGAGACCCCGTCGATGTTCGGATAATCGGCCAGCTTGCCGGTCGCGTTGAAGGAATCCGCAATGTACTTGGCAACGGTGGCCGAGCAATTTACCGAGGTCAGGATGCCGATATAATTTCGCGTCCCGACCGAACCGTTCTTGCGCACATACCCTTCGAACGTACGGCGCTCGGATTCCGGCACCATCTGCGTCTCGCGGAGATCGGTCGCAAACTGATAATCGCGATCGACCTGCCGGAATTCACAATTGTGGGTGTGAATGTGATCCCCCGGCGCGATGTCTTCCGATGCATAGCCGATGATCTGATCGTATTTGATGACCGTTTCGCCTTTCGGGATCGCCCGGGTGGCGATCTTGTGTCCGCGCGGGATGGGCGCGCTGGTCGCGACGTTTTCACCCGGGATCGAAGTCCCGGGAAGAATCTCGGCGCGCGCGACAACAACATTGTCAGCATTATTGAGGCGGATGGTCAGTTTGGCGGTTTCGGACATGAAAGTCTCTCGCAGTCAGAGTGAAGAAGCTTGATAGCAGAAAGATTGCGGAAATTGGAAACCCGCTAAAACTTGAGGACGGTCGTCATGTAGTCCCAGGGGCTCATGAAACGCACCCCATCGCGCACCGACGGCTGCGGGGCCTGAATTTCCAGCCAGTGTACGCGGGTTCTCTTGCGTGGGAAGAACGCATGTTGCGCACCGACACCGATCCACGCGAAGTCGCCTTTCTTGAGAACGTATTCCTGACCATCGAAGACGATATCGACTTCTCCGCCGAGCACGAAATACGCTTCCTCGAACGGATGGTCGTGATGGTTGCAGAAGCCACCATCGGCAAAGCTGATCACGAACATGTTGAAATGTACCGCCCCGAACACGTCATCCATCATCATCCGCTGGGAGAACCCATCGAGATTCGGCGAGATCGTCAGCGGCGGCGTGTGCTGACTGTAGTCGTAATGCCCGACCATCGACATACGGCGATCCGCCAGGTTGATTGGCGCGGCTTCCGCGTTCCAGACAGCCGGGCCGTTGAACCATGTGTCCTGCCATCCATTCGATGCCTTGGGCCGGGGTGCGCACATTTCGATCCAGCGCGCCGGCACGTTGCCGGTATTGCGATAGGCGTGCTCGATCCCGGTCGGAATGAGCATGAAGTCACCTTCGGTCAATCTGTAGATATGGCCGTCGCGTAGCACCTCGACAGCGCCCGCAATCAGGTAGAGACCGGTCTCGTGGGCCTGCACCGTAAGCGCCGTTTCACCACCGCTCAGCAATTCGATCGTGCCGTAGGAGATATGCACCGTCTCGTCGGCATGTTCGACGAATGGTGCCCAGTTCAGACCCGTGGCGTGGTCTGCGTATTTGGAATGCGGTAACAAGGCCGCCGGATCAAAGCTACCGATCTTGTACATGAATATCTCCCAGAACCCAGCCGGGAAATGCGCCTAGGAATTCCTGCGCACATGCTCCGTGATGGCCTTGCGCACCTCGGTCGGCTGGGCCTCGATGGCCTGACCGACACGGCGTAATTCGTTGCGCAAACCATACACCTGATCGAGAAGCGATAGAACTGTCGGCACATCGTCCTCGGCCACCGCCATGTCTCGGCGAATCTGGACCACCAGTTGCACACGGGCCACATCGATCTCACGAAACCAGTAATCGCCATCGCGCCGCTCGGGCAACACCCAGCCACGCTCGATCCAGCGCCGCAACTCCACCCGCCGGATACCCGAGATAGCCTTCAACACATCTGGTTCTCTCATCGCCTAGATCTCCATTCCGGCGCGCGGGTCGTAGCCGTGACCGTCAGCCCACCCCGTCAAAAAATCACTCAGCTCTGCATCCAGTTTTTCCGGCAGGACCACGCGCAAGGTGACGAGTTGATCGCCGCGTGCCCCCGACTTGCCGGTGGCAAATCCCTTGCCCTTCAACCGCAAGCGGTCACCGTTGTTCAAAGCCTTGGGAATGGTCATGGCCACCGACCCGTCGATTGTCGGCACCCGCACCTTGGCACCAAGCACGGCCTCGTGCAGCGCGCCAGGCAACTCGATGTGAATGTCTTTGCCCTCACGCCGGAAGAGCTTGTGCGGCCGGACATGAACCGTAATCAGCGCATCGCCGGCTGGCCCGCCGCCAAAACCCGGAATGCCCTTGCCCTTCAGCCGCAACACCTGGCCATCGCGCAGTCCCGCCGGAACCGTGAGATCAAGGCCCCGCCCATCCGGCATCGTGATCCGCCGTTTCGCGCCCTTGACGGCATCCATGAAATCGACACCGAAGGTGTAGCGCACGTCACCCCCGCGCATACGGATCGTAAGGCCACCACCCTGCGGCCCGCCACGCGCGCTGCTCGGCATTGCCCACAATGTCGTAGGCCGCCTGCGCTTCCTTAAAACGTTCCTCGGCGCTCGAATCACCGGGATTGAGATCGGGATGGTTCTTCTTGGCAAGCTTGCGATAGGCCTTGCGGATTTCATCTGCACTGGCCGATATCGGAACGCCGAGAACCGCGTATGGATCACTGGCCATGGAACACCCCTAAACAACGAATTTACAGTGTAATTTAGGGTGTATTTTCGCGATTGAGAGGCCCGTCCCCCAGAACACAAAAGCCGGCCAAAATGACCGGCTTCTGAGGGGATTGGTAGCGGAGGAGGGATTTGAACCCCCGACACGAGGATTATGATTCCCCTGCTCTAACCAACTGAGCTACTCCGCCCCGGATCGCGGCTGCGGATATAGTCGGCACCCTCCCCGCCTGTCAAGCGATACGGGCATTTACGCCGGTTTCGCCGGTTCCTCTGGCTCCGCCGCCTTCCGGCCCCGCCCCAGCAAAAGCACGCCTGCTGCCACAAGGACGAAGGCGATCATGTGGAAGGGCTCCAGTTCCTCACCCAGGATGAGGATGGCCAGAATGGCCGTCAGCGCTGCACGGATATAGTTCGACATCACGGCCTTGTTGGCCCCGATCGCCAGCACGACCGTGTTGGTAAACCCGACCGCAACAATCGCCACGATGACCCCGACCCATCCCATCACGGCAGCGGCTTCCCAGGTCACCGGCATGGGGAGGTAGAAAATCGTTTCCAGTACATAGATCGGCAACATCACCGCCATCGCGAAGAGCTGGATGGTCAGGAGAATTTCGGCCGTCGTGAAGTCACCCGGAATGCGGCGCAGTAGCACATTGTGGACAGCAAAGCCGAACATGGCGGCCAGCATGATCAAATCGCCGATATTGGGTTCCAGGTCGGCGAGGATCGCCAGGTCACCCCGCGCCAGAATGACCAGCACACCCAGTGTCGCAATCACCACCCCCAGCCACTGGTTGCGGGTGATCCCGTCGCGAAACAGCAGAATACTCAGGAGGACCG
The DNA here is from genome assembly GCA_038137215.1 of Alphaproteobacteria bacterium. Taxonomy (GTDB): domain Bacteria; phylum Pseudomonadota; class Alphaproteobacteria; order UBA6615; family UBA6615; genus JABJAG01. The sequence continues at coordinate 7,254 of JAYQBG010000041.1, forward strand.
TGGCCACGGGCTGGGCGGTCGAGACCACACCGCCATTGATCGCTGTGGTGAAGTGGTAGGCCACATAGACCGCCGCGTTGCCGAACGGTCCCAGCGCAACGCCCATCACCAGAAACAGCTTCCAGTGGCGGCGCAGCACAGCGCGCTTTTCCCAGACGGAGATGCCAACGAAGGGAAGCAGGACGACCGTGGCGATCAACAAGCGCCAGAAACCGATGCCCATCGGGGGCATCTCGCCCTGTACCCAGCGGCCGATGATGTGGTTCGACGCCAGGATCAGCGCCGAAGCCAGCATCAACCCGTATGGCCACACCCCCTGCCGGAAGCGACTCTGGGAGGTGTCGCTCATACGCGTGTTCCGATGACCGGACCTGCCTATTCAGGTTTGGCGGCGATCGTTTCCATTTCGACAACCCATTTCGGGTTCGCCAGCTGGCTGATTACGACCCAGGTCGAAGCCGGCACATGACCCGGCGCGAGATACTTCTCGCGATGTCCCTTCATGTATTTCAGGCCATCGGGATCGGTCGAATAGACGTTCAGGCGCACAATGTGCTCGGGACCGAAACCGGCATCCTCGAGAATCTTGAGAGTGTTCTGCCAGATCAGATCGTGCTGGGCCTCAAAGCCCTCGGGCACCTCGCCTTCCGGCGTCACGCCGACCTGACCGGCGGTCACCAGCCAGCGCGCGTTCGGCGGAACTTCGACCGAGTGGCTGTACATGGCGGCGGGCGGCGCAATATTGGCAGGGTTGCGGGTCTTGAGCATGGAAATCTCTCCTGTTTGAGGTCTGGTAAATACTGAGATTGCTATTGCGACAGGGCGAGCAGGTGCTCGCTCAGATCTTCAGGTGCGGAGTAGAACGGCGAATGGTCGGTGTCCATGGTGAACACCTTCTCACAAGGCAGAGCTGCGATCATGGCACGCTGCATGGCGATGGGAATGGCCCGGTCGCGCAGGCATTCGATATAGGCGCGTTTGACCCGGCCGAAATTCTCCGGTGTTGTCTGCGCGGTCGCCATGAGCGGGTTGGTCGCCTGGGGCACCAGCCGCTCAATCGCCCGCGTCACATCTTCCTCCGAACACTCCGCGTAAAACGTTTCGGGAATGACCTCGACCGGCATGGTTGCAGACAGGCCGTCTTTGGCGATGACGCGCTTGGCGCCCATCGGCTCGGCATCTTCATAGGCTGCAAAACTCGCACGATTTTCGCCGTCCCCGGGCAGCATCGCGGTCAGATAGACGACCCAGGCGATGTTGTCCGGCATCCGTTCGGCGACCTGCGTGATGGTCATACCCCCCAGGCTGTGCCCGACCAGAATGACCGGCTCAGCCTGCGCTGCGACTACGTTGCAGACGTGGTCTACATAGGCGTCCAGCGTGACCTCTTCGATCGGCACCCGGTTGTTGCCGTGCCCTGGAAGATCGACTGCGATTGTCGTGTGACCCGCAGCCGCGAGCAAGGGTACGACCTTTCCGTAACACCAGCCGCCGTGATAGGCGCCGTGAACCAGAATGTAGGTGCTCATGCTGCTTTGCTCCGCGCTTCATCCCGAACGATCCATCCGCCGCCCAGGACACGTGATCCATCATAGAATACGGCTGCCTGGCCAGGTGACACACCAAACTCCGGTGTCACCAGTTTCACCTCCGCACCCCCATCCGCCGCCCCGAACACCCGGCCGGGAACCGGCTCCATGGTGGACCGGATACGAACGGTAACATCCTGGCCGTCTGCGGGCGGGCCATCCCCGGCCCCGATCCAGTTGAGATCGCTGACCCTAATCCGCGAGACGGCAAGTGCCGCACGCGGACCGACCACCACGCGCCGGCTCTCCGGTTCGATCCGGATCACATACAGCACCTCGTCATCATCGGCTGCGTCCTTGCGCCCGCCGATGCCCAGACCGCGGCGCTGACCGATGGTGTAGTGAATGATGCCCTTGTGGGCCCCCAGCACCGTCCCGTTCAGATGCACGATCTCGCCCGGCTCTCCGGCTTCAGGGCGCAAGCGCTCCACCACCGAAGCGTATTTGCCATCGGGGACGAAGCAGATGTCCTGACTGTCGGGCTTTTCGGAAATCTCCAGCCCGAAGCGGCGGGCATGGTCGCGCACATCGTCCTTCGGCATATCCCCGAGAGGGAATCGCAGAAACGCGAGTTGCTCGCGTGTGGTGGCAAACAGGAAATAGCTCTGATCGCGCGCCGCATCGACGGCCCTGTGCAGCTCGGGGCCGTCCGGCCCTTCGACACGCCGAATGTAGTGTCCCGTCGCCAGGGAATCCGCACCCAGTTCGCGCGCCGTATCCACCAGGTCCCGGAACTTCACGGTCTGGTTACAGGTCACACAGGGAATCGGTGTTTCACCCCGCAGATAGGAATCGGCGAAGTTTTCGATCACGTCCTCGCGAAAGCGGGATTCGTAATCGAGAACGTAGTGGGGAAAGCCCACTGCATCGGCAACCCGATGCGCGTCATGGATATCCTGACCGGCACAGCAGGCCTTCGCGCGTGCCGTCGCCGCCCCGTGGTCGTAGAGCTGCAGCGTGATGCCCACGACATCGTAGCCCTGCTCATGCAAAAGCGCCGCCGTCACGGAACTATCTACGCCTCCAGACATGGCCACAACGATTTTATTTGTTGCGTTGGTCTGCGCCGGGCGTTCGGACCCCGCAACCGTATCAGGCTGTGAATTCATAGGGCGCAATATAGGCGTGGCGGACCATTCCGCAAACCGCTCACAATTGCGTCGACATCGGCCTTCCGGCTTGATCGCTAGGCCGGGAAACCCCATCTCTGGTGATGATGAATCATCGAACCAACAGTCCTGCCGCCCTTTCAACCGGCCTGTCGCTGCGTGTCGGCATTCTGGCCAGCATCGGCGCCATGGCCGCCGTCCTGGCCACCCCCGTGCATGCCGATCTGCGCGATGAAATTGCCGCATGTGCCGAAATCGGCGACGAGGCAGCCCGGCTCGCCTGTTTCGACACCGCAGCCGCCGAGATGCAGCTCAAGCGCGATGCTGCCGCTGTTGATGCCTCAGACGCGCTCCGGGAAGAATTCCGGTTTGACCGCAATCTCCTCACCGGCCCCTTGTCGATGCGGATCGAGGCCAGCGGCAACCTTCGGGTCAGCCGCGATACAGCTGTGGCCCGCGAGGTCGAGGAGATCGTGCGCCGCACCACAAAGGCACTCGGCGAGATAGACGGGTGGAGCCTCTCGCTGATTGTGCATGGCGGCAAGGTGGCGCTGAGCCGTGGTACGCCCTATTCGGGTGCAGAATTGCTGGCCCAGACACGCCGCGGTCTGAGGCTCTCGGGGCTGCCTGAAAACCGCTATGCGGTTGCCCTGGGCGAAGATGCCGAACCGGATTTGTGGGATGACGGACGCATTCGCAGCGCGAACGAACACATTGATGTTCAGCTTGTCGGACTGGGCAACACGGCGTCGCGATAATAGCGCTCAGTCTGCGTCGAGTCCCATCTTCCAGAAATCGACTTCCAGACGGGTCGCCTGTTCGAAGGTCCGGGAAAGGGCATCCAGGCGCTGGCCACCGGCGCGGGACTGCCAGAGCCGGTCGAGCACCGCTCCATGGGCGTGGACGGCCTCCTGATACTCTTCACCGGCATACATCTCGATCCAGCTGAGATAGGGATTTCCCTCCCGCCTTGTGCCCGGGTCGGATGCCAGCCGTGCGCCGATTTCGCCATATCCGATCACACAGGGCGCCAGCGCCACATAGAGATCCAGCAGATCACCCTGCGCGCCCTTCTCCAGCACATATCGCGTATAGGCCATGGTCGCCGAGCTTTCCTGCAAGGCTTCCATGGCAGGTTCGTCGAGGCCCCAATCTGCGCAGTAGGCAACATGGAGTGCCATCTCGGTATCGACGATGGCGCTCATGCCTGCGGCCGCATCCCGGATCTCGGACAAGGTGTCGGCCTTGTACGCTGCGAGCGCATAGGCGCGGGCAAAGTGAATCAGGAACAGATAGTCTTGCCCCAGGTAATGCCGGAACGCCGCTTCCGGCAGGGAGCCGTCCGCGATCCGTGTCACAAAGGCATGATCGACATAGCGCGACCACGCGTCCGCGCCGGCCATGCGCAGCTGCGGAAACAGCGCCAGATCGTCCAGATAGGCCACTAAGCGAGCAGCAGGTTGCGGGTGGAATCAGGCAGATGCACCACGAGGCCGTCGAGTTCCTCGGTGATGATGATCTGGCACCCCAGTCGCGAGGTGGCCTTCAGCCCCGGCGCCAGGTCGAGCATGTCTTCCTCGTCCTCCGTGGCCGCGTCCAGTCGGTCATGCCACTTCGGATCGACAATCACATGACAGGTCGAGCAGGCCATCGCACCTTCACAGGCACCCTCCATGTCGAGCCCATTATCCCAGGCAATCTGCAACAGGGAATGACCGAGCGGCGCCTCGACCTCGCGGGGGGTTCCGTCAGCATCGATGAAGGTCATGCGCGGCATGAAAAATCCTGACCGCCGGTCCGGTTAGACGTGGAAGGATTCGCCGCAGCCACAGGTGCCCTTGGCATTCGGATTGTCGAAGACAAAGCCGGATTCGAACTTGCCTTCCCGGTAGTCCATCGTGGCCCCGATCAGGAACATGGTGGCGGCCGGGTCAATGAAGACCCGCACACCCTTGTCCTCGATCACCTCTTCGAACTGCTTGGCTTCCTCGGCATATTCCACGACATAGGACAGGCCCGAACAGCCACGCGTGGACAAGCCCACGCGCACACCCGAGACATGTTCGTCGGCGCCATCCATAAGCGTGCGGACGCGGTTCGCGGCGGCCTCGGTCAGATTGATGATCGGTTCAGACATGATCTACTCCTCGATGCATCATATAGTTCATCCAAAGTCGAGGGCCAGCTTGGCATCGTCAGACATGCGCTCGGGCGACCAAGGCGGATCCCAGATCAGGTTCACCTCGACCTCTCCCACGCCCTCAACCTGAGCCGCCGCATCGGCAACCCATTTCGGTATTTCGCCGGCCACGGGGCAGGCCGGTGCGGTGAGCGACATATCGATCCGGACCGACCCAACCGAGTGAATCTCGATATCGTAGATCAGACCCAGATCGTAGATATTCACCGGAATTTCAGGGTCGTGAACGGTTTTCAGCGCAGCAATCACGGCCTCCCGGGTCGCAACCGGCGTCCCCTCAGACAGCGGTTCGCCCGCCCGCGCAGTGATTTCCTCACCCGGCGGCGTTGCGAACATTCCGAACGGCTCACTCATTCCGTAATCGTGTGACATACCTGTCTCGCTTTCCTATTCGGTCGAGATTTCGTTTTCGCCCTTCAGCGCGGCCACCAGAGTGTGCCAGGGCAAGGTTGCGCATTTCACACGGGTGGGAAACTCACGCACCCCCGAGAGCACTCGCAGCTTGTCGATATCCGCGTCCAGCTCGGTGCCCTCACCTTCACCGGTGCACATGCCATGAAAGGCTTCGAACATCTTCTGTGCCTCTTCCGCGCTGCGCCCCTTTACAAGGTCGGTCATCATCGAGGCCGAGGCCATGGAGATTGCACAGCCTTTTCCCAGAAAAGAGGCGTCCGCGACCTTCCCGTCATCATCCAGTTTCAGATAGATCACAAGCTGATCGCCGCATAGCGGATTGTTGCCGCGCGCCTCGTTGGTCGCATCGTCGCATACATGAAAATTTCGCGGGTTCTTCCCGTGATCGAGAATGACTTCCTGATAAAGCTCTCGAAGATCGTCACTCATTAGCCGAAAAACTCCTGTACTTCGCCCAAGGCCCGCACAAGGGCATCAATGTCGGCGCGATTGCTGTAAAGGCCCAGCGAGGCCCGAACGGTTGCCGGAACGTCCATCCGGTCCATCAGCGGCTGGGCGCAGTGGTGTCCGGCCCGCACGGCCACTCCGGCCCGATCAATGATCGTCGCGATGTCATGGGGGTGGGCGTAGTCGAGCATGAAGGAAATGACACTCGACTTGTTCGGCGCCGTTCCGATGATCCGCAATCCTTCGAGGTTCGAGAGCTGCTGGGTCGCATAGCTGAGAAGGTCGTTCTCATGCGCCGCGATGGCATCGAGGCCGAGCCCGTTCACATATTCGATGGCAGCGCCAAGTCCGATTGCCTGGGCAATCGCCGGGGTCCCCGCCTCGAATTTGTGAGGCAGTTTTGCCCAGGTCGATTTCTCAAACGTCACCGAGGAGATCATGTCCCCACCACCCATGAAAGGCGGCATCTCGTTCAGCAATTCTTCTCGCCCATAGAGAACGCCGATCCCACTGGGCCCGTAGAGCTTGTGCCCGGAGAAGATATAGAAATCACATCCCAGGGCCAGCACATCGACCGGGATATGGGTAATCGCCTGACAACCATCGATCAGCACCTTTGCGCCAACCGCGTGCGAGCGCCGGATGATATCCTCGACAGGCAGGATGGTGCCCAGCACATTCGACATATGTGAGACCGCCACAAGTTTCGTTCGCGGCCCCAGCGCCTCGTCAAAGGCCGACATGATCAGCTCACCATCATCGGTAATCGGAACCACCTTGAGGACGATGCCCTTTTCATCACGCAGCATCTGCCAGGGCACGATATTGGCATGGTGTTCCAGCTCGGTGATCACCACTTCGTCACCCTCGCTGAGGAAATGACGTCCGAAACTGTGCGCCACCAGGTTGATGGACTCCGTCCCGTTGCGCGTGAAGATAATCTCGTGGGTATGCGCAGCCCCGATGAAATCACGGATGATCTCACGGGTGCCTTCGTACTTATCCGTGACCGCCTCACTGATCTGGTAGAGGCCACGATGCACATTGGCGTATTCGTGTTCATAGACCTCACGCACGGCGTCGATCACCTGCCGGGGCTTCTGCGCCGAGGCCGCGCTGTCCAGAAAGGCCAGCGGCTTGTCGTGCATGATCCGCGCCAGAATTGGAAAATCGGCGCGCACAGCCTCAACATCGTACATGGTGGTGTCCGTCTCAATCGGGTTCTGCGACGTCATGACGACATCTCCTTGCGCGCGGCATCGACATTGCGGGCGAGCCACTGGCTCACATGGGTGGTGAAGTCCTCAGCCACCTGCTCGTGGAGAATTTCCTCGATCGCCTCGGACAGAAACGCCTCGATCAGCATCCGCCGCGCGTCGTCGCGCCCGATCCCACGGCTGAGCAGATAGAAGAGCAGATCGTCATCCAGCTCACCTGCCGTCGCGCCATGGCTACATTTCACATCGTCGGCGTAAATCTCCAGCTCAGGACGCGCATCAATCTCGGCACGCGGCGAAAGCAGCAGCGCACGGCTCAACTGATGTCCATCGGTCTTCTGGGCGTCTCGCAACACATGCACCTTGCCCTGGAAGACGCCCCGGGCCTCGCCATCCAGGACACCCTTGTAAACCTGACGCGACCGGCATTCCGGCGCCACATGATCGACAAAGGTCGTGTTGTCCACGATCTGTTTGTCAGTGGCGAGGTACACGCCGTCAAGACGGCAATCTCCCCCGCGACCATTCATATAGGCGCGAATCTCGCTCCGCCCGATGGCACCACCGCTCTGCAAGACAAAACTGTCATAGGTCGTGCGCGCGCCCATCGACACCGCGGAGCCGGACAGGTGCACGCTGGTCTTGGACTCTTCCTGAAACACGAAGTGGTTGAGCTTCGCGTCATCATCGAGATGCAACTCGGACACGATGTTGTTGAAGCTCGACCCGCCCTCGGCCGTGATATGAGTTTCGATCAGCGTCGCTTCCGCGTTCTTGCCCATCACCACGAGATGCCGCGGCTGAACCATCATGCGGCCATCGCCCGGTGCCGTGATCAATATCATATGCACCGGCTTGTCGAGCGCTATACCTGCGCCAATGAACATCGCCAGGCCGTCACGCAAGAACGCTGTGTTCAGCGCGGCCATGGGCATATCCTGCAAACGCACGATCTTGCCCAGATACGGCTCCAGCCGCTCCGGCGCAGCCGCCATGAGATCTTCAAGGCCGGAAATCAATACGTTGTCCGGCAGGCCACCCAGTGCGCTCAGATCGGGCCGCAACCGGCCATTCACCACCACCACGCGATAGGTGGACAGTTCCGAAACGAGCTTGTACGGCAGCGACGGCAGACCGATCGCCGGAGCATCGCTTGTCAGCTGAAAGTCATCGTTCGCGAGTGCATTAAGGCTCGTGTAACGCCAGTACTCATCGGCCCGGTGCGGCAGACCATGGGCCCCGTAGGCGTCGGCCCCGGCACGCCGCAGCGCGTCGATCCAGTCAACACCCGCCCCTGTCAGCGAAGACGCATTGTCGAGCGCCTGATCGAGATATGGCTGCATATGTCCGCTACCGTCGGGCATCAGGCTGCATCCTCAAGAAATTCGGCATAGCCGCTTTTCTCAAGCTCATGGGCGAATTCCTTGCCACCTGACTTGACGATGCGACCCTTGGCCAGCACGTGCACGTGGTCGGGCACGATGTAGTCCAGCAGGCGCTGATAATGCGTGATCACCAGCAGACCGCGCTCCTCCGACCGCATGGCATTCACACCATCGGCCACGACTTTGAGCGCGTCGATATCCAGACCGGAATCGGTTTCGTCCAGGATCGCCAGCTTCGGGTCGAGCGCGGCCATCTGGAGAATTTCCATGCGCTTCTTCTCACCACCCGAGAACCCGGCATTCACCGCGCGCTTGAGCATGTCATCGGAGACATTCAGCCCGGACGCCTTGTCACGGATGAATTTCACGAAATCCATCGCATCGAAGGGGCTTTGACCCTTGTGCTCACGTACGGCGTTCACGGCGGTCCGCAGGAAGGTGATGCCGGTGACGCCGGGTATTTCCACCGGGTACTGAAAGGCCAGGAAGACACCCTCGCGCGCGCGCTCATCGGCTTCCATCTCCAGCAAGTCCTTGCCGTCGAGCAGGACTTCGCCCTCTGTGACCTCATAGCCATCACGGCCCGAAAGTACATAGGACAAGGTGCTCTTGCCCGAGCCGTTCGGCCCCATGATCGCGTGCACTTCACCGCCCCCGATCGTCAGATCAAGGCCGTTCAGGATCGGCTTGTCATCGACCGTCGCATGCAGGTTTTTGATTTCTAGCAATGCCATTTCAAATACTCTCCGTTAACCGACGCTGCCTTCAAGGCTGATGCCGACAAGTTTCTGTGCTTCGACCGCGAACTCCATCGGGAGGGTCTGCAGGACCTCCTTGCAGAAGCCATTGACGATCAGCGCGACCGCCTCTTCCTCGTCCATGCCGCGCTGCTGGCAGTAGAACATCTGGTCCTCGCCGATGCGGCTGGTGGTCGCCTCGTGCTCGACCTGGGCCGAGGGGTTTTGGCTCTCGATATAGGGCACGGTGTGGGCCCCGCATTTGTCACCGATCAGCAGGCTGTCGCACTGGGTGTAATTTCGTGCACCGTTGGCGCCACGCTGGATGCGAACCAGGCCGCGATAGGTCTGGTCCGCCTTGCCGGCCGAGATCCCCTTGGAAATGATCCGCGACCGCGTGTTCTTTCCGATATGGATCATCTTGGTGCCGGTGTCGGCGAGTTGGGCGTTGTTGGTGATTGCCACCGAATAGAACTCACCCACCGAATTATCGCCCTGCAGGATGCAGCTCGTATACTTCCAGGTGATCGCCGAGCCGGTTTCAA
>JAYQBG010000042.1:0-15754 GCA_038137215.1 Alphaproteobacteria bacterium
CAATCGTGCCAATGTTGCAATGCGGCTTTGTACGCTCAAACTTCTCTTTCGACATAACCTGTTTTCTCCGTCTGGTGCCGCTGCACGACCAATCGTCAGCGACAGATAATTTCTATGTTTCCGTTTGGCGGTTAAGCCATTTTCGAGACGACCTCTTCGGCAACTGCCTGCGGCACCTGCTCGTAGTGATCGAAGACCATGGTGAAGGTGGCGCGTCCCTGGCTCATGGAGCGCAGGTTGTTCACGTAACCGAACATATTCGCCAGCGGAACCATGGCGTTGACCACGCGCGCATTACCGCGGGTATCCATGGAGCCGACCTGCCCGCGGCGACTGTTCAGATCACCGATGATATCGCCCATATACTCTTCCGGCGTCACGCACTCGACACTCATGACCGGCTCGAGCAAGCGCGGAGAACCCTTCTGAAGAGCCTCACGGAACGCGGCCCGGGATGCGATCTCGAAGGCCATGACCGAGGAGTCAACGTCATGGGACGCGCCATCGACCAGGGTTGCTTTGAAGTCGATCACCGGGAACCCGGCAATGCTGCCCGCTTCACGTGCCGAATCGAGACCCTTTTCGACACCCGGAATGAATTCACGCGGCACCGAACCACCGAAAATGGCGCTTTCGAACTGGAAGCCTTCACCCGGCTCCAACGGCTCAAAATCGATCTTCACGCGAGCAAACTGACCCGAGCCACCCGTCTGTTTCTTATGGGTGTAGTCGATGGTGATCGGCTGAGTCATCTTCTCGCGGTAGGCTACCTGCGGCGCACCGACATTGGCTTCGACCTTGAATTCACGCTTCATACGATCGACGAGAATTTCGAGATGCAGCTCGCCCATCCCCTTAAGAATGGTCTGGCCGCTTTCGTCATCGCTCGACACGCGGAAAGAGGGATCCTCGGCCGCAAGACGCTGCAGCGCCTGGCCCATCTTCTCCTGGTCCGCCTTGGTCTTAGGCTCAACCGCGATCTCGATGACCGGATCGGGGAATTCCATACGCTCGAGAATGACCGGGCTCGAGGCGTCACACAGGGTATCACCCGTGGTGGTCGCCTTCATGCCGGCAAGCGCAACGATGTCACCGGCGCGCGCAACCTTCAGATCCTCACGATCATTGGCGTGCATCAACAGCATGCGGCCCACGCGCTCGCGGTTGTCCTTGACAGTGTTGAGCACCGACTGACCGGCCTCGACCGAACCGGAATAAATGCGGGCAAAGGTCAGCGAACCGACAAACGGGTCGGTCATGATCTTGAAGGCCAGCGCGGCGAACGGCTCATCATCCGAGCTCGGACGCTCGACCTGTTCCTCGGTGCCGGGAATGATACCCTTGATGGCCGGAACCTCGGTCGGCGACGGCAGATAATCCACCACGGCGTCGAGCAGCGGCTGCACGCCCTTGTTCTTGAAGGCCGAACCGCAAAGCACCGGCACGAGAGCCAGCGACAGGGTCGCCTTGCGGATACAGGCCTTGAGGGTTTCCTCATCGGGCTCGTTGCCCTCGAGATAGGCCTCCATGGCATCATCGTCGTGTTCGACCGCTGCCTCGACGAGCTTTTCGCGCCATTCGGCAGCCTCGTCGGCCATGTCAGCGGGAATATCGACATACTCGAACTCGGCGCCGAGGCTCTCGTCTTTCCAGACGATGCCCTGCATCGTCACGAGATCGACAACACCCTTGAGCTCGGCTTCCGATCCGATCGGCAACTGTAGCACGACCGGATTGGCACCAAGGCGATCAATGATCATGTCCACGCAGTTGTGGAAGTCGGCACCGATGCGGTCCATCTTGTTTACGAAACAAATCCGCGGAACCTTGTACTTGTCGGCCTGACGCCACACGGTTTCGGACTGCGGCTCAACGCCGGCCACACTGTCGAACACCGCAACCGCGCCATCGAGAACACGCAGCGAGCGCTCGACCTCAATGGTGAAGTCCACATGGCCCGGGGTATCGATGATGTTGATCCGGTGATCTTTCCAGAATGCCGTGGTCGCAGCCGAGGTGATCGTGATGCCACGCTCCTGCTCCTGCTCCATCCAGTCCATCGTGGCCGCGCCATCATGGACCTCACCGATCTTGTAAGAACGGCCTGTGTAATAAAGCACCCGCTCGGTCGTCGTCGTCTTACCGGCGTCAATATGGGCCATGATGCCGATATTGCGGTACTTCTCGATCGGTGTTTCGCGATTGGACATATCTGGTTCTCTTCTCGAACGTTCGCTGAACGGCTACCAGCGGTAATGAGAGAAGGCCTTGTTGGCCTCCGCCATCCGATGGGTGTCTTCGCGCTTCTTCACGGCGTTGCCGCGGTTCTCGGCAGCATCCTGAAGCTCGCGCGACAGGCGCTCTTCCATGGTGTTTTCGGGACGACCGCGCGCGGCCTGGATCAACCAACGAAAGGCCAGCGCCTGGGCCCGCTCTGAACGCACCTCAACCGGCACCTGATAGGTGGCACCGCCGACGCGGCGCGAGCGCACTTCAAGCTGCGGCTTGATGTTGTCGAGCGCCTCATGGAACAGACGCACCGGATCGCTGCCGCGCTTGCTCGCAATGTCATCGAAAGCGGCATAGACAATGCGCTCCGCGACAGATTTCTTGCCGTGATACATCACGTTGTTGGTGAACTTGCTGACCACCAGATCTCCGTATTTGGGATCCGGCAGGACTTCACGTTTTTCTGCGCGCCGACGACGAGCCATGTCTCTATCTCCCCGCTATTTAGGCCGCTTGGCGCCGTATTTCGAACGACGCTGGCGACGGTCAGACACGCCTTGGGTATCGAGCGTGCCGCGGATGATGTGGTAACGAACGCCGGGAAGATCCTTCACGCGACCACCGCGGATCATCACAACGGAATGCTCCTGAAGATTGTGCCCCTCACCCGGAATGTAACTGGTCACTTCAAAACCGTTGGTGAGACGAACACGTGCGACCTTACGCAGAGCCGAGTTCGGCTTCTTCGGGGTCGTTGTATAGACGCGTGTGCACACGCCGCGTTTTTGCGGACATGCTTCGAGCGCCGGAACCTTGTTTCGCTTAATCGGCGCCTTGCGCGGCTTGCGGATCAGCTGATTGATCGTTGGCATATTGCTTCCTTGCAACTTCCCGTCATTTGCGTTCGAACCATCTGCACAAAGCAAAATCGGGGCAGACAACAGTTCTGCCCTCCGGACCTTTTTCGCCAGCCCGTTGCGTGTGCGCATTTGATTCGTGATGCCTGAGGCTGTGTTTAGACTGCGCTCGTCTACGACCAACCCCGTTCAGGCGCGCGGAATATACTCATGGCCCCTATACGCGTCAACCGGGAACTCCCATAAAAAACCGGGAGTTGCGCGCATTTTCGAAGACTCGCAAACACGCAACAAACGCCACTCTTCATGGTCTGTTAGGTAATATTATTTCGCGTCAATTGGGCCCTTCAGAACAGAAAACGCCGCCCCCGGGGCCCGGGAGCGGCGCATCTGTTGGAATGATCAGGCCGTGCTATTCGGCAGCGCCGGCCTCTTCGACCTCGGCGCCGGCAGCAGCCTCTTCCTCGGCCAGCTGCTTTGCAGCTTCCTCGGCGAGTTCTGCATCGCGCCCGGCTGCGATCGAGCGAACCGAATTCATTACCGAACCGGTACCGGCCGGGATCAGACGACCCACGATCACGTTCTCCTTCAGGCCAACCAGACCGTCGACCTTGCCGTTCACCGCAGCTTCGGTCAGGACCCGTGTGGTTTCCTGGAAGGAGGCCGCAGAGATGAACGAACTCGTCTGGAGGCTTGCCTTGGTAATGCCCTGAAGAACCGGCAAGGCCCGGGCGGGCTTGATACCTTCTTCTTCAGCCTTGGCATTGACGACATCGTACTCGATCTTGTCCACGGTCTCGCCGACAAGGAAGGTGGTCTCGCCCGGATCGACGATCTCGACCTTCTGAAGCATCTGGCGAACAATCACTTCGATGTGCTTGTCGTTGATGCCAACGCCCTGCAGGCGATAGACGTCCTGAATTTCCTTGACGAGATATCGTGCCAGTTCCTCAACACCCAGAACACGCAGGATGTCATGGGGAACGGGGTTGCCGTCGAGTAGCAGGTCACCCTGGCGAACATGGTCACCCTCCTGCACGGAGATGTGCTTGCCCTTCGGAATCAGATACTCGACCGGCTCTGCACCGTTTGCCTGATCCTCATCGCTGGGCACCACCACAATGCGGCGCTTCATCTTGTAGTCGCGACCGAATTCGACACGACCGTCGATATCGGCGATGACCGCATGGTCTTTCGGACGACGCGCCTCGAAGAGTTCGGCAACACGCGGCAGACCGCCGGTGATGTCGCGGGTCTTCGAACTCTCACGCGGGATACGCGCAAGAATGTCGCCGGCCTGAACGTGCTGACCGGGGTCAACGTTCAGAATGGCGTCCATCGACATGAAGTAGCGGGCATCAAGGCCGTTGGCGAGCTTGACCACTTCGCCAGCCTTGGAGGTCTTTTTCGGACGCAGTGAAATACGTGGACGAAGATCCGACCCCTTGGGCTGCTGCTTCCAGTCAACGACGACCTTGTAAACGATACCCGTCGCCTCATCGGTGGCTTCGCGCATCGAGGTGCCTTCGACCAGATCGACGTAATCGACGTAGCCTTCCTTCTCGGTGATGATCGGAATGGTATAGGGATCCCACTGTGCCAGCGGCTGTCCTTTCTCCACCGTATCACCATCGTCGGCCAGCAAACGCGAACCGTAAGGAATGCTGTGATGGGCACGGGCACGCCCGGCATCATCGATCAGCACCACTTCGGTGTTGCGGTTCATGACGATCGGAACCCCTTCGGAGTTCACCACAACGTTGCGGTTCTCGATCTTGACCGTCGCATCAAAGGCCGCTTCGACGCTCGACTGTTCCGATGCACCCTGTGCAGCACCGCCAATATGGAAGGTCCGCATTGTCAGCTGTGTACCGGGCTCACCGATCGACTGGGCCGCGATGACACCGACCGCTTCGCCGACATTCACCGGCGTGCCGCGGGCAAGGTCACGGCCGTAGCAAGCAGCACAAACGCCACCATCGCTTTCGCAGGTCAGAACCGACCGGATCTTGATCGATTCCGTTCCGGCCGTGTCGATACGATCAACGACCGGTTCGGTCATCAACGTGCCCTTCTCGACAATCGTGTCGCCGCTCAGCGGGTCCACAACGTCTTCGGCCGCGGTACGGCCAAGCACACGATCGGACAGCGGCACAACGACATCGCCACCCTCGATGACAGCCGTCATGGTCAGGCCCTCATCGGTACCGCAGTCGTTCTCGATAATGACGCAATCCTGCGCCACATCCACGAGACGGCGGGTCAGGTAACCCGAGTTCGCGGTCTTCAGAGCGGTGTCGGCCAGACCCTTACGGGCGCCATGGGTCGAGTTGAAGTACTCGAGCACCGACAGGCCTTCCTTGAAGTTCGAGATGATCGGCGTTTCGATGATTTCACCGGACGGCTTGGCCATCAGGCCCCGCATACCGGCCAGCTGACGAATCTGGGCCGCCGAGCCACGCGCACCGGAATGCGCCATCATGTAAACCGAGTTGATGTTACCGGTCTCATCACGGGACTGCATTTCGTCCATCATCGCATCGGCAACATCGTCGGTGCAGCGGGTCCAGGCATCAACGACCTTGTTATACTTTTCACCCTTGGTAATCAGACCGTCCTGATACTGCTGCTCGAACTCCTTGACGCGATCGGTCGTGTCTCCGACCAGACGCTCCTTGAGGTCGGGAATGATGAGGTCGTCCTTGCCGAAGGAGATACCCGCCTTACAGGCATGAGAGAAGCCGAGGCCCATCATGCGGTCCGCGAAAATTACGGTCTCTTTCTGACCGCAATGACGATAGACGATATCGATGATGTCACTGACCTCCCGCTTCGTGAGAAGCCGGTTGACCAGTTCGAACGGCACATTCGGATGCTTGGGCAGAATGCGGCCGAGCAACAAACGACCCGGGGTCGTGAGCACACGCTCGCTGACCGGGTTGCCCTCGGCATCGACGGTGTCGAGACGGGCCTTGATCCGGCTGTGCAACTTGACGGCGCCGGAATTCAGGGCCTGCTCCACCTCGTCGATAGACGAGAAGGCCGGGATACGATGCACGACCACGTCGCCGTCATTGACCGCCTTGAGGGTCAGAGAGGAGACATCGACTTCAGCCGACGGGTTCTTGGCGTCAACGAACCCCACGTCACCGGATTCGATCGCGGCATCGAGAGACTTCTTGCTGTCGAAGCTGACCGTTTCGCCACCGTCTTCCGTGACCTCATAGCTGAGGTAATAGAGACCGAGCACGATATCCTGTGACGGCACGATGATCGGCTTGCCGTTGGCCGGGCTGAGGATGTTGTTGGTAGACATCATCAGAACGCGCGCTTCGAGCTGTGCTTCGAGCGAAAGCGGCACGTGGACGGCCATCTGGTCGCCGTCGAAGTCCGCGTTGAAGGCCGCACAGACCAGCGGATGCAGCTGAATGGCCTTGCCTTCGATGAGCACCGGCTCGAACGCCTGGATGCCCAGACGATGAAGGGTCGGGGCGCGGTTCAGAAGCACCGGATGTTCGCGGATGACCTCTTCAAGGATATCCCAGACTTCCGGGCGCTCCTTCTCGACCATGCGCTTGGCGGCCTTGATGGTGGTCGCGTAACCGTAGAGTTCGAGCTTGTGATAGATGAACGGCTTGAACAGCTCGAGCGCCATCTTCTTTGGCAACCCGCACTGATGGAGCAACAGCTCCGGCCCGACCACGATCACCGAACGTCCCGAATAGTCAACGCGTTTGCCGAGCAGGTTCTGACGGAAACGTCCCTGCTTGCCCTTGAGCATGTCGGACAGGGATTTCAGCGGGCGCTTGTTGGCACCGGTGATAACCCGGCCACGGCGGCCATTGTCGAACAGGGCATCGACGGATTCCTGCAGCATGCGCTTTTCGTTGCGCACGATGATGTCCGGCGCACGCAGCTCGATCAGGCGCTTCAGGCGGTTGTTCCGGTTGATGACGCGGCGATACAGATCGTTCAGATCCGAGGTCGCGAACCGGCCACCGTCCAGCGGCACCAGCGGGCGCAGCTCGGGCGGGATCACCGGAATGACGTCCAGGATCATCCATTCCGGCAGCGCGCCGGACTCAATGAAGGCCTCGACGATCTTCAGGCGCTTCACATACTTCTTGCGCTTGGCTTCGGACCCGGTTTCACGAAGATCGACGCGCAACTGGTCGCGAATTTCCTCGAGGTTGAGGGCCATCAGCATGTCTTTGAGGGCTTCGGCGCCGATCTTGGCCGTGAAGGCCTCGTCACCGAACTCGTCCTGCTTCTCCAGGAACTCCTCTTCGCTGAGAAGCTGGTGTAGTTCGAGATCGGTCAGACCGGGCTCGGTCACGATGTAGTTCTCGAAATAGAGCACCCGCTCCAGATCCCGCAGGGTCGCGTCGAGCAGCATGGCGATGCGGCTGGGGAGCGACTTCAGGAACCAGATATGGGCCACCGGCGAAGCCAGTTCGATATGACCCATCCGTTCGCGGCGCACGTTCTGCAGCGTCACTTCGACCCCGCACTTCTCGCAGATGATGCCGCGATACTTCATGCGCTTGTACTTGCCGCACAGGCACTCGTAATCCTTGATCGGACCGAAGATGCGCGCACAGAACAGTCCGTCGCGTTCCGGCTTGAAGGTCCGGTAGTTGATCGTTTCAGGCTTCCGGATCTCACCATAGGACCAGGAGCGGATACGCTCCGGGCTGGCTATGGAGATGCGGATTTCATCGAAACTCTGCGGGCCGTGTGGCTGGCCAAACACATTGACGAGTTCGTTCATGTACCTGCTCCCGGTAGGGGTTTGTTCGTATTCAAGCTCAGATCAGAAGCGCGCGTCATCTAGCGACTCGTCTGATTGAGCTGAACATCGAGGCCGAGCGAGCGGAGTTCCTTCACAAGAACGTTGAAGGATTCCGGAATTCCCGCTTCGAAGTTGTCATCGCCGCGCACGATGGATTCATATACCTTCGTGCGACCGGCCTTGTCATCGGACTTGACCGTCAGCATTTCCTGCAAGGTGTAGGCCGCGCCATATGCTTCGAGCGCCCACACTTCCATTTCGCCGAACCGCTGTCCGCCGAACTGGGCCTTGCCGCCCAGCGGCTGCTGGGTCACGAGGCTGTACGGACCGATGGACCGTGCATGGATCTTGTCATCAACGAGATGGTGCAGTTTCAACATGTAGATGTAGCCGACCGTGACCATGCGCTCGAAAGGTTCGCCCGTGCGGCCATCGACCAGCTGAACCTGACCCGAGCTGTCGAGCCCAGCCATTTCGAGATGCTGGTTGATTTCCACTTCGGTGGCGCCGTCGAAGACCGGCGTGGCAATCGGCACGCCATTGCGCAGATTACCGGCCAGTTCCATCACGCCGTCATCGCTCAGATCGGCAATGTCCTGACGATACTCATCCTTGTCATAGACATCCGACAGCTTCGAACGCAGCGCGTCCATGCCGCCAGAATTTTCCATGTTCTTGAGCACGTCACCGATCTGGTGACCGATACCACGCGTCGCCCAGCCCAGATGGGTCTCCAGGATCTGGCCCACATTCATGCGCGAGGGCACACCCAGCGGGTTCAGCACGATATCGACCGGCGTTCCGTCATCGAGATAGGGCATGTCTTCCATCGGAACGATGCGCGAGATCACGCCCTTGTTGCCATGACGGCCGGCCATCTTGTCGCCCGGCTGCAGCTTGCGCTTCACCGCCACAAAGACCTTGACCAGCTTCATCACGCCCGGCGGCAGTTCGTCGCCACGCTGCAGCTTGTCGACCTTGTTTTCGAACCGGGCTTCAAGCGCGGCCACGGCCCCGTCGAAGCTGTTCTGCAACTGCTCGATTTCAGCCATGCGGGCATCGTTCTTCACAACCACCTGACGCCACTGGCCCGGCGTGAAGTCACCCAGCACGCGCTCGGTGATTTTCACCCCGTTGTCGAGACCCTTGGGGCCCTTGACCGCGGTCTGGTTCACCAGAAGCTCTTTCAGGCGATTGTAGAAGCTGCGCTCGAGAATTGCCTTCTCATCATCGCGGTCCTTCGCAAGACGTTCGATTTCGGCCCGCTCGATCGACAGCGCGCGTTCATCCTTGTCCACGCCGCGGCGTGAGAAAACGCGCACTTCGACTACCGTCCCGGTACCGCCCGGCGGCACTTTCAACGAGGTGTCGCGGACATCGGCGGCCTTTTCACCGAAGATCGCACGCAGAAGCTTCTCTTCCGGGGTCATCGGGGATTCGCCCTTTGGCGTCACCTTGCCCACGAGAATATCGCCCGCATTCACCTCGGCGCCGATATAGACGATACCGGCCTCATCAAGGTTCTTAAGGGCTTCCTCACCGACATTGGGGATGTCGCGGGTGATCTCTTCCTGGCCGAGCTTGGTGTCGCGGGCCATGATCTCGAATTCCTCGATATGGATCGAGGTGAACACATCGTCGCGGACGATGCGTTCGGAGATCAGAATCGAATCTTCGAAGTTGTAGCCGTTCCAGGGCATGAACGCGACGAGCACGTTCTTGCCAAGCGCCAACTCACCAAGTTCGGTTGACGGGCCGTCGGCCACGATGTCGCCCTTGGATACCAAGTCGCCCACCTTGACCAGCGGACGCTGGGTGATGGCCGTGTTCTGGTTCGACCGCTGGAACTTCAGCAGATTGTAGATATCGACACCGGTGTCGTTGTCACCAATCTCGCCGGTGGCGCGGATCACGACGCGGGTGGCATCGACCTGGTCGATAATCCCGTCGCGCTTGGCCACGATGGTCACGCCGGAATCTCGGGCGACCGTGCCTTCCATGCCGGTGCCCACCAGCGGTGCTTCGGACTGCAGCAGGGGCACAGCCTGACGCATCATGTTCGAACCCATCAGGGCGCGGTTCGCGTCATCGTTCTCCAGGAACGGAATCAGCGCCGAAGCCACAGAAACCAGCTGCTTGGGCGAGACGTCCATGAAATCGACGTCATCGGGCAGCGCCATCAGATAGTCGTTGCCCTGGCGGCAGCTGATCAGCTCCTCGACGAACTGACTCTTGTCGTTCAGTTCCGAGTTCGCCTGGGCGATCGTGTACCGGCCCTCTTCCATCGCCGAGAGATAGACAACCTCTTCGGTCACCACCCCGTCCTTGACCGGACGATAGGGGGTTTCAATGAAGCCGTATTTGTTCACGCGTGCATAGGTCGCAAGTGAGTTGATCAGACCGATATTCGGTCCTTCCGGCGTTTCGATCGGGCAGATCCGGCCGTAATGGGTCGGATGCACGTCGCGCACCTCGAACCCGGCGCGTTCGCGGGTCAGGCCACCTGGTCCAAGGGCCGAGAGACGCCGCTTATGCGTGATTTCGGAGAGCGGATTGGTCTGATCCATGAACTGGCTGAGCTGGGAGGACCCGAAGAACTCACGGACCGCCGCGGCAGCCGGCTTGGCATTGATCAGATCGTGCGGCATGACACTGTCGATCTCGACGGTGGACATGCGTTCGCGGATCGCACGCTCCATGCGTAGCAGGCCGACGCGATACTGGTTTTCCATCAGTTCGCCCACCGAGCGGACACGCCGGTTGCCGAGATGATCGATGTCGTCGATATCGCCCTGGCCGTCCTTCATGTCGACCATCAGCTTGACGATGCGCAGAATATCTTCCTTGCGCAGGGTCCGCTGGGTATCGGGGGCTTCGAGTTCGAGACGGGCGTTCATCTTCACCCGGCCCACGGCCGAGAGGTCGTAACGCTCGTTGTCGAAGAACAGGCTGTTGAACAGGTTCTCCGCCGTCTCATAGGTCGGCGGCTCGCCCGGACGCATGACGCGATAGATATCGATCAGCGCATCCTCGCGCGAGCGGTTCTTGTCACCGGCCAGCGTGTTGCGGATATAGGGACCCACATTGATGTGGTCGATGGCTAGCGTCGAGAAGGCCTTGATTTTGGCCTCTTCAAAGACCTCGAACATTTCTTCGGTGATCTCGTCACCTGCCTCGAGCAGAACCTCACCCGTGGTCTCGTTGATGAGATCCTCACCGACATACTGACCGAGCAGTTCCTCATTGCTGACCAGGATGTCCTTGACACCGGCCTCTTCCACCTGCCGCGCCACACGCGGGGTAAACTTGGATTCGGCTTCGGCAACAACATCGCCGCTCTTGGCATCCACCAGATCGTGGGTCAGCTTCTGTCCGCGCAGACGGTCGGCATCGAGCATCGTCTGCCAGCCGCCCTTGGCGGCCTTATAGGAAATCTTATCGTAGAAAACGTCGAGAATTTCCTCGTTCGACATCCCGACAGCCTCGAAGGGCTCGAGACCCTTGCCTTCGGCCTCGCGTTCGGCGCGCAACTCGGCGGTCCGGGCGCTGTCCAGAGCCATCAGGAAGGTCGTGACCGGCAGCTTGCGGCGACGGTCAATACGAACATGCACGATGTCCTTGGCGTCGAACTCAAAGTCGAGCCAGGAACCACGATACGGAATCACCCGTGCGGCAAACAGGAATTTGCCCGAGGAATGGGTCTTGCCCCGGTCGTGATCGAAGAAGACGCCCGGTGAACGGTGCATCTGCGAGACGATCACACGCTCGGTGCCGTTGATGACGAAGGTGCCTTTCTCGGTCATGAGCGGCATATCGCCCATGTACACATCCTGTTCCTTGATGTCGCGGATCGAGCGGGAACCCGTATCCTCATCCACATCCCAGACGACCAGGCGCAGGGTCACCTTGAGCGGGGCCGCGAAGGTCATGCCGCGCTGCTGGCACTCCTCGACGTCGTATTTGGGCTCTTCGAGTTCATACTCGACAAATTCGAGCTGGGCCTTCTCCGCAAAATCTCGGATCGGGAAAACGGATTTGAAGACCTCGGTGATCCCCACATCCGCGGGCTCGCCTTCCAGCGTCGTGCTGTTGAGGAACTGATCGTAGGAGCTCATCTGAACCTCGATGAGGTTCGGCATGGGAGCCACTTCCTTAATACGCCCAAAGCTCTTGCGGATACGTTTGCGACCGGTGAACGACTGCGCCATAAATTGCCTCTCTTCGTTGCCGCGGATGACACCCACGGCAAAACGGGTCACTCCAAATCGAACCTCCGGACGGGCTCAACCCGCTCCGGCATCGTCGCATCGTCGCGCCCGTTTCTGACACGGACTTCGGCGATCCGAGGATGCCGGCGGGGACGGTGCTCGAAGACCCGTCCCCGCCGAATTCCTCAACTGGAAAGCTACTTGAGCTCGACGGTCGCGCCCGCCTCTTCCAGCTTCTTCTTCAGCTCTTCGGCTTCGTCCTTGTCGACGCCTTCCTTCACAGGCTTGGGCGCCCCTTCGACGAGTTCCTTGGCTTCCTTGAGGCCCAGACCGGTGATGGTCCGGACTTCCTTGATGACGTTGATCTTCTTGTCACCCGCACCGGCGAGGATCACGTCGAACTCCGACTGCTCCTCAGCGGCACCGCCGGCATCGCCGGCCGGAGCTGCACCCGCCACCGCAACCGGTGCCGCGGCGCTGACGCCCCATTTTTCTTCCAGCATCTTCGAAAGCTCTGCCGCTTCGAGGACGGTCAATGCGCTGAGATCTTCAGCAATTTTTTCCAGGTCTGCCATTTTCTTTTAACTCCTGAGACTCTTAAGAGACTTGTGATTGGATGTCCGAAATTCGGATCGGCCTACGCAGGCTCGCCCTGATTGGCATATGCGCCAAGAACGCGTGCAAGCTGTCCTGCGGGTGCCTGAAGCACACCAGCGACTCTCGTCGCAGGCGTATTCAACATGCCCACAATCTTGCCGCGCAGCTCGTCGAGCGAAGGAAGATCGGCAAGCGCCTTAACGGCACTCTCGTCGAGCAGGGTTTCGCCCATGGCGCCCCCGATCACGACCAGCTTGTCGTTTTCCTTTGCATAATTGACTGCCACACGTGCCGCCGCCACAGGATCGGCGGAATACGCGATCGCGGTCGGACCGTTGAACAGATCACTGATCGGTTCGTAAGTCGTTCCCGCAAGGGCGAGTTTCGCGAGCCTGTTCTTGGTCACTTTATAACCGGCACCTGCCTCACGCATACGGGCTCGGAGATCCGTGCTCTCCGCTACCGTCATGCCAGACTGCTGGGTCACAACAACAAGTGCTGCATCCCCAAAAGACTGGTTGAGTTCGGTGACCAGCTCTTCTTTTCTAGCTCGGTCCACTTACCGTCTCCGCAAACTTGGTGCGTGTCGAACGCATCGACCACCCGCACCGTTGCAATTTAGCTCCGGGTCAGTACGACCCGAAACCGCTCCTTCCTGTCCCAGGAGCACCACGAAAAACCGACAGGTCCTTCGCGTCTTCTCCCGTCTATGCAGGTCTGCCGCATCTGGCACTTAGGCCCCTCGGGTCAAACCCCGCTGAGCGCCTGCAGTCTCGGACAGGTACTTCCGCAGCGGCACGACACCGCTTGCGAAAATCCTGAAACGCCGCCTATTCGGCAGCGTCCTGTGCCGCCTCCGAAGAGTCGTGCATGTTAAAACGTACGCCCGGCCCCATGGTCGAGGCCAGCGCGACCTTGTTGATATAGGTTCCCTTGACGCCACTGGGCTTGGCCTTGACGACGGCATCGAGAAACGCATCCAGATTCTGACGAATCTGGTCTTCGCTGAAGCTCGCCTTGCCGATCCCGGCATGAACGATCCCGGTCTTTTCGACCCGGTACTGAACCTCACCCGATTTCGCGGCCTCGACAGCAGCACGCACATCATTGGTCACCGAGCCGAGCTTGGGGTTCGGCATCAGGCCGCGCGGCCCGAGAACCTTACCCAGGCGTCCGACCACGGGCATCATGTCCGGGGTCGCAATCACACGGTCGAAATTCATCTCGCCGCCTTCGATAGACGCAGCCAGATCGTCCGCACCCACCAGATCGGCGCCGGCCTCACGGGCCTCGTCGGCCTTCTCGTCCTTCGCGAAAACCGCAATCCGGACTTCCTTGCCGGTTCCGTTCGGCAGAGCCACGACGCCGCGCACATTCTGATCGGCATGACGCGGATCAACATTCAGGTTCATCGAGATCTCGATGGTCTCGTCGAACTTGGCTGTGGCGTTTTCCTTGACGAGGCGAACCGCCTCCTCGATCGAGACGAGGTTCGTCGGATCGACCTTTTCGCGCGCAGCGCGCATACGCTTTCCTTGCTTGGCCATGGCTACCCCACCACCTCGAGGCCCATCGAACGGGCCGTGCCTGCGATCATCTGCGCACCGGCGTCGAGATCGTTGGCATTAAGATCTTCCATCTTCGCTTCCGCAATCTCCCGGCACTGGTCCAGGGTGACGCGACCGACATATTCGGACCCGGTCTTGCCGCTGCCCTTCTTGAGCTTGGCCGCCTTCTTCAGGAAGAAGCTTGCCGGCGGCGTCTTCGTCTCAAACGTGAACGACTTGTCCTGGAACACGGTGATCACGACCGGGGTCGGTGCACCCTGTTCACCGTTCTGCGTGGCCGCATTGAACGCCTTGCAGAATTCCATGATGTTCAGGCCGGCCTGACCGAGCGCCGGCCCAACGGGCGGCGACGGGTTGGCTTGCCCGGCTGGAATCTCCAGCTTCACATAACCTTCAATCTTCTTTGCCATGTCCTAGACCTCTTCCTTTCCGAGGTTTCGCGGTACGGCGCCCCATGGGCTTTCCAGGGCCAACCTCCCGCGCACCGACCGCCTTCAATACGAAAGCGACGGCCAATAAAACGATCCGGTTTAAAGCTTCTCGACCTGACCGTACTCAAGCTCAACCGGCGTGGGCCGGCCAAAAATCGACACCGAAACCTTCACACGTGCCCGCTCCTCATCAACGTCTTCCACGACGCCGTTGAACGACTGGAACGGCCCGTCATTCACGCGAACTTCCTCACCAATGTCGAAGGTGACGGACGGCTTCGGACGCTCGACCCCTTCCTTGACCTGGTTGATGATCCGGTCTGCCTCGGCCTGACTGATCGGGGCCGGCTTGTTGCCCGCGCCCAAAAAGCCCGTCACCTTCGGTGTGTTCTTGACCAGATGGTAGGAATCCTCGTTCAGATCCATCCGCACCAGCACGTAACCCGGAAAGAACTTGCGTTCCGAGTTGACCTTCGCACCGCGGCGCATCTCGACGACCTCTTCGGTCGGCACGAGAACGTCCTCGAACATTTCTTCCATGCCCTTGGTCACCGCCTGTTCCTTGATGGACTGCGCGACCTTGCCCTCGAAACCCGAGTAGGCGTGGATAACGTACCAATGCATCGCCATCAGACGATCAACCTCCAACCGATAGTGCCAACTGCACCAGTTCTGCCAACGCCAGGTCGACGAGGAAAAAGAACAGGGCTGCAAATGCAACCATGATAACGACCATCAGGGTCGACTGAATCGTCTCGGTGCGCGTCGGCCATGTGACCTTGTTCACCTCCTGACGTATCTGGCGTACAAACTCGCCAACTGATGGTCTTGCCATTCGCTCTGCTTTCATTGAGCCAGGGCTTCAAAATTCAAACCGGAACGAACCGGATATATTCGGCTGGCAGGAGCGGAGGGACTCGAACCCCCAGCCCCCGGTTTTGGAGACCGGTGCTCTACCAATTGAGCTACACTCCTATCCACCGAATATGTGACGGTCACGATATTGCTGTCCGGCCCGCCTATTCGATGATGGATGTGACGACGCCGGCGCCGACGGTGCGGCCACCTTCGC
>JAYQBG010000043.1:0-1088 GCA_038137215.1 Alphaproteobacteria bacterium
CCGAGATTCGCGACGGCATCGAAATCATTGCCGGGGACATCCGCGATTCCCATGCCGTGCGTCAGGCCATGGCGGGCTGCGAGTTTGAAGTCGCTGGTTTCGTTTGTTGTGGATTGGTCCGCCAAGGTGCGGTTCTGTCCTGCTGACTGAAGCTTCAAGTCCTTCTGATGGTGCTTCATATCAGTCTATTACGGGCAGTTCGTTTGCAAATATGTTTGCAAACGCTGCTGCGGCCCAAGCGTTATGCGTTTGGCGAGCCGCCCAGGCGTGGCCCATCACCTTCACACGCTATCGAATGGGGCAGGATTACGGTTACGCTTTGGCCGGCGTGATCGTCCCTGCGGCGACGCCGAACCCGACGCGGTGACCGTCACCCCGGCACCAGCCGGTCAAGGTGATCGTGTCCCCGTCCTCCAGAAACGCGCGTTCGCCGCCGTCGACGGCCAGCGGTTCCTTGCCATTCCAGGTGAGTTCGAGCAGCGATCCAAAGCTGTCCTTTGTTGGGCCCGAGATCGTGCCTGACCCCAGGAGGTCACCGGTGCACATGGCGCACCCGCTTGAAGCGTGGTGCGCGAGCTGCTGCGCCGACGAATAGTACATGTATCGATAGTTGGTCCGACTGATCGTGGTCGAGGCGCCGTTGCTCGGGGCGAGCTGGACCTCGAGGTCGATATCGAAGTTGTTCGGACCTGTCTCCTCCAGATACGGTAGGAGCGGTGCGTCGCGATCCGGTGTCGCGGCCCGAAACGGCTCCAGCGCTTCGCGCGTCACCACCCAGGGCGAGATCGTGGACGCAAATGCCTTGGACTGGAACGGCCCGAGCGGCTGGTACTCCCACACCTGGATGTCCCGAGCGGACCAGTCGTTCAGCAGCACGTAGCCGAAGATCATCTCGTAGGCCTCGGCGGTCGAGAGTCGATCGCCCATCGCACTGGGCGTCCCGACGACCGCGCCGAGCTCAAGCTCGATATCGAGTTTGGCGCAGGCGCCGAACCGCGGTGCGTCGTCGTTCGGGCCCTTCAGCTGACCCATCGGCCGGCGCACCGGCGTGCCACTGACCACAACGGTTGATGCCCGCCCGTTGTAGC
>JAYQBG010000043.1:1098-12664 GCA_038137215.1 Alphaproteobacteria bacterium
GTTGTAGCCGATGGGAATGTGCAGCCAGTTCGGCATCAGCGCATTGTCGGGATCGCGGAACATGGTCCCGACATTGGTCGCATGCTCCTTCGAGGCATAGAAATCGGTGTAGCTGCGGACGAAGAACGGCAGGTGAAGGCGGGTGTTGTTCATGGACACCAGCGCGCGCGCCGACAGATCGCTGTTGTAGCGGAGCGTGCCGTTCCCAGCCGAAAGCAGATCGGAAATCCTCGCACGGGTTTCCGACCAGACGTTCCGAGGCAATGCCATGAAGTCGTTCAGCGTGTCCTGGTCAAAGACAGGCCGGTCGCCGGCAGGACGCAGAAGCCCCGCCGCCTCGACAGCCGCCAGGTCGAGGATCATGTCGCCGATGGCGACGCCGACGCGGCGGTGGCCGTCGCCCGCATCGAACACCCCGTAGGGCAGGTTCTGGATCGGGAAGTCGGTATCGGGCCCATTGGCGCTTTCGACCCAGCTCTTGCGCGTCGGGTCGTGGGTCTCGTTCAGGTTTGACATGCTCCGCTCGCTACCCCTGGGTTTCAGTGCCGCCGTGCAGCCAGTCGGCGTGCCGCGGCGCCCTTCTGGTCTCGGCCCATTCGTTCAACATGTCCCATTTCACGTCGTCGAGCTTCCGGTCTATGTCCGGTGTGTTCGTGTTCACCGCCAGTTCGAGCCGATGCCCGTTCGGATCGAAGAAGTAGATCGACTTGAAGATCGTATGATCGGCGGGGCCAACCACATCGATTCCGTCCGCTTCCAGCCGCGCTTTTGCCTCGAGCAGATCGTTCTCGCTCTCGACCTGCAGGGCCAGATGCTGGACCCACTCGGGCGTGTTCGTGTCGCGGCCCATCTCGGGCTGGGTCGGCAGCTCGAAGAAAGCCAGCACGTTGCCGTTCCCGGCATCCAGGAAGACGTGCATGTAAGGATCAGGTTCCTTGGTCGAGGGCACCTCGTCCTCGGCGATCGCGAGAACGAAGTCCATATCGAGATACTTGCCGTACCACTCGACCGTTTCCTTGGCGTCCTTGCAGCGATACGCAACGTGGTGGATCTTTGAAATCTTCATTTTTCTGTCTCCTTGCCCCTGGTCTACTCGGCCTTGATAACGCCGCGGCGGACCTGGTCGCGTTCCATGGATTCGAACAACGCCTTGAAGTTCCCTTCGCCGAATCCGTCGTCGCGCTTGCGTTCGATGAACTCGAAAAAGACGGGCCCGATGAGGGTCTCCGAGAAGATCTGGAGCAGCAGGCGCGGATCGTCGTCCTGGGTCGTTCCGTCGAGAAGAATGCCGCGCGCCTGCAACTGGTCCACCGGTTCCCCGTGTCCTGGAAGCCGCTCGTCGAGCATCTCGTAGTAGGTGTCAGGCGGCGAGGTCATCATCGGGACACCCGCCTCGCGCAGCCGATCGACGCAAGCGACCAGGTCGTCGCAACGCAGCGCGACGTGCTGAATACCCTCACCGTTGTAGGCCATGAGGAATTCCTCGATCTGCCCTGTCTCCCCGGACGCTTCCTCGTTGAGCGGGATTCGGATCATCCCGTCCGGCGCGGTCATCGCCTTCGAGGTCAGGCCCGTATACTCGCCCTTGATGTCGAAAAACCGGATTTCCCGGAAGTTGAAGAGTTTCTCGTAGAACTCGGCCCAGTATTCCATCCGGCCGCGATAGACGTTGTGAGTCAGGTGATCGAGCGTATGGAATCCATGGCCCTCTGGGCGCTGTGCGGCCCCTTCCAGCCATTCGAAATCTATGTCGTAGATCGATGAGCCGTCCTCGTACCGGTCGATCAGGTAGAGCGGTGCGCCACCGATTCCCCGAATTGCCGGCAAGCGCAGTTCCATCGGTCCGGCCGGAATATCGACCGGCTGTGCCCCGAGTTCGAGCGCGCGGTTGTAGGCAGCGTGTGAATCGCGGACGCGGAATGCCATGCCGCACGCGGACGGGCCATGCTCTTCGGCAAAGTACGCCGCATGACTGTGCGGTTCGTTGTTGATGATGAAGTTGATGCCGCCTTGTCGATAAAGGTCGACATCTTTCGAGCGGTGCGTCGCGACCTTGACGAAGCCCGCCATCTCGAAGACGGGTTCCAGCACACCTTTTTCCGGTGAGGCGAACTCGACGAACTCAAAGCCTTCGAGGCCCATCGGGTTTTCGAACAGATCCGGCATGACGATTCTCTCTCTTTTGCTTGCTTG
Organism: Alphaproteobacteria bacterium; assembly: GCA_038137215.1. Lineage (GTDB taxonomy): Bacteria > Pseudomonadota > Alphaproteobacteria > UBA6615 > UBA6615 > JABJAG01. The sequence goes on from JAYQBG010000043.1 coordinate 3,292, forward strand.
TTTGCTCAAACACTCCTTTCCACGCGATACGACGTGCGCGGGGGCGCGCTCGCGATGCCGCGAACGCTTCGAGAGAGCCTTTGCGCGAGGGCATGGGAGACGAACAGGTACGAAACAGGCCGGACGGCCTGCGTTCGGGTTTGCCCTTTGATCCTGTCCGCGCCTAAAGCCACGTTTGGCCTCCCCACATCGGCACCTTCGAAAACGCCGACAACAGCTTTACTCTAGCGCTATAATGATGAGTACGCAACAATAATGATGTAATAGCTAATATCTGGGTTTCGAAGCTAGTTGCCGCTTTCGCCTTCCGCACGAGCCTGGGCGAGCTCTTGCTCATCCCAAAAACCGATGATGATCCCCTTTGCAAGCTCGCCGCCTTTGCGCCCGGCGATCTGCGTGTCCGAGACAGTCACCCGGTTGTGATGCCTTCGATTCCAGACACACATGATCTCGTAGAGCCGTTCACGCTCTGATGCGCAGGCCGGATCGGCGCCCAAATCCCGGAACTCTTCCGGATCCGTTTCCAGGTCGTACAGCATCGGTCGAAAGCCCTCGGCGTGGACGTACTTCCAGCGGCCGTCGAACACCATGGTCAGCCGGCAATCGCCCACCGGGTGGTCGAGCGTCCTGCGCGCCTTGCGGGCTGAATAGTCATATTCGCTAATGGCGACATTGCGCCATGCAACGTCTTCGCCATGGACGAGAGGCAGCAACGATCGTCCCTCGAGAATGTGTGCGCGCGGCGCTCCGCCGTACCAGTCAACGAAGGTGGGAAGCAGGTCGATCGCTTCCACGAGCCTGTTGTCGACAGAGCCCCGTGTCCGATCGGCAACAGGGGACGGATCGACGACGATCAACGGGACACGCGCGGACGGATCGTGAAACAGCTCTTTCTCTCCCAGCCAGTGGTCGCCGAGATAATCGCCGTGATCGGAGGTGAACACGATCAGCGTGTCTTTCGAGCGCCCGGTGTCGTCCATCCACGACATGAGCCTGCCGATCTGGTCGTCAATCTGGGCAATGAGGCCCATGTAGGCCGGAATCACACGTTCGCGAACCTTGTCGCGGGTGAACACCTTCGAAAACCGGTGTTCGAAATAGGCTTCCAGAACTGGGTGCGGATCTTCCCGTTCGACCTCTGACCGGACCGCCGGAAGCACGTCGGCAGGGCTGTACATGTCGTGGTAGGGCGCCGGCACGATATAGGGCCAGTGTGGCTTGATGTAGCTGAGGTGCAGACACCACGGCGTGTCTCCCGCGTCCTCGATGAACTCGATGGCCCGGGTCGTGGTGTAGGGGGTCTCGCTCAGCGGTTCATCGATACGGGCCGGCTTGTCCGCGTTTTCCATGAGCCAGCCGGACAGGACTTCGCCGTCATCGCCTTCCGCGGCATTCGCCCACTGTTCCCAGGGATTCGGGCTGTCGACGCCAAGACCACGCAGATGGTCGTTGTAGTGGCTTGGCTGCTTTCCGCCGTCGGGATGTATTCCGTCCAGCCGGTCCCAGACTTCGAAGCCACATTCGGCGAGGCGGTTCCCGATCCCCGACGCCGGATCGATCCCCAGGCGCTTCATCCCCTCCATGTCCGCGGTCATGTGGGTCTTTCCGCACAGCGCCGTGCGCACCCCGAACTCGTCGAGATGCTGGCCCATGGTCATTTCCCCGACGCGGAGCGGGAAGTTGTTCCAGGTGCTGCCGTGGGAGCGGACATAGCGCCCGGTGTAGAAACTCATGCGCGAGGGACCGCAGATCGGCGACTGCACATAGGCGCGGTCGAATCGAACACCGCGCGCAGCCAGCGCATCGATGTGCGGCGTCCGCAAGTACGGATGGCCCGCGCACGACAGATAGTCGAAGCGCAGTTGGTCACACATGATGAAGAGGATGTTCTTGGCCATGGTGCTCGTCCTATCCGGCGCAAGGGCTCTTGCCCATGCCGCTGTGGAAACAACGTATGTGCAGCGACATCATGCGGGACCCACGGGTTCGCGATTCGGCCCGATGTCCTGCGGGCGCGCGGCAAGATGGGCCTCGAGCTGAGCGCGGACCTCGGCATGTGCCGGGTCATCGAACAGGTTCCGCATCTCATGCGGGTCGTTGGCGAGGTCGTACATCTCTCCGGCCCCTGAACGCATGTCCATGGTCAGCTTGTGGCGGCGCGTGCGCACGGCACGAAGTGACAGGGCGACGCCCACGCGGTTGGGCAGCAGTTCCCATTCGAGCATCGCGAAGTCGCGCCTCGCTCCTTCGCCGGAGATCAGCGGCCACAAGGAGGCGCCGTGCTGCGTGAGCTGCGCCGGCGCGCCAGATAGATCGTGGAAGGTCGGTCCGATGTCCAGGGTCGAAACGGGCTCGTCCACAACCTTGCCGGCCGGAACACCGGGTCCGCGCACCAGCAACGGCACCCGCATCAGGCCCTCGTATGGCATGGGGCCCTTCAGGATCAGGCCGTGATCGCCGAGCCAGTCACCATGGTCGGAGGTATAGATGACGATGGTGTTGTCGGCGAGGCCGGTCTCGGCGAGCACGTTGAGGATGCGCCCGACATTGTCGTCGATTAAGGCGATCTGTCCGTAGGTGTTCGCGATGATCTCGCGCAGCTGATCGTCCGATTGCGGCGGAATGCGTGAGTAGGACGCACGCGTCTCGACTTCCGCCGCTGTGCCCTGCGGGTCGTTTTCAACCGCCGCGCGGTGCCACCACGGACGTTGGTCGAGGTCTCTTTCCCGGTACTCGGGAAGATCCACGTCAGCCGGGTCATGCAGCAAGGACCAAGGTTCGGGGCAATCGAACGGATGGTGCGGATCGGGGAAGCTCACCCAGGCGCAGAAGGGTTTCTCGGTATCGCGTTCATGCCGCAACCATTCCATGGCCCGGTCCGCGGTCCAGGGTGTGTTGTGCCAGGTGAGCGGCAACTGCGAGTGCCAGCATTGGGCGGCGCCCTTCGTGTCCCTGCCGTTCTCGCGATAGAGCGCCATCTTCTCCTCGCCCCGCCCGTCCGCGTGGAAGAACCGCTCGAAATGCTGACCTTGGGGCGGCGTCTTCGGCGGGAACCAGTTGTGGCCGTGGAGCATCAGCTCAACGTGGGAGAACCCCATATACGGACCGAACCAGTCGGGCCCATAGTCAACCGACGAGAGCACGCTTTCAGGGCTTCCGGTCGGCTCGCGGGAATCGAAGCTCGAGAAATGGGCTTTTCCGAAGAACGCCGTGTCGTACCCGGCGCGCGCCAACGTGCCCGCAAAGCCTCGTTCGCCGACGTCCGGGTCCAGGTCGATGCCATTGTCGTGCACGCCATGGGTTCGGCAAAGCTGGCCCGTCAGGATCGATGCGCGAGCGGGCTGGCAGACCGGCGAGGGACATATCGCAGCGCTGAAACGGACCCCGTCGCCTGCCAGCCGGTCGAGGTTGGGCGTGCGGATATTGCGCCCCTCAACACCGAGGCAATCGCCGCGCTGCTGGTCGGCCATGAGGATCAGGAAATTCGGCTGGGGCATTGGCTCGGCTGCGTTCAGTGAGATACCAGGACCGGGAGTTTCGCGTTTTCGAGCACGAACTTCGTCGTGCCGCCAAACAGTTCCTCGCGAAACACACTGTGCTCGAAAGCCCCCATGACAACAAGCCCGGCATCGACATCTCGGCAGTAGGCGAGGATATCCTCGCCCGCACCGCGACCGGACGCATCCAGCCGAATCCGCTCGGCGTCGACGCCGTGCCGTTCCAGCGCCGAGACAACATCGATGCCCGGGAGCGGCGGGTGCACTTCGTCTCCAATGCTGATGACGTCCACTTTTTGCTTGGTCTCCAGGATTTGCATCGCATCGCTCAGGGCGCGCGTGGCGGCGCGCTGGCCGTCCCAGGCGACGACTGCACGGCGCTCGGTCAGGTCGTCGGGAAGTTCGACGGGCACAATCAGCACCGGTCGCCCGCTTTTCAGCGCGATCCGCTCGGGATGTAGCGCCGTCGCGGCCTGGTCCTCGTGTGCCTGTTGTCCCACAAGCGTGATGTCGAACATGGATGCGTACTGCGCCACTCTTCGGTCCGGGTCGCCGGGCAGGGTAATCCAGTGGAGTTTTTCGTCGGGCACGTCGTCTCCGACGGTGTCCCGGAAGCGCTTCTCGACTTCCTTCTCGCGCTCGCGGGTCGCCGCCTCGAGGGCTGCGCGAACATTCTCCGGAACCCAGGGCTGCTTGTTAAAGTGATCGCGATGTCCTTCATGCGCGAGCAGGCCCGTAAGATGCGCCCCGTACTTGCGATGCATCGCAACCGCCGCGTTCACGGCGCTCTGCGACGCCCCGGTTTCGTTGAACGCCACCAGCAGGTTTCGAATGGCCATCAGGCACCTCCCGTGGCCGTGTCGTCAGCCTGCTTCTTCGAGCGGGAGAAGAAGACAACGACACCGACGGCCAGGGCTAGGAACACTAGCGAGAGCGGGCTTTTCAACAGGAAGAACGCATCGCCACCCGATACAGCAAATGCCTGCCGGAACGCACTTTCCAGATTCCCGGCCAGAATGAACGCGATCACGAATGGCAGGGTGGGGATCTTCAGCTTGCGCATCAGATAGCCCAGGATCGCGAAGACGGCAGCGAAGTAGAACGCGTTGAAATCCGTTTCCTGCACGTAAATCGCGGTCAGCGTGAGCAGGAGCACGATCGGCAAAAGCACCTGCTTGGGGACCCGCGCCATCACGCCGCAGAATCGCATGAAATATCCGCCGACCAACCAGTTCAGGATGTTCGCGAACATCATGGCCGTAAACAGCCCGAATGCGATAACGAGTTCGGGATTGACCTCGGCGGTGGTGAACCGGAAGACGCTCGGCCCGGGGTTGAAGCCGCCGATCGATTCGGCCGCGAGAATGAGGAACACCGCGCCCACATTGCCCGGTATCCCGAGCGAGAGAACGGGGATCAGGTTGGCCCCTGATACCGAGCTGTTGGCTGCTTCGGTGGCCGCGATTCCCTCCGGCGTGCCCTGGCCGAACGGTACGGGCCCCTTGTGCATTTTCTCACCGGTCGCATAACCGAGAGTGGCCGCGAGCGTGGAACCGATGCCGGGCAATGCGCCTATGCCGGTCCCGATCACTGCCGAGATGCTAATGAACGGCATCAACTTCCTGCGCTCGCGGAACGACAGGCTGCTATCGCCGGATTGCGGGGTCTCGATAACCGGCTCCTGGGCCCGCCGCTCGCGCCACATCTGCTCGAAGGCGAATAGCACCTCGCCCAGGATCAGGACGCCGAGAACGGCCGTGATAAGCGGAATGCCGTTGGACAGGACGTCCGTCCCCATGGACAGCCGGGAGTAGTTGTCCTCTCCGGTGCCGATCGCGGCAATGAACAAACCCAGGAACGCGGCGATCATGCCTTTCATGGGGGATGTACCGACCACGGCGGCCACGAATGCGAGCGAGAGAAGGATCAACGCGGCTTTCTCGCCGAACCCCAGATGAGCCTCGACGACAATTGCGAGAAAAGGCGCGCAGGTGAACAGGACCATGTCCGAAAAGGTGTCGCCAGACACTGATGCGAAGTGCGCAGTGCGCAGAGCTTTGCCGGCCTGCCCCTTCTTCGTCATGGGGTAGCCGTCGAATGTCGTCAGCATCGCGTCCGGCGTCCCGGGCGTGTTGAAGAGGATCGCCGGTACGGCTCCGCCTACCGTCGCGCCCTTCATGACACCGACGAGAAAGCCCAGCACCGGGAGCAGCGCATCCGGCGTGAATCCGAAGATGGAAATCAGGATCGGCAGCGACACCGCCATCAGGAACGGACCCGCGAGTCCCGGGGTGGCTCCCCCGACGATACCGAGAACAAACCCGCCGGCGACCATCAGCATGGTGATGGGAATGCCGATACCGAGAATTTCAAACGCCGCCGGCCCGGCAATAACGGCCAGAACCCCGGCCCAAACGTATTCAAATGTTCCGATCAGAAGTCTCCGTTCGGCGGCAAGAGGAGCGTGTCGAACGGCACGTCAAAGATGAGTATCAGCACGCCGATGGCGACGAGGGAAAGCACGGCGCGGCGCCAGGACATCCTACCCTCGATCAGAGAGATCAGGCCGAAAACGAGTACAAACCCGCCGAACACGTAGCCGATATATTTCCAGGGAAAGGAGGCACGCATCTGGCGGTACGTGACCGCCTCGTCCCCGCCGGGCCCGAACACCTCCAGTGCGAGAGGTCCAGCCCAGAACATCAGGGTAAACGCCGCCACCAGGATCGCGAACAGCGCCGCAAAGAACGCCCCTGTCAGCGTGTCGAATGGCGCCTCGGTCGTGTCCGAGACTTGCCGGCGGAACGAAAGGGCCAAGTGGACGATCGCGCAGATCAGTATGCCCGCTGCCGCGACCATGGGGAGCATCGCGTCGCCGATATAGACCTGTCGCCGAAACTCGTAGATCGGCGGCGTTTCGCTATCGGCGGGCACCCAGCCGAATACGGCGAGCCCCGCCAGGATCACGAAAGCGATTGCGATCCAGATTTCAGTTGTCCGACCAAGCATGTGACCTCTCCCCCCGCCATTCGAATGGCCGGCCCCGCCTGTGATCGGCGGAGCCGGCGATCGCTGGTCTTACTCCGAAGAGGCCTTCAACAGGCCGGCGGCGCCGTCGTAGCTCTCCTGCATCGCCTTATCGAGATCAGCGCCCTGGATCACGATCGGGCCGGAAAAGACCTTCTTCGTGAAGCCCGCGAGCTTCCCGTCGGGATCATTGAGGATCTCCGCGATCTTGGCCTGCCAGGTTGCCCGCACACCGTCGGGCAGTCCGGCCGGCGCCATCACGAGGAACTTCACGCCGAAATCGAAAGGCATGTTGAAGTTCTGGATCTGCGGCGCGTCCGGCTGCATCCTGAGTGGCGCAACTTCCGCGCTGACGAGGTTCGTCAGGTCTCCTGCCTTCACGCCGGCCGTCTGGGCACCGGCCGACCACGCGATGTCGACGTCGTCAGCCACAACCGCGTTGACGCCGCCCTTGCCGCCGCCGGTCATGACGTTGGTGAACTCGACGCCGTTATTCTTGCCGAGAACGTAGGTCGCATCAGCCAACTTCTGGCTCATTGCGCCGACCGTGATTTTCTGGCCGTCCTTGGCCGCGGCGATCACATCGCCGATGTCCTTCCAGCCGCGTGCGGTCTTCGCGATGATGCCCATCTGGGTGCCGGTGATGGTCGACAGATAGGTGAAATCATCGAGCGCATAGCCAGGGTTGCGGCTCGCCTGAATCGCATACGTGGTCGCTTCGGTGACACTGACGCCCACGGACTGGCCGTCCGCCGGCTCTTCCTTCAGCGCAACCGCCAGGCGAGCGCCGCCCTTGCCGACGACGTTCTCGGGAATGACGTTCCACCCGTAGCGGGTATTCAGTTCTTCCGCGAGCAAGCGCCCGAGCGTGTCCGCCCCGCCGCCGGCCTTGAAGGCGATCATCATCTTGATCGGGCCTTTCGGTTCCCAGTCTGCCGCCTGTACGGCACTCGCCGAGACGACCAGTGCGACACCTGCGACCACTCCCTTGATTAGTGCGAACTTCATGAGTTTCTCCTCTTCGTTAATTTCGCGTTCTAGGTTCCGGGAACCGGCGTCGCGCCGGCTGGTCCGGATTGAAAAGCCTGTTCGGGCCCGCCGAAGCGGGCGATCAACTGATCCTGGTCGGCCTTGGCCGCTGCATCGGTTACTTCGGGGTCACAGATTTCCCGAAGTGCCCCACTCAGATGGTCAAGCATGTCCTGGAAGCTCGGATCACCGGCGAGGTTCGTTGTTTCGAGCGGGTCGGCCCGTAGATCGAAAAGCTCCGGCGGGTAGCCGATGTATTCGTGATATTTCCATTCGGATGTCGCGACCATGAAGCCGCCCGAGGGCGAGTTCGCGGCGTGATACTCCGAGAAGACGACCCGTTCCGGATCGGTGGTTTCGCGAGCGATATCGAGCAGCGAGCGGCCCGGCCAGTCCGGCTCCGCGGGCAAACCGGCGAACTGGGCGATCGTCGGCGCGAGGTCTATCAGGCTCACCGCCGTGTCCACGCTCTTGTCACGCGTCACGTCCGGGCCCGCCAGAATGACCGGCACCTGCGTCGCTTCCCGGTAGAGGGTCGATTTGCCCCATCGGCCGCGCATGCCGAGGTTTTCGCCATGGTCCGAGGCGTAGATAACTAGCGTGTTCTCGGCCTGCCCGGATGCCTCGAGGGTGTCGAGTACCCGTCCGATCTGCTCGTCGACGAATGTGCAAAGCGCGTAGTAGGCGGCGATGGCCTCGCGCCGTCGGGTATCGCTTCCCAGTTCCTCGTCGCTGTTCTCGATATCGTTCATCCGATCGACCCAGGGATGAACGTCGTAGCCGCGATCCGGATGAACGGACGGGAGCGGCATGGCTTCGCTCGGATACTGTGTCAGGTAGGATTCGGGCACCGTCAGAGGAAAGTGTGGCGCGACGAAACTGACGAACGTGCACCAGGGCTCCCGGTCTCCTGCACGCGACGCGATCCAGTCGACTGCATGCGCCGCAACATCCCGGTCATAGACGTTGTATTTGGAAGTTCCCGGCCCGATCTCACCGAGCATGCCGGCGCCCTTGCGGGTTTTCGGGAGAGGATTGCGGACGGAGCCCCAGACCTGGCCGACACCGCCCGCGATGTGCATCGGCAGGACTTGCTCGTCGAAGCCTGTGGGGTCCTCCTCACGCCGATAGTGAAGTTTCCCGATGCTCGTCGTAGCGATTCCCGCTGCCTGGAGTTTGTGACCCCAGCCGGGAACCCTGCCGTCGTAGGCCTGGGCGTTGTCCCAGTATCCGCATTCGTGGACATAGCGGCCGGTCGCCAGCGCGGCACGCGCCGGCACGCAGATAGGGCTTGGCGTGTAGGCGTTTCGGAAGCAAGTGCCCCGTGCCAGGAGCCGGTCAAGGTGAGGTGTTTTCACGACAGGATGACCGAGGCCCGAAAGGGCCATCGCCTGATGCTCATCGGCCATGATGAACAGAATATTTGGCGATCTTGTCACTGCGTGGCCTCCCAACCCTACAGTTGCTGGTGCACCATTTGTCCCTCAGGTATCATAGAATACATGTTGACACAACATATATGATGTTAATACAGCAAAGGTGATGAGGATGATTGAAAGCGCCAGAGACTTGGCGGACCGCCTGGAGAAAGTCCGCGATCTGGAAAGCCGGATGACCTTCCGGCTGTCCGTTGTGAGTAAACTCCTTGACCATCAGACAACCGAGATACTGGCAGACACGCCGATCAACCTCAGTCAGTACCGGGTCATGATGGTGGTCGACACGTTCGAGGCGATATCGATCTCCGATATCAGCCGCTTCAACGCGATCGACCGGGGGCAGATCAGCCGGACAGCGGCCGAACTGAAGCGCAGGGGCTT
>JAYQBG010000043.1:12674-14866 GCA_038137215.1 Alphaproteobacteria bacterium
TTCCAGGAAGACCCGTCGAGCAAGCGCAAGAAGCTCGTTCTGCTGACGGGTGAAGGCGAGAAGGTGCTGGAACAGGTGCGGCCGAAACTCGAGGCACGGCGCAACGAGCTGCGCGAACACCTCGGCGAGGAGGCTCACGACGCCATCATGGACAGCATGGTCAAGATGACCGAGTTCGTCGACGCCTGACTGATGTCGGCGTGGGTCAGACGGGATCTCCTGCGCCTGTCGCCGGTTCGGCCCTGGTTCAAAGAGGTAACCCCGCCGAACTTGAAAGCCGATGCGTGGGCAGGGCTCACGAACGCCGCGATCGTGCTTCCCCAGGGCGTCGCGTTCGCGATTATTGCAGGATTGCCGCCGGACTTCGGGCTGTTTACGGCAATCGTCGTGACCATCGTTGCCGCGTTTTGGGGCTCTTCGATGGTCATGGTCTCTGGCCCAACCACGGCCATTTCGGCGGTGGTGTTCGCCACATTGTCCCCATTCGCGGCACCCGGCACCGAGACCTACATACTGTTGGCGCTGACGCTGACCTTTATGGTGGGTGCGTTGCAACTGCTGGCCGGACTGGCCGGCCTCGGTGCTCTTATCTCGTTTGTCTCGCACTCCGTCATCGTCGGTTTCACAGCTGCTGCCGCCCTTTTGATTGCCGCGTCCCAACTTTCAGGCGCTCTCGGCATCGAAACGGCAGCGGGTGGCGGCGTCCTGGAACGTCTCCACCGTGTTATCAAAGTCGTCGACCAGACATCGCTCGACGCTGTGATCGTGTCGGTCGTGACATTGGCCGTTCTGCTGGCCATGACGCGCCTCGACAAACGGCTCCCCGCCTACATCATCGCACTCATTGCGGGCAGCTTGACGGCATTCGTGCTGGGCGGTGCGGATGCCGGTATATCTCAGATCGCTCCGCTCGCGGCACCCGCACCCGGCCTGTCCTCTCCGACATTTTCGCCCGACATACTGGGTGGCCTCCTGCCCGGTGCCGCTGCCGTGGCGTTCGTCGGGCTTCTCGAGGCCATATCGATCGGTAAGTCCTTCGCCCTGCGGCGCAATGAGCGATATGACTCGAACCAGGAGATCATCGGTCAGGGCCTGTCGAATATGGCCGGATCGTTTCTGCAGTCCTACGCCGGATCGGGGTCTTTCACACGATCGGGCCTGAATGCGGACAGCGGCGCCCGAACACCGATGGCGGCCATCTTCGCCGCCTTGATCCTGCTTGTCGCGCTCTTCGTGATCGCGCCGCTCGTGCGGTTCGTGCCAGTGCCCGCAATCGCGGCGATCATTCTCTATGTAGCGTGGAAGCTCGTGAACTTCTCCGAAATCCGGCACATCGTCACGAGCAGCAGGACCGAGACACTCATTCTGCTCGCGACATTCCTCACAGGCATCCTGTCGGAACTCGACTTCGCTATTCTCGTCGGCGTGATTGTCTCGCTGGCCGCCTTCCTGAACGAAAGCGCCCACCCGTCCGTGGGGATCGGCGGTCCCATCGAGATCAATGGACGGCGGGTATTCCGGAATGTCTATGCCAACAACATCCCCGAATGCCCGCAGATCGCAAACCTGCGCATAGAGGGACCGCTTTTCTTCGGCTCAGTCGAGCACATAGACGAGAAGTTTCGGGAGATCGAGCGGAAATCCGGCGGGACACGCACAGTCCTGCTCGGGCTGAAGGGCGTCGGCAAAATCGACCTGACGGGCGCCGATTTCTTGCTCGACGAATGCCGAGCTGCGCGGAGGCGCGGACAGGATTTCCATCTCATCGCATCACACCGCACTTCTCTGGATACGCTTGAGCGGTTGCATGTGACCGAGGTCGTCGGCGCGGATCACATTCACGGCAGCAAAGCGGACGCCATCCGTGCAGCCGTGGAAAGCGCGGATGAGGACATCTGCCGCACCTGTACTGCGCGCATATTTCAAGAATGCGCGGGAAAACCCGGTGCGCCGAATATCTGAAGACCGATCGACCGGAGTTCTGACAGAAGGTGACTATCGTGGAGGTGAGACCGTCGATGGCGATACTCCAAAAAATAATTGTGAATGAAGTTCTCCGCCTGAGCCTATTGCCAATATCTGCGAGAAACCGCGGTGCCGCGTTACCCCTGGTATTCAGGTTCACGAGAAGGACCCGCGCGCGCGGCAGATGCGCACCCACGCCTATCCGGTGGAGGAATACTGGGTCGATA
>JAYQBG010000044.1:0-1965 GCA_038137215.1 Alphaproteobacteria bacterium
TGCCGACAAGAACATCGGGTTCATGCTGCCGGATCGCGACGGCCAGCAAATCGATGGTGTGTTGCCATGCCTGGGGATGCGCCAGCAGGGTCGAGATGTCGTAAAACAGGATTCCCGGCTTTGGAAAATCCGGGATCGTGCGAATGTGGTCGGCGATGTCCATGATGTGCTCGTAGGTCCGGAAAATCAGGTGCGCGGATGCTATCGATGCTTTGCCGACACCACAATCCCGGCCTGCGGATAAGAGGTTTTACTTGTGGCGGGTGTGAAACAGGCGTTTCATAAGATGCGTTTTTGAAACAAGTGTTTCAGTTTTCGGGGGAGGCAACGTGATGGCTGCAGGCGGTGATGAGGGCATGACGGCGAGCGAAAAAATTCTATCCGACCTGCAGCAGGTCTATCCGAATTTGAGCCCGCAACTGCGCCGGGCAGCGCACTACCTGATCGACCGTCCTGACGAGATTGCTTTCACCTCCATGCGCCAGCTCGCCAAGCGCGCCGATGTTCAGCCGGCAACGATGGTCCGACTGGCCCAGGCCATTGGGTTTGATGGCTACGAGACCATGCGTGAACCGTTTCGCGATGCCCTGCGCCAACAACCCTCCGGCTTTGGCCAACGCGCCCGCAATCTGTTGGCCCGCACCGGTCGGCGAAGCGGGGGACGTGCGCTGTCCCAGCTCGCTGGTGAAATGATGGCTGCAGACCGGGAGAATATCTCGTTGAGTCTGGAGGCCATCGGTACGGACGAACTGGCAGATGCCGCGCGGGCCCTGGCCAGTGCGCGCCGGATCTACCTCATCGGTCAACGCAGCCTGTTTCCGGCCGCGTTTTAAGTCCACTACGCCTGTTCGATGTTCCGCGAGAACCTCGTGTTGCTGGAAGGAAACGGGGGCACCTTCGCCGACGGGTTGCGGGGCATCAATGAACACGATGCCGTGCTTGTGTATTCGTTCGATCCCTATTCGCGGGGCACTATTGCTGCAGCGGAATACGCTGCCGGTCGTGGCGCGGCGGTGATCGCGGTGATCGACAGCCTCGTCTCGCCACTGGCGGCCATAACCAGGCATCTGTTGTTCGTGGCAACCGATACGCCGGCGATGTTCCGCTCCATCGTTCCCGCCATGACGGTGTCCCAGGTGCTGGTCGCCCAGATTCTCGCACAGGGCGGACAGCAGGCGCTGTCGCGGGTGACCGAACGCGAGCAACAGCTCGAACGTTTCGGGGCCTATTGGACTGAAGCCGACCGTGTGTCCCCAGCGGATCAAGAATCCGAAGCGGATGCAGGCTTCAATGCCGATGATCCGCCCGCGTTTGAGCGCGGCCAGACCTGACCGGCGCCTGATGAGCAAGTCATTCGCGGGCGATGTGCGGCCCGACAGCCGCGTGCTGCATCGCCACGCCCACAGTCACCTTCCGGTCGCTGTGGCCGGCGACGGTGCCTATGTCATAGACAGTACCGGCAAGCGATATCTGGATGCGTGCGGGGGTGCGGCGGAGTCCTGCCTTGGTCATAGCGATCAGGATGTGATCGCCGCAATCCGTGAGCAAAGCGCCCGGATGCCGTTCGCGCACACCGCCTTCTTCACGAACGAACCGATGGAATCCCTGGCCGACAGCATATTGGCCGGGGCGCCCGAAGGTCTCGACCGGGTCTATTTCGTGTCAGGCGGCTCTGAAGCCATGGAGGCGGCGCTGAAGATGGCGCGGCAATACTTCGTGGAAATCGGTGAGCCGGACCGTTCGGTCTTCATCGCCCGGCGGCAGTCCTATCACGGCAATACGCTGGGTGCGCTCTCGGTGGGCGGCAACGAGTGGCGTCGCGCTCCGTTCCGGAACATCATGGCCGAATCCCGTCATGTCACACCTTGCTATGCCTATCGCGAACAGGCTGATGGTGAAACCGATGACGCCTTCACCACGCGCCTGGCCGACGAGCTGGAGTATGAGATTCAGGCCGCCAGACCG
>JAYQBG010000044.1:1975-13186 GCA_038137215.1 Alphaproteobacteria bacterium
CCGCCGGACCGGAGCGCGTGATCGCCTTTGTCGCCGAAACCATGGTCGGCGCCACGTCAGGCGGGGTTGAGCCGGTGGAGGACTATTGCCGCAAGATTCGCGAGGTCTGCGACCGGCATGGCGTGTTGCTGATCCTCGATGAGATCATGTGTGGGCTTGGCCGCACGGGTAAGGTGTACGCGTTCGAACAGGACGGGGTCGTGCCGGATATTGTGACCGTAACAAAAGGGCTCGCGGCGGGCTATCAGCCGATCGGGGCCGTGCTGATGGGCGAAAGAATCTTTCGTGCCTTTTATGACGGTTCGGGTTTCTTCCAGCACGGACATACCTTTATCGGCCATGCGACAGCCTGTACGGCGGCTTTTGTGGTTCAGGAGAAGCTCCAGAACCCCGACACCATGGCGCGGGTCCGGGAACTTGGAGTGATTCTCGAAAGACATCTGCAGGACCGCTTCGGCAATCATCCCCATATCGGGGATATCCGCGGACGGACCTTTTTCCGGGGGCTGGAGATCGTCGAAGACCGCGCCACGAAACGTCCGTTCGACGCCGCGTTCAAAATCAACGCGCGCATCAAGGCCGAGGGCATGGCGCGCGGACTGATGTGTTATCCCGGCGGCGGAACAATCGACGGCTTCAACGGGGATCACATCCTGCTGGCGCCGCCCTTTATTCTCTGCAACGACGAGGTTGAGATGATCGTGGAGCGGTTGGGGGACGCCGTGGACGCGGCGATTGCCGGCGCGGTGGCTTGAAGGCCTGACCGGCGTCAGTCGCGCAGCGGGCGTCCGAGAAAATTCACGTGGCCCATCTTGCGGCCCGGCCGGGTTTCCGACTTGCCGTAAAGATGTAGCCTTGCACGCGGATCGGTGAGATAGTCCGCCCAGCTATCGACAGCGTCCCCGATCAGGTTCTTCATCACGGCATCGCAGCGGCGTGATGCATCGCCCAGTGGCAAACCGCAGATGGCCCGCACCAGCTGTTCGAACTGGCCTGTGCGGCAGGCATCCATGGTCCAGTGTCCGGAATTGTGGGGCCGGGGTGCGATTTCGTTCACCAGAACCTCACCGCTCGATGTCACGAACATCTCGATGGCGAGCAGCCCAACCACGTCGAGCCCTTCAGCCAGGCCGCTCGCGATTTCGTTGGCTCTCTGTATCGTCGTGGCGGATACATCGGCCGGGGCAATAGTCTCATCGAGTATGTGGTTGGCGTGACGATTCTCGACGGGGAAATAGGCCTCGCTATCTCCGTCTGTGCCACGTGCGACGATCACGGAGATCTCACAGTCGAAATCCACAAATCCTTCGAGGATGCCGCCCCCGGTGTCGGGACCGGCGCCGCTCTCGGCCCAGGCGACCTCTGGATCGGTGTCGGTCCTGATCGCGACCTGTCCCTTGCCGTCATATCCCATGCGCACGGTCTTCAGGACGGACGGGGTCCCGATTTCGGCGATGGCGGAACGCAGGTCCGCAACCGAGCTTACGGCGCGGAACGGCGCAGTCGCGATGCCGAGTTCGTTGGCGAAGGTTTTCTCCTTCAGCCGATTCTGGGCCACGGCCTGCACCGACGGCGCGGGATAAACGGGCGTGATCCCGGCAATTCGCTCGAGCGTGACAATCGGCACATTCTCGAATTCCAGCGTCGCAACATCGACGGCTTGGGCAAAGGCCGAGATGGCGTCCGAATCCGTGAATGCCGCCAGGGTGGTCTGCGCGGCAACTTGTGCGGCCGGTTCGTCGGCGCTCTGACAGAAGATGTGGCAGCGGTAGCCGAGATTGGCGGCCGCGAGCGCGGTCATGCGTCCCAGCTGTCCGCCGCCAAGAATGCCAATGGTGGCCCCGGGGGGCAGCGTGTGGTCCGGCATCGGTTCAGGCGTCGTCGCTCGGTGCGTCGGCGACCGCATCGGTCTGCGTCGCGCGCCAGTCGTCCAGCGCGTCGGCAACGGCGGCATCTTCCAGCGCGACAACCGAAGCGGCCATCAGCGCGGCGTTGATCGCGCCCGCCCGTCCGATTGCCAGCGTGCCCACCGGGACGCCGGCGGGCATTTGAACGATGGATAAGAGACTGTCCATGCCTGACAGCGCTTTGCTCTCGACCGGAACGCCGAAGACGGGAAGCGGGGTCATGGCCGCTGTCATGCCGGGCAGGTGGGCGGCCCCGCCGGCGCCGGCAATGATAACTTTCAGGCCCCGGTCGCGGGCGGTCTGGGCATATTCGCGCATCCGTTCGGGTGTGCGATGGGCCGAAACGATCTTCACCTCATGGGCAACCCCGAGCGATTCGAGGGTGTCGGCGGCGTGATGCATGGTGGACCAGTCGGACTGGCTTCCCATGATAATTCCGACCACAGGTGTGTCGGCCATGGCATGCTCCCTGGAGCTACTTTGAGGGCAGCTTTGCCCGGAAAAGCGGGGGATTATAGAAGCGGCGCGCTCTGTGGCAAGCAAAGAGCCGCAAATCCGGGTTTCTCGGGAAAATCGAAAACCTTTGTTAACCATTGGCGGGATAGGTTTCAGAGGCGTTTTTTGGCGTTATCCGCGTGGTTGGCGCCCCGATTCCATTGAGTCCGACGGAACAGATATGAAAATCAATCGCACCCGCCCTCAGAGTACCGGTCCTGTCGTTTCGGCGCGTTCTGCCGAAGCGGCCAGCCGTGCCTATGGTGCGTAGGATTCCGGCGCGGCGGCACCGGCCCGGGCCACAGGAGATGTGGCAACCATTACGGGCCTGTCGGAGGCTGAACTGACCCCCAAGGTGCGCCAGGCGCTCGATATGCTGATGCAGGAAGTCCAGCGTATGCGCGAGGAACTGAGCCAGGCACGTCATCGGATTTCCTATCTTAAGAAACTCGCCGATGAAGACACGCTTGTCCCTGTTGCCAATCGCCGTGCGTTTGTGCGCGAGATGAGCCGTATGGTGGCCTATGCCGAACGCTACGGCGCGCATACCAGTGTGCTGTATTTCGATATCGACCGGTTCAAGGGCATCAATGACAATTACGGCCATGCCGCCGGAGATGCCGCGCTCCAGCATGTCGCCATGCTGCTTGCTGAGAATATTCGTGAGTCCGATATCGTCGGTCGTTTGGGTGGTGATGAGTTCGGTGTGATCCTGGCGCAGGACGACGGGGCCGCGGCCCAGGAAAAGGCCTCATCCCTGTCTGCACTGATAGAAAACACACCCTTCGACTGGGAAGGCCATGCATTGTCCCTGGCGGTCTCGTTCGGGGTCTATTCCTTTTCCGGCCAGGAAGATGCCGGCGAAGCCCTGCAGCGTGCGGATCAGGCAATGTACGCGCAGAAACAGGGCCGCGCTGCAAGTTAGGGACGGGATGCCCGTCAGGCGATGATGTCGGGCAGCAACTCGCTCTCGATTTTCAGGATTTCATCCTTCAAGCCGAGCTTGCGCTTCTTCAACCGCTGAATTTGAAGCTGGTCGAAAGGCTGTTCTTCGCCGATGCGGGCAATCACATCGTCGAGATCGCGGTGTTCACTGCGCAATTCCGTCAGTTTGAAACGCAACTGGTCTTCCCGATCCTGATTGTCTTGCGACACGTTCTACCCCGCTTGGACTCTTCTCTGCGACTATACCAAACCGAAGAGATCTTTGCCGACGTCTTCGCAGGTCTCTTCGACTTTGGTTGCCTTTCCAATCCGGGTGAATCGGCTTAGCATTTCCGGAGGGAGTTTCAAGATACAGCCCGAACAAACAGGAGAATTGCTCGTGACATTGCAGCCGAGGATCGAAGAGCTGAAGCGCCGCCACGCCAGTCTGGACGAAGCCATTGAAGGCGAGGTGCAGCGCCCATCCCCTGATCAGGCCGCTATCGCGGAGATGAAAAAGCAGAAATTGCGCTTGAAGGAAGAAATCAACGTGATGGAAAACGCCTGACGGCGTGAAACGCGCGGTCAGTTTCAAAACCAAAGGCGGCTCCGGTGAGCCGCCTTTGCTGTTTTGGTCGGCGGACTAGGCGGTGGCTTTCGAGAGTTCGATCGCCTGATCCCGCAACTTGAACTTCTGGATCTTGCCCGTGGACGTCTTGGGCAAGGGCCCGAAGACCACGTGGTGCGGGCATTTGTAACTCGCGAGATTATCCCGGCAATGGGCGATGATATCCGCTTCGTTCACCGTTGCGCCGGGGCTGAGTTCGATGAAGGCGCAGGGGGTTTCGCCCCATTTCTCGTCAGGCCAGGCGACCACACCCGCTGCCGAGACATCGGGATGTTTGTAGAGGGTGTCCTCCACTTCAATCGATGAGATGTTCTCGCCACCCGAAATGATGATGTCCTTGGACCGGTCCTTGAGCTCGATATAGCCGTCGGCATGCCAGACACCCAGATCGCCCGTGTGGAACCAGCCACCGGCAAAGGCCGCCTGGGTCGCACTCGGGTTTTTCAGGTAACCCTTCATGGTGACGTTTCCGCGCGTGAAAACCTCGCCCATGGTTTCGCCATCCTTGGCAACGGGTTCCAGCGTGTCCGGGTCGGCCACCATCATGTCTTCCAGGACCTCGTAGGGGACCCCCTGACGCGATTGCAGTGCCGCCCGCTCCTCCAGAGGCAGGTCGTTCCACTCATCCTGCCAGGCACAGATGATGGCCGGGCCGTAAATCTCCGTCAGGCCATAGACATGGGTCACCCGGATACCCTGTTCGGCCATTCGCGCCAATACGGCCGCCGGTGGCGGAGCGGCAGCGGTCATGAACTCGACATCCTGCTCGAAGTCACGCCGGTCCTCGTCCGGGGCATTGACGATCATCTGCATCACGATGGGGGCGCCGCATAGATGGGTGATCCCGTGATCGGCAATGGCATTGTAGATCGTGCCGCTCTCGACACGTCGCAGGCAGACATTGGTGCCGCCCACCGCCGTGGCACCCCAGGTGAAGCACCAGCCATTGCAGTGGAACATGGGCAGGGTCCAGAGATAGACCGGTCCGCCGGTCGCCCCCCAGGTAAAGGTGTTGCCGATGGCGTTCAGATAGGCGCCGCGATGGTGTGAGACGACGCCCTTGGGATTGCCGGTGGTGCCGGAGGTGTAGTTGAGCGCGATGGCATTCCATTCATCGTCGGGAAACGCCCAGTCAAACGCGGGATCGCCCGTTGCGATGAAGGCCTCGTAGTCCATCTCGCCAAGCCTCTCGCCGCCCGGGCCTTCGGGGTCGTCGATATCGATGACGATGGGCTGCGCCTCAGCCAGTTCCAGCGCCTCCTTGATCACCGGGGCAAATTCCGTATCCGTGAGCAGGACCTTGGCTTCGCCATGATCGAGAATGAAGGCAATGGCCTTGGCGTCCAGGCGATAGTTGAGGGCGTTGATCACCCCGCCGGTCATGGGGATGCCGAAATGTGCTTCGAGCATCTGCGGAATGTTCGGCAGCATGCAGGCAACACAGTCGCCGAGCCCGACACCACGCTGGGCGAGCGCAGAGGCGAGCTGGCGCGAGCGGTCGTAGAACTCGGCATAGGTGAATGTCGTCTTTCCGTGCACGATCGCCTTGCGATTGGCATAGACCGTGGCCGAGCGGCGCAGGAAGCTCAGGGGTGACAGCGCCATGTAGTTGGCAGCGTTCTTATCGAGGTCGATATCGAAATGGTTGACCATGTTTCCTCCAGACGTGCGTTTGCCGCGCGTCGTTTTTGTTAGTCTAGCTTTTGAAAAGCGCGTCCGCGTCTCCGCGCAGCGCTTCACGACTTTTGATTTCGGCTTCGGCGCGCGCGATCTCGCTCTGCGCATGGGCGATATACTCTTTCAGCTCTTCGATCGACAGGGCCTCGACGTTGATTTCGTCGAAACCGTCTTTCACACCCTGAAATGTGGGTTCCAGATCATCTTCCATATTCATCGTGCCCCTCCTTGCCGCACCGAACGCCTTATCGTTGTGCACAAAGTTTGGCGCGCCTAGATTGCGTCTGCAACCGTCCGAAAGACGGACAAAGATATGCCACGCCTGAAAAAGAGATAGACCATGACGCTGCCAACCGAAATGCAGGCCATTGAAATTCGCGAAGCCGGTGAACCGGAGATGCTGGTCCCGGCCAGCCGCTCGGTTCCGGTACCGGAAACCGGTGAGGTGCTGATCCGGGTTGCCGCGGCTGGCGTGAACCGGCCCGATGTGGCCCAGCGCAAGGGCGTTTACCCGCCACCACCCGGGGCATCGGATATTCCGGGCCTGGAAATTGCCGGTGAAATCGTCGCCTTGGGCCCGGATGTCGCGGGCTGGCAGGTCGGAGATGCGGTCTGTGCGCTCGTCGCCGGTGGGGGATACGCAGAGTATGTGGCCGCACCCGCGCCGCAGGTTCTTCCGGTGCCCACGGGCTTGAGCATGGTTCAGGCCGCGGGGCTGCCGGAAACGTTCTTCACGGTCTGGTCGAATGTTTTCGACCGCGCGCGATTTGCCGAAGGCGAATCCGTCCTGATCCATGGCGGATCCAGCGGGATCGGCACCACGGCGATCCAGCTTTGCAAGGCGCTTGGTGCATCGGCGATCTATACCACGGTGGGCAGTGCTGCGAAGGCCGAGTTTTGCGAGGAACTCGGTGCGACAAAGGCGATCAACTACAAGGATCAGTCCTTCGACGAGGAGATCAGGACGCTGACGGACAAAACGGGTGTCGATGTGATCCTCGACATGGTTGGTGGCGATTATCTGCCGCGCAATATTGCCTGCCTCAAACCCGATGGCCGCATCGTGCAGATCGCGCTGATGGAAGGCGCCAAAGCGGAGATCAATCTGGGCCGGGTGATGATGAACAGGCTAACCATCACCGGTTCGACGCTGCGCGCCCGTTCGGTCGCGTTCAAGGGCGATATCGCACAGGCCCTGCGCGCAAAGGTGTGGCCGTTGCTCGAATCCGGGGCCGTTGCGCCGGTTGTTCATCAGACATTTCCGCTGACAGAAGCCGCCAAAGCTCACGAAATGATGGAAACCAGCAGCCATATCGGGAAGATCATTCTCGATCTGACGTGATCGTGTGCTTTGCAATTCCCCCGAACGCTGCATATATAAGGGTATTCCGCCTTCAGGGATGACGAATATGGCCGGTTTGCCCACGTGATGGTGTGGCGGATCGACGAAAGGAGAACCCATGGCACCGCCGTTGATGCCGAAAGCCACCGCCGTGTGGCTCGTTGAGAACACATCTTTGTCGTTTCCGCAGATCGCGGACTTCACCGGGATGCACCAGCTTGAAATTCAGGGCATTGCCGATGGCGAAGTCGGTGTCGGTATGCGCGGACTCGACCCCGTCTCGAACGGTCAGCTGGACTGGGAAGAGATCGAACGGGTCCAGGCAGATCCGGCCGCGCGCCTCGTGCTCAAGGAGAGCGACAATCCCGCACCGGTCAAGCGAACCAAGGGGCCGCGCTATGTGCCGGTGTCCAAGCGTCAGGACAAGCCCGACGGGATTGCCTATCTGGTCCGGTACTATCCCGAACTCAGCGATGTCCAGATCGGCAAGCTGATCGGCACCACCAAGCCGACCATCACCGCCATTCGTGACCGGACCCACTGGAATTCATCCCAGATCCAGCCGCGTGATCCGGTGACCATCGGGCTGTGCCGTCAGATGGACCTCGATGAAGCCGTGGAGAAGGCCCGCAAGGCCGGGCGTCAGCCCGCCGGCGATGATCGCCGTCCGATCAGCGCGGATCTGGTGCCGCAGGAAGAGCCCTCCACCAACCGGATTCCGGACTGGATGGCGGATGTCCGGATTGGCGGCAACAATCAGGGCAAAAACTAAGTCGCTGATTTAGAATAAAAATAATAGTACAGGGGCCCTTTTGGGGCCCCTTTTTTGTTTTTGAGTGTGCCGTTAACCGTTTTTTATTGTTTCCCTGCGAAATTGTGTGCGATGGCTCATCCCATGAACCATCGGGTCTCATACAGATCCTTTTTTGATTTCCTCCCTGGAATTCGACTTAACCGCTCCGAAATCCCCCCTTCGGAGCGGTTTTTCTTTTCCCGAACCGGCAAACGCAGGTGCAAGCCCGATACGGGTTGGGATAAGTTCCGCCCCACACCCAAAACGAGACGGTCATCGGGACCGTCGGGAACGGGAGCGATTCATGATCGATCCGAAGCATCTGAAGTTTTCGACCCTCAGCCTGCATGCAGGCCAGCACCCGGATCCGGTCACCGGTGCCCGGGCGACGCCCATCTACCAGACGACGTCCTATGTGTTCCCGGACGTGGATCACGCGGCCAGCCTGTTCAATCTGGAGCGCGCCGGACATATCTATTCCCGCATTTCCAACCCCACGGTCGCGGTCTTCGAAGAACGTATCGCGGCTCTGGAAGGCGGGGTCGGGGCCATCGCGACGGCGAGCGGCCAGGCGGCGATGTCTTTGGCTGTGCTTACCCTGATGGACAGCGGTGGTCATATTGTGGCGTCGCGCAATATCTATGGTGGCACCCATAACCTGTTCGTGCACACCCTGCCGCGCTTCGGCATCACGACGACGTTTGTCGATCCCCGCGATCCGCAGGCCTTTGCCGATGCAATCCGCGACGAGACCCGCCTGGTCTTTGCCGAAACCATCGGCAATCCAGGCCTGGAAGTTCTCGATATTCCCGCTGTCGCCAAAGTTGCCCATGATGCCGGTCTGCCTTTGCTGGTGGATGCAACATTTTCGACCCCGGCATTGCTGCACCCGTTCGAGCATGGCGCCGACCTGATCATGCATTCCGCGACCAAGTGGATCGGCGGCCATGGTGTTGCGATTGGCGGCGTACTGGTCGATAGCGGCCTGTTCGACTGGGAAGGATCGGGCAAGTTTCCCGGCATGAGCGAACCCTATGAGGGCTATCACGGCCTCGACTTTGCCGAGGAGTTCGGACCCGCCGCTTTCATCATGCGGGCGCGGGCCGAAGGCTTGCGGGATTTCGGGGCCTGTATGGCGCCCCAGACCGCGTTCTACCTGTTGCAGGGCCTCGAGACCCTGCCGATCCGCATGGCCCGTCATGTGGAGAATGCCCTGACCGTCGCCGAATTTCTCGAAGACAGTGACGAGGTCGCCTGGGTGACCTATCCCGGACTGGCAAGCCATCCCGACCATCGCCTGGCCGAACGGCTGCTGCAGGAGGGAGCCGGGGCCATCGTGACCTTCGGTGTGAAGCCGGGAACAAACGGCCCGCGGATGGCAGGCGCGACGTTTATCGAGGCGCTGGAGCTGCTCTCCCATCTGGCCAATGTGGGGGATGCCAAATCGCTGGTGATCCATCCGGCCAGCACGACCCATCAGCAGATGAGTGCGGAAGACCTTAAGGCGGCCGGTGTTGGTGAAGACATGATCCGGCTGGCCATCGGCCTGGAAGACCCGGACGACATCATCGCCGACCTCAAGCAGGCGCTGCGCGCCTCGCAGAAATAGAAGGCGGGCATCATGGAACTGACAGTCGATGGCCGGGCCGTCTTTGCCCATACCGGCGGGCAGGCTTTCAACGCGGACCAGCCGGCGCTGGTCTTCATTCATGGGGGCGGTAACGATCAGACCTACTGGAGCCCCCAGACACGATTCTTTGCCCATCATGGATACAGTGTCCTGGTGCCGGACCTGCCGGGGCATGGCCGTTCGGAGGGGCCGGCACCGGAAAACATCGACAATTACGCCGCCTGGCTGTGGCGTTTTGTCGATGCAGTCGGTGCAGACAGGGTGGCGCTGGTGGGACACTCGATGGGCTCGCTGATTGGCCTTGCGGCGGCAGCTTCCCGGCCGGAACGCATGCTGGCACTCGGCCTGGTAGGGCCGTCCGACCATATGCAGGTCCATCCCGACCTTCTTGCGCTCGCGGCCCAGGATGATCCGGCCGCCTTGGAACTAATTACCGACTGGGGCTTCGGAAAGCCGGCCCACAAGGGCGGGCACCAGGCGCCCGGCCTGTGGCTGCGCGGCGGCGGGCGGGCCCTGTTGGCATCGGGGCAGCCGGGTGTCCTCGGCACCGATCTGGCGGCCTGCAACGACTGGACGGGTGCGCTGGACGCGGCTGCGAAGGTCACATGCCCGACCCTGTTTCTGCTGGCCGAAGCCGACCGCATGACCCCGCCGCGGGCTTCCAAAGGATTGCAGGCCGCGATTGCGGCTGCACAGATTGAAATTCTACCCGCGACCGGTCACATGATGACCGTTGAGCGGCCGAACGAATCCATCGACATTATTTACGCATTTCTGAACAGGGCGATATGAGCGACACAAAGAGCGAGCGCGACGAGGTTCGCGCCAATTATCCGCATTTCCTCGAAATCCCGACCCGCTGGATGGACAACGATGTTTATGGCCACGTGAACAACGTGACCTACTACTCGTATTTCGACACGGCGGTGAACGAGTTCCTGATGCGGTTCACCGGGCTGGACTATCGCAGCAAGGACCCGGTCGGCATGGTCGTCGAGACCGGCTGCCGCTTCCACAGCGAGATCGCCTTTCCCGATGTGCTCGATATCGGCGTGCGGGTCCGCCGCCTGGGCAATTCCTCGGTGACCTACGAGATCGGCATCTTCAAGAAGGGTGCGGACTCACCGTCTGCCACCGGGCATTTCGTCCATGTCTATGTGCGCCCCGGCGAGATGAAACCGGTCAGCGTCCCCGATCAGGTGCGCGAGGGTCTGGCGCGGCTGGTGGTGGCTTAAGCCCCTAGCTCCAAAGACGGTCCGTGGCGATTTCAGCGCCGCGCACGAGCGACTTGAACTTTTCATAGGCGATGTCGGGATCGACCTTGCCGATACCGGCGAAGGTGGCGAAGCCGCAATCCGCACCCGCGATCACCCGCTCGCGACCGACCAGATCGGCATAGCTGCAGATGCGGTCGGCCACCACGTCGGGGTGTTCGATGTAGTTGCTGACGCTGTCGATCACGCCGGGCATGATGATCTTGTCATCGGGCAGCTTTTTCGTCTCGAATACCCGCCATTCGTGGGAATGACGCGGGTTGGCGGATTCCACCAGCAAGCCCTGGGGCTTGGCCTTCATCACCACGTCGAAGATTGTCTCGAAGGGAATGTCGAGATGGTGTGGCCCTTCATAGTTGCCCCAGCAGATATGCATCCGCACCCGGTCGGCGGGAATGTTGGAGAGCGCGGCATTGAGTGCCTCGATCTGCATTTCCGCGTGCTTGAGGAACTCCGCCTCCGGCAGCTCGCGATATTCGGTGTGCCGGCCCATGGCCAGGTCCGGGCAGTCGATCTGCAGCACGAAGCCGGCATTCGCGAT
>JAYQBG010000045.1:0-7120 GCA_038137215.1 Alphaproteobacteria bacterium
CGATGACGGGGCGGAACTGCGTGTTGCGGCGGAATAGAACCAAACAAAAGAGGTTTCGGGGGAGATCATGAAACTGGTGACGTTTTTGGACGGCCAAGGCGCAGAACGCGTCGGCGTCCTGCATGCAGATGAAACCAAGGTTTTCGACCTGTTGGCGGCAAACCCGCAACCGTATTTCGAGACGATGCTTGCTCTCATGGAAGCCGGGGAAGCGGCTTTGACGGGCGCGCGCGATGTTCTTGCGGGAACGCCGGACCGGGCTTGCCATGATCTCGGATCGGTCACCCTGCGCACACCGGTCCCGTTGCCCCCGCAAATCCGGGATTTTCTTTGTTTCGAGGAACACCTGGTCAACGGCTACAACATGCTCCGCAAGACGAAGGCGGAGGCCGAACCGGACCCCGAAGAGGCATTGGCCCGGTTTGAGCGGGAAGGCGTCTTTGCTATCCCGCCGATCTGGTATGAGCAACCGGTGTACTACAAGCCCAGCCGGTTTGGCGTGATCGGCACCGGCCAGGATGTCAGCTGGCCACCCTTTTCGGAGCTTCTTGACTATGAAATGGAGTTCGGGGCCTGGATCGGCACCCGGGGCAAGGATGTCTCGCCGGAACAGGCGAAGGACATGATCTTCGGCTACTCGATCTTCAACGATATCTCGGCCCGGGACACCCAGGCACGCGAGATGTCCGCCGGCCTTGGGCCGGGCAAGGGCAAGGATTTCGAGACCGGCAACATCATTGGCCCCTGCATCGTGACCGCCGACGACTTCGATCCATACGATGCGGAGATGATCGTGCGCATCAACGGCGAGGAGCGGTCACGGGGCAATTCCAGCCAGATGCACTGGAAGTTCGAGGACTGCATCGCCCACACCGCCCAGGCCGAGACGGTATATCCGGGCGAATTTTTCTGTTCCGGGACCGTACCCTGGGGCTGCGGGCTGGAACACGATCTGTATTTATCCGATGGTGACGTGGTCGAGCTGGAGGTCACGGGCATCGGTGTTCTGAAAAACCGGATCGTGAAACACACTTAGACGGCAGCGATTCCTCACGCTTCGCCAAGCTCAGTATGAGGAAATCGAAAATGTGCCTCATCCTGAGCCTGACGAAGGATGAGGTTTTCGCTCTACATTGGAGGAGAGTTGAACATGGCGAAGTGGGAATACACCAAGGGTCTGCACGAGGTTGGTAACGGGCTTTACGCCTATCTGATGCCTGACGGCGGCTGGGGCTGGTCGAATGCAGGCCTGATTGTGGACGGCGATCAGACCCTGTTGGTCGATACGCTGTTCGACCTGCCGCTGACCCATGACATGCTGAAGGTGATGCGTGACGCGGTGCCGGCCTCAGAGCGCATCGGCAAGCTGGTCAACACCCACGCGAACGCCGACCACACCTGGGGCAACCAGCTGGTCAAGGAAGCCGAGATCATCGCGTCGAAGGGTTGTGCGGAGGAGTTCGACCACTTCCTTCCCGAAACTCTGCTAGAACTGATGGGCCAGTCCAAGGAAACCGGCGTTCTGGGCGAGTTTCTCGAGTACTGTTTCTCGGCCTTCGATTTCAACGGAATCGAACTGACGCCGCCGACGACGATCTTCGAGGATCATCTTGCCGTGAAGGTCGGCGACAAGGCCGTCGATCTCTACAATGTCGGTCCGGCGCACACGCGCGGCGACCTCCTAGTGCATATCCCTGAAGATAATCTGCTTTATGCCGGTGACATCCTGTTTGTCGGTGGGCACCCGGTGATCTGGGACGGCCCGGTCGATAACTGGAAGAAAGCCTGCGACAAGATTCTCGAGCTCGATCCCGACGTGGTGGTGCCCGGTCATGGTCCTGTCTCCGGCCAGGATGAGGTGCGTCGATTCAAGGCTTATCTCGAAGAACTCGAGCATGAAGTGCGCAAACGCTATGACGCTGGTCTCAACGCGATGGAGGCCTCGAAGGATATTGCGCTGGCGAATTTCGAAGACTGGGACGATGGACAGCGTGTGTTCGCGAACGTGGTCGCCATCTATCGCGAGTTCGAGGGGAAAAGCCCCGAAGAGGGCATGACGCCGATGGAAGTCTTCGCCGGATTAGCGGAATTCTACGACTGGCGGAAGTCCCAGGGCTGCAGTGAGCACCCGCACAAGCATTAGAACTGTGTGTCCAGACCCGTCTGGATAGTGGACCCCGCAGGTTTCGGGCCTTTGCGTTAACCAATTAACGAATTGTTCATTGTTCGCGGCCTCCGCGAACGCGTACGATAGTAGTGCATTGATTCGTGCGCTGACGTGGCCCGAGATCCGGTGTGGGGAATGAGCAAAGGCCTTCACCCGAGGGCCTTCCAGTTACGTGAGGCACAGCTATGGCACGGCGGCGCGGGATCCGGGGCGACGATCATCTGTTCGGCGGCACCGGACGGGATCACATTGATGGTCGCGACGGAAATGATTTCATTGATGGGACCGACGGCTTCAAACTTAATGGCGTCAATGCCGGTGACCGGACGGGTTTCTCCGTCTCGGGTGCGGGAGATATCAATGGGGATGGCATCGACGATGTGATTGTTGGTGCACCCTATGCCTCTCTCAATGGAGACTCGCTGGTTGGCAAAACCTAGGACGTCTTCGGCAAAACCGGTGGATTTGGAGCCGAGTTCGAACTTTCCAGTCTTGATGGTACCAACGGTTTTGCCATTGAAGGTACGGCGCGGCCGGACAATTTTGGGTGGTCCGTCTTCGGTGCGGGCGACCTCAACAATGACGGCTATGACGACATGGTCATCGGCCCGCTGGTCGGATGCCAATACCGGCAGTCAGTCCGGGCAGGCCTATATCCTGCATGGCTCGGCGGCCGGTTTTGCGGCGTCGTTCGATACAGCGGATATCGAAAAACGGGGTCAACGGGTTCCGGATCGATGCGCTCGATGGCGGCGACAATCTGGGCTATTCGGTGTCCGGCGGTGGCGACGTCAAGAATGATGGCATCGACGATGTGCTGGTCACGGCTTTCTTCGCGGAAGCCAATGGCAGTTCACCCGGTGTGACCTTTGTGATCTATGGGTTCGAGACCACGGTCAGCGAAGACGTGATCACCCTGACCGGCAATGTGCTGGGCAATGACAACGATGCCGACGGGGACACGGTCAGCATCTCGGCCTTTGATGCGGTCAGCGCCAACGGCGCGACGATCACGGCAGGCGGGTCCCTCGGCACGTTCAATTACGATCCGACGGCTTCGGCGGCGGCCCAGAATCTGGGCGAGGGCGAAACCCTGACAGACAGCTTCTCCTACACCATCTCCGACGGAAATGGCGGGTTCGACACCGCCACGGTGACCGTCGGCGTCAGCGGCGTGATCGATGCGGATCAGACCGTCAACGGCACAGCCAATGACGACACCCTGTTTGGTGCGGATGGGAATGACAAGCTGTTCGGGGATACGGGCGATGATGTGTTCGTTTTCACCGATGGCGCAGGCGACGACACGGTCACGGATTTCGAGGCCGGTGCCGGGACCGACGATCAACTCGACGTGTCGGATTTCGGCTTTGCCGATCTGGCCGATTTGCTGGCTTCCACCAATGATGCCGGTGCCGATACCGTTATCACCCTGGATGGAGATGACAGCCTGACCCTGATCGGGGTGTCGAAAGCCGACCTGCACGAGGACGACTTCCTGTTCTAGAGCGGGATCGTTTCAGGTAGAAACGACTCTGCTGATGCCCCCGACGGGGCGATCATATCATCTCGTCATGCCCGCGAAGGCGGGCATCCATAGACACCTTGTACCAGCAAGGCAGCCGTCCGTGTTCATGGGTTCCCGCCTTCGCGTGAACGACGAGCCGTGGTGAGGTGGCAGTAATGCCGAACCCAACACGTCATTGCGAGCGAAGCGACGCAATCCAGCTGCTCTGCTGTATGTGAGACCGCTCTGGATTGCTTCGTCTCGATGCTCCTCGCAATGACGGCTTTGATCGCAACTCTCGTCATGCCCGCGAAGGCGGGCATCCATAGACACCTTGCTCCAACAAGGCAGCCGCCCGTGTTTATGGGTTCCCACCTTCGTGGGAACGACGCAACGCGCGGTGGACGGATCTGCGGCGGAACTGATTCCAGCCCACAAGATCACGCTCTAGGAGATGACGCGGACCTCGTTGTTGCGCGAGCGGTCCTTCTCACCGTTGTAGATCCGGTGGAAGAGAACCTTCCGGCCCTTGCCTTCGTTGCGGAGGGCGCGGATGAGGGCGCGTTTGGCTGCTGACGATTTGGCGTAGACGGTCATCAGCACGGCGGCGTCGCCGTTCAGGCATTCCTGGTAACTCGGGGCACCGCCGCCATCGATCCAGGACCGCGTCTTGTCCTCGTCCACATAGGCCCAGCCGGTATAGCCGACCGGACGGCCGTCCTGCATGGCAAGGAAGTAGCGGCCACGTCGAATTTGTCCCGCCAGCGTCACCGAAATCACCCCGAAGGACATTTTTGAATAAGGCGCATTCAGCACCAGAATTTCAGACGCTGCGCAATACGCGATCTTGTCGTCATCAAGCCGTTGGCAGGTGATCGGAGAATCGCTCATGTCAGGCATCCAGTTCCGGGTAATGCCGGAAGATGCCGTGTTCATTGAACGGGATGCGACGCTCCGAAGCCAGATAGGCTGCAACGCCCGGCCGCGCGGCGATCCGGTCGCGCAGCGCGGTCACATTGGGATAGTCCGGCTCCAGCCGCGCCATTGTGTTCGGAAAGGCATAGCGCATGCCCTCGACAATCTGGAACAGCGAAAACTCTGCATGGCAGGTGGTTCCGCCGACAAAATGGCCGTCTCCGGCGAGCAGTCGCTCAAAATAGACATAGAATTTCGGAATGCGCGTGTCGCGGAAACTCGGTGCACGGCGCAGGGCCTCATCGCGCTGATCCTCGTAGAAGAATTCCTTGGCCAGCGGGTGATGGACGTCATGGGCCTCGATCAGGAAATCGGCCAGCAGCATGGTCAGACGCAGCGCCTCGCGCCGCTCGTCTTCGTCATTGGGGGTCAGGCCGTAGCGTGCACCCAGATAGTCCAGAATAAGCGGGGTTTGCGAGACCCAGCGGTCCCCGTCCTTCAGAAGTGGCGGGGCGAAGTGTCCGGTTTGTTCGAGAAGCGCGAGCATTGCCTCGCGGCCCTCGGCATCGGGCCCGCGCATGACATCGGTGTAATCCGCGCCCGCATCTTCGAGGATGAGCCGGACAAATTCTCCGCGTCCCTGAATGGTGGGCCAGTAGTGGAGTTCGTACATGTTTCACTCTCTTTCGGTGCGTTTCTCAGCATCCTTCGAGACGCTCGCTCTTTGCGCTCCTCAGGATGAGGATGGTGACGAAGCGCAACCCTTATCCTGAAGAGTCGCCGGAGGCGGCGTCTCGAAGGATGCTCGGACTTGCGCTTGCGGCTTGTCAGTCTCCCCGGCATTCTAACGCGCAGGAGGACACGTTTTTCATGAATCTCAATCAGTTGCTTGTGCGCGCAGCGCGATCTTTTCCCGACCGGGTGGCCATTTCTCATGGCACTGCGGATTACTGCGACTACGCCACGCTCGCACGTCGATCCGCAGGGCTGGCCGGGGCGCTGAAGGGCACGCTGGGGCTGGCGCAGAATGATCGGGTTGGCTTGTTCATGACCAACACCCCGGAATACCTCGAAGCCTTTCATGGGGCACTGCATGCGGGGATGACGGCGCTGCCCATCAACAACAAGCTGCACGAAAAGGAACTCGCCTACATCCTGGATGATGCCGGTGCCGGCGTGGTCTTCGTCACCCCCGATCTGGCCGAGAAGGCCGCGAAAGGACTGGATATTGCGGGCAGCAAGGCACGCGTCATCGTCGTCGGGGAGAAGGAGTACAACGATCTGCGCGCGGGCGACCCGCTGGCGATAACGGAGCGCGCGGACGATGATCTAGCCTGGCTGTTCTACACATCGGGGACGACGGGAAACCCCAAGGGCGCGATGCTGTCCCACCGCAATCTCTGGGAGATGATGCTGACCTATTTCGTGGATGTGGACCGGGTGCCCGTGAACGGCGCCGCGCTGCATCCCGCGCCCATGTCTCACGGCTCGGGCTTTTACGGTATTCCGCATCTGGCGGTTGGTGCCCGGCAGGTGGTGCCGGAGTCCGGCGGTTTTGAGCCGGAGGAAATTATTCATTTGTGTCAAGAGCTTAAAGAGGTTTCCTTGTTCGCCGCACCAACCATGATCAAGCGCCTCGTCAATCACAAGGGCGGCGGTGACGCGCCGAATTTGCGCACGGTCACCTATGGCGGCGGGCCCATGTATGTGGCCGATTTGAAAGAGGCGCTGGCGCGCTTCGGACAGAAGTTCATCCAGATTTATGGCCAGGGCGAGAGCCCCATGTGCATCACCGTGCTGCCCCGCGAGGATCATGCGGATATCGACCACCCGCGCTACGAGGACCGCCTGGCCTCGGTGGGCTATGCCCAGTCGGTGGTCGATGTGAAGGTCGTGGATGGCGAGGACAATGAAGTGCCGACCGGTGAGGTGGGCGAAATTCTGGTTAAGGGTGCCGTGGTCATGCGCGGCTACTGGAACAAGCCCGAGGCGAGCGCTGAGTCGCTCAAGGGCGGGTGGCTACACACCGGCGACATGGGCGCGTTTGACGCCGATGGCTATTTGACCCTCAAGGATCGCTCGAAGGATATGATCATCTCGGGCGGCACCAACATTTATCCGCGTGAGATCGAGGAGTTGCTGCTCCGGCATCCCGATGTTGCCGAATGTGCCGTGGTCGGCCGCGCCCATGATGAGTGGGGCGAAGAGGTGGTGGCCTTTGTTGCGCCGCGCGAGGGTGCGGAAGTGGATACCGACGTGCTGGATCAGCTGTGTCTGGACAACATCGCCCGGTTCAAGCGGCCCAAGGACTACCGGATTGCGGCGGCCTTGCCGAAAAACAACTATGGCAAGATCGTCAAACGTGAGCTGCGCAACCAGCTTGAGGCCGAAGACAAGGAGTAGAGCGTGATCTTGTGAGGTGGAATCGGTCTGCCGCAGATACGTCCACCGCGCGTTGCGTCGTTCCCGCGAAGGCGGGAACCCATAAACACGGGCGGCTGCCTTGTTGGAGCAAGGTGTCTATGGATGCC
>JAYQBG010000046.1:0-5700 GCA_038137215.1 Alphaproteobacteria bacterium
ATTTCGGCATCGGACGCGGCTACCGGGCCAATGAATTCCATGGCTTTGGCATGGAGATGGCAGATGCCCAGGACATCTTCGAGGAATCCGTTGCACTTCTGCAGCGCTCTTTCATGGAAACCGAGCGCTGGAGCTACACATCGGACCGCTGGACCTTCAACGACATCATTGTCGAGCCGCCTGTGGTCCAGAAACCCTATCCGCCCATGTGGATCGGTGCGGCGAGCGAGGGATCCATCCGCGGGGTGGCCCGCAACGGGTTCAACCTGCTGCTCGATCAGACTTCGTCATTTGAGCAGATTGGCGAGAAGGTGCAGATATTCCGCGACGAACTCGATGCGATGGGTCAGGAATACGACCCGAACCGCGTTGCGGTGACCCGTGGGCTGATGGTGGCGGATGACGCCGCGGCCCGCGAGGCCGCACACACCTTGCGAGGTAAGTTCCTGACGGAAGTACAGTCGCTGGCGACCGATCCGAAGTTCCAGTCCAAGGCCTTTGTGGCGCCGGACCGCTACAAAAAGAAGCGCGATCCCTTCGAGATGTCTGAAGCGGGGGCCATTCTGGGCAACGCACAGGAAATGGGAGAGCGGGTTCAGGCGCTGCACGATGTGGGCATCCGCAACATTCTGCTGCATGATCTGAGCGGATCCTTCGACAATCTGCAGCAGTTCGCCGAGGAAGTGATGCCGCATTTCGCGGAATCCGGTGACAAACCGGCCCAGGCGGCCGAATAGGGGCTCGGCACTCGTCTCCCGGCCTTTCCGGAAGTGCCGGATTCGGCCCAAGACGAACGAAAATGACGAGTTAACACGGGACCGGCCTGGCTGGTCCCGTTATCATGGAAAACAGAGCAGTTCCGTTTGGGAGTGAGTTTCGTGGACGATATGATTTTTGGAACCGGGCCTTACGCCGTCAGTCAGCCGGTGACCCGCAAGGAAGACCCGCGCCTGTTGCGCGGCGACGGGCAGTACACCGACGACAAGAACCTCGAAGGTCAGGCCTACGCCTACTTTGTCCGGTCGCCAGTCGCCCATGGCGATATTGCCAATCTGGAAGTATCTGCGGCCAAGTCCGCGCCCGGCGTCCTTGCGGTCTATACCCATGCCGATATTGCGGCCGCCGGCCTGGGAACCCTGCCCAACAACCTGCCCCTCAAGAGCCGTGACGGCACGCCGCTGATCAAGCCGCCACGCCCGGTCCTGGCCAATGGACGTGTCCGTCATATGGGCGAGCCGGTGGCGGTGGTCATCGCGGAAACGCCCCTGCAGGCCCAGGATGCGGCCGAACGCGTCGAACTCGACATTTCGCCGCTGCCCGTAGTGACGGCGCCCCAGGCTGCCATCCAGAGCGGCGCGCCACAGCTGCACGACGAGGCCGAAGGCAATGTCTGTCTGGATTTTCAGATGGGCGATGCCGAAGCAACGGCGAAAGCCTTCGAGAGCGCGGCCCATGTGACGAAACTCAGCCTCGACAACAACCGCTGCTTTGTTTCCGCAATGGAGCCGCGGGCTGCGATCGCCGATTTCGACACGGCGGAGGACCGCTATATCCTGCATGTCTGTTCCCAGGGCGTGATGGGAATGCGCAACATTCTCGCCAACGCGGTTTTCAACTGCGAGCCGGAGAAAATTAAGGTCCTCACCGGCGATGTGGGTGGCTCCTTCGGCATGAAGGCGATGCCCTATCATGAGTACCCGGCGATTATGCTGGCCGCCAAGCAACTCGGACGGCCCGTCAAATGGACCGCAGACCGCAACGAGAGCTGCCTGTCCGATCATCAGGGCAGAGCCAGCCAGTTCGAAGCCGAGCTTGCGCTCGATGAAGACGGCAAGTTTCTCGCGGCCCGTGTGCACGGCCTGGCCAATATGGGGGGCTACCTGACGGGAACCGGCCCGCTCTCCCAGTCGGTGAATATCGGCAAGAATCTGCCCTGCATGTACGCCACGCCTGCCATTGATGTGAACATGAAATGCGTGTTCACCAACACCGTTTATGTCGGGGCCTATCGTGGCGCCGGCCGTCCCGAAGGCAACTACATCATGGAGCGCCTGGTGGATACGGCCGCGCGCGAGATGGGGATCGACCCGATCCAGTTGCGCCGCCGCAATCTGGTGCCCGCTTCAAAAATGCCGTTTACGGCAGCCAGCGGACAGGTGATCGACAGCGGTGATTTCGAACCCATGCTGGTACAGGCCGTCGCCGCGAGCGACTGGGCCGGGTTCGAGAGCCGGAAGCAGGCTTCGGAATCACGCGGCATGAACCGTGGATTGGGCGTTTGTGCCTATCTGGAGGTGACCGCGCCGGCCGGCAAGGAGAATGGCGGCATCCGCTTCGGCGAGGACGGGCGGGTGACCATGGTGTCCGGCACCCTGGATTACGGGCAGGGACATCGGTCCACCTTCGGCCAGATCGTCAGCGCCCGCCTGGGAATCCCGTTTGAGAAGATCGACCTCCTGCAGGGCGATTCCGACGAATTGCTTGTGGGTGGCGGAACCGGCGGGTCCCGCTCGGTGATTGCGGCCGGCGGCGCGTTCTACGAAGCTGCCGCGGAAGTGATCGAGAAGGGCAAAGGCGTTGCCAGTCACGTGCTTGAGGCCGCCACAGAGGATATCGAGTTCGACAACGGTGATTTCCGCATCACCGGAACGGATCGTTCGATCAACCTGCTGGACCTTGCCGCGAAGGCGCGGGAACTTGGCGGGGCGGATGGTCTGCCCGACAGTCTGGACGTCGATCTGGTCCACGACACCGCACCTTCGGCTTTCCCGAATGGCGTGCACGTCGCCGAGGTCGAGATCGATCCCGATACCGGGGTCACGGAAGTGGTGCGTTACACGGTCGTCGATGATTTCGGCAATGTGATCAATCCGTTGCTGGCCGCCGGCCAGGTGCATGGCGGGGTCGTACAGGGTATCGGCCAGGCGCTGATGGAGGATGTGATCTACGACGATGACGGACAGCTGGTAACGGGGTCCTACATGGACTACGCCCTGCCGCGGGCCGATCAGGTTCCCGATATCGTCTTTCTGGACCATCCGGTGCCGGCCAAAACCAACGTGCTGGGGGCCAAGGGCGCCGGCGAGGCGGGCGTGAGCGGTGCCCTGCCGGCGGTGATGAACGCGGTCGTCGATGCGCTCTCGGCCTACGGGGTCAAGTCGATCGATATGCCGGCAACACCCGAGAAGGTCTGGCGCGCCATACATGGCTGATCACGCCGCGCGGAACCGTGCGCAGCCATGTTGAGCGATCTGAACGCGAAACTCGAAGCCATTCCGGCCGGCGTGCGCGGTGTGCTGCTGGTCGTATTGGCGAGCGCGTTTTTCGCCACCATGCACAACGCGATCCGATATGTGACCCAGGTCGAAGGGGTGCATCCCTTCGAGGTGGCGTTCTTCCGCAACTTCCTGGGGCTGATCGTCTTCATTCCCATCTTTATCCGGATGGGTGTGGGCGTTCTGCGGACTCCGAAAATCCACTGGCATATGGGCCGGGCTCTGCTGAACTCTGCCTCCATGCTGTCCTGGTTCACGGCGCTGAGCCTGATGCCGGTCGCGGATGCCACGGCAGTGAGCCTCATCGGTCCGGTCTTTGTGGCCCTTCTGGCCATGGTGTTCCTGAAGGAGCATGTCGGACCGGTGCGCTGGCTGGGGATTGCGCTCGCCATCATCGGCGGGTTGATCGTGGTGCGCCCGGGGTTTACCGAAATCAGTTCGGGTGTCTGGCTGGTTCTGTTTTCCGCCGTCGCGGTATCCAACTCCAAGCTGATCGCCAAGATCCTGACCCGCACCGAAGGCCCGGCGACCATCGTGGCCTATCTGACACTCCTGATGACGCCGATCACGCTCATCCCGGCGCTGTTTGTCTGGGTCACACCGACCCTTGAGCAACTGGGTTTCATGCTCATCATCGGGATTTGCGGCACCGTTGGACATCTCCTGTTCGTGCAGGCCTACAAGCTGGCCGATATCAGTCTCGTGGAGCCGGCCATGTTTACCCGTATGGTCTGGGCCGCGCTGATCGGATTCATTCTCTTCGCAGAGTTTCCCGAGTTCTGGACGTGGATCGGGGCCGCAGTGATCGTGGTGGGAACGACCCTTCTGGCACGCCGTGAGGCCCGCACCGCGCCGCGTCCCGTCAGTACGGTGAACTCCACGGTCAATCCCACACCCGGAGATTAGGCTTTCGTGAAGGCCGCCATGCTCTAAACTACGCGCCGCGGCTTCGCGGCAGGATGTTTATAAAGGACAATCGAAATGCGTTATTGGTGCACCCGGGCGGCACTTCCACTGGCCTTGATCCTGATCACGGCCGCTTCCACACACGCGCAGCAGGCCGTCTCCGGTTTTGAGGAGTCTGTCTGTGAGGGACAGATATCGACGTTTCCGCTCGATGCCATTCCCGCCGATCAGTTCTATTGGGTCGATATTTTTGACGAGACCGACGAAGCCCTGACCTTTCGCGAGACGTTTCTTGCAACCCTGCGTGCGGATGGCCGCAAGACCAACCGGGACGGCCGGCTGGTCTTCAACTTTGAATCCGAATCCGCATTTCTCGGTCTGAATTCACGCGGCGGAATCGACACGGCACAGGGAAATGCCCGGCGCGAACGGGACGGCAATCGCGACGTCGGTATTTCCGAATTGCGCGACACGATCCGCGAAAGCGGGTCGGGCCGGCGAAACCAGACCGCGCTGGGTCAGCAACTCGATGCCAAGGCAGAACTGCGCGACAACGAGACCGGTCGGGTTGTCTGGCTGGCGACCCTGTCCTGCGCCCCGCTGACCGGCGACCGCAAGCTGCTGATGCGGTTCATCTCGAATGTCATCGTGGACAGCATGGACCGCGAAGGCGGACAAACGACCTTCTGATGATCGCTCGATAGTCGCGGACAAAACAGATCTCTGGTGAAGAGATGCATGGTCGCGACAAAGCTGAAGAGACGAAGATGGCTGACGAAAACGAACAGAATCTGCAGGCCTGGGTCGGGCGCAGCGAAGAGCGGCGTGACCGCATCCAGCTGGAGCGCTGTGCTGCCATGCAGGCGGCGCTCGACGATCAGGGGAAGGCGCTGGAGAGCGGGGATGCGCTGCCGCCGCTCTGGCACTGGCTCTACTTCTGGGACATCGCGCCGCGCTCCGGGCTGGGACGGGATGGTCACCCGGCTCTGGGCGGCTTCTTGCCGCCGGTCGGGCCTGCACGCCGGATGTGGGCGGGCAGCCGGGTGTCGTTTCCCGGCACGCTGCGTCTGGGTGAAACCGCAACCCGCGTCTCGACGATTCAAAGCATCACCGAAAAGACCGGCCGCACCGGGCGTCTGGTCTTTGTCACCGTGCGCCACGAATTGTCCGGCGCGGATGGCCTCGCCATCGTCGATGAGCACGACATCGTCTATCGCGAGGTGACGGGTGAGGGCGCGTCGGCGCGTCCCGGCGAACCGGCCCCGGACAGCGCCGCCTGGACGGAAACCGTCGATCCGGACCCGACTCTGCTGTTTCGCTACTCGGCGCTCACCTTCAACGGGCACCGCATTCACTATGACCGTGACTATGCCCGCGATGTGGAGGGCTATGATGGCCTTGTTGTACATGGTCCGCTGCTGGCCACACTGATGGTCGGCGCGGCGGCACGTTCACAGCTGGACCGCCAGGTCTCGGCCTTCGAGTTTCGCGGCCTGCGCCCGGTGATGGACACCGAGAC
>JAYQBG010000047.1:0-4942 GCA_038137215.1 Alphaproteobacteria bacterium
CCGAGTGTGGCCGCTTCGTCGTCTTTCATTGCGCCGATGACTATTACGAGGCCAGCGACGGCTCGGCCCGCTACTACGAGAGCATCGACATGTTCGATGCCTTTCACCCCCAGACAATCCTCGCCCAAACCATGAATGACCGACCGCTGGCGGTGCCCCATGGCGCACCTTTAAGACTGCGGGTGGAGCGGCAACTCGGATACAAGCACGCCAAATACCTGATGCGGATCGAAGTCACCGATCGTCTGAGCCATATCGGGCAGGGACGTGGCGGGTTCTGGCCCGATCGCGGCTATGAGTGGTATGCCGGGATTTAGCGCGCGCACCCCCTTCCGGGATGAGGGCGGACAGTGCTAGAAACCCGTTGAGCGACGCCTCGGCCGCGCATATTGGGTTGCGTGGCGTTTTTCGTCGCAGGCCTCCGGGCCGGAACGAGAAACATGACTGAATTTCAAGGCGTCGTCCCGGCGCTCGGCAAGGCGCTGAGCGAACGCGGTTACGACAATCTCACCCCCGTCCAGGAAGCCGTCCTGGGCTCCGAACTCTCCGACAAGGATTTGCTGGTCTCGGCCCAGACCGGATCGGGCAAGACGGTGGCCTTCGGGATTGCGCTGGCCCCCACACTTCTTGGGGAGGCCGAACGGTTTTCCCATGCCGCAACCCCGCTCGGGCTGGTGGTGGCGCCCACGCGCGAACTGGCGCTGCAGGTCAAACGCGAGCTCGAATGGCTCTATGCCGGGACCGGCGCGTCCGTGACGTCCTGCGTCGGCGGGATGGATGTCCGCACGGAACGGCGCGCGCTGGAGCGTGGCGCACATATCGTGGTGGGGACACCGGGCCGTCTGCGCGACCATATCGAACGCCATGCGCTGGACATGAGTGACCTTCGCGCGGCCGTGCTCGACGAAGCCGATGAAATGCTCGACATGGGTTTTCGCGAGGATCTGGAATTCATTCTGGCAGCCGCACCGGACGGGCGCCGGACGCTGATGTTCTCGGCGACAGTCCCGCGCGCGATTGCCTCCCTGGCAAAACGCTATCAGCGTGACGCGGTACGCGTGACGACCAAGGCCGAGCGCGAACAGCATGTGGACATCGAATACCGGGCGATGCTCGTGGCCCCCAGTGATCGGGAAAACGCGATCATCAATGTGCTGCGTTTCTATAACCCGACCAATGCGCTGGTGTTCTGTGCCACCCGGGCGGCCGTGAACCGGATGATGAGCCGGTTCAACAATCGCGGCTTCTCCGTTGTCGCGTTGTCGGGTGAACTCAGCCAGAACGAGCGGACCCATGCCCTGCAGGCGCTGCGGGACGGGCGGGCGCAGGTCTGTATCGCAACGGACGTGGCGGCCCGCGGCCTCGATCTGCCGAACCTGGAACTGGTGATCCACGCCGACATCCCGAAAAATCCCGAAAGCCTGCTGCATCGCAGCGGGCGCACCGGGCGCGCCGGACGCAAGGGCGTCTGCGCCCTGATTGTGCCGCGGAACGAACGCCGGCGCACCGAGCGTGTGCTCGACCGGGCCAAGATTACCGCGGATTGGGGCGTTCCCCCCTCTGTGGAGGAAATCCAGGCGCGCGACCGTCAGCGGTTGCTGGAAAACCCCCAGCTTCTCGAACCGGTCACTGAGGACGAAGCCGCCTTTGTGGCCGAAATCGTTGAACAGCACAGTCCGGAACAAATCGCGGCGGCCTTCCTGCGGGCCCATGCGGCGAAGCAGTCCGCCCCGGAAGAGCTTCTCGATCCGGATGTGCGGGAACCAAAGAAGAAACGGCGCGAGGACTTCACCGACGGGGTCTGGTTCTCGATCTCCGTGGGCCGGAACGACAATGCCGAACCGCGCTGGCTGTTGCCGATGCTCTGCCGGGTCGGACAGATCAGTGGCCAGGATATCGGGTCCATCAAGATCCAGGCGTCAGAGACGAGCTTCGAGATCGCCCGGGCTGTGTCGGACAAGTTTCTTCAGGCGGTTGGCCCAGACATGAAGATGGAAAAGGGTGTCGTGCTGACACCGCTCGACGGCCCGCCGGCTGTGGCGCAACGGGGAGAGTACCGGGGGTCTCCGGACACGCGCGGCCCGAAAAAGCCTTATGAAAAGAAGGCTTTCGAGAAGAAGCCATACGAGAAAAAGCCCTATCAGAAGAAATCGGACGGCAAGAAACCCTACGAGAAGAAGCCGTATCAGAAGACGTCGGGTGACAAGCAGCCTTCTGAGAAGAAGCCCTACGCCAAAAAGCCCTACAAAACGAAACCTGAGACCGGGACATCCGATGACCGGGCGTCTTCGTCTCCGCAACCGCCGCGTGAGAATGCCGGTGCGATGGCGCGGTCGGCAGCACCGGAGGTGAGCGCGCAATCCTCTGCGCCAGCGCCGACAACCAACGAGCCGAAACCGAAGCCGAAGAAAAAATCGGTCACAACCGCACCGGGCCGCGGTGCGGAGAAGAAAAAGAAGTACAAGGGCAAGGGCGTGGCCGGGCAACCGTCCGGTGGGAAACCGGATGCAGCCAGGCCCTCAAGAGGGCCCGCGAAGAAGCTGGAACTCTCCAGCAAGCCCCGCGAGAAACCAGCCTATCAGTACGACCAGCAGTCCACGACCTCGCGCCGAAAGGACGGGACCAAGGAAGAGGGCGGTTTTGCAGTGCTGAAGCGGAAGAAGAAGCCGCACGGCAAGAAGCGCTAGCGCAGTGGCCCGCCGATGTCGGATTTTGATGTCATCATTCTGGGGGGCGGGGCGGCTGGCCTGATGTGTGCCGGTCAGGCGGTCAAGCGCGGCCGCCGCGTGCTGGTGCTCGAGCGGGCGGCGCGGATCGGCGAGAAAATCCGGATATCCGGCGGCGGGCGCGCCAATTTTACCAATCTCCATGCCGGACCGGAGAATTACCTCTCCGAAAATCCGCGGTTCTGCGTGTCGGCGCTGGCGCGCTTCACCCAGCACGATTTTGTCACTCTGGTCGAGAAACACGGGATTGCCTACCACGAGAAGGCGCATGGTCAGCTCTTCTGCGATGACTCGGCGCAACAGATCATCGACCTGCTGCGGGCCGAAGCCGGGGGTTCCGTCATTCTGACCGGGGTCGATGTGAGCGGCATCGCGCATCCGGGTTCGGGTTTTTCGGTCGAAACGGATCAGGGCACCTTTGCGGCGAACTCGCTGGTCATTGCCACGGGCGGGCCATCCATTCCGAAGATGGGCGCGACCGGGTTTGCCTATGAGGTCGCGCGGCAGTTCGGCGTGAACGTAATTCCGCCGCGCGCCGGCCTGGTGCCGCTGACCTTCGATCCGGATATAAAAGCAAGCCTGGACGGATTGTCGGGGGTCTCGCTGGACGCGCGGGCGGCTCACGGGAAGACCCGCTTTGATGAAGCCCTTTTGTTCACCCATCGCGGTTTGAGCGGCCCGGTGATTTTGCAGATTTCGTCTTACTGGCACCCCGGGGAGACAATCACGCTCGACCTTCTGCCTGGGACGGATCTGTTCAACGCCCTGAAGTCCTTCAAGGATTCCGAACCGCGCAAGGATGTAGCGACGGTCCTGGCACAGTTGCTGCCACGGCGGCTGGCGCAGCGGGTTACGGAATGGCACGGCTGTGACTCCCGCCTGGCCGAGACATCCGACAAGTCACTACGGGCGCTGGCGGGACAGGTCAACAACTGGGCGATCAAGCCGTCCGGTACGGAAGGCATGCGGACGGCGGAAGTGACCCTGGGGGGCGTCGATACGCGTGAGCTTTCGTCCCAGACCATGGAGGTGCGCGCCGTTCCGGGGCTCTATTTCATCGGCGAGGCGGTCGATGTGACCGGCCATCTGGGGGGCTTCAATTTCCAGTGGGCCTGGTCCTCCGGTGTGGCCTGCGGGCAGGCGGTCTGATCGTTTCTCATGCGCTCCCGGTGTATAGATGACGCTCCTGCGGCAGGTACCGCAATCATCACCAGGCAGAACAGCCATGAGCAAAGCCAGAGCCCGTGAACGTGCCAAGGCCAAGGCCGGGCAGAAGGCGCAGAAGCGCAAAGCCGCTGCGGCCGCAGCGCAGCCAGAAAACAAACAGGACAAGTTCGACGGCGCCAACAACGCGATCCGCAAGCCGGGCAGTGGCGTCAATGCCGGAAACTTTGCCGAGGCCCGGCGCGGTGCCGCGCGTTCGCGCTAGCCATCTCTGCCCGCGATTGACCGCCACGGGCCGCCATGCTTGGCTTTCGAAAAACTGTCACGAACACGGAGAAGCGCTGTGAGCGTCGCCCGCCATCCCCGCCCGCCCGAGCTTGTCGATACCCCGCTCGAAGAAATCATGGACACCTATGTCGCCCGGTTCCGTGATCGGGTGCCTGACTGGGAAGCCTTCGAGGACGCCAAGATCGAGGGCTATAAGCGCGCCCAGCACCGTTTCATCGGAGCCGGCGGTTCGGGCAAGCATGGTGACACC
This sequence comes from Alphaproteobacteria bacterium, assembly GCA_038137215.1. Lineage (GTDB taxonomy): Bacteria > Pseudomonadota > Alphaproteobacteria > UBA6615 > UBA6615 > JABJAG01. The sequence goes on from JAYQBG010000047.1 coordinate 4,429, forward strand.
AATGCGATTCCCGCACGCGCCCACACGCTGAGCATCATGTATGTGGAGCCTGGCCAGGGAAATGCGCCCCACACCCATGAGGTCGAGGAGACCTTCTTCGTGCTCAAGGGGTTGCTGGATGTTTTCATCGAGGATGAGGACGGCCGCCGCCTGGAAACCCGACTGGGCCCCTGGGAGTGCATCACCTGCCCGCCCGGTGTGATCCACGGCTATGACAACAACAGCCTGGAACCGGTCTGGTTTCAGGTGATGCTCGGCCGCGGCCAGCCCGAAACCATGGGGTATGCCGACGAGAAGTTATACGCCAATCGCGACGGGCACCTGAAGAACGACGACTGAAAGCGTCGCTTTTGCCTGTACGACTATGCCGTCACTATGAGGCGCGGAGCGACGCGGCAATCCAGGTGTGCGGGCAACTCCGCTCTGGCTTGCTTCGCCCTGTGGGCTTGCAATGACGAACGTGCCGGCCGGGTGAGTGCCCGACGCGCACATGCCAATGTTCGGTTGAGGTGGC
>JAYQBG010000048.1:0-3957 GCA_038137215.1 Alphaproteobacteria bacterium
AAAAATGGTGCCGGCTGCAGGAATCGAACCCGCGACCTACTGATTACAAATCAGCCGCTCTACCAACTGAGCTAAGCCGGCCCCGTCTGGAAATCGCGCGGACAATAGGCGCGGCGGGGAGGCTGCGGCAAGCCCGTTCGTGATGATTTTGGTGGCGGGTTCGCCGCCGGGCCGAACGCCCATGGTAAGGACTACACGTCGATCACCGCCGTCACGTCGATCTCCACCAGCGCGCCTTCGACGAGCAGTGCCTCCACGCCGACGCAGGTGCTGGTGGCCGACTGGTCGCCGCCATAGAAATCCGTCATTGCCTTCATGATGATCGGCCGGTGGTCGGGCTTCAGTCCGACCACGAAGACCCGCTGGCGCACCACATCGGCCGGTGTGGCATCGACCAGCGCCAGGGACTGGCGGATGGTGTCGTAGATATAGGCCATCTGCGCACCCAGATCGCCGGGGCCGACCAGTTCGCCGTCGATGGTGCCGGCGACCAGACCCGAAAGATGAACGGTCTTGCCACCCTCGCTGGTGATCAGGTTGGTGAAGTGCGGCTTGTTCCAGAGGAAGTCCGGGCGGATACGTTCGATCGATACGGTCATGGCGGTCTCTGTTGTGGTGTTGCGCTTTTTGGGCGGACCCGATCAGCCCGGGGTGAGTTCGTCGGCCTAGGCGTGCATGGCCGCGATGAAGCCGTCGAAGCCCTTGGCTTTCAGTACCGAGGCAAACTGCGCGCGGTGCAATGCGAGCAGGCTAACGGTCTCGTCGAGATAAACATCCAGCACCCGCCAGCCGTTCTCCGATTGGCGGACCAGATAGTCGATGGCGACCGGGTCGTGGCCGTCTCGCAAATATCGCGCATGGATGAGCATCCGGCCGGTTTTGATTTCTTCGCTGCTCTCGATTTCGAAGCTCGGGTTCCGGGAATCCTCGATCCGGGACGCATGGGTGGCGACCATGAAGCGCGCAAAGGCCTCCAGAAAGCCGGCACGCTGTGCGTCGGTCCAGCCGCGATAGGTGTCGAGGCCCACCGCCACTGCGCCCATGGCGTTGGTGTCGAAGGTCTGTTCGACCAGTGCCGACAGCGCCGAACTGCGCTCGGCTGCGCTGGCCGGCGGATTGTTCAGGATATCGACAAGCTCTTCCTGAAGTTCATGTACAACCCGGGTTTCTGAATCCGGGGCATTCTCGGCCGATGCCGGCGCGACAAAGGTGAACAGGGACAGGACAAAAACAAGCGTCAGCGCGCCGAAACGACGCGGGACGCTTCGGGCCCTGAAAGCGGTAGAGTTCATGAATTCGATCCTGATGAAGCCTGTCCAGTAGATAAGGTTGCTCACGATGGACGACGAGCACTGTAAATCCTTCGAGTCGAACCTTGTCACAAGATAGTCTTTAATTTGTCTTCTGTTTTCGAACCGCAAACGGCTGCACATCACCGTGAACACGTTTCTGGCAAGTCTTGTGACCGGTTCGGTGGCGGATGTCTATCGTTCCTGAACGCCGCGCGCTGTCGTGGTCAGCGTGCTGACCACGCTGTTGTCCTTTGTTGCGCTGGCCTTTGCCGAACACCGTGGAATGGCCAGTATGGGACAGCTTCTGGCCATCGCCATCGCGCTGATCCTTTTCGCCACGCTGGTTGTGTTGCCGGCACTTCTCGCTTGGCGCACGGGATATCGGGTAAAGTCCTGACGACTCAGCTGCGGAATCCCGATCGTGAACCTTCGCCTTATTTATAAAGTCTTCGCCGTTCTGCTGGCCGCCTACGCCCTTGCCGTGCTTGTTCTGCCGGCCTCGCTGGGCATTCTGCTCGACGATGTCAGCGCCCGTGTGAACGCCGGACATATCTGATTCTCGTTCTTCGTTTTCGTGGTCTGGGCGCTGGCCGTCATTGTGTGGTTGGCAAAACGTTATCCGGAAACCTCAGACTGGCCGCAGCCGCGCCCCGTCTGGCTGGGGGGTGTCTGGCTCGCGCTTTGTGTGTCCTACACCGCCTTCGAGCACGGTTGGATCCGGTACAGCGAGATCGTCTATGCCGAAGATGGCCTGTTCGAGAACGCCACGGCTCTCGCACTGCTGTTCTGCGCGGGCCTGTTTCTTTTGATTGCCCTGCGAAGGGCCTGGCAGACCGATCGCAGGCTGGCGCTCTCGGTGCTGGTCCTGAGCTTCCTCTGCGGCTTTCTCTTTCTCGAAGAGATCAGCTGGGGTCAGCGTATTTTCGGCTGGGAAACACCGGAAACCATGGCCGACCTGAACGCCCAGAGCGAAACCAACCTTCACAACATGTTCGTGGGCTACAATCAGTTGTTCCGGCTCGGGATCGCGCTGGTGATCTAAACCATCCTCATCGGCCATGTTGCGTGGCGTCGCATATTCGCGCGGATGGGGCTCGGCGAACTGATGCCGCCACCCGCGGCCGTCTATTTCGTATCGTTCCTGATCTATGCCCACACCTATGACGAACTCTTCTAGGAAGTCGTGGGTATGTTTCTGGTTGTCTATGCGATCAACCTGTATCGCCGCCATGGTCTCCGGCGTGAGACGACCGGCTGATTTCGTAGAGCGCGACGGCAGCAGCATTTGAAACATTCAGGCTTTCCACCGCGCTGGATTGCGGAATGCTGGCCAGGGTGTCGCAGGATTCGCGGACCAGCCGGCGCAGGCCGCTGCCCTCGGCGCCGAGGATCAGCGCCATGGCGCCGCCCACAGCCGCGGTTTCGATGGTCTGGCCGCTCTCGCCGTCAAGACCGATACACCAGACCCCCCGGCGTTTGAGCAGGTCGAGCGCGCGCGAGAGGTTGGTTTCGCGCACCAGATCGACAGTTTCCAGCCCGCCGGAGGCGGCCTTCGCGAGCACGCCCGAGACGGGTGGGGCGTGGCGGTCCTGCATGACCACGGCGGTGACCCCGAATGCTGCCGCGGAGCGGATAATCGCGCCCACATTGTGCGGATCGGTGACCTGGTCGAGCACGACGATCCGGCCCTGGGGGCCGGCCTTGTCGATCGCGGCGTCCAGTCCCGGGTCCTCGAGCGGCTGTGCGAGCAGGGCGATTTTCTGATGCACGGCGCCAAAGGGCAGGATTTCCGAGATGTCGTCATGGCCGACGCGCTCGATCAGCGGGGTCCGCTCAAGCGGTGCGGCGGTCGCCTGCACGATTTCGGCGAGTTCGTCATCCCCCACCAGAATGCGTTGACAGACACGGTCGGGGTTTGAGAGTGCCGCCAGCACGCTGTGGGTGCCATAGAGCCATGGAGAAGGCGTGCCGGAATGCCCGGCGTTTGCGCGTTGTCCGCGTGCATCGCCACGGGCCCGGCGTCGCGAGCCTGATTTATGTTTTCTTGCCATGGTGTCGGCTCATAGGGCATTCTTTCCGGGCCTGCAACGATGCAACCCCAAGAAACGCGGTCAAACGGCTGTAGTTTTTGGTTTTTTACCGCAATCGCGGTTGACACGACGGGCGAAATCGACATATTGCGCTCCACGGGCCGGCGCTCATTGGCGTTCGGCGCGTTTGCTGTTGGCTGCATGGCGAATGCCTGCAGACAGGCGGCAGGAGGGGTGCCTGAGCGGTTAAAAGGGGCGGACTGTAAATCCGTTGGCTACGCCTACGTTGGTTCGAATCCAACCCCCTCCACCACCCCGCTTCCGGCACGCAATGCGAACGAAGGGACCGGGTGTCCCTTGAAACGGGACGACGCACACGAATTCAGCGGGTGTAGCTCAATGGTAGAGCAGAAGCCTTCCAAGCTTACGACGGGGGTTCGATTCCCCTCACCCGCTCCAAGGTTTGCGCCATCAGGCTTTAGCCGGAGAGCGCAAGGAATGAAACGACCGCCGGCTAAGGCATAACCAGAAAACCGGTCTTCGGGCCGGTGCAACGATCGATAGAACGCAGGGCACAATCATGTCGAAAGAGAAGTTTGAGCGTACAAAGCCGCATTGCAACATTGGCACGATTG
>JAYQBG010000049.1:0-3406 GCA_038137215.1 Alphaproteobacteria bacterium
GGTAGAAACCGCGCTTCCGAACCGGCGCGGCAGTGGCGGAATTGGTAGACGCGCATCGTTGAGGTCGATGTCCTCGAAAGGGGGTGGAGGTTCAAGTCCTCTCTGCCGCACCATAGGTTTGGAGGATATATTCGGGTCACGCGGCAGTGGCGGAATTGGTAGACGCGCTAGCTTCAGGTGCTAGTTCTCGCAAGGGAGTGGAGGTTCAAGTCCTCTCTGCCGCACCACCCGAAAACCTCACTGAACCGGGCGCCTTTTTTGGAAGGCGCCCGTTTCCGTTTGCAGACCAGGACGCCCGCGTTGTTCGTTTCCGGGGTTTCATGGACACCCTGAGTCCCTCAGCATACAATTGGAGGTCTTGGGTTCGGGGCAGAATCAGGCTGCGAACCTCCCGGCATCCGCCACCCGATGAAAATCGGTCACCCCAGCACTCGGTTGACCTTCCAGGCCCCGCCGTATCTCTGAGAACTTTCTGTGAGAATTCCCATTCACCGCGAAGGGTGGCCTGCGATTGCAATATTCGCCGGCTTGAACATCCTTCTCTTTCTGCTAACCGGACCGTTCGGCTGGCTGGCCGTGCCTTTGACAGTATGGTGTGTCTGGTTTTTCCGGGACCCGGAGCGGCAAACGCCGGTCGGTGAAGGTCTTGTCATCAGCCCGGCCGACGGGCGGGTGCTCCCGGTAGTGACAGCGGTGCCGCCGCCGGAACTTGGTATGGGTAATGCAACGCTCACCCGGATCAGTATTTTCATGAATGTCTTCAATGTTCATGTGAATCGCATGCCCTGTGACGGAACCGTGATCGCGCTGGCCTACCGACCGGGGCGCTTCTTCAACGCCTCCTTTGACAAGGCCAGCGAACACAACGAACGCATGGCGGCCCATATCCGCACAAGCGACCCGGATGGTGGCGCGGTGGATATCGCCGTGGTGCAGATCGCCGGACTGGTTGCGCGCCGTATCAAATGCGATCTCAAGGAAGGACAGATGGTCGAACGGGGCGCGCGTTACGGCATTATCCGTTTCGGCAGTCGACTCGATGTATATCTTCCGCCTGACATAGAGCCGCAGGTGAGTGAAGGACAGCATACGGTCGCCGGAGAAACGGTGCTGGCGGATCTTTCTCGCCGCAGTGCCGGGGCAGGGAGCTCTGCACAATGAAGAGGCGTCTCAATATCCGGCATCGGAAGCATCAATCCTTCACACGTCAGATTCCGAACCTCCTGACACTTCTGAACCTGTGTGCGGGTGTGACAGCGATCCGGTTTGCGCTTTCGGACCGTTTTGAAGTGGCGGTTGCTGCAATTCTTCTGGCCGGGGTTCTCGACCTGCTGGATGGCGGGTTGGCACGCCTTCTGCGCGCCGGCAGCAAGCTCGGGGCCGAGCTAGATTCCCTGGCCGATCTCGTGAGCTTTGGCGTGGCGCCCGCCGTCATGGTCTATGCCTGGACATCCTATACCGCAGGCGGCATTGGCTGGGTGCCTTCTCTGCTGTTTTGTAGTTGCTCGGCACTGAGGCTCGCACGTTTCAACATGGCGCAGGATGATCCCTCCGAACCCGCCGGCGGGAACTCCTACTTTGTCGGAATGCCCACACCCGCTGCGGCAGGTCTGGCGCTGCTTCCCATGCTGTTCTGGTTTCAGTTCCCGGATGGTCCCTTCGACGGTGTGCTGCTCAACGGTGCCGCGACCGTCGCAGCGGCGCTTCTGATGGTCAGCCGGGTTCCGACATTTTCGTTGAAGGGCGGGCAGTTGCCACAAAAATACGTCCTGCCCCTGATGCTGCTGTTCTGTATCGTGGTCGGTTTCGCGATCGAGGCGCTCTGGAGCACTTTGACCGTTGTCATGCTGGTGTATATCGCCAGCATTCCGATCAGTGTTTTCACGTTCCGCCGCCAAAAACGTAAATCCGACACCAAACCCGAACTGTCGAAATCCGATAGTGGCGTCTAGGCCCGTAAGCAATGCGATGACGGTTGCGCCCGGATCGGACTCCGTTGCGGGCTGCGACCGACAGATATTTTCAAAATTCAGTAAGCAGACCTTTTCCCGGGCAGATCATGTTTGAACGGATCGCCCAAAAATCCGGTCGTGTGTGGCGGGACTCCCTCGCAAAACTGCATGACCTGCTGATCCAGCCATTGCGGCATCCTGTCCACCCGCCCGAATACACCGCACGCGCGGTCGGTGTGGGTCTGTTCGTCGGGTTCACACCATTCTTTGGCGCCCACATTGCGATTGTCCTCCTGTTCTGGGGCCTCGCCAGAACCATCAACGACAATATGTCCTTCAACCCGGTCCTGGCTTCGGCCTGGACGCTGATTTCCAACGTCGCCACGATCACACCGCTGTTCTATGTGTACATCCAAACCGGCCGCTTCATGTTGGGGCACTGGGACAATATTCAGAGTTTCGAGACCTATCTCCCCGAGTTCGAGCAGTCCGCATATGCCAATGCCGGATGGGTCGAAATTCTGTCAATTCAGGTCGTTGGCGTACTCGCGGGATTCGGGTTTCCGCTGTTTGTCGGATGCCTTCCCTGGGCCGTGTTCGTTAGTCTGGGCGGATATTTTGCAAGCCTGTATTTCATCAGGCGACATCGCAGATCCATCAGCCAATGACATTCGGCAGGGATGTTTGGCCTGATGTTCTGAATTCACCAATCATCCCATCATTTCACCATATTGCATTGGCACGTTCATGCCGTTGTCCCTATATGTGACGGGCAATGGCGATAAATCGATGACGAACATGAAAAAACGAACCCGAAAGAGCGTCGGACTGGGCGGACGGCACCGCTTCGGACTGATTGCGCGCCTGCGAGGGTATTTCTTCGCCGGACTGCTCGCCGTGGCGCCGATTGGCATCACCCTCTGGCTCTGCTGGATTCTGCTCAAATTTGTCGATGCGCGGGTCACGCCTCTGATCCCCGCAACCTACAACCCCAACACCTATATCAACCCCTATTTCCCGCACGAAATCCCGGGTGTCGGGTTGATCGTCATGGTGATCGTGCTGATCATTGTCGGCGCGCTGACCCGCATTTTCCTTGGGCGGTATCTGGTCAGGATCAGTGAAAACATCCTTAACAAGATGCCCGTGGTGCGGAGCATTTACAGCGCCACCAAACAGATTGCCGAAACCGTACTCAAGCGCCAGTCAGAGGCGTTTCGTCAGGTGGTCCTCTTCGAATATCCGCGGCGCGGCAGCTGGGCGATCGGATTTCTGACCGGAACCACCAAAGGCGAGGTTCAGAATCTGACCGATGACGATGTGGTCAATGTGTTTCTGCCGACGACGCCCAACCCCACATCGGGTTATCTGCTGTTCATTCCGCGACGCGAACTGGTGCCGCTCTCCATGACGGTGGAGGAAGGCATCAAAATGATCATCTCCGGCGGCATCGT
>JAYQBG010000050.1:0-3091 GCA_038137215.1 Alphaproteobacteria bacterium
ATCCATAGACACCTTGCTTCACCAAGGCAGCCGCCCGTGTTTATGGGTTCCCGCCTTCGCGGGAACGACGAAACGCGGTGGACGAATCTGTGGCGGAACCGATTCCACCTCACAAGATCATGCTCTAGACGATCAGGGAACCAGTTTGTATCCGCCGGGCTCCGTCACAAGGATGCAGGCGTTGGAGGGGTCGGCCTCGATCTTCTGCCGCAGGCGATAGACATGGGTTTCGAGCGTGTGGGTCGTCACGCCCGCATTGTAGCCCCAGACCTCGCCGAGCAGCGTGTCGCGGCTGACCACCTTGTCCCCGGCGCGATGGAGATATTTCAGGATCGCGGTTTCCTTCTCGGTCAGGCGCACCTTGCGGTCCTCACCATCAACGAGAATTTTCTGGGCCGGCTGAAACGAATACGGCCCGATGGTGAAGACGGCGTCTTCGCTCTGCTCGTGCTGGCGCAGCTGGGCGCACAAACGTGCCAGCAGCACATTCAGGCGAAACGGCTTGGCGATGTAGTCATTCGCGCCGGCATCGAGACCCAGGATCTGATCGGCATCGGTGTCGTGGCCGGTCAGCATGATGATCGGGGATTTGACGCCGTTGCGGCGCATCAGACGGCAGACCTCGCGGCCATCCATATCGGGCAGGCCGACATCGAGCAGGATGGCATCGAAATACTCATCCCTGGTGACTTCGAGCGCATCCGCCGCCGTGGTGGATTCCGTCGTCAGGAATTCCTCGTGCAGCCGAAGCTGTTCCGAGAGCGAATCCCGCAACGCGTCGTCATCATCGATCAGCAGGATCTTCTTCCTGTTCGCCGCCTTGGATTCCAAAACACTCATCGCCGCTTGTCCTGTCATATCTCGGTCCCCGCTACGCGCTGACCTGAACGCCGCGCCGGACCACAAGATGATCGCGGTCGTTCCCGGCGGCAGGTTTCGGATCAGAATGATACCACGCCGCGTTTGCGTTTTCCGCAAGCATGACGTCGTTCCGGATTGGCTTGGCCATCGGGGTCCCTACTGTTCATCTTTCAGGTGGCGACGGCGCACGCCAAAACAAGAGGGATGCCCGCCTGCAGGCCCGCTCACAATCGATCACGATCGGGAGAGCGGGCCGCCCCATTGCCGCATCCCGACACTTGGCGCATATTCTCCGCTTATCCCCAGCTCGCAATCCCGGTGACCATGAGTCAGCTTCCCAATACCCTGCAGCCCGTCGAGCGGGCCATCAGCGACCTCCGGCGCGGCGCGCTTATCGTGCTGCGCGCCGACGACTATGCGCTTCTCGTTCAGGCGGCCGAAGGGACGACCGCGGCCGATCTGGCGCGGCTTTCCAGCCTGTCCAAATCGACCGCCAGCCTCTTGCTCACGGGCCAACGGGCCGAAATTCTCGGGCTGACCAAGCAGACCAGCGGTGCGGTGCGGATTTCCCTGTCCGGCGGCATCAACGCCGAAAACGTGCGGATGATGGCCGATCCGGCAAGCCCGCAATCGCGCGAGACCCCGGCCCCGGTCTCAATTTCCGAGATCAATCCGGGCACCCTGACCGGGGCGGCGGAAATCGGGGCCATCGAGCTTCTCAAGCTGGCCTGCCTGCTGCCCGCAGCCGTGGTGGCGGCCGTTCCCGACGAACGCCTGGAATATCTCTCGGCCTGGGCGGAAAACCAGGCCCTGCTGACCGTCGAACTCGACCATGTGCGCAATTACCAGGAAATCGAGGCCCGCACCCTTGAACGTGTGGGCGAGGCCCGCGTGCCGCTGGATGTCAGCGAAGAGGTTGAGATCGTCGCGTTCCGGCCCAGCGATGGCGGGCGCGAACATCTGGCGCTGGTGATCGGCCGTCCGGATACGGGCGAACCGGTGCTGGTCAGGCTTCATTCCGAGTGCTTTACCGGAGATTTGCTGGGCAGCCTGCGCTGCGACTGCGGCGACCAGTTGCGCGGCGCCATATCCGAGATCGACAGACAGGGTGGGGGAATTGTCCTCTATCTGGCCCAGGAAGGCCGCGGCATCGGCCTGGTCAACAAGCTTCGCGCCTACAATCTGCAGGACAAGGGCTTCGACACCATCGATGCCAACCAGCAACTCGGTTTCGATGCTGATGAACGCCTGTACCGGCCTGCCGCGGAAATGCTGCGCCAGCTTGGAATCTTCAGGGTGCGCCTGATGACCAACAACCCGGACAAGGTTTCGGCACTCGGGGACTGGGGCATTGCCGTTGAAGAACGGGTCCCGCATTCCTTCCCGTCGAACGTGCACAATGAATTCTACCTGGCGACCAAGAAGGAACGGGCTGGTCATATGTACTAGGCACGCGTGTCCCGGGCACCGGGCACGAATTGCCGCCTCTGGCGCAAGGTCCTACCGGTAGTGCAATTGTCGTACTCTTAACACTTTGTTTTAAAACAATGTATTATTTGGTCTGACTTCAGAATACTGGCATCCGGCTTGCGAATTTCCCGGCGCCATGTCCATTTCGTCCGTTCAGTCTGCGCTTTCGGAACCGTTCAATCCCTATCCGGATTCAGCGTCCGACACCCCGTACACCACCGAGGCGGAAGCCGGGACGTTTTTCTCGACCCTGCTCGACATCATCAACCCGCTGCAGCACATCCCCCTGGTCTCGAACCTCTATCGCGAGCTGACCGGCGATGAGATAGAGCCCGCGGCGCGCATGGTGGGGGGCGCCGTGTTCGGCGGCCCACTCGGTTTTGCGTCCGCATCGGTCAATGTTCTGCTGGAACAGGCCTCCGGCTACGATTTGCTCGGTCATGCCGTGGTCATGTTCTCCGGCGACGAAACTTCACCGGCCGAGAAAATGACCGCAGATCCAGAGCTGGTCGCGCAAACCCCGGGAGATACCCCGGGAGAAGCCGGTAGTGTCCTGGTTGCGGCGGCTGAAACCGCTCCACCCGAGACCATTGTATGGGCCGGACCGAGATTCATACCATCCCTGGCACGAGACGTTAATAATTCGTTAATACAAGAGGATGCGCAGAATAGTCATACCAATACCAAGGACGAAAAATCCACTATCAATGCCACGGAAACACCCTGGCTGAACGAGGCCCGAACCACAGCCGCCGCGGAG
>JAYQBG010000051.1:0-2655 GCA_038137215.1 Alphaproteobacteria bacterium
GATATATCCATGCGCGCAAACCACGTGTTCTTTGGGATTCTGGTTATTGTGGCGCTTATTTTCGCAGCTTTCGCCTGCTTCAGCGGCGACGTTTTCTATCTGCGCCTTGCGACCGAGGCGCTGATCCTTGGGGGTCTGGCGCTATCGATCGACATCCTTCTAGGGTTCACCGGTCTTCTGTCTCTTGGGCAGGCGCTATATTTCGGTATCGGGGCATATGTCTCAGCGCTTGTACTGCGCGAGGAGCCGTCGTTCTGGCTCGCCATGGGCGCAGCGGGCGTCTCAGTCCTGCTGGCCGGTATTGCTGGCGGGCTTATCGCCAACCGTGTGCGCGGCGTGTATTTCGCGCTGATAACCTTTGGCATGGCGCAGGTCGTCGCCAAGGTTGTCTATAACAGTCGGGAACTGGGAGCCTCAGATGGCCTAATTGGCATTCCCGTGATCGAAATTCCGCTCGGCTTAATCACTCTGTCAGCAGGCGATCCACTGGGGTTCTTCCTGCTTGCGCTGGTGATCATAGCGCTGCTCTATTCCGTGTCGGCTTACCTGCTGGGGACGCCGTTCGGCCGGATCATCATTGCGCTGAAAGCCAATGAAAAGCGCGTGCCTTATCTGGGGTATTCGACATGGGCTGCCAGAATGGCCGCCTATGTGCTTGCGGCTGTGATCGCCGGGCTTGCCGGTGCGCTCTATCCGATGCTGCGCGGGTTCGTCTCGCCGGAACTGCTGTTCTTCGCGACATCGGGCGATGCGCTGATCATGGTGATCGTCGGCGGTGCCGGCACTCTGGCCGGCGCGATTTGGGGTGCAGTGATCCTGACCATGCTGAAGTCCGTTATCGGAAGTTGGACAGAACACCACCTGATCGTGATTGGCTTGATCTTTATGAGTGCGATCCTGTTCATGCCCAAGGGCATAGTTGGCATGTTGAAGCCTTTCGTCGAACGCAACCTGTTGCGCAACAGCGCACGGCAACCCAAGCCTGAAGTGGAAAGGACGGCGCTATGACCGATATCATGCATGTGGAGGGTCTGTGCATTGCCTTTGGTGGGCTCAAGGCCGTTGACGGCGTCAGTTTTACTGCCGAACGCAATAAAATCACCACGGTGATCGGGCCGAACGGTGCAGGCAAAACTACGTTGTTCAACCTGATTTCCGGCGCTCTTAAACCGAGTGGCGGGCGCGTTATCATCAAAGGCAAAGATGTGACCGGGAAGGGGCCTGCGGCCCTGCAGGAGGCCGGCCTGGCCCGGTCTTTCCAGATCACTAACCTGTTCTTCGAGATGACCGTTCGGGAAAACCTGCGCCTTGCCGCCCAGCGTCTGGAGCCGGTCAGGCAGGCCTTGCTGCCTCTGCGCAGACACGGTCGCGCGGCAGACAAGGTCACTGCACTGATCGAGCGGTTCGGTTTTGCGGAAAAGGCGCATGAAATTGTCGCGGCTCTCAGCCACGGGGAACAACGGCGGCTGGAGATCGCGATGTGTCTGGCTTCTGAACCCCAGGTCCTGATGCTCGACGAACCGACCCAGGGGATGAGCCACGGCGACACCAAGGATACGGCGCAGTTGATCCGCAGTCTGACTGACGAAGTAACGATTCTGCTGATCGAGCATGACATCGGCCTGGTGATGTCCCTGTCGGACCACGTGGTGGTCATGCATCAGGGCCGCAAGCTAGCCGAAGGCATACCGGCAGAGGTTCGCGCCGACAGTGCGGTCCAGGCTGCCTATTTTGGACACGGGTGAGAGATATGCTTAAAATTGATCAACTGCATGCACATTACGGACTTGCCCATGTCTTGCAAGGTGTCAGCCTCACGGCAGATGCCGGCGAGGTTATCGGCCTGTTCGGACGCAACGGCGTCGGGAAGACGACGTTTTTCAAAACCATCGCCGGGTGGCTGCGCCCGACAGACGGTTCCATCACGCTGGATGGCGAGACGTTGACCGGGCATTTGCCCGATTCCATTAATCGTGCGGGCGTGGCTATAGTTCCCGAGGATCGCCGAATCTTCCCCGGCCTGTCCGTCGAGGAAAATCTGGTGCTTGGCCTGATGGGCCGCAAGGGCGGCAGCAGTAAGTCGCATCTAGACACGGTTTATGACCGGTTTCCCCGCCTTGCGGAGCGCCGCAAACAGGCCGGAAACACCCTGTCTGGTGGCGAGCAGCAGATGCTGTCGATGGCTCGTGTCATGGTGGCCGAACCGCGTGTCGTCCTAATCGACGAGCCCTCGGAAGGCTTGGCACCGATGATCGTTGCCGAGGTTTTCGCCATCATCCGCGAAATGCGCAAAGCCGGAACTATCGTCCTGCTGGTGGAGCAAAACGTCCACGAGGCGATTTCGCTTTGCGACAGATTCATGGTGCTGGAACGCGGTCAGGCGATCCTGACGGGCGAGGGCGACGATGATGACGACCGCAAGCGCTTGCTCGACGTTCTGGCGGTATAAATATCAAGGTGCGGTTCAAATCTGCAAAAACTCGGATGGTCCGGACGGTGCGCGGCTCTTTGGAGGTTGCCGAGTTCGGGCTGGGCGCGCCGGTGGTCCTGTTGACAAGGATTCGGAACGTGGGCCTGAGGCTCTGCTGTAAGGATTAGGTGGTGCTTTCAGACAAATCGGCTCAAGCATCAGAAGCCTGAAGATGGTGCTATCAG
>JAYQBG010000052.1:0-1182 GCA_038137215.1 Alphaproteobacteria bacterium
CCAGACGATATCGAAGTCCGTGAAAGACCCACAGATCAAACGCAAGCCGTATCGTACGGCCATTGTTTACGTGCTGGCTGTAGCTATCCCGGTCGGATTGTTCGGCTTCTTGCCTGCGCCGTTGACGACTACGGTCGAGGGTGTGGTGTGGCCTGCCGAAGACACGCGGGTGCGGGCTGCCCAGAACGGCTTCATTCATTCGTTGGTCGTGCGGCCAGGTTATTCCGTTCGGCCTGGTGATGTTCTCCTCCGCACGGTAGACCCGGACCTCGAAGGCCAGGTTGCCGTTTTGAAGGCCCAGATAGCCGAAGCGGAAGCACGCCGGCAATCGAGTATTCGCAATGTCGCCGAGCGCATTGTCATCGATGAAGAAAAGAGGCATCTAGAACAAGAGCTCGCTCGGGCCGAGGAACGAGCGAAGGAACTCAGTATCCGGTCTCCTGCCACAGGGTTCCTCGTAATGCCGTCGGCGAGTTCGATGCTGGGCCGGCATGTACAGCGGGGCGAGATGTTGGCCTACGTGGTAGAACCGAGGGGACTGACGGTCCAGGCCGCAGTCGCCCAGGATGAGATCGATCTCATCAGATCCAGTACCGAGACTATTGAAGTCCTGTTTCAATCCAAACTCTCGCAGACCTTTCCGGCCCGTATCGTCAAACAGGTACCTGGCGCGAGTATGACTCTACCGAGTCAGGTGTTGACCACGGCCGGGGGCGGTCGCATCGCCCCAAATCCGAGACCGCCGACCCAAGTGGAGTCTGACGTTCAGGGCATCGAAGCCTTTGAACCTTATTTTCAGTTCGAGCTCGCCGTGGACGGCGTGGACAAACCCTTCATAGAAGAGCGGGTTCATGTGCGGTTCACGCACCCGGACGAGCCGTTGGCATTTCGTTGGTACCGCGCCGCGCGTCGCCTGTTGCTGCGACAGTTGGATGTCTGATCGGGCTAGTCAGGTATGACCTCCCAAGCGCCGAGTCTCGCCCCTGTATCGCATCTGGTTCGGCCGGAAAAAGCCTTACCCAAGACGGGTTGGCTCGATCAGGCTGCACATGTCGCGGCGGGCTGGATAGAGCGGCCAAGGCGTTCGAATCCGGGGCCATTCCGCCGGTTCGTGCGACAGGTGTCGGCTCTCGAGAGTGAGTTTGCGGACCTAGGCGAAGCAGCGATGAACCAGCGCATTGC
>JAYQBG010000052.1:1192-2451 GCA_038137215.1 Alphaproteobacteria bacterium
GCTATCACTGCCGCGTTCTAACTTTGGTCAGCGGGAGATGGTCGAAGCGTTCGCCGTGGTTCGAGAAATGTCCCGCCGAACGCTGGGTCTGTTCCATTTTGAATCGCAACTATTCGGTGGTTGCGTGCTCCTACGCGGCTGTACGGCGGAGATGGCCACCGGCGAAGGGAAGACGCTTACGGCCACTTTGCCCGCATGCGTCGCTGCGCTGGCCGGTGTACCGGTTCACGTGGTCAGCGTAAATGACTATTTGACCGAGCGGGACGCGGAGAAGCTGCGCCCTCTGTACGAGGCATTGGGGATCTCGGTGGGGGTTGTAATCCATGGGCAGGAGCCGCTGGAAAGACGGGCCAACTATGGCGCTCAGGTGACCTACTGTACCAACAAGGAGCTGGTCTTCGACTACCTGAAGGACCAGTTGGTGTTGGCCGAACGCCGTCATCCCCTGCGTCTACAAGCGGACACGCTCGTCGGTCAGGAGTCGCGCTCGCAGCAGTTGATGTTGCGTGGACTGCACTTCGCCATTGTCGACAGCATTCTCGTCGACGAAGCCCGCACCCCGCTGGTCATATCACAGGAAACTGCCAACAATCCCGACGAGGTGGAACTTTTCGAGCAAGCGCTCGAACTCGCCCGCGGGCTGAAAGTGGATAAGGACTACAAGCACGATGCCGAGCGGCGCCATATCGAGCTGAAGGATGAAGGCCGACTGACGATCGAGGAGAAAACCCGCGGCCTGGGAATTGCCTGGACTGGCCGGGTGCGGCGTGACGACCTCGCGCGGCAGGCTCTTAGTGCCTTGCTGCTCTTCGAACGTGACCGGCACTACCTTATCCGGGATGGCAAGGTGCAAATCATCGACGAATACACCGGCCGCATCATGGAGGATCGCTCGTGGGAAGGCGGATTGCATCAGCTCATAGAAATGAAGGAAGGCTGCGAGCTCACCAAGCCGAAGGAGACCCTGGCGAGAATAAGCTACCAGCGCTTCTTCCGCCGCTACCGGCATTTTGCGGGCATGACCGGTACTGCAGAGGAGATTCGTGCGGAATTCTGGAGCGTTTACGGCATGCCTGTGGTGCGGGTGCCGCTCAACCGAAAGTCCCAACGTATTCGTTTGCCCGATGCCGTATGCGCCACTGAGGACCAGAAGTGGCGGCAGGTCGTGGCCGAAGTCGAACGGCTACATCGGGAGAGTCGGCCGGTGTTGATAGGCACCCGCACCGTCGAAGCTTCGGAAATTCTCAGCGAACTCCTCA
>JAYQBG010000053.1:0-2436 GCA_038137215.1 Alphaproteobacteria bacterium
GTTCATTCGGAAGGGGTCAGGCCGAAAGCCGGGGGCGGCTGAGGCCATTTTTTTTCCCGAAATTTAAAATTCTTGCTGTGCCGCGGACGGTCTTGCCTTGGGGCGGTCAAACGCGTCAGAGTCGTTCCGGAAGGAGACGCTGATGTATTTACGCGAAGCCTGGTACGTCGCCGCCTGGGGACACGAAATTTCCGAAACGCCGCTGGCGCGGGTGTTGCTGGAGGAGCCCGTGGTGCTCTGGCGTACGCAGGACGGTGCGCCGGTCGCTTTTGAAGACCGCTGCTGTCACCGTCAGGCGCCGCTTTCCGTTGGCAGGGTTCTGGGCGACACGCTGCAATGCGGTTATCACGGCCTTACCTTCGACGCAGACGGCATGTGCGTCGATGTGCCGAGCCAGGCACAGGTGCCTCCCGGGGCGCAGGTGCGCGCATATCCCCTGGTCGAGCGAAACGACTGGGTCTGGATCTGGATGGGCGACCCGGCGGCGGCAGACGAGACCCTTATTCCCGACACCTACTGGCACGATTCGCCTGACTGGAAAGCGGTCGGCGACAGGTTTCTGGTCAATTGCCATTACCAGTCCCTGATCGATATCCAGCTGGACAACACGCATTCCCGGTTCGTGCACCCGGATACGCTGGGCAATGACGGCTCACTCAGACACAGCCCCAAAACCACCCGCGACGGCGATGTGCTGCGCAATCACCGGCGCATGCGCGACAGCGACCCGCCGCCGATATTCGCGCGTGCGTCGGGCATCAACGGTAACGCGGATGTCTGGGTCGAGTGGGCATATACCCCGCGTGCCGGCATCATTACGTTCGATGCCGGCGTGGCGGAGCTGGGCAGCGGCGTCTTCGAAGGGAATCGCGACCGCGCCTGGACCATGTTCAACACCCACGGCATCACGCCCGAAACGGCGACCACCTGTCATCACTTCTGGGTATCGGCGCGGGATTTCTCGCTCGACGACGATGAAATCCATCGCACCATGGCCGGCATCCGGGAGGTCTTTCTCGAAGATGTTGCGATGGTGGAAGCGCAGCAGCGCATCCTCGACTACGGTTCCGACACGCCGCAAGTCGACATCAGTGCCGACGTGCCGACGATCCAGGCTCGCAGGTTGGTCGACCGGTTAATCGGCGAATCTTCCGGGGGCCCTATAAAGGCCCGGCGCGTAACGGGACCTGTTTCGCTGGCAGCTTTATTCGGCCGCTAGAGCATCTGCTCCAGTTCGGTCAGCAGGTAGGGGCGAAACCGTTCGTAGTGTTCGATCATCGGAAAATGACCGATGTCTTCCATCACGGTGAACCGGCATCCGGTGATGACGTCGGCGGCGGCCTTGGTCATTTCCGGCGTCGCGGAATAATCGTATTCGCCGGTCAGCAACGACACCTTGCAGCGGTTGGTATCGATGGTCTTGATCGCTTCGCGGGCGTCCCAGTCTTCGCAGTAGTAATAGACGTCGCCTTTGTAAACGCCGGGTCCGCCCTGGCTGTAATACCACCAGTTTTCGCGGCAACCGGCTTCGGGCGATGATGGCGCGTTCAGGCCGTAGGTATAGCAGGCCGCCAGCTCGCCGCCGTGAATGGCGGGATGATGCAGGAAGTTGTTGTCGCGGCCTTCCGCGAACGCCGTACTTTCGAGGCCGATGATCCCGGTGATTTCTTCCTGATAATCTGCGGCCACCTGCAGGGTGACGGCGCCACCCATCGAACAGCCCATCACGATGGGGTTCCCGACGCCGAGCGCCAGCCAGAAATCGTGGATCAGGTTGGTGTAGACTTCCGTCGTCAGCCGGTATTTTTCGAGCCACCAGTCGTCCGGCGGATTGGACCGGCCGTGCCACGGCATGTCGAAGGCGATGACGCGGCATTTCGACGTTATGTCCGGATCGTTCAGGACATGGCGGAACTGGCGGCTGTCGGTGCCCGCCGTGTGCAGGCAGATCAGCGGTACCCCTTCTCCCGCCTCTTCGTAGAAGATCCGGTATTTGCGTCCCAGGCTTTCGATATTGACGTAGCGGCCGACGATCGGCTCGACGGCGGCATCAGGCTGCGGCATCGATCGGCTCCATCTGTTTGAGAATATTCATCATCCGGTGCAGCGCCCGGGCGTTCTGCATGGTCGCGAGGCTGTTGCCGTCGAGCTGGAAGTCGTCGATGCGCATCAGCATGGCGAAAAAATCGTGGTAGAGCGGCGGCGGGTTCGGGTTGATGAATTTGTTCCACACCGACATCGGCGCGCGCAGGGTGAAGGCCACGGGCCGGTCGAAGCGCGGGTTTTCCGCGATCTCGACGATTTTGCCCCCGCGGACGGAAATCAGATAATCCGTGCCTTCGAAGGAAATCTTGAAGTCTTCGGTGAACCAGTCGCCGACGACCTCCATTTCCTTATCCGAATTGACAGCGTGGCGGTAGGCTTCCATCCACGAGA
>JAYQBG010000054.1:0-2017 GCA_038137215.1 Alphaproteobacteria bacterium
GGACGAGGCGATAGAGCTTTTCACTGGCGTGGCGGCGGGAACCCCCGATGCCGAGGGCAATTATCCGGCGGACACGATCTATGGTCGCGTGGCCGAACAGCTGGACGCGTTCGACCGCGCGCTCGACCAGCGCGAGGTCTGAAGCAGGTTCTGAGGAAAGGTTAGCCGCGTCCGCTAGCGGACATAGATGTGCACTTCGTTGTTGTCGACGTCACCGCTTGAGGTTGAGCTCAGCGACAACCTGTCGCTCGGCAGACCCATTCCGCTCAGGCTCTGCACCACCTGCTCGGCATTGCGCCGGGCCTTATTGGCGTTGAGCGCGACCTGCGCCGGTGTGCCTTGCTGGGGAACGATCGAAACCACATCGAAGACCGAACCGGGACGCCGGTTGAGGGCTTCGCTGACGGCGGTGAAGAGCGGCTCCTGATAGGGCACGTTTGGGCGGTCGAAGCGGATCACCACAAGTGGGCGCCGGTTCGTGAGGCCGCCAACCGTATTCGCGGGTCCGCGCAGCGGTGCTGCTGTGCCATAGGCGCGGTTGGCGAGGCTGGTGCCGAAGAGTTCACCGTTCTTGACGGCCACCGAGAGGACCGTGAGATCGCTGCGTTCGCGGCTGACATAGTTGGTCTGGCGCGCGATGTCTTCGTTGAGCTCGTTGAGAAGGCGATCGATCAGCACGACGGTGCGGTTGGTCTCGTCTTCCAGAACGGCGAGCTGGCGATGGTCTTCATCGACGGCGCCGGTCAGGCCATAGGTGGCGCGGACCGATTCCAGAATGAACGCGGCCAGCGCGCTGTCATTGGCGGCCTTGTTCGAAAGCGCGGCCATCTGGCCGACGCTGTCGGCAATCTTGTCGAGGATCAGCTGGGACTCGGTCCAGGCAGCGACCAGTTCCGGGTTGCCCGGGGTGGTGCCGACCTGCAGGCGGGCCTGGATGCGCGCCACAAGTTCCTGATACCGGACGGCGTCGGCGATGGCCTGCTGACGCAATGTCTGAAGTTCGGAATTGTCGTTGCCGACGCTGTTCTGCAAAAGGCCCAGATCATCGCGCAGGCGATCCACCCGACGGCCGACCTCGGTGCCGGTGGGTTGTCCCGCGGTAACGCCGGCCGGCTCGAACGAGCTCGCGCCCAGCGTGGGAAGCCGGTTGGCTTCAGCCGTGCTGGCCGGAATTTCAATCCGCTCACCGCCCGCGGGATCGTCGCCGGTCAGTGACGGAATAAGTGCGTCGTCGGTGAATTCACAGCCTGCCAAAAGCAGCGCCGCGCCGGCGCATGCCGACCAGGTGCGTTTCGTTTTCATCCGATCCCTTGTCCCTCGGTGCCCCTGCGCTTGCCCGGTATGGGCTGGCCCGCGCGGCGGAAGCGCAAAAATTGCTGATTAGCCAATCGGTTGCGCGCGATGTTACCGATTGGCTGAACTCGCGGCAAGCGGCTTTTGGGCGGATTCGCGCCAGTCTTGGTTAACCGCCCATCTCCGGTTTCGGGGCCTTGCAATCGCGCAAGTGATTGATTAGCTTCCGCGCGCCTTTGGCGAAGCGCCCGTAGCTCAACTGGATAGAGCGTCTGACTACGGATCAGGAGGTTGGGAGTTCGAATCTTCCCGGGCGCGCCACTTTTCCTCTCTTTCCGGATTTCTGAGGTGAGATCTGAGGTGAAACTCTTGCTAGCCGAAAGAGTTACTGACTGAATCCTCGCCTTTGATTTCAGCTATAAACCGAAGATCGGATCACTCGGGCGCACCCCACGAACACGGTTTCTATTGTCGTTCAGGAGTCTCGCTGCTTCGAAAGTTCGCAGAGCATTGTTCTGACGGTAACGTCAGCGCACTTTATGAGCATGCGTTCAGATCGATAGGGCTTGACCTGCCCCCACTGACTGGTCCGTTTTGAATGTTAGTGTATCATCCGCTTTTCCTACATGGGGATGATGCTTTCGGGTGCTGGTGGTTTGTATCCAAGGACCGAGTGTGGCCGCTTCGTCGTCTTTCATTGCGCCGATGACTATTACGAGGCCAG
>JAYQBG010000055.1:0-1916 GCA_038137215.1 Alphaproteobacteria bacterium
ATGCCGGGAGGGTTGTTCAGAAAGAGAACGGGTTCCCCCGCGCTGCGGAATTTTACGCCCTGGTGCCGGGACGGCAGGAAACCGGATCCCCAGAGTCGGTCATAGAGAGCCTGCGATTGTCCGCGGCCCTTCGAAATCATCACGACATAGGCGGGCATGTTCTTGTTCTCATTGCCGAGACCGTAGCTGAGCCAGGCGCCCATGCTGGGTTTGCCCTGGGCCTGAACACCGGTGTTGATATAGGTGATGGCCGGGTCGTGGTTGATCGCCTCGGTGTTGATCGACTTGACGATCGTGATGTCGTCGACAATGGAGGCCGTGTGTGGGAGCAGGTCGGTGTTGACCCAGGTGCCGTGCTGGCCGACGCGTTCGAAGTTGAACATGGGGGCCACGCAGGGAAACGACTTCTGGCGCGAAGTCATGCCAGTGAGGCGTTGTCCCTGGCGGATGGAGTCTGGCAGTTCCTCGCCGTGAAACTTCCGCATGGCGGGCTTGTAGTCGAAGGTGTCGATATGCGAGGGCCCGCCGGAGAAGAACAGGTAGATGACGCGCTTGGCCTTGCCGGGGAAGTTAGGGAAGGCGCCCGCTGGCGCGGACTGTGACGCTTTCGCCACGGAAGGATCGATCAGCGTGCTGAGCGCGGCGGCGCCCATGCCGAGTCCGGAGCGGCAAAGGAACTGACGACGGGAGGATGCGAGTGCGGTTTCGTGCAAGTCGTTCATGAGATCAGCCTCGGGTGAGGGATTCGTCGAGATTAAGGATCAGCTGAGAGATGACTGTCCAGGCGGCGTGCTCGGCGGCATCGATCGATTCGTCACGCTTGGATTCGCCGACTTCCAGGAACTGTTTTGCCTGTTCGGGCTTGTCCTTGAAGGTCGCGATCTGTTCTTCCAGCGTTTCGGTCAGGATGGAGATTTCACGGCTGTTGGCTGCGCGAGAGGTGGTGAGCCGGTAGGCGAGGTTGATGCGGTCGGCAGTTTTCTCGCCGCCTTCTGAGATCAGCCGTTGGGCCAGCGCTCGGGCGGCTTCGACAAACTGGGGATCGTTCAGGGTGACGAGCGCCTGCAACGGGGTGTTGGTGCGTTCGCGTTTGACCACACACTTCTCACGAGTGGGGGCGTCGAAGATCAGCATGTTCGGCATCGGTGCGGAACGCTTCCAATAGGTGTAGATGCTGCGTCGGTAGAGTCTGTCGCCCTTGTCCTGCGGATAGCGCAAACCACCGTTGAGCGACACTTCGTTCCAGATGTTGGGCGGTTGATAGGGTTTCACACCAGGACCGCCGATCGGGCCGTTCAGGAGACCGGAAACGGAGAGGGCAAGGTCGCGTATGAATTCACCCTGCAGCCGGAAACGGGGGCCACGGGACATGAGGCGGTTGAGCGGATCAAGATTCAGGATGCGATCCGTGGCGTGGCTGTCCTGTCGATAGGTCTGCGACATCAGGATCTGTCTGACGAGTCGTTTTACATCCCAACCGTGTTCGACGAAGTCAACCGCAAGCCAGTCGAGCAGTTCCGGGTGACTCGGTGGCGAGCCTTGGTTGCCGAAATCGGCTTGGCTGGTGACGAGTCCGTCGCCAAAGAAAAGCGCCCAGATGCGGTTGACTGCGACGCGAGCGGTGAGCGGATGGTCGGCACGGGTCATCCATTGGGCGAGCCCGAGCCGGTTGGCCGGGGCCCCTTCCGGCAACGTGCCGAGAGCTTCCGGGACGCCTGGCTTCATCACGGCATTCGTGAGCGGTTTGTCATATTGGCCGCGGTCGAGCATGTAGGTCATGCGCGGCTTGGCGGCGTTGTCCTGCATGATCATGGAGGTGACGATCTTGGCAGCGAGGTCGGTTTCCTGCTTCCTGGCCATCTCGGCGGCCTTCATCAGGGTGGGGTAGCGTTCATCCTGGGTTTCGAAGTAGTAGT
>JAYQBG010000056.1:0-1905 GCA_038137215.1 Alphaproteobacteria bacterium
CACTACTGGACATGGATCGCAATCTTGTGCGGCACGCTCATCCCCACTGCCATGTCCTTTTGAAAGTCGATGGTGCTGACACGCAGTTTCTTGTCGGCGAGACTGTAGCGCACCTCACGGATGAAAGCGCTGTTTTGGTGAATGCCTGGACGCCGCATGCCTATGTTCATAAGCCGGATCGGCCGCGTTGCCTAATCCTTGCCCTCTATATTGAACCGATCTGGCTGGCAGAGTTCCGAAAGAATTGGGCTTCGTCAGGCGATGCCGGGTTCTTCGCATCCGCCACAGGTGCCATAACGCTAAACATCCGCAAATTGTCGATGGCGCTGGCCACGTCCATGATCCATGCGCCGACGGATGTCGTAGAGCACGAGAAATTGCTCGGTGACCTGATGATCGCCGTGATCGAACGCTTTACAGAATGGCGCAGTGTCGGGGCGGGACTGCGCGAGGCGTCGCGCGTGCAATCGGTGGACTGGCGCGTACGAAAAGCCATAGCCATGATCCGACGCGAACCGGGCGAGGTCGACAATATCGAGCGACTGGCGGCAGAGGCAGGCATGAGCCGCGCCAATTTCTTCCGTGTGTTCGAAGCCTCGACCGGCGTAAGCCCGCGCGTCTTTCTGAATGTTGTGCGACTGGAGCAGGCCATTTTCGGAACAGTCAATGGCGATATGAGTTTTGGCCAAATGTCCGATAAGCTCGGCTTTTCCACCCAAGCGCACTTTACCCGCTTTTTCCGCGATCACGCCGGTGTTGCGCCCAGCCAGTTTCGGTCCATCGCCCGGATCGGGGATATAGGCGAAGCCTTCCATCTTTGAGACTCTAGGGTAAATTCTGCGATGCCTCGGTATCGATTTACGGCCAGATTGTAATCCAGCGTACCTGATAAGAGCTCGAATACGCTCATCAGGGAGGCTGCCATTAATGGCATTTGATACAAAGACAGCGGACGTGGAAGAGCGCATCGAGGATGGCGCGCTCCTGTCCGGATCGGCACAATTCATTGACGACCTGCCCTTCGCCGTAGGCACGTTGCACGCCGCTATTCTGCGCGCTCCACATGCCCATGCCAGCATTGTCTCGATAGATAGTAGTCGCGCCCGCGCTTTGCCGGGTGTGGCTGCGGTAATCGACGGCACCGCCTTGGCCAAAGTGTCGGAACCCCTGATGGTCGGCGTCAAAATTCCGATCAAATGCTGGCCGATGGCTGTGAATCGCGCGCGATATGTCGGGGAACCGGTGGTGGTTGTGCTGGCCGAAGACCGTTATGTTGCCGAAGATGCGCTTGACCTGATCGAGGTGAACTACACCCCGTTACCGCCGGTGATCGACCCTGAGGCCGCCTTGGACATGAACGCGTATGTCCTGCACGAAGAACTTGAAAACAACCTCGGTTCGGAACGCACATTCCGCTATGGTGACCCAGAATCTGCCCGCGAGGCTGCTCCACGCTGCATCGCGGTCAAGGTCCGCTATCCCCGCAATTCCTGCACGCCGATGGAAACCTACGGGGTTCTGGCCGAATACGATCCGCACGGTACCGGATATGACATTCAGGCGAACTTCCAGGGTCCGTTTTCGATTCATCCCGTAATCGCGCGTGCGCTGAAGGTTCCTGGAAGCAAGCTGCGACTGCGCACCCCGCCGAATTCCGGCGGCAGTTTTGGGGTCAAGCAGGGAGTATTCCCCTATATCGTTCTGATGGCTGCCTGCGCCCGCATCGCGGCCCGCCCCGTGAAGTGGATCGAAGACCGTCTTGAGCACCTGACCGCGTCGGTGTCCGCAACCAACCGTGTCGTCGAACTGCAAGCCGCCGTCGAGCCTGACGGCCGCGTGACAGCTCTGTTCTGGGATCAGATCGAAGATGTCGGAGCCTATCTGCGCGCTCCTGAACCGGCAACG
>JAYQBG010000057.1:0-586 GCA_038137215.1 Alphaproteobacteria bacterium
TCGTCACAAACGGGTCCGCCGTCCTCGGGCTCGGAAATATAGGCCCCCTGGCGTCCAAGCCGGTGATGGAGGGCAAGGGCGTACTATTTAAGAAATTCGCGGGTATCGATGTGTTCGATATCGAGGTCGATGAGTCCGAGGTCGATCGCTTCGTCGATGTGGTTGCGGCGCTCGAGCCGACCTTCGGGGGAATCAATCTGGAGGATATCAAGGCACCTGAGTGCTTCGAGATCGAGAAGCAATTGCGCGCACGGATGAACATCCCGGTGTTTCATGACGATCAGCACGGCACGGTAATTATCGTCGGGTCGGCGGTGCGCAATGCATTGCGGCTGGCCGACAAGAAGATCGAGGATGTCCGGCTTGTGACCTCGGGAGCGGGTTCGGCAGCGCTCGCCTGTGTAAACCTTCTGGTGAGTATGGGGCTGCCGCGCGAGAATGTGACGCTGACCGATATCGACGGGGTGGTTTACAAGGGCCGCGAGAAGATGAACCCGTATCTTGAGGTTTATGCCGCCGAGATCGGGGCCCGGACCCTCAATGATGTGATCGCGGGAGCCGATATCTTTCTTGGCCTGTCCGCACC
>JAYQBG010000057.1:596-1857 GCA_038137215.1 Alphaproteobacteria bacterium
CGCCGGAAATGGTCAAGAAAATGGCTGATACGCCGCTGATCTTCGCGCTGGCCAATCCGACGCCGGAAATCATGCCGGAAGATGCCAAAGCGGCCCGCCCGGACGCGCTGATCGCAAGCGGGCGGTCGGACTATCCAAACCAGGTGAACAACGTGCTGTGCTTCCCGCATATCTTCCGGGGCGCGCTGGATGTCGGTGCGACCGACATCAACGAAGAGATGAAGATCGCCACAGTGGATGCAATTTCTAATCTGGTCATGCAGGCCACCTCCGAGGTTGTGGCATCGGCTGATGGTGGCAAGGTGACCAAGTTCGGGCCGGACTCGATCATCCCCAGCCCCTTCGATCCCCGCCTGATCGTGGAGGTCGCACCCGCGGTGGCGCGCGCGGCCATGGAGTCCGGCGTCGCGACACGTCCCATCGAGGATTTCGATGCCTATGTCGAGCGTCTGGGCCGTTTCGTCTTCCGCTCCGACATGCTAATGCGGCCCACCTTCGACCGGGCCAAGGCGGATGTGAAACGCGCAGTGCTGGCCGAGGGCGAGGATGACCGTGTTCTGCGGGCTGCCAAGGCGGCCATCGATGAAGGTATCGCCAAGCCCATCCTCATCGGGCGTCCGGATGTCGTGCTCAACCGGGTGGAGCGGCTGGGGCTCAATTTCAAGCCGGGTGAGGATTGCGAGGTCATCAATCCCGAAGACGATCCGCGCTACCGGGAATACTGGACCCTGTACCACGAACAGGCGGAGCGGCGTGGGGTGTCGCCCGATGAGGCGCGCACCCGGGTGCGAACCAACTCGACCGTGATTGCGGCGCTTGCCGTGATGCGTGGCGATGCCGACGCCATGATTTGTGGCAGCGCGGGTCGGTATGACCGTCATCTGCGCCATATCGAGGACATCATCGGACATCGGATCGGCGTGCGTGCCATGTCGGCTGTGTCCTTTCTGATCCTCTCGAGCGGGACCTATTTTCTCACTGACACCTATGTCAGGCCCGACCCGAGCGCGGAGGAAATCGCAGAAATGACGCTGCTGGCGGCCGAAGAGGTACGGCGGTTTGGCATTGTGCCCCGGGTGGCATTGCTCTCCCATTCGAATTTCGGCAGTTCGAACTCGGCATCGGCCCTCAAAATGCGTCAGGCCCGGCTCATGGTGAGCGAACAGGCGCCGGATCTTCAGGTGAAAGGCGAAATGCACGGTGATGCCGAGGTCGATCCGGAAATTCGCGCACGCATTTTCCCCAACAGCGTGCTCGAAGG
>JAYQBG010000058.1:0-1796 GCA_038137215.1 Alphaproteobacteria bacterium
TGATACGGACACCTGCATGGCAGTGGGATCATGCTGCATTAAGAGTCTGGTGCAAGCCGACGCCTTTCTCGAACAAGCGGCCTACCACGCAGGAATCGATCATCAGTCAACCTGGAACGATCTGGAGTGGCGCACACGGAACGCTCATGGATTTCGTCCGCGAGGTATCCGACCAAGGTTGGGCGAGAGCGACATTATCTAATGCCCAGTGCCCGATTCACATCCTGCCAATCACAACCCAAATCGATAAATGAACCAAAGGGAAGAGAGAGAATTGGAGCGCGAAGCCAACCGGAGAAGAGAAGAACGGCGTCTCAATCGAGCGTGGCGGAACTTCGATCCCGAGAATCGCCTGAGATGTGAACAGCCGCGTTCGAGAAACATTGTCAGCGGTGGAGGTCCCGGGACCGGCAAGCGGCGATGAATGTGCAACCATCCATGCAGACTCCGCGGTCTTCCCGGCCGATCGACCTGTCACATCCAGTGCCGGTTAAGCGGCCCGGCCTCAAATATCGCGAGATTACCTCGGCCAAGGTAGCGGACGGCTACGATCGCTCTACCTACTCTTCATTCCGTGCGGAGACGACAAACCTGGCCGAAAGGAAAATATTCGGTCTCCAGGCCGCCAGGCGTGACCACCCAAAGGACGGGGGGCGCCAGCGGACGCTCCGGAAACTTGCCAAAGCCGTCGGTCAGGTAGACCAGCAGCGTGTCCGGGCCAACATCGTCGTTGCTTTCAATCTCCTCGAAGAACGGAACAAAGGATGTACCACCGCCACCCTCGGGGCGTTGGAGGTCGTCATCTGTCAGTCGATACGGTCCGTACAACTGGGCATCTGCAAAATAGAGGCTGGCGTTGATGTGCGGATACAGGCGGATGATCTCCCGCAACTCGGCAACGAATCGGCCGAGGTCCTGTTGACCGACCGATCCACTGGTGTCCACGGCCACTCGCACGTTCACGGATTCTCCTTCCAGTTCTTCAAGGTAGAGTCCCCTGGATACGTGGCGCCGGTCGAAGCCTCCGTAGTCCACGGGGGTGCGGACCACGTGCCGCCAGAGCATTGTCCGCCAGTCGAGTTGCGGAGCGGTGACGGCATCGACGAGGCGACGCAATCCGGCAGGCAACCGGCCATGATTTGTAAGTGCCAAGGTCGTCGCTGCCTGTCTCCAGGCCTGACGCCATTCACCCTCCAGCTGCTTCACTTCTTCGGGGGAAGATTCGGTCGGCTCCGTGGCTACATCCATCCCGATCCAGTTGATCTCGATGGGCACGGCTCGTTGGAGCAGAACTTCGTAGACCTCTTCCACCTCCAGGTCCTCCAGTTCGGGGTCCACCAGAGCCGAATCTGGCAACACGATCAACTGCTCCCCGGTCCGCCCGGTTTCCCGGCGAATGATCCCGTTGACCACGATGTCCGCGGCCACGTTCCAGATCAGCGCATCGCGTTTTCCACGTCGCTCGGCGTGCAGCAGGGCCGCATGCAGGAGTTCGTGGAGCATCACGGCCGCCAGCTCGGCGGGTGAGAGCCCGGCTACAAAACCGGGATTGAAAGTCACCGTTTTTCCGTCGGTGCATGCGGTGGGGATCGCCTCACTCAACTCGTGCCGCACGAACATGGCCAGAGCCCCAAAGAAGGGCGTGCGCGAGCGGACGCGGAGGATGCTCGCCGAGATGGCATTCGCCGGTTTCATGCGGCCATGAGTTCGCCGAGGAAGTCCCGCATCCGGACATCTTCCTTGAGCAGGGTCGCCAGGAGGCCTGTCTGGCCGTTGGTACTCGCCCGATCCCGGAC
>JAYQBG010000059.1:0-1754 GCA_038137215.1 Alphaproteobacteria bacterium
ATCGGAATTTCGTAGGTATAGTTGATCTTGGTAATGGCGTAGATCAGCGTCATCAACCCCGACGCTCCCATCACCGCCAGCGAGCCGGTTCCCGACAGGAACGCGCCGGAGCATAGCCCGACAGCAGACTCCTCGCGATTGACCGGCACATGGCGGAACCGGTCGTCAGCATCGAAGGTGAGGATGACTTCCGACATCCAGTTGTCGGGCAGACTGGCGACGATCTCTACTCCGCACCCGGCAGCCTGTTCGGCAATGCGGGCCGCCACTTCTCTTCTGTCCGTCACACAATCATCCTTTCCGGTTGCCGCGAATTATTCGAGGAACGGCGAGAGAAATCCTCCCATAGGCATTCTCTGAAGGACGCCTCAGACAACTACCTGCAGGTGGCTCACGAAGGCTAGACAACCGGTATCGTCAACTTCATCGGTTAGACAGGTCGAAACCCTCGTACCCGTTAGCCACTATCGCCTCGCACTTTGCAACATAGGGCGGCCAGCCTCCAATGTAGGGAGCAAAGACGCGCGCCTTGCCTGCGACATTCGAACCGACGTACCAAGAATCGCATTTCACGCGGAGCGATAAGCTAGCCGCGCGGTCTACTTCGGCCACCCAGTCCGCCTCCGCCTCCGGCGTGGCATCGATGCGGGTGTGTCCGTTCTTGCGCATAAAGTCGAGGCAATCGGCCACCCAGTCGCCGTGCTGTTCGGCAGCGGTCACCATGGTCGCCAGGACCGACGGGCTGCCCGCACTCACCATGTTGAACATATTGGGGAAACCTGAGATCGTCAGGCCGATATAGGTGCGCGGGCCGTCGGCCCACTTTTCCTGAATGGTCTGTCCGCCCGTACCGGTGATGGCGATCTTCGTCACCCCGCCGGTCATGGCGTCGAACCCGGTGGCATAGATGATCACATCGAGATCGAAGTCCTGGCCGGCGGCCCGTAGCCCGGTGGGTGTCAGACGTTCGATCCCGGAATCGAACACATCGACCAGAGTGACGTTATCCCGGTTGTAGACCTCGTAATAATTTGTGCCGGAACATAGGCGTTTGCAACCGATCGGCTCGTCCGGGGTCAGCAGATCGGCAACCTTGGGATCCCCGACCACAGCGCGCATCCGGCTTTCCCAATAATCGGCGACTTCCCTGTTGGCATTGTCGTTGGTCAGAATGTCGCTGAACGCGCCGAGAAACGGCAGACCGCCGACTTCCCATTGTTCGTCAAGACGGGCCTTGCGGTCGTCCGCCGACAGATCGAACACAGACTCGTCGTGACGCGGAAACAAGAAGGCCGACTGAACCTCCCAGGCCTTTTGCCGGTATCCTTTGTAATCGGCCTTTATGGCCGAGGCCTCTTCCTTGCCGATCGGGCGGTTCTGCGCCTCGACCACGAAATTCGGCGTCCGCTGGTAGACGTATACGTGCTCCGCTTCCTCGGCAATCAGGGGGACGGATTGCACCGCCGACGACCCCACTCCTATAACGCCGACACGCTTGCCCTTAAAATCGACTGGCTCTTTGGGCCAGACGCTGGTCTGATACACTTCGCCGCTGAAATCCTCCGCGCCCTCGAACCGGGGCTTGATCGGAACCGACAGGCAACCGACGCTCATAATGAAATACTGCGACCGTATGGTCTCACCGCCGTCTGTTTTCACCAGCCACGTGTTGCTGTGCTCGTCGAAGGTTGCGGCCTCGACACGGGTTTCGAAGGTGATGTCGCGGTTCAGGTCATAGCGGTCCGCCACATGCT
>JAYQBG010000060.1:0-1712 GCA_038137215.1 Alphaproteobacteria bacterium
CATTCCCGGTGCCCGGTGAAACACCGGCACTCTCATCCGGAGGCTTGTTGCCCACAAGCCTCTGGATTTTCCGCTAGACCGCCTTCACCCCGCGCCAGATCTTGGGCAGGAGCCAAATCATCAGGATGATAAAAGCTGCCAGGAAGCCAAGGAACACCCAGGGATGGTATAGCGCGGCCCACAATCCGGCGATAACGGCAATGTCTTCAGCAAAGGAAGCCGTCCAGTTCGACACGGGTTCGGGCGATGTGTTGATCGCAAGCCGGGTTCCTGCCTTTGTGAAATGAGTCGCGCCCGCCAGCGTGCCGCCGGCAATCACTGCCGCAAGTTCGGCGCCGGCTCCGACATCGCCGACTGCGCCGGCGGCCAGAATTGCTCCTGCGGGAATTCTGATGAAGGTGTGAAGCGTGTCCCAGCCGGAATCCACGCCGGGCGTCTTGTCGACGAAGAACTCCACAAAATACATGAAGCCGGCGGCACCGATGACCAGGGGATCCATCAGAATCTCGAGGTCCGGGGGCAGGTCGATGTTCCCCGTGACGCCCAGAAGGCCGAGAGTTGCAATGGTGGCGTAGAGGTTTATTCCGCTCGCCCAGGCTACCCCCATCGTCAGCGCGATGGTCTCAACGACCCCCATGCACCCCTCCTGATTGCGTTAAGTGTCTGTAACAGACTTTGGGCTCGGCGCAGACCAATTCAACGGATTGATGTATGCGCCCCAAAATGAACGAAATTCAGAACACTATTATTCTGCGGGTTTGAGGGGTTTTCGCAGTTCTGGAAACACCCAGAGAAGCATCGGCGGATAGGCTTCCGCCATCCTGTCCCGATTCGCATCGGCTTGCAGGCGTTCCTCCATCACCGGAACCGGAACCCGGTTTCCTTCACCGACATCACACAAACGGGCGAACATCTCGATGGCCTTGTTCCAGTACGTGTTTTTCGTGATCGGGCCCTTGTCGAGACGCGCGCAGTCCACGATGAGAACGGCCGCTGCGCTTGCCATCAACTCGTCACTGTCGCGTGCCATGGCACGCAGCATGTAGCGGAGATCGTAGAGCCGGTTCCTATCGATGCCAAACTGCCGACCTAAAGCGTAAAGATTATCGGACAATGTTTTGAAATCAAATAATGTATTAACCGAAACAGGCATCCGGGGCAGGGCCGCGATAACTTCACCGGGCGCACCGGCATCCTCGAGTTCGCGCGCGAAAACATCGTTCACGCATTCCCGTGCCAGAACCCAGGCACGCTCTCGGCGGCGGCCGTCATTGGTTCCCATGATCCGGGCCGCAAAGGGCTTGAGTTTCTGACGCGTATCGCAATCGATCGCATCGTTGATCTTGATCACGTAGGACGCAATGACCGGGCAGGCTGTTGCCGGACGGTCTGTATGCCGTTCTCCGGCCATCAGGGCCACGAAAGACATGACACACAGTTCCCGGTTCGCACGTGTTCCGACACCGGAAACCAGCTCAATTCCGTCAAAGTCGCTCTGCGCTTGGGAAATGATTGTCATTTGAAAAACCGTAGCGCAGGATCAGATCAGCGTCCAGAAGTGCGCGCATCACGTCTTCTTGCGCGCGGTCACCGTCATTTGCAGGAACATTCATGGTTGAGATCGAACGGAAGGTCATCAAGGCAAACGGAATCACACAAGCCTATCGCGAATGTGGCAACGGCCCGCCGCTTGTGCTGCTCCACGGCTGGCC
>JAYQBG010000061.1:0-1698 GCA_038137215.1 Alphaproteobacteria bacterium
CCACACCTGGCCGAGCTGGCGTTTTTCATCACTTGCTGCCGCGGTCACACATCGGGGGGTCCGCTTTTCTTATCAGATGATTCCAGCGGCCAGATACTACGCCGATGCTCACGGAGCTATTCGCGGCAATCGAAACATCAAACTTGTGACCGGATGCGATATCCAAGGAGTTGAGGAAGGGTCAAAGGCGGTCAAAGTCACCACCTCACGTGGAGCGTATCGGGCAGCACAGATCGTCGACACCCGATACAGTCGGCACGAACCGAATCGGCAACCACACCTCTGGCAGGTTTTCATCGGCAAAGAAGTTGTGACCAATCGGGAACGTTTCGATTCCACCACCGCCGGCCTCATGGAAGATCTGCACACCGACGAATTTGGCCTCTGCTTCAATTATTGCCTCCCGGTCAGCGACAACACCGCATTGATTGAAAAGACCTGGTTCACCACGCGTGTCCCACAAGACCTCGAACCGCGTTTGCACGCGGATCTTCGCGAACGGTTTCAGGGCCACTATCGCGTGCTGCGGACAGAGTCCGGCTGTCTCCCCATGGGACAGCCACCTACGTCGACCCAGCCGGATTCACGGATCGTGAGAGCAGGCGTCCTCGGCGGGGGCATTCGACCGGCTACGGGATATGCGTTTCAGCGCATTCAGACTTGGGCACGCGAATGTGCCGTGAAGTACCTGGCCACTGGCAAAGCCCACGGCCATGAGCCGGATCCTTGCTGGATGCAGCGCATGGACGACCTGTTCCTCCGTGTCCTGAAGCAGTACCCCGAACGCAGCCCAGAAATGATGATAGCGGTGGCGAAAGGCCTTTCCGCAGATTCCTTCGTGCGTTTCATGAATGGTCATCCCAGCGGCTGGGACTTGTTCCGAGCCGTCACCGCCTTGCCCGCAAAGCCTTTCGTCCAGGGAGTCATAAGTCCTAGAGAACGGCATCGCTCACCACTCCATGAGCTCTCTCACTCGCCAATCTGATGCTTTGATCACCACGATCTACGTGCTGATCGCCACAGTCTCCCTCGCCGCAACATATTTCGGCGTCGGATTCAGCAACGAAATGGTTGTAGTACTGTTGTGCGTTGGGGTCGGGTTGCTGGGTCTCCCTCACGGTGCACTCGATCCACAAGTCGCCCGCAATGCCGGACTCTGGCATTCCTACCGTGAACTGGCGTCCTTTCTCCTAATCTACGCCAGCATCGCAGCCGCCGCCTTCTGGCTGTGGACACTCTTGCCCGCTCCGGCATTGCTGACATTCCTGATCGTCTCCGCCATTCACTTCTCCGTAGATTGGAAAGAAAGCCTGCCGACAATCCTCCGACTACCAATCGGGATCGCCATCATCATACTTCCGACTTGGCAACATCCCGATACCGTAGATTCGGTCTTTGCGACCTTGACCGCAGAACCCAGCGCCGCGGCACTCGTCAACACCTTGGGCGCATTCGGTCCGACCATCCTCGCCGTCAGTATCGTCGGCGCCGCGGTTGCCGCTCGTGAGCACTTCCGATCAAGTCTCGAAATCGTCCTGACGATCGCTCTCGCGATCGTCCTTCATCCCCTGCTCTTCTTCGCCATCTATTTTTGCTTCCTCCATAGCCCGCGTCATTGCCTGGAAATCTATGAACAAACCGCGCGAGTCCATCGGGAGAACCTCCGAAGATACGGTGTCATCTTTGGCGGCGTGGGAG